>JBAZWN010000029.1:0-44605 GCA_041660285.1 Methylobacter sp.
TCAGTCCTGTTTGAGCATTGAGTTAGGGCTTGCATGTTAAGTCAACATACGGGCAATACGCTACCGCTATTGCGCCCTACGGATTGCAGCTTACCGCGTCTCGGGCACAAAAAGCAAAATTTGCTGTTATCGCTTTGCATTGATTATTAATTAAGTTTTACAGGTCAAGCCGCATCCCCGATAATAAAAAGATTAATTCATATCCCGGAATTACGGGGCGATCCCACACGATAAAGAGACGCTATGACAAACACCACAACAGGATTTTTAGACAAGGAACGCATTATTGCAGGTGCCGGTTTTAATCGCTGGCTGGTGCCGCCTGCGGCGCTGGCGATTCATTTATGCATCGGCATGGCCTATGGTTTTTCCGTTTTCTGGCTGCCTCTTTCCAAAGCGTTGGGCATTACTGAAAGCATCTCCTGCGGGTCTGAAGTAGGCTTTTTTCAAGAACTGTTTGTTACCGGCTGTGACTGGAGAATTTCCACGCTGGGCTGGATGTACACCCTGTTTTTTGTATTCTTGGGCTCCTCAGCGGCCATTTGGGGCGGCTGGCTTGAGCATGTCGGGCCGCGCAAAGCCGCTGTGGTGAGTGCCGTGTGCTGGTGCGGCGGCATGCTGTTTTCGGCTTTAGGCGTTTATTTGCATCAGTTCTGGATGATGCTGTTGGGTTCCGGCGTGATTGGCGGCATTGGCTTAGGCTTGGGTTATATTTCGCCGGTTTCCACCTTGATCAAATGGTTCCCGGATCGCCGCGGCATGGCTACCGGCATGGCGATCATGGGGTTTGGCGGCGGCGCTATGATCGGTTCTCCACTGGCGGCGCTGCTTATGAAGCACTTTGCTACGCCAATGGATGTGGGCGTTATGCAAACATTTGTCGTGATGGCGATTATCTATTTCGTGTTCATGATGGCAGGCGCTTTGAGCTACCGTGTGCCGGCGACCGGCTGGCAGCCTGCGGGCTGGATTCCGCCGGCTGCACAGATTAATAATGCGATGATTACCCAGCGGCACGTCCATGTGAAAAACGTATTCAAGATCAAGCAGTTTTGGCTGTTGTGGGGCGTGTTGTGCATGAACGTAAGCGCCGGCATAGGCGTGATCGGCATGTCATCGCCGATGTTGCAGGAGGTTTTTGGCGGTCAGTTGATAGGCGCTGCCAAGACATTTGACGAGCTTGATAAAACGGAGCTTGCAGCCATCGCAGCGGTTGCCGCAGGGTTTACCGCTTTACTGAGTTTGTTTAACATCGGCGGCCGGTTTTTTTGGGCCAGCCTGTCGGACCTGCTGGGCCGCAAGATGACTTATATTGTTTTCTTCGTGCTGGGCGGCCTGTTGTATATCAGTGTTCCCGGTAGTGCCGATGCGGGTAATAAGCTGTTATTTGTGGCTGCGTTGTGCGTCATCCTGAGCATGTACGGCGGCGGTTTTTCTACCGTGCCCGCGTATCTGGCTGATCTGTTCGGCACGCAAATGGTCGGCGCTATTCATGGCCGTTTGCTGACGGCCTGGGCAACAGCCGGAATCCTTGGGCCAGTCATCGTCAATTACATGCGTGAGTATCAGATGAGTCTGGGCATTCCTCATGCGCAGGTTTATAACCAGACCATGCTTATCCTGGCGGGCATGCTGATGATCGGGCTGGTTTGCAACCTGCTGATCCGGCCGGTGGCGGATAAATGGTTTATGACGGATGCCGAACTGGCCGAAGAAAAGCGCCTTGCCCACGAAAAGATAGCTGACGCTGAAACTGGGCAGGGCGCTGAAAATGGCAAGCCGACCAGCTTGTTGGTGGTTTGCATTGCCTGGACGGTGGTCGTTATTCCGCTGGCATGGGGGATTTACAAAACCCTGATGAACGCCAGCAAGTTTTTCGGTTAAGGCTTAGTTATTTCAATCAAAAATAGCGGACGTAAGGTTTTTACTGGCATTCAAGCCCTTGATGCTGGATTTGTCCTTAATGCCGGTAAACCGGGTGCCCGCCAAGTTGGCGCCGGTAAAGTCAGCATCGATGAGCTTGCTTTCGGATAAATCCGCCCCTGACAAATCGGCGCCGGTCAGGTCTGCGCCCGAAAGATCGGCTCCGGCCAGCACCGTGTTTTTGAGTATGGCGTCACTGAGATTGGCATGCCGCATTAAAGCCCGGTTAAGGTCGGCGTCGGTCAAGTTGGCGCCGGATAAATTGACATTATTCAAGCTAACCCGCATCAAGCCCATAGGCTGATTTTTCATGTCGACGCCCCAGTTGGCATGGGACAGATTGGCGTGGCTAAGGTTGGAGCGGTCGAGATTGGCAATAAACCGGCTGCCGGTCAGATTGGCGTTGCTAAGATTCGCACCGCCCATGTGGACGCCAAAAATGCTGGTGTTGGACAGGTTCGCGCCGGAAAGATTGATTTTCGACATTACCGTCAAATCCAGGTTCAGGCCGGATAAATCGCTGTTGCTTAAGTTGGCGTTGCGCAAATCCGAGCCCCACAGGTCTGCGCTCTTAAAATCCAGTCTGGATAAATCCACTCCGGTAAGATCCTTTCTGCGCAGGTCGGCGGGGTGATCCTTGCCCGCCTTGGCAAGGCGCTGCTCTACGGCGGATCGGTCAAGATCAGCCGCCGATGCCGGCATGCAAAACAACGCTGCTAACAAAACTGGCCAGTAAAAATGGATTTTCATGTGCATGCCTCTTGGTGGATTCATTGAACCGTACTGAAAATAAGTACCGGAACTTTATCGCCAGTTCCAATCTATTGCAACTATAACCCCGTTTGTATCCGGAGCAAGGTAGTGACAGGCATTCTTATTTGCCGCACAATAGCCCAAAGAGGCTAATTATTAAGGCAAGGTTTTATGTTTCCAATTAGAGATGAAAATCCGACAGTACGCGCGCCGATAGCGACTATCGTCATTATCGGCCTTAATATAGCCGTGTGGCTTTTTATTGAAGGCGCCGGGAGTGCTGATTCGCTGATCAATTCATTTTGTCTTTACAGTCTGATTCCGGGTGATTTGCTCGGTGTTGTGCCGGCAGGCACCACTATACCGCTGGCCGAAGGCGTAGGCTGCATTACTGACGGCGGGGGCAGTGTCTCAACCCTGATTACGCATGCTTTTCTGCATGGCAGCTGGTTTCATCTTATCTTCAATCTCTGGTTCCTGTGGATTTTCGGCGACAATGTCGAGGATGTAATGGGCGTTTTTCGCTTTATAGGCTTTTATTTGATTTGCGCCGTAGCGGCCGCTGCCGCGCAAATCCTGTCCGATCCGGCGGCCGTCACGCCTATGGTTGGCGCATCCGGGGCTGTCAGCGGGGTGATGGGGGCTTACGCCAGATTGTATCCCAAGGCGTATGTCCACACTTTAATCCCGATAGGTTTCTTTATTACAACGGCTGCAATCCCCGCTGTGTATATGCTCGGTTTCTGGTTCTTCATCCAGTTGATCAGCGGCATGCTGCCTGTAGGCGGGCCGGGCGGCGTCGCATTTTTTGCGCATGCAGGCGGTTTTATAGCCGGTCTGGCGCTGATTGGCCCCATGCACCGCCCGGATTATCTGGCCGAGCGTCTCCGTTTGAACCCGGAAAAATAAGCCAAATACCGCTTATGATCAATTATAAAACTCCAGTATTTCAGTTAAACAGGCAATTTATTGCGTTATAATTTGAAACAGAATCAGGTTGTTTCGTACACCTTCCCCTTTGTGTAGATTTATCTACGTTTGCCCGTATGGGCATTTTTATTATTTCTCAAGTGACAGAATTAGAATCATTCTTCGGCGGTGATGGTGCATTATCAAAGATAATCTCAGGGTATCAGCCGCGGGCGGCGCAGCTTGAGATGGCTGAGGCGATTGCCCATGCCATTGAAGAAAACCGGCATTTGATCGCGGAAGCCGGAACCGGAACCGGCAAGACCTTTGCCTATCTGGTGCCCGCCATTTTATCCGGCAAAAAAGTTATCATTTCGACCGGCACCAAGAATCTTCAGGATCAGCTGTTCAACAAGGATTTGCCGGTGATCCGCAAGGCGATGAAAACGCCGTTTATCGCCGCGTTGTTAAAAGGCCGCAGCAATTATCTATGCACCTACCGGCTGAAAAACGCGCTGACGTCTACCTTGGGTTTCAGCAAGGAAGACGCCGTTGCCCTGGCAAGAATCAAATCCTGGTCGAAACGCACCCAAACAGGCGATACCTCGGAAATGTCCGAGGTGGCGGAGGCTGATCCGGTCTGGTATCAGGCGACTTCGTCATTGGATAATTGTTTGGGCCAGGATTGCCCGGATTACGCCGACTGTTTTCTGGTCAAGGCCCGGAAAAAGGCTCAGGAGTCCGAGATTCTGGTGGTCAATCATCATTTGCTGTGCGCGGACTGGTCGATACGCGACAGCGGTTTCGGTGAGTTGTTGCCCGATGCCGAGGTGGTGATTATCGACGAGGCGCATCAACTGGCCGATACCGCATCCAATTTCTTGGGCATTACCGTGAGCGCCAAGCAGCTGAATGATCTGGCGAAAGACGCGTTGATGGAGTATTTCAAGGACGCCACCGACATGCCCGCGCTACGCACCGCCTGTGAAGACCTTGAACATGAGGTGAAAGACTTGAGGCTGGCGTTCGGCATCGAGCTCAGGCGGGGCGATTGGCTGGACATCGAAAACAATCCGAAAATAGCCGCGAGCTTGATTGCGGTTAAAGACCAGCTGCAGCGCCTGGCCGATCAGCTGGAGCTGGCGTCGGTTAAAACCAAAGGCCTGGACTCGTGTTTCAAGCGCGCTGACGAGCTGGTTCAGCAGTTAAAGATTATTCTCGAAGACAACAGCGGCAAATGGATACGCTGGTATGAAACCTATAAAAGCACTTTTACCCTGAGCCGGACGCCGCTGGATATTGCCGCGGAGTTCCGCTCTTTCATGCAGCAACATCAGGCGGCGTGGATTTTTACCTCGGCGACCTTAAGCGTGGCGAACAGGTTTGATCATTTCGCCAATAATCTGGGGCTGAGCGATGCAGGCAGTAAAAGCTGGGGTAGTCCTTTTGATTATGCCCATCAATCGTTGTTTTATCACCCTAAAGGTTTGCCGCAACCCAATGATCCCGAATTCATCCCGCGCATTATCGAGTTTGCCGTGCCGGTATTGGAGGCCAGCAAGGGCAGGGCGTTTTTCCTGTTTACCAGCCATCGCGCGCTCAAACAGGCGGCTGAATTGCTGGAGAAAAAAATAGACTATCCGTTGCTGATTCAGGGTAGCCGACCCAAAGCGTTGTTGCTTGAGCAGTTTAAAGAACTGGGTAATGCCGTATTGCTGGGCACATCGAGTTTCTGGGAAGGCGTGGATGTCAGGGGCGAAGCCTTATCCTGCGTTATTATCGACAAGCTGCCTTTCGCATCCCCCGGCGATCCGGTGCTAAAGGCGCGGCTGGATGCGATGGTCAAACAGGGCCGGAACTCGTTTTTTGAGTACCAATTGCCCACCGCCGTAATAGCGTTAAGGCAGGGCATAGGCCGCCTGATCCGGGATGAAACAGACCGGGGCGTGTTGATGGTGTGCGATCCGCGCTTGTTAAAGAAGTCTTACGGCCAGATATTTTTAGACAGCATTCCGGCCATGAAGCGCACCCGCGACATAGAAGAGGTACGGGCATTTTTTGAGGCAGAGACCGAACAATGAAATTACTGGCAGTAGAAACATCGACCGAAGCCTGCTCGGCAGCGCTGTTTATTGATGGGGATATAAGAGAACGCTTTGAGCTGGCGCCCAAGGAACACACCAAGCTGATTTTGCCGATGATCGATTCATTAATGACGGAGGCGGGCTTAAAGCCGCAGCAGCTTGATGCGCTGGCGTTCAGCCGCGGCCCCGGTTCGTTTACCGGTGTGCGCATCGCCACCGGCGTGATTCAGGGCATTGCCTTGGGCGCCGATTTGCGGGTGGTTCCCGTTTCAACTCTGGCGGCTATTGCCCAGGATTTTTTTGATCACAATGATGATAGCGTTGCCTTTGTCGCCATGGATGCAAGGATGGATGAGATTTTTTGGGGTGTTTACCGGCGCGATGCGTGCGGCTATGCTGAACTGATAGGCGATGAAGCCGTGACACCGGCTGATGCGGTTCAATTTCCCGACTTGGCCGGCGTAGGCGTCGGTTCGGGTTGGGGCGTTTACAGTCAGGAATTAATGGCCCGGTTGGCCGGTAAGGTCAGTCGCTATGAAGCCGAACTGCTGCCCAGAGCCGGGGCGATTGCCCGGTTAGGCGCGCGAGGTTTCGAGCAGGGTTTGGCTGTGGATGTCGAGCATGCCATGCCGGTTTATTTGCGGGATAAGGTCGCAAAAAAAGAATCGGAGCGGTAACGGATGTGTTCCGTGGCTAGCCAAGCCATGAGCGATGCCGATTATGAACCGGCTGGGAAAACAGCCTATTTGCCAGTAAAATCAAAAACTGGAAAAAAGCAGCGCCGCCTATCGCAAAAAGAGAGGCCAGTAAAACCATTACGTTTAAAATTTTCATGATTAGTCACCCAATATTGGTTTGAATTGAGTGTGATATTCCTCCCATTAAATGAGTAAAACAAGAAATTTAATTATCAATTAAATGAGAGCTGGTTCCGGTTTTTGGGCGCTTCGAACAACCAGTAGCTAGTCCACAACAAGTTGTTTTTTGGCGGTTTTGTGCGTTGGGTGCTTGCTGTTGACCTTTCATAAAATTAAACGAACAGACGAAGTTTGATCGCTTGGCATTTTTGCGTAAAAACAACAAAATATTCAGCAGTAAATTAATATTTTTAATTCAGCAGCGTGATGAAAGTAACCGCAATGATTGCCGGATTTTCAGTTCCATCTTGTCGGGTATGGTGAACTAACAGATGAATTATGCGTCATGACTCGCAGTGCACCAGCGACTTGACTCGTTCGCCGAGCTGGATTGGGTCAGCGTCGGCCTCTATGCATACAG
Source organism: Methylobacter sp. (assembly GCA_041660285.1). Lineage (GTDB taxonomy): Bacteria > Pseudomonadota > Gammaproteobacteria > Methylococcales > Methylomonadaceae > Methylobacter_A. The sequence continues at coordinate 6,948 of JBAZWN010000029.1, forward strand.
ACACATGTCCCCAACTCGTGGGTAGGACGAACTGAAAGAAATTTCCGTACCGCACCAGCACATAGTCAAGGCCGCCGCAGTCGATGTTACCGCGTTGCGAAGTCAGCTTGAGCAGGGTGGGGTTGACTAGCAGCTCCTCATATCGATCGCTCTCCGAACTGCTCGCGCCTAAAGTGTTCGACTTGGATTTCGATTCGAGCTGGCCATTCTTGTAGATGGCGACGTAGCGGACGCTTTCGGATAGCTGGAAAATTCTTTCAATCATGATGTTTCGCTAAATTAGGTTAGGGCACGGGTTTGTTTGCATTGCGCCTCCATGTAATGAAGAGAATTCCAGCGCAAACGGCAATAACAACCATCCAGTAGAACCATGCCACCGATGTCAACGGCAAGGGGGTAAGCGTAGTAAGTATTACCTGGTACTTTTTTGCAATGGGTTCAACGATTGCCGCAAACTCGATAAGTTGGTGGTGTGATAGATATAGAGCACTGAAGTTGCCGGTACAGAAAACCAAATATCCGAGAACAACAACGGTGGCCTCAGTGAATGATTTTGATACTTTGTCACTGGCTACGGAGAATCCAAGGACCGCTAAGGTAACCGAGGAGAAATATGCCCATAGCTTGTCAGTAGCGCCATACTGAGTTGCGTAGAGATCGAGTGCAGCCTTTAGTTCTGAGAATTCCGGACCAGTCATCATTCGCTCCTTTAGCCAGTGAGTAGGTGGGCAGATAATGCCCTAACATCATGGAGTGCTTTATAAAAACCTGTTGTCGTATATGCCTAATAGATCCATAGTGTGATCGTTTTAACTGGATTGAGTATAGAACAAGAGGGTTATGGCATCCAAACAATACGACACTACGCCCTGAATCAAAAGGTTTGATTAATAGTTGATTTATGAGCGCTGTTCGGCATTTTGGTTTTCAACTGCCAGCTTATATGGATGTACGGTATAATGTTTTCATATTTTATTCACTCAATACCCGTAAATGGCTCAATTTTTTGAAATACACCCTGAGAATCCGCAGCTGCGCTTGATACATCGCGCCGTGGAAATAATCCGCAAGGGCGGCGTTATTGTTTATCCGACCGATTCATCTTATGCGATTGCCTGCCACATTGGCGACAAACAGGCGCTGGATAAAATCCGCCGCATCAGGCAGTTGGACGACAAACACAATTTTACGCTGGTGTGTAAAGACCTGACGCAAGTATCCATGTTCACTAAGATGGGTAATGATGCCCACCGGCTGATTAAGGCGTTAACCCCCGGCCCTTTTACCTTTATTCTGGATGCCACGCGGGAAGTGCCTCGCAGGTTGCAGCATCCCAAGAAAAAAACGATTGGCATACGAATTCCAGATCATCCGGTTACAAAATTGCTGGTTCAGGAGTTGGGTGAGCCGTTGTTCAGTTCCACGCTGATATTGCCCGGAGACAGTGATGCGCTGACCGATCCTTACGATATCAGGGACAAGCTGGAACATGAGCTGGATTTGGTGATCGATGCCGGTATTATTGAGTCCGAACAGACGACGGTGATCGAATTTTCCAATAATGGCACAGAGATTATCAGGCAGGGCAAGGGCATAGCCCCGATGCTGGACTAGGAAACACAGTTATGATGAATGAATTGACGTTGTTGCAGAGAATAGTGGTTTGGATATTGCCGGTTATTTTCGCCATTACCGTGCATGAAGTGGCGCACGGCTGGGTGGCAAAAAAATATGGTGATAATACGGCCTCGGCATTGGGGCGGTTAACCTTAAACCCGATTAAGCATATAGACTGGCTTGGAACCATAATTATCCCCGGTTTGTTATTGCTGACGTTCACAGGCTTTGTTTTTGGATGGGCAAAACCGGTTCCTGTCGATGCGCGGAATTTTAAAAATCCGCGGCGCGATATGGCGGTAGTCGCTCTGGCTGGCCCCGTTTCCAATTTGCTGATGGCTTTCGGCTGGGCATTGGTAGCCCGGATAGGGGTGGCGATAGGCGCACAGACCGAAGTCATATCATTGCCGCTGATTTATACCGGAATTGCCGGTATTTCGATCAATCTGGTGCTGGCGATGATTAATTTATTGCCGATCCCTCCATTGGACGGCAGCCGTATTCTGACGGGCATTTTGCCGAGTTACTGGGCGTGGCAATATAACCGGCTGGAGCGTTTCGGCTTTATTATTTTATTGGTGCTGCTGTATACCAATGTTCTGGGGGCGATCCTGGCTTATCCCATGTTTGTCGCGCAGAAAATGTTCTTTTCAATTGCCGGGTTGTAGGGCGACTGGTAGTCGATGACGGCGCTTATTGATATGCATGAGGATGCCGCCGAGGTTCTGGATGAGTCGCCAGCGTTTGCGATGGTCAACGGCGCGCCTTTTAATCAGCTGCCGGATGATCTTTATATTCCGCCCGATGCGCTGGAAGTGCTACTGGACACTTTTGAAGGGCCGCTGGATTTATTGCTGTATTTGATCAGAAGACAGAATGTCGATATTGTTAACATTCCGATAGCCCAGATTACCCATCAATACATCGCCTATATTCAAATGATGGGTGAATTGAATCTGGAGCTGGCGGCTGAATATCTGGTGATGGCCGCGCTGTTGGCGGAAATCAAGTCAAGAATGCTGTTGCCGAGGCAGTCTGAATCGGAAGATGGCGAGGAAGACCCCAGAGCGACGTTGATCCGCAGGCTGCAGGAATATGAGCTTATTAAAAATGCGGCTGAAGAAATTGATCAGTTACCCAGAGTCGAGCGTGATATATTCGAAATCGGTATTGATATTTCGGCATTAAAGGATTTCGAACAGAATCTGCCGGATATCCAGTTAAAAGAAATGCTGCTGGCATTTCAGGATGTGCTTAAAAGGGCTTCGCAATTCAGCCATCATCATATTACTAAAGAACCTTTATCTGTCCGTGAACGCATGTCAACTATTCTGGAAAACCTTAAAGGAGCGGACAGCCTTATTTTTTCGCAATTATTCATCCGAAAAGAAGGCCGGCACGGAGTTGTTGTCTCATTTCTGGCCATTCTCGAGCTTGGCAAGGAAGGGCTTATCGAAATTATCCAGTCCGAACCCTTTGCCGAATTGCGCGTCAGAGCCGCCACCGCCACAGTCTCCTGTAATTGAAGAGCCAGAAGCCGTTATGGAAACAAAACGCATAGTTGAAGCTATTTTATTTGCCGCCAATCGTCCTATGACACCCAAGCAGGTGCAGCAGGTTTTTCCTGAAATCGAACAGCCGGAAATGCAGGAAATACACGAGGCGATAGAGGCGATCATCGAAGACTACCGGTTCAGGCCGATTGAATTAAAGCAGGTGGCCAGCGGCTACCGTTTTCAGGTCAAGCAGGAATTGTCGCGCTGGGTATCGAGGCTGTTTGAGGAAAAACCGCCAAAATATTCAAGAGCGCTGCTGGAGACGCTTGCCATTATCGCCTACCGGCAGCCGGCAACACGCGGGGATATTGAAGATATTCGAGGCGTCAGCGTCAGCTCAAATATCATCCATACCTTACTGGAGCGCGAGTGGATCCGGGTGGTGGCGCACAAGGAAGTTCCCGGCCGGCCGGCTTTATACGGGACAACCAAGCAATTTCTGGATTATTTCAATATTACATCATTAAATGAGCTGCCGACTTTGCAGGAGATTCAAAATCTTGATTTGCCGGTAGATGATATGCAACAACCTATGCAGGTAAAGAGTGAAGAGCAAGAAGCCAACGAGCAACCCGAAGAAGCAAGCGGGCAATTCAGCGAAGAAACCAGCGGCGACGACAAGGAAACAGGAGACGGAGCAACGCAGGAGCAGCTCGCCGAACAGGCCATCGAAGCAGACGGCGAGCAGTTCGCCGAAACAACCGGCTGAGAACAAGGCGGTTAAATCGTTGAAAAGAATTGACGCTAGCCAGTCGGACGAGGGCGAGCGTATTCAAAAAGTGCTGGCGCGCGGCGGCGTCGGTTCCAGACGGGAAATCGAGCGCTGGATAGATGAAGGGCGGCTCAAGCTTAACGGCAATCCTGTCAGCCTGGGCGATCGGTTGAAAGCCGGCGACCATTTGCAGATCAATGACCGGGTTATTCACTGGGAAAAATTTGCCGAACAGCCCACGCGAGTGTTGCTTTACCATAAACCCACCGGCGAAGTGGTTACACGCCGTGATCCCGAAGGCCGTCCGGTTATCTTTACGCAGTTGCCAAAACTGTCCACGGGTCGCTGGATTGCCGTTGGCCGTCTGGATATCAACACCTCAGGGTTATTGCTGGTCACCAATAATGGCGAACTGGCCAATCGTTTAATGCATCCGTCAACCCAGGTCGAACGCGAATACGCGGTGCGGATTTTAGGCAATGTTTCGGATGCGACACTGGAAAAACTCAAGCAGGGTGTCGAGCTTGAAGATGGCAAAGCCAAATTTGACGACATCAAGTTTTTCGGCGGCGAAGGCGCCAATAAATGGTACAACGTCACCGTTGCAGAAGGACGCAACAGGCTGGTAAGGCGGTTGTGGGAGTCGCAGGAAGTGGTTGTCAGCCGTTTAATGCGGGTGCGCTACGGGCCCGTGGTGTTGCCGGAGCGCCTGAAAGCGCATTCTTTTTATGAGCTTACCGATAAAGAACTGGATTTGCTGTTTGAGTTTGCAGGAATGGAGCCTGAAAAGACGACACATAATACAGCCAAGCCGGAATTTAAAGGTAACAAGCCTAGAAAAAGCTAGCAGGAGTATAGCCTCTTTACGAGACTGCTCCTGCAGATGAGGGGAGGGGCATTTTTGTTTATCTGGCCAATACAACCTGATTTCTGCCATTGCTCTTGGCAGTGAACAAGGCCTCATCGGCGCGCTTGACGAAAGTTTCAGCCGTGTCATCGGAGCGCAGGGAGCTAACACCTAAGCTAACAGTGATGTTGATGGCTTTCATGCCGTAGGCCAGAGTATGGCGTTCAATTGAATTACGAATCCGTTCCGCCAATAATTCAGCGCCTTGAATATTGGTGTCGCTTAATAAAATCACGAACTCTTCTCCGCCATAGCGGAAAATAACGTCACTGTCGCGCAAGCTCTCTTTAATCCATTTGGAGACAGCAGTCAGCGCAACATCGCCGCAATCGTGACCATAGGTATCATTAATGGCTTTGAAGCGGTCAATATCCAGAAAAATAAGCGATAAACTCTTGGCATTACGCGCTGCTAGGCTCATTTTGCGGGTAACGGTATCATTAAATGAGCTTCTGTTTTTGGCTTGAGTCAGCGGATCGGTGTAGGCCATTTTCAAAGCTTGATGAAATGAGGTTGCGTTTTTTAATGGATAAATCAGGCAACAAAGCAGCGATTCCAGCAACTTGATTTCAGTATCGCTAAATCTATGGTTGCGCATCAGTTTTAATTCGCCCAGCTGTTGTTGCTCAACTTTAAGCGAGTAACTGCATGAGTGACGAGTAAAAACGCCGCTTTTGATTTCCAGTCCAAATTCAGGATTCGTATAAACGAAAGCGCTATGCGGAATCATGCTTTCGATTCTGTTGGTAAAAATTGAGATCAGCTCATTAAACTCCAGCGTCGTTTGTAAAGCGCTGCTGAGGTCGTAATGATGCAGGTTAACAGCTTTTGTTGCTTCAAAAGTGTTATTGCTGATGACTGCTAAGTTTGTTGATTTCTCTGCCATGACCATTGCCTCGTGTCTTGAAACTGCTACGTTGCAATGAGTTAAGCTATTCTTGTGCCACATATAAAAAATATATATAAAACAATAATATATTTAATGTGTTTTAAATAAAAATAAGGTGGCGACGGAAAATTGGCATCGTAAATGGCAAGGAATTGCCGACAGAGTCGGCTTGTGTGGATGTTCTGTGCCGTTAATACCCATGTTGAATGGACATGGATAGGCTTGGGATAATCAATATGTCGATGTATGAGAAATATTCGGATGGTTTGGATATTTTGCGTTGACGCATTTTAAATACTGTTTTTAAAGTGTTTTTAAGCACAATTACCTTGGCTGGCCGATATAATAATGATACCGGAACGCCGCTTTTCATGTAAAATGCGAGAATCGTGGTGGAATTTGTAGAAAATCGCCAAGGGGATCAATAAAGGTTATTGATTCAATAAGGGTGGAGTGTGCGGCAAAAGTTGCTGCAATCTTTTTATGCACTGTATGAATGGTGCCGAGGAGAGGACTTGAACCTCCACGGGGTTGCCCCCACCAGCACCTGAAGCTGGCGTGTCTACCAATTTCACCACCTCGGCAAGAGGGTAGCTGTAAAAGCTAAAGTGAGCGCGCACTATACCCACCCTCTTTGAGTTTGTCAATTAAGCGCGAAGTTTAACTTGCTTGAGTGATTTCGAGTTAGGCATGATGACGATGCCTCGAACTTATGGAGAATATTTTTGTATGACATTCAAAAAGCTTTTCTCTTTCAATTCTAATCGATACGATGAATTAGTAGTCGTGTCCATCATCTTTATTTTATTTAAATGACAGTGAAGTCTAAAAAAGACGTTGATTTTAGTTCAACAAAAGATCCATACGCTCAGCGCGAAGCTGAGAAATATGAGAACCCCATTCCCAGCCGCGAATTAATTCTTCAGCTTATAGAGCACGATGGAAAACCATTGGGGCGTGAAGAAATCGCAGCAGCGTTTTCCATAGAGACCGAAGACCAGTTGGAGGCACTACGCCGCCGTTTACGGGCAATGGAAAGGGATGGACAATTATTATTTAATCGGGGCAAAAAATATTGCCTGGTTAACAATGAGGACTTGATTGCCGGGCGCATTATCGGCCATGCGGACGGTTTCGGGTTTATTAAACCGGATGACGGGTCGGATGACCTGTTCTTATCGCCGCGGGAAATGAATCCGTTGCTGCACAATGACAGGGCGCTTGTACGTATTGCAGGGGTCGATAAAAAAGGCCGCAGGGAAGGCGCCGTTGTTGAAATTCTGGAAAGGAACACGCATCAGGTTGTAGGGCGGCTTTACAAGGAAGACGAATTTACCTATGTGGTGCCGGACAATAAAAATATAGCGCAAACCATCCTGATTCAAAAAGGTGGCGTTGGCAAGGCTAAACAAGGGCAGATTGTCGTTGCGGAAATTCTAGAGCAACCGACCAAACTTCGGCAGCCCATTGGGCGGATCATCGAGGTCATGGGCGAACACATGGCGCCGGGAATGGAAATCGAAATGGCGATTCGTTCCCATGATCTGCCTAATCAATGGCCGGATGAGTTGCTGGAAGAAATTAAGCCGCTTAAAAAGGATGTGCCGGAGTCAGCAAAACAGGATCGCGTCGATCTGCGGAAAACTCCGCTAGTGACTATTGACGGCGAAGACGCCCGCGATTTTGACGATGCCGTTTATTGCCAGAAAACCCCCAAAGGCTGGAAACTGCTGGTCGCGATTGCCGATGTTTCGCATTATGTGCAGATTAATTCGGAATTAGACAAGGAAGCCCAGAAGCGCAGCACGTCGGTGTATTTTCCTGAAAGGGTCATACCTATGCTGCCGGAGATTTTGTCCAACGGCCTGTGTTCGCTTAATCCCAATGTGGACCGGTTATGCATGGTGTGCGAGCTATACATAGACCAGCAGGGCCAGGTTACCCGGTCGCGCTTTTTTGATGCGGTGATGAGTTCTCACGCCAGGTTGACCTACAGCGAAGTTGCAAAAATGCTGGTCGATGGTGACAAAGTATTGGCCGAGAAATATAAAGCCGTGATGCCGCATTTGCAGGAGCTATATGCGCTTTACAAGGTCATGCGGGTGAGTCGCGAGCAGCGCGGCGCTATGGATTTTGACACTCAGGAAACCCGGATTGTTTTCGGTGCAAACCGTAAAATTGAAAAAATCATACCCGTGGTGCGCAATGATGCGCACAAATTGATTGAAGAGTTCATGATTACCGCGAACATGGCGGCAGCGCGGTTTTTAAATAGTAAAAAAATGCCCAAGCTGCTACGGATACACGATGGCCCGAGCGCCGACAAGCTGCTTAACCTGAAAACCTTTCTTGGCGAACTGGGCTTGAGTCTGGGTGGGGGCGCTAAACCCACGCCGCTGGATTACATGCATCTGGTGGATTCAATTAAAGACAGGCCGGATGCGCATTTGATCCAGACCGTTTTGCTGCGTTCGATGTCGCAGGCCGTCTACAGCCCCGAGTTAAAAGGCCATTTCGGTCTGGCGTTGGAAGCTTACGCGCATTTTACTTCGCCTATCCGCCGCTATCCCGATTTGCTGGTGCACCGTGCGATCAGGCATTGTTTGCAGGGCAAGCCGGTGGAAAGCTTTTTCTACGGGGTTCCTGACATGGTCGTGTTGGGTGAGCAATGCTCCGCAAATGAGCGGCGCGCTGACGAAGCCACGCGGGATGTAGTCAGCTGGCTCAAATGTGAATACATGATGGATAAGGTCGGAGAGGAATTCCCCGGCATTATTTCTGCGGTTACCTCATTTGGTTTCTTTGTTGAGCTTGCCGAAGTTTATGTCGAAGGTTTGGTACACATCAGCAATCTGGCGCAGGATTATTTCCATTTTGATGCGACCAGCCACCAGTTGAAAGGCGAGCGTACCGGCATTAATTATCGTCTGGGCGATAGCGTCAATGTTAGGGTTGCCCGTGTCGATCTGGATGAAAAGAAGATTGATTTTGAACTGGCGCAAAAACAAGCCGCGATGAATAAACCTAAAAAAAGACGCCGGAAAAAATGAAGTTAAGCAAAATATACGGCATACATTCGGTACAGGCAGCTTTAGATCATTCTCCCAAAAAAATCGGTAAAGCCTGGGTTGACACCCAGAGACAGGACAAGCGTTTGACGCAGCTTGTCGATGATTTGTTGAATTTGGGCATAGAGCCTGAAAAAACAGACCGGAAAAAACTGGATCGTTTTGCTGATGGGCATAGTCATCAAGGCATTGTCATCGAAGTTGAAATGCCCGGAGAATTATCGGAAAGTGATTTAAAGGACGCTGTATTAACGCTGTCTGGAACGCCTTTATTCCTGGTGCTGGATAATGTTCAGGATCCGCATAATTTCGGTGCCTGCCTTAGAACCGCCGACGCTACCGGAGTGCATGGCGTGATTATCACCAAAGATAATGCAACAGGTATTACTCCGACAGTCTGCAAGGTGGCCAGTGGCGCCGCAGAAACGGTGCCGGTTTATCAGGTAACTAACTTATCCAGAACCTTGCGCTGGCTGAAAGAGCAGGGCGTCTGGGTTATGGGCGCGGCGGGTGAAGCCACGCAGACTGTTTATCAAACCGACTTCACCGCGCCTTTGGCTTTGGTCGTGGGCGCGGAGGGTAAAGGATTAAGGCGCTTGACCAGGGAACAATGCGATGTGCTGGTCAAGTTGCCCATGCTGGGTCATGTAGAGAGTCTTAATCTGTCGGTAGCAACCGGCGTGTTGCTTTATGAAACCGTGCGGCAGCGCTTACTTGCCGATTAAGAAATTAAAATCGAATACTTGTAGGGGCGGCCGACCCGGTCGCCTATTGCGCTTTTTCCTTCGTGATCTTCATGTCCTTCGTGGTAAATTATCACGATTTGTCGTGTATATCCCGTTAAACAATGCAAACAAAATCAACATACTCTCTTGAAGGCACAGGTTTAAGCTGTATCCGCGATGACCGGGTGCTCTTTGAAAGCCTGGCTTTTGAGCTGGCTTCGGGCCAAGTTTTATTGCTGGAAGGCAAAAACGGCAGCGGGAAAACTTCGCTCTTGCGCATTTTATGCGGATTTCGCGAACCTGATTCCGGGCGGCTGCACTGGTGCGGCGAGGCGATAAATGACAGCCAGTTTTATGCGCAGATGGCTTATGTCGGGCATTTGGATGGCATTAAAAAAGAACTGACGGTGCTGGAAAACTTAAAAATGTCACTGGCTCTGAGCAGTCCCGGGCGCTATTCCATTCATGAGGCTTTAGCCAAGGTTCATTTGGCAGGTTACGATGATGTCCTTGTACAGGCTTTGTCGGCAGGCCAGAAAAGGCGGTTGTCTTTGGCACGATTGCTGATTACGGAAAATTCCTTGTGGATACTGGATGAGCCATTTACCTCACTGGATAAGCAGGGAATAGCACTTATCGAAACCTTAATGGCAGAACATTGCGCTAGCGGCGGAATGATCGTTTTAACCTCGCACCATGACATAGACCTGCATGGTGTTGATGTCCAACGCATTAATTTATCCTGATGTCCTTATCTCACGCATTTTTTGCCGTTATTCGGCGCGATCTGGTTTTGGCCCTGCGGCGTCGTTCGGAGATAGCCAATCCGTTGCTGTTTTTTATTTTGGTAATTACGCTGTTTCCGTTGGGCATTGGTGCTCAGCCTCATCTATTGCAAGCCATTGCGCCGGGCATTATCTGGGTTTCCGCGTTACTGGCGACCATGCTGTCTCTGGACAGCCTGTTCCGTTCGGATTTTGATGACGGTTCACTGGAACAGATTTTATTAAGCCCGCATCCGACATCGGTACTCATTTTGGGTAAAATCGTCGCCCACTGGCTGGTGACCGGATTGCCGCTGTTGATTGTCGCGCCGCTGCTCGCTGTTTTTTTGGGTATGCCCAATCATGCCTTGGGCATCTTGTTGCTGACATTGCTGCTGGGGACGCCGGTGTTAAGTTTGATAGGCGCCATCGGTGTGGCGTTAACCGTTGGGCTGCGCCGGGGCGGCATGATTTTGTCTTTGCTGGTCTTGCCTTTGTATGTTCCGGTTTTGATTTTCGCCAGCAACGCGGTAGAGATGGCAAGCAGCGGTCTGCCTGTCGATGCGCAGATCAGTATTCTGATTTCAATTTTATTGATGGCCTTGGTATTGGCGCCATTGCCAGCTGCAGCCGCATTAAAAATGAGTATTAATTAATAATATCTCGTAAAATAACCGGCTACATTACCAATTGGATCAAAGCATCATGGCGTCAGCTAAATATCGTTCTGTTTTTTCACCGGCTACCAGGCTTAAAAAGCAGGTGAAAACTATATAGGGGCGACTGAATGGTCGTTCGACTCTTCGTTTCATTATTTCTGTTTGTTAATTAATATACGTTCTTATGTTTTTAATTCCAGATCCGGTAGTCCGTTTTTTTCACCGTATGGCTTCACCCCCGCATTTTTATGCTTTTACCCAGCGATTGATGCCGTGGCTGGTGGTTATTTTCCTGCTGTTAACGGCTGCAGGCCTTTACGGCGGCCTGTATCTAGCGCCTGCAGATTATCAACAGGGCGATAGCTATCGCATCATCTATATCCATGTGCCTAGTGCCTGGATGTCGTTATTCATTTACGTCATCATGGCGGTTGCCGGCTGCATAGGCCTGGTCTGGCGCATCAAGCTGGCGGAGATTGTTGCTATCAGCAGCGCGCCGGTCGGCGCCAGCTTTACTTTTATCGCTTTGGTTACCGGTTCCTTGTGGGGCAAGCCCATGTGGGGAACCTGGTGGGTCTGGGATGCGCGGCTGACGTCCGAATTGATACTGTTGTTCTTGTATCTGGGTGTCATCGGGCTTTACGGCGCGATAGACGACAAGCGCACCGCGTCCAGAGCCGTGGCGATTTTGGCGCTGGTCGGCGTGGTCAATATCCCGGTTATTCATTACTCCGTGGAGTGGTGGAATACCCTGCACCAAGGTCCTACAGTAACCAAAATGGACAAGCCGTCCATACATGTCAGCATGCTGGTGCCGCTGTTGCTGATGGCAGTGGCATTCAAATTTTATTATGTGATCGCCATGCTGCAACGGGCGCGGATTGAGCTGTTGCTGCGTGAGCGCAATGCGCAGTGGGTCAAGAATATGGTGGCGGAGTCAAAGCAATGAGTATGCAGGAATTTTTTGCAATGGGTGGTTACGCCTTTTATGTCTGGACCTCTTACGGCCTGACCTTATGCGTACTGCTTGCCAATATCATTATTCCTGTGGTGCAACGCAAAAAGTTTTTACGTGCCTTGGCGCTTAAGCAAAAACGGTCAGAGTCATGAAACCAGCCAGAAAACAGCGTTTAATGTTGATAGGCCTGATGGTGGTCGGTGTCGGTCTGGCTGCAGCATTCGCGCTGAAATCTTTTAATGATAATTTGATGTACTTTTTTTCCACCACGGATGTCGTGGACGGAAAAGCGCCAAAAGACGCCTTGTTCCGTTTGGGCGGCATGGTGGTTAAAGGTTCTGTTGAAAGGCCCAATGACGGGCTGATGGTGCGCTTTAAACTGACCGATTTCAGCAAGGACGTGACTGTCGAATACACCGGCATCCTGCCGGACTTGTTCAGGGAAGGACAGGGCATCGTCGCCCACGGCAGGCTAAATGCGCAGGGCGTGTTTATCGCCGAAGAAGTGCTGGCCAAGCATGATGAAAATTACATGCCGCCGGAAGTGAAAGACAGTTTAAAGAATCAGTCAGCCCCCGTTACAGGCCAATAATCATGATTGCAGAACTGGGGCATTTTTCGCTGATTCTGGCCTTGTGCATGGCATGTGTGTTGGGGATGCTGCCCATCATCGGCGCTTCCCGACCCATATCCGGCTGGGTCGCTGTGGCAAGGCCCGCCGCGTTTGGACAGCTGTTATTCATGGTTGTTTCCTACGGCTGTCTGACCTATGGTTTCCTGACGCATGATTTTTCGGTCAAATACATTGCCACTAATTCCAATACCGCTTTGCCGGTTTTATATCTGATTTCCGGTGTCTGGGGCGCGCATGAAGGCTCGTTATTGCTTTGGGCGCTGGTGTTGTCCTGCTGGACGGGCTTGGTTGCGTTGTTCAGCCGCACGATTCCTGAAGCTACCGTAGCCCGCGTTTTAGGCGTGATGGGGCTGGTATCCATCGGTTTCATCCTGTTTTTATTGCTGACTTCCAACCCGTTTGAACGCCTGTTCCCTGCGCCTTTGGAAGGGCGCGACCTGAACCCATTGCTGCAGGATCCGGGGCTGGCGATACATCCGCCCATGCTTTATATGGGCTACGTCGGCTTTTCGGTGGCGTTCGCTTTTGCCATTGCCGCGTTGTTGGAAGGTCGTCTGGATGCCGCCTGGGCGCGCTGGTCAAGGCCGTGGACCAACATCGCGTGGATGTTTTTAACCATCGGCATCGCCTTGGGCAGCTGGTGGGCTTATTACGAACTGGGCTGGGGCGGCTGGTGGTTCTGGGACCCGGTCGAAAACGCCTCATTCATGCCCTGGCTGGTCGGCACCGCATTGATTCATTCCTTGGCAGCCACCGAAAAGCGCGGCGTGTTCAAGACCTGGACGGTATTGCTGGCGATTTTCGCTTTTTCCTTAAGCCTGCTCGGCACCTTCCTGGTGCGTTCTGGCGTATTGACCTCGGTGCATGCGTTTGCCAGCGACCCTGCGCGAGGCCTGTTCATCCTGGTGTTTCTGGCGGTTGTGGTCGGCGGTTCGTTGCTGCTGTATGCGATCAGAGCGCCCTACGTCAAAAGCAGTGCAACGTTTGAACTGGTGTCCAAAGAGTCTGCGATATTGCTGAACAACGTGCTGCTGGTGGTGACGGCTGCCAGCATCTTGCTGGGCACCTTGTATCCCTTGGTGATCGATGCGTTGGGACTGGGCAAGATCTCGGTCGGGCCTCCGTACTTTAACGCCGTGTTCATTCCATTGATGGCGCCCCTGGCTATCGCCGTGGGTCTGGGCGTGTTATTGCGCTGGAAAAGAGACAATATCAATGCGATTGCCTTGCGGGTGCGCTGGCTGGTTTTAGCCTGCGTCGCCGGTGGATTGCTGATTCCGTTGCTGATGCCGTTTTATTCCTGGGGCGCGGTATTAGGCTTAACCCTGGCGTTGTGGACGGTTGCGATGACCACAATGTCTTTTGTTGACCGCATGGGGCCGCAGGGCTTTTCATGGCGGCGGTTGCAAAGTGTACCGGCCGGTTTTTACGGCATGACTGTGGCGCATTTAGGTATAGCCGTATTCGTAATCGGCATTACCCTGACCTCGGTTTACAGCATCGAAAAAGATGTCCGCATGGCTCCCAACGACAAGCTGGACATGTCCGGCTATATCTTTGAGTTCCACGGGGTCAAACAAACCCAAGGCCCTAACTATGTTGCCGAACAGGCTAAGGTGACCGTCAGTTACGATGGCAAGCAGGTCGCCAAACTGGAGCCGCAAAAACGGGTTTACCGGGTGCAAAAAATGCCGATGACTGAAGCGGCCATCGATGCCGGCTTGTTCCGGGATTTGTTTGTTGCGATAGGCGAACCGCTGGGCGACAAGGGCGCTTGGAGTCTTAGAATTTATTACAAGTCATTCATCCGCTGGATTTGGCTGGGCGCGCTGTTCATGGCGGCGGGCGGGGTAATCGCCGCTTGCGACAGGCGCTACCGAATCGACAAAAAGTTGCCGGCTACGACTTAAAACTCTGGGAGGATTAAATGAGCATCGCCAAACGAATCATCTTGATAACTGCTATAGCAGCTTGCTGCGTCGGTTGCGACCAGACGACCAAGAGCCTTGCCCAAGCAATGCTGTCGGAAACGGAAGCGTGGTCGTTCTTGGGCGATACCTTCCGCTTGCAACTGGCCTATAACCGAGGCGCATTCTTGAGCTTGGGCGCTTCGTTGCCGGCTGGTTGGCGGGAAGGACTTTTTTCGGTTGGCGTGAGCGGCGTATTGTTGATTCTGCTTGCTATAGCGTTGTTTTCAAGATCGGCCACCCGGACCGACATAACGGCTTTGGCATTGCTGTTCGCTGGTGGCGTTGGCAATTTGATCGATCGCGTTTATGCTGGTTATGTAGTGGATTTTATGAATATCGGCATCGGGGCTTTACGCACCGGGATTTTCAATGTTGCCGACATTGCCGTGACCGCAGGTGTGCTTTTGTTGGTCTCCGATATGCTGTATCCGAAAAAACTCAATCATTCAGAAGATGAAATTAACTAATGTTCAAGTACATCCTGCCCTTATTAATATTTATCGTTCTTGCTGTATTTCTGGCGCTGGGTTTGAACCTTCATCCGAATGAAATCCCGTCGCCGTTGATCGACAAACCGGCTCCGACATTTTCCGCACCCAAGCTGCAAGCTCCGACAGAAAAATTATCCCCAACCGATTTAAAAGGCAAGGTCTGGCTGTTTAATGTGTGGGCGTCGTGGTGTGCTTCGTGCCGTTCGGAACATCCGGTACTGAACCAACTGGCCCAGCAAAAAGCCGCGATTATCGTCGGCCTGAATTACAAGGACGAGCCTGAAGCCGCCTTAGGCTGGCTCGCGCAATTGGGTAATCCATACGATGTCAGCATCATGGATCAGGATGGCCGCATCGGCATCGACTGGGGCGTTTACGGGGTGCCGGAAACCTTCGTCGTCGATAAACAGGGTGTGATCCGGTACAAGCATACCGGCCCCGTTACGCCAGAAGATGTGCAGCAAGTGTTCCTGCCTTTGATCGCCAAGCTACAGGCTGAAAATTAATGAAGCATTTATCTATCCTTGTTCTGCTGGTATTGTCCGGCATGGCTTACGCCGGTGTCGAATACCGGGAATTCGCCAATCCTGAGCAACAAGCCGCCTACGAAAACCTGACCTCGGAACTGCGCTGTCTGGTCTGCCAGAACCAGACTATCGCCGATTCCAATGCGGAACTGGCCGCCGATTTGCGCCGGCAGGTGTACGAAATGCTGCAGCAGGGCAAATCAAAGCAGGACATCGCCCAATTCATGACGGAGCGGTATGGCGATTTCGTCTTGTATAATCCGCCGTTTAAGCTCAAAACCGGCCTGCTGTGGATAGGGCCGGTGGTGTTCCTGTTAATCGGCTTGGTCGCGGTGTTTTTGTTTGCGCGGCGCAAAAAGGCCGCTGCAAACTTGCATTCCCACGCAGAGCATGGGAACGATGATGCTGAAAAATTGGCAAAAATCCGCAGCTTATTGGAAGAAGGTGACCAGTCTTGAATATGCTGTTTTTGCTGATCGCCAGCGTAATGATCTTGATCGCTTTTCTGATTGTGCTGCCGCCGCTGTGGCGAAAACAGCCAGTTGCAGAACCGGACCAGGATCAGCGCAACATCGCCATTGCCCGGCAGCGGCTGGCTGAGTTGAAAGAACAGCTGCAAGCCGGCGCATTAACGCAGGCGCTTTATGACGAGCAGCGGGTCGAGCTGGAACAGGCATTGAGCGATGACCTCGATATAAGTGGATCCCTCGAAAGCCATATTAAAACGACAGAGACAGGCGGCCGCTGGATGGCTCTGGTGCTGGTTTTGGTAATCCCTTTCCTGGCGGGTTCGCTTTATTGGACGCTGGGCAACTATCAGTCATTAACGCAGACGGATCAAGCTGCGACCCCCATGGATGGGGGAAGTGCCGCAAGATTGCTGGAGCAATCGCAGCAGCTGGAGCAATTTAACAAGATGGTTGCAGGACTGGCCGAGCGTCTGGAAAAACAACCGGACGACGCGCTGGGCTGGACCATGCTGGGCCGATCCTACAAGTATTTGCAGCAATATCCTAAAGCCGTTGTAGCCTTTGAGCACGCTTATAAGTTAACAGGCGATCAGCCGGAAATCATGCTGCTTTACGCCGAAGCCCTAGCTTTTGCCAACAACGAACAACTGGCGGGAAAACCCGCTGAATTGGTGTTTAAGGCCTTGGCGATGGAACCTGATAACACGACGGGTCTGTGGTTTGGCGGCATGGCGAAAGCGCAGGCAGGCGATTTTGTTGCGGCAATGGCCTTGTGGAAGAAACTCGAATCGCTGCTGCCGCCGGGTTCCGAACCTCGGCAGGAAATACAGGGATTGCTGGCCAAGCTTGCAACCCAGATACCGGAGGGTGTGGCGCAAGCGGAATCACAATCCGCGCAACCCATTAAAGCAGCCAGCATTGATGTTCAGGTGAGCCTGGCGCCCGAGTTGCAGAAATCGGCCAGCCCCGAAGACACGGTTTTTGTTTATGCGCAGGCGCTGTCAGGTTCGCCTATGCCGTTAGCCATAGTGCGTAAAAAGGTCTCCGATTTGCCCCTAACGGTCAGCCTGAATGACGCGATGGCGATGATGCCGGCGACTGCCAGGGATGGTGGAAGTGCCGCAATCGGTAGGGAACCGATGCGGTCTATGAAGCTGTCGAATTTCGAACAAGTTAAGCTGCTGGCGCGCATTTCCAAATCCGGCAACGCGATAAAGCAGCCGGGTGATTTGATTGGCGTTATCGAACAGGTGGCCGTGACCGATAAAAGTTCGGACAAAAGCCCCCATAAAATAATCATCAACAGCCAGGTTAAATGATGGATCAGTCCATTAAGTTCGATTTAGACCTGATCAATCGCTACGATAAGGCGGGGCCCCGTTACACGTCGTACCCGACTGCGTTGGAGTTACACGAAGGCTTCGGCGACCAGGAATACCGCCAGCACATAGCAAAATCCAATGCCGCAGGCGGGCCGCTGTCGTTGTATTTCCATATCCCGTTTTGCGATACCGTGTGTTTTTATTGCGCCTGCAACAAAATCGTCACCAAAAACCGCAAACATGCAGAGCCGTATTTGGCGAACCTGTGCAAGGAAATCGCCATGCAGGGCGATTTGTTCGACTCCAATCGCGTGGTCAATCAACTGCACTGGGGCGGCGGCACGCCGACTTTCTTAAGCTACGAGAAGATGAAAACCCTGATGACGGTAACCCGGGAGCATTTCCAGCTAAGGGGTGACGACAAGGGCGAGTACTCCATAGAAGTCGATCCACGGGAAACCAACGACCAGACCATGAAACAGCTGCGCGAACTGGGCTTTAACCGGATCAGCTTAGGTGTGCAGGATTTTGACCCGGCCGTACAAAAAGCCGTCAACCGCCTGCAAAGCGAAGAGCAGACGTTCAGCGTTTTGGCGGCCGCCCGCGCCGAGGGATTTCGATCAACCAATATCGATTTGATCTACGGCTTGCCGCTGCAAACGGTGGAGACTTTTGCCAAGACGCTGGACAAAATTCTGGCGGTGGCGCCGGACCGGTTCTCGATCTTCAATTACGCCCATATGCCGGCACGCTTTAAAACCCAGCGCCAGATCAACGATGGCGATATGCCGACGCCCGACATCAAGCTGGCTATTTTGCAGATGGTGGGACAAAGGCTCACCGAAGCCGGTTATGTCTATATCGGTATGGACCATTTCGCCAAGCCCGATGACGAACTGGCTGTCGCCCAGCGCGAGGGCCATCTGTACCGCAACTTCCAGGGCTATTCCACGCATTCGGACTGCGATCTGGTGGGCTTAGGGATTACGTCAATCGGCAGGGTAGGGGACGCTTATATCCAGAATGTCAAAGAGCTGGACGAGTATGACCGGCTGATCAGCCAAGGGAAATTGCCGGTATTCAAAGGCGTCGATCTGGATAACGATGACAAGCTGCGCCGCGCCGTGATTACCCAGTTGATTTGCCACTTTGAGCTGAATTTTGCGGCCATCGAAAAGCAGTTTTCCATTAACTTTGCCGATTACTTTGCCAAAGAGCTCCACGCATTGGCGCCCATGCAGGCCGATGGTTTGCTGACGGTGTCGGCGCAAGGCATCACCGTATTATCCGCAGGCCGTTTGTTGATCCGCAATATCTGCATGGTGTTCGACAAATATCTGGCGCAAAAGCAACAGCAGCAGTTTTCAAAAGTGATTTAAGCCGACTTATGAATGAAGACCGAATCATCGAACTGGAAATAAAAACCGCTTACCAGGAAGATTTGCTGCAAGAGCTGAACAAGATAGTGAGCCAGCAGCAGCAACAGATAGACCGTCTGGAAGCCACCTGCCGGTTGCTGAATGAGCGCATTAAAAGCCTGTCCACCGAGGGCAGCGGCGGCGAAAGCGCCGCTGATGAAGTGCCGCCGCATTATTAAATCAAGCGCCTATTGCTGGCGCCCCAACGCCCATAACACATGCTCTCGCACCATGGCGGAGTCATGATTAAGCCTGGCCTTTAAGGCATCGATAACAGCCGGTGAAGCCGGTGCGTTGCCCAAGGCCACGGCGATATTTCTCAGCCAGCGGTCATGCCCGATCCGGCGTATGGCCGAGCCTTCGGTTTTCGCCAAAAACTCCTGTTCACTCCAGGCGAACACATCAAGTAATTGCCGGGTATTCAGCCTATGTCTGGGGCTGAAATCCGTTTCACAGGTCATTCCGGCGAAACGGTTCCACGGGCAGACGAGCTGGCAGTCATCGCAGCCGTAGATGCGGTTGCCGATCAGCGGCCTTAACTCTTCAGGAATTGAGCTGTGCAGCTCAATGGTCAGATAGGAAACGCAGCGTCTGGCGTCAACCTGATAGGGGGCGACTATCGCTTGCGTCGGGCAAATATCCAGGCAGGCTTTGCATGCGCCGCAATGCGCTGTGGCGGGGTTGTCGACCGGCAGCGGCAGGTCAGTGAAGATTTCCCCCAGAAAAAACCACGATCCCGCTTTGCGGTTAATGACATTGGAATGCTTGCCTATCCAGCCTAGCCCCGCTTTTTCGGCCAGCGCTTTTTCCAGAACGGGGGCGCTGTCGACAAACGCCCGGTAATCAAACGGCCCGATTTCAGACTGGATTTTATCGGCCAGTTTTTGCAGGCGGTTGCGCATCATTTTGTGATAATCACGGCCCAGCGCATAGCGGGAAATATAGGCGGAAGCGGGATCAGCCAGCGCCTGGTTCATGGCAATGGCAGATTCAGTCTGGTAATCCATGCGCACGGAAATAATGCGGATCGTCCCCGGATGCAGTAAGTCGGGCCTGCTGCGCTTGTCGCCGTGGCGCTGCATGTAGTCCATTTCGCCGTGAAAGTTGTTGCTCAGCCAGTCTTGCAAATGCGCTTCCGCTTCCGGCAAATCGGTGCCGGTGATCCCTACCTGCTGAAAGCCCAGCTCCTGCCCCCATTGTTTAATTTGCAAGGCAAGGCTTGCCATTTTTTGACTGCTGCTTGTGTCCATAGCTGAATGCTGCAAATATAATAAGTATACGAAGTGAATTGCTGATAACGATACCATGCAAAAATTACCAATAAAACTTTATCGCGCTGCACAGGTCAGGGAACTGGACCGGATAGCAATACAGGAGCGCGGCATCCCCGGTTTTGAATTAATGAGCAGGGCAGGAGCCGCGGTTTTTGAATGTGTCAGGAATAAATGGCCGGATGCGCAGTCGGTAGCGGTTTTTTGCGGCTCAGGAAACAATGCCGGTGACGGCTATATCATCGCCGGACTGGCGCTGAAAGCTGGGTTGAAAGTCTACGTTTATGCGGTTTCAGAGCCCGGAATGCTTAAAGGCGACGCGCTGGCGGCCTATCAGAGCTATAAGGGAACGGTCGTTCCCTTTCAGGCCGGACAGGCCATAGCTGCTGATGTGGTTGTTGATGCGTTGTTAGGCACGGGGCTGGATAGGCCTGTAGCGGGGCTTTATGCCCAGGCGATTGAGGCCATCAACGAGTGCCCGGCCCCTGTGGTTGCGGTGGATATTCCATCCGGCCTGAATGCGGATACCGGCAACGTGATGGGGCGTGCGGTAAAAGCGGACTGTACGGTTACGTTTATCGGTCTTAAGCAAGGCCTGTTTACAGGGCAGGCGGCTGAATATTGTGGCGAGATTGTTTATGCCAAACTGGATGTACCCGACGATGTGTTTGAAGAGGTTGCATCGGCGGTGACGCGTGTAGTGGCAACCCCGTTGCCGCGTCGTGATCGCTGTTCCCATAAAGGCAATCATGGGCACGTTTTGATAGTGGGCGGGGATCAGGGCTATTCGGGAGCGGCCAGACTGGCAGGTGAGGCCGCCTTGCGCATTGGCGCGGGATTGGTGAGCATAGCAACGCGGGCAGAACATTCTGGCCTGATGAACTTGAACAGGCCGGAGTTGATGTGTCATGGTGTAGCTAACGCTGGGCAGTTGGCTGTGCTGTTGGAAAAAGCCAGCGTGATTGTCGTAGGCCCTGGGCTGGGGCAGAGCGATTGGGCGAAAGAACTGTTTAATGCAGCGATAAACGCCGGAAAGCCAATGGTAATCGATGCGGATGGCCTGAATCTTTTAGCCGGTTCACCGTCAGCAAAGCCACACTGGATTTTAACGCCGCATCCCGGCGAAGCCGCCCGGTTATTGAATTGCTCCACTGCCGAAGTGCAACAGGACAGGTTTGCAGCGGTTTCGGCCATTCAGGCCCGGTACGGCGGCGTTGCCATTCTTAAAGGTGCCGGAACCTTGATTGCTACGGAGAAAGAGATTGCCGTGTCCACGACAGGCAATCCCGGCATGGCTTCCGGCGGTATGGGCGATGTGCTTTCCGGCGTGATTGCAGGTTTATTGGCGCAAGGCTTGTCACTGAAAAATGCGGCGCAGCAGGGCGTTTATATGCATGGCCTGGCGGCAGACCTCGCGGCAGAAAAGGACGGGGAAAGGGGCTTATTGGCCAGCGACTTAATGCCTTATCTCAGGCAATTGGTAAATTCAGGTCAGGCTGTCCCTGACTGCCCCCCTTCGGACGCTTCGCGTGCAAATCCGCTCCCGGCGGATTTGTCAGGCGGGGTTGTTGTCCCTGCCCGCTCCCCTTCGGGCGCTTCGTGTGCAAATCCACTCCAGGCGGATTTGTAATGAAGAAGTTTTTGAAGAACACGGAAGAAACAGAGCAGTTTGGCGCAGAACTATGGGCAGAGCTGCCTTCAAAATGCCTGGTTTTCCTGCATGGCGATTTGGGTGCGGGGAAGACGACGCTGGTCAGGGGTTTTCTAAGGGCGGCAGGCTACACCGGCGCCGTTAAAAGCCCGACCTATACGCTGGTGGAAGAATATACGATAGGTGGCCGCAAGATATACCACTTTGATTTGTACCGGGTTGCCGATCCCGAAGAGCTGGAATGGATTGGGATAAGGGATTATTTTGACCAGGACTGCGTGTGTTTTATCGAGTGGCCTGATATGGGAAAAGGGTTCTTGCCTGAACCGGACAGGGTCATTACCTTGAGTGTGGAAGGGGCAGGACGGTCTCTGGATATGAGCGTTAGTTCTCGTAACTCAAAAAAATAAATACAACAGCTCTGGAAAAACAATAACATACTGCTATAATCTAAACGAAATTGTCACTTTGTGGGTTGTAGCATGGGAAGTTACTGGAAAGTCATGTTCGTTTTTGGATTGCAGTTATGGTCTGCGGCAGGTTTCGCGCAGCAAATTAACGTTAATTCATTACGCTATGAGACTGCGCCTGCCCAAGCACGAATAATGTTTGACGTGACATCCTCGGCGGAGCATCAGGTTTTTTTGATGGACCATCCCGCCAGGCTAGTGATCGATGTGCGCAATGCCCTGTTAAAACAGACACTAAGCCAACCCCCTGCTTCCCACCCCCTGTTTGCCAGAGTACGCAGTGCGGCAAAAAATACAACCGATTTAAGAATTGTTGTTGATTTAAAAAAAGCGGTTAGCCCAAAGACCATGTCGTTAAGGTCGAATAACTCGGGCGGGCATCAATTAGTCGTTGAATTATTGGATAAAGGTTCGGCAAAAAACACACCGGTTGAAAGCAAGGCCGCGGCCAAAGCAATTGAGACAAAGCCCGCTGCTGACAAAAAGATCGCAGCTAAAGCGGCTGCCAGTAAGGAAGCCGTTGAAAAAGCGGTCGAAAAAGCAGTTGTTGAGGAGCCCGCAAAAGTTGCCAGCAAGGAAAGCGCAGAGCCGACAAAAGTGGCTCAGAAAGGCAAAGGCATCGTCATTGCGATCGATGCAGGTCACGGCGGAAACGATCCCGGCGCCCACGGGACGCACGGCACAGAGGAGAAAGTGGTTACCTTCGCCATCGCCAAGAAACTTGCCGCATTGGTCAATAGCCAGCCGGGCATGAAAGCGGTGATGGTTCGTAATGGCGACTATTATGTCGATCTCAGAAAGAGAATGAAAATTGCCCGTGCCGCCAAGGCCGATCTGTTCATCTCAATACATGCGGACGCCTTTCAAAACGCCACAGTCAAAGGCGCCTCGGTGTTCACCTTGTCCAACAAAGGCGCGACCAGCGAAGCCGCGCGCTGGCTGGCAAACAGCGAAAACGCATCCGACCTGGTTGGCGGGGTTAGCCTTGACGACAAGGATGATGTGTTAGCTTCGGTATTGCTGGACCTATCGCAGACTGCTACGCAAGAGGCCAGCGTGAATGTTGCGGCAAAAGTATTAAAAAACTTTGAAAGCATCGGCGAATTGCACCATGGGGCAGTGCAAAAGGCCGGGTTTATGGTGTTGAAGTCACCGGATGTCCCGTCTATTCTGGTGGAAACGGCGTTCATCTCCAATCCGTCGGAAGAACTCAGGCTGGTGAATACCGCGCATCAAGCAAAAATAGCGCTGGCTATTTTCAATGGCGTGCGCAGTTATTTCAGCAGTTCAACCCCTGTCAGCAATGTAGCCGCGCTGGAAATGTAATAACAGCGGTTATCTCAAACCATTAAACTACCACGACATTACCCCAGTCATATAGAATACGCTATTTGCTTTAGGCTGGCTGATGCGTATCCATTCACTCCCCACTCAACTTGTAAACCAGATTGCCGCCGGCGAAGTGGTCGAAAGGCCTTCGTCCGTGGTCAAGGAACTGGTTGAAAACTGTTTTGATGCGGGCGCCAGTCAAATTTCCATTGAAATCGAGCAGGGCGGCGCCCGGTTGATAAAAATCAGGGATAACGGCTGCGGCATCGTCAAAGAGGACCTGCCGCTGGCTTTGTCCCGGCATGCGACCAGCAAGATCGCCAGCTTAAAAGACCTGGAGCAGGTGGTCAGCATGGGATTCCGCGGCGAGGCCTTGCCCAGCATCAGTTCTGTTTCAAGGCTCACGCTGATTTCACGTATCAGTGATGCCGATTGCGCCTGGAAGGTTGTTGCCGACGGCTCCGAGCAGGATTTCGACCCGCAACCCGACCCGCATCCGCAAGGCACCACCGTCGATGTGCGCGACCTGTTCTACAACACTCCGGCCAGGCGCAAGTTTTTAAAAACTGAAAAAACTGAGTTTGCCCACATAGAAACCCTGATCCAGCGCATGGCGCTGAGCCGTTTCGATATTGGCTTTACGCTCTCGCATAACCAGAAGGAAATACTCAGCCTGAAACCGGCGGCAACGGACAGCGAGCAGGAGCAACGGATCGCCGGCATTTGCGGCTCGGCCTTTATCGAAAATTCGGTAAAAATCGACTTTGCGGCATCGGGCCTGCAATTGACCGGCTGGGTCGGGTTGCCGACTTTTTCCCGAAGCCAGCAGGATATGCAGTTTTTTTATGTCAACGGCAGACTGGTCAGGGACAAGCTGGTCTCCCATGCTGTCAAACAGGCCTATCAGGATGTCTTGTTTCATGGACGGCATCCGGTTTTTGTCCTGTATCTGACGCTCGACCCGGCGCTGGTTGATGTCAATGCGCATCCTGCAAAACTGGAAGTCCGATTCAGGGAAGGCCGTCTGGTGCATGATTTCCTGTTTTCAGCGCTGCACAGGTCATTGGCTGATTTAAGGCCGGGGCATGGCGTTGATCATGGCGCAGCCCGGCAGGCGATGACCGAATCGGCGCCGCAACCCCGTCCCTTCTCTGACGCTAAACCGGCCTACAGCTCAATGCCGCAGCAAGCCTCATTGCCTCTGCACGTAGAAGAACAAATACAGGCTTACGCGTCGTTGTATCGGGCCCCAGAGCCAGCGGCGCAACAGCCAACACAGCCGACGGAAGCGAGGCCGCTAGGACACGCCATCGCGCATCTGCACAATATCTATATCCTGTCCGAAACTCCCAACGGCGTCATCCTGGTCGATGCCCATGCCGCGCACGAACGGGTCACTTATGAACGGTTAAAACAGCAGCATCAAAACGGCGCGGTGCCCAGCCAACCCTTGTTGCTGCCGATTAAAATAAAAGTCAGCTCGGCGGAAGCGGATTTGGCCGAACAGGAGCATGAGTTTTTCAATGCGCTGGGTTTTGACATCAACCGTTCCGGGCCAGAAACCATCATTCTGCGTTCAATACCGGCTTTATTGGGCAATACCGATATGGAAGCTTTGATTCGCGATGTATTGGCCGACATGAGTGAACACGGCATGAGCCAGCGGATACAGGAAAAAACCAATGAAATCCTGGCGACGGTAGCCTGTCACGGTTCCGTGCGCGCGCACCGCCGCCTGAACATCGACGAAATGAACGCCCTGCTGCGGGACATGGAGCAAACCGAAAGGATAGGGCAGTGCAATCACGGCAGGCCCACTTGGATAGAATTATCGACGCATGATCTCGACAAATTCTTTCTGCGCGGGCAATAGCTTCACATCAAACAATCCCGGCCATGAAAAACCAGCCCAACCCTCCCGCCATTTTTCTGATGGGGCCTACCGCCTCGGGTAAAACCGCGTTATCCGTGCAGCTCGCAAAGGCGCTTGACGGCGAAATCATCAGCGTGGATTCAGCGTTGGTGTTTAAAGGCATGGATATAGGCACCGCCAAGCCTACGCTGGAGGAAAGAGGCGGCATCCCGCATCATTTGATCGACATACTGGATCCTGCAGAATCGTTCTCCACCGGCCAGTTCAGGAACCGGGCGCTGGCCTTGATGGAGGATATAACCCGGCGCGGAAAAATCCCGGTGCTGGTCGGCGGCACCATGCTGTATTTTAACGCCTTAAACAGCGGCCTTGCCGTGCTGCCCGAGGCGGATGAGGCCATCAGGGCTCGGCTCGATCAGGACCTGGAGCGGTTGGGCAAAGAGATTCTGCACCAGCGCTTGACGAAAATCGATCCTGAAGCGGCGGCGAGAATCCATCCCAACGACCCGCAGCGCGTACAGCGGGCGCTTGAGGTCTACGAAATCAGCGGCAAGCCGTTAACGTCTTTTTTCACGGAAGCCCAGGCGCAAGACATCCCCTATCGAAGAATAAAACTGATTATCGCCCCGCAGGACCGGAAAATACTGCATGACATCATCGCCCAGCGTTTCAGGCAAATGCTGGAGCAGGGCTTTATTGAGGAAGTCGAAGCGCTCTATCTGCGCGGCGATCTGTCCGACAAAATGCCATCGATCAGGGCAGTCGGCTATCGTCAGGTCTGGTCCTATCTGCAAGGCGAATGCGATCTTGAAACCATGACTGAAAAAGCCATTGCCGCCACACGGCAGCTTGCCAAACGGCAGTTTACCTGGCTGCGCCGGGAAACCGATGCGGTAAATTTCCAGACCGGCCAAACGGGTCTGTTAACAAAAGTGCTGGCGGAAGTTAATGATAAACTGGCAAAAACGGGCTAATAATCCCGCAAAAGTGACATGCGGCTAAACCCTGATCAATAAGACATGAGAAAAATAAAAAATTATCTTCTTTCTATCCTGGGTTTCATCTGTTTGGCTTCATTTTCAACGGTTCAAGCCAGAGAAGTATTGCGCGTTCTTACATGGCCCGGTTATGCAGATCCTGATATTGTTAAATTATTTGAGGGGCGTTTCGATGCCGAGGTTCAAGTCAGTTATGTCGTCTCTGACGATGAGCTATGGAGCAGAACAAACGAGAAGGAGGGTAGTAGTTTTGATGTGTTTGCGGTCAATACCGCTGAATTGCAGCGCTACATTAATAAAGGCCTCAGCATCCCGCTTAATGCTGAGAATATTCCGAATCGCCATAACCAATTACCCCGTTTCAGGGATTGGTCTTCCATTCCCGGCCTTACCAGGGATGGAAAAACATACGCTATCCCATATACCTATTCGGAAATGGGGCTGATTTATAATCGTAAATTAGTTAAAAATCCTCCCGTATCGATGGAGGCCATGTGGGACAAGGCATATCAAGGAAAAGTGCTTGCGTTTAATACCAGTAATCACAATTTTTCTATTGCAGGATTGTTATTGGGCGTGCGAAATCCGTTCCATTTAAACAAGCATGAGTTTAATAAAGCGGTAGACAAATTAATTGCGCTTCGCCGCAACGTACTGACTTTTTACAATTCCCCTGAAGAAGCGGTAGAGATTTATAAGGAAAATGAAATAGCCTTGGTGTTTGGTAATTATGGCGATCAACAGGTCAAACAATTGCAGGCCAGTGGCGCCGATATCGGGTATGTTTTGCCTGAAGAAGGCGCATTTGCCTGGCTGGATTGCTGGTCTATAACCCGCGGCGTAAAAAATAAAAAGCTGGCAGAAGCTTGGATTAATTTTATGCTGGAGAAAAGCGTTAGCAATGCATTAACGGAGCGTCAGGGGCTGCAAAACACAGTTACTGCCATTTCAGATGACCGGGATGAAAAAAAAATTATCTGGCTGGAACCTATAGCCGATTATGCAGAAAGAGAAGGCGCATGGGGAAAAATCAGGTCGGGTTATACAGGGAATAGTTTTTAGGAAATAGAAGCCTTCAGGACAAACAGTTAAAGTTAATCATAAGCCGTCACACTAACACGATAGAGTATCTTGAGAATCAAAAATATCATCTCCAGCATTAGGCCGAGTGTTGGCATTAAATTAGGCGCTTGGTTTTCTTTGCTGGGAATTCTTGCGGTAGCCCTGACTGGGTTTTATGCCTATAGCCAGAGCCGCGCGCTGTTGATTGAAGCAACGGAAGATAAATTACAGACGGCAACACAGGTTTTGGCGGGCCATTTTACCGGTTCTTTATCCGCTATTTCTGATGACGTAAAAATGATGGCTTCCTTGCCGACGGTAAGAAGTATCGCCAACTCTATGGATGAACAAGAATTGGCGGCTTATAAAGATGATCTCGCAGAAATCTTTGCGACCCAATTAAGTCTGCACCCGGAATATTTTCAAATCCGCTTCATTGGCGCACAAAATCATGGCCTCGAATTAGTCCGGGTTGATAAGGAGCAAAACGGGGTGCGCCGTGTTTCAAAAAAAGGATTGCTGGAAAAAGGCCACTTCCGCTATGTTTACCAAACGCTTAAACAGCCGGTGGGTTCATTCTATGTATCTAAAATTAATTTAAACCGGGATCAGAGCCTTCAGCTCGGCCTGAACAAGCCGACTTTGCGCATTGCCACGCCTGTGCAGTCGAATGATGGTTCTGTATTTGGCGTTGTGGTCATCAATGTGGATTTGCAAGGGCTGTTCGATTTACTGCAAGCCGATCTTGATAAAGAGATGAGGATATTTCTTGCCGACCAGGCAGGCGATTATCTGATCCATCCTGATCAATCTAAAACCTTTGGTTTTGAATATGGCAGACGCTTTCTTATTCAGGACGATATTCACGAAATATCCGATCTTATTGTCGGCTTAAAAGAAAGAATGGTGCTGAATACCGGCAAGAAAGGTGAGCAGCCGTTAATATCCGCTTTTACGCGGGTTCCTTTGGGCGTTGCGGCGGAAAAACGTTTCGTTATATTGGGCATTGCAATCCCCGAATACAGCGTCTTGCAAAAGACCCGGGTATTAGCCGGTGACTTCATTAAAATTATCATTTACTTCAGTCTGCTGTCCGTTCTGGTTTCCGTTTTATTGTCCCGCGCCCTCGCCAAGCCGTTAAATGCATTGGCCGAAGCCGCCAAGCAGTTTTCCGGCGGCAAGCCGATGAATAACCTGCCTTTGGGCCGGAAAGATGAAATCGGCTTCATTGCCCATAGTTTTTCAAAAATGGCGAATCAGATCGGCGAGCAGGTAAAAAACCTGCAACTGAATGAACAAAAGCTAAATCAAGCCAATCAAACCAAGAGCGAGTTTCTTGCCAATATGAGTCATGAGATTCGAACGCCCATGAATGCGATAACGGGCCTGACGTATCTTTGCCTGAAAACCGGTTTGACGACACAGCAGAGAGAATACCTGAAGAAAATTGACGTTTCAGCGACATCGTTACTGGACTTAATCAACGATATACTTGATTTGTCCAAAGCCGAAGCAGGTAAACTGGAAATCGAAACGGCGCCTTTCCGGCTGGATGAAATATTCGACAATATCAACTCGATTATGGCCGATTTGGCTTTAAGAAAGGGACTCAGCTTGAATTTTTCTGTTTCAGGGGGCGTGCCTGCGTGTTTGCGGGGCGATTCGCTCAGGTTAAAGCAGGTGTTAAGTAATCTCATCCATAATGCGATTAAATTTACGGCTCACGGCAGCGTTCAAGTTTTCGTGCGGGATGCCGCTATAAACCAAGAGCAAGCGACGCTGGAATTCGAGGTTCAGGATACGGGCATTGGCATAACGCCGGTTCAACAAGCCAGATTGTTTAACGTTTTTACCCAGGCCGATAGCTCCATAACGCGCCAATACGGCGGCACCGGTTTAGGCTTGACCATCTGCAAACAACTGGTTGAGTTAATGGGGGGAGCTATCCATGTTAAAAGCCAGCCGGGCAAAGGCAGTACGTTTAGTTTCACCCTGACGTTTGGATTGGCGGATGAATTCGAAGCGCTTCCCCGCCAGCTCGGAAACAACAACGATACGCATCATATTCCGCCTGAAAATTGCCGGGGAGCCCGGATACTTTTGGTGGAAGATAATGAGATCAATCAGTTCGTTACCAGAGAGCTGCTTGAGAAAGCCGGCTTTGTCGTGGATGTCGTTAACAACGGATTGAAAGCGACTAAACAAGTGGATTCATGCATTTATCAATGCGTATTGATGGATGTGCAAATGCCGATAATGGATGGTTACCATGCGACCCAATTAATTCGCAAGAATAAACGCTTCAAGGATTTGCCCATTATCGCTTTATCGGCCAATGCGATGGTCAGTGAGAAGATTAAGTGCTTTGAAGTCGGAATGAATGATCACATTACCAAGCCATTCAATCCGGTTGATTTATACGACGTATTGGATAAATGGATCAAGACGGACAAACAGGAGGAGGCTTCATCAACACAGTTGTCTGTGACGAACGTTGCGGCAAGTGATGAAAAACCGCCGGCTATTGCCGGACTCGATGTGCAGGAAATGCTTAACAACACTGGAATAAGCGGTTTCGCTTTTCGCCGGCTGCTTGAAAAATTTATTCAAAATTATCATGACGTTTTTTCCGAAATTCGCTTTAAGCTTGAAAATCATGATCACCAAGGCATTGACGGTCTGGTTCATGGGCTGCTTGGCGTCGTGGCCGGTATTGGCGCAACCGGGTTAAATAAGACGGTTCGGGAAATTGACAACGCATTGAAGGAAAATCGATTGGATAAACTCGAACCTTTGATTGCCCAAGGGGACGTCGAGTTGAAAACCATCATTTCCAGTATAAATAAGCACCTGGAATCCCAAGAGAAAGAGAGCCTGAAAACAGATGGCGAGGATAAGACAGACATTACCGAACTGATTGATCGTTTTAAAGAAGAGCTTAGTCAAAATAACTTTAAAGCGCTCAGTTCATTCTATGATATTGAGGCGCGATTAACAGACCCCGCTTTGAAATCGAGCTTTAATGATATAAAGATGCTTATAAACCGATACGACTTTGAAGGTGCATTAAAAGTACTTGATGAGGTGACCTAAGCAAATAAACATATTAATTAATAACCCTATCCCAATTTAAGTAGCGAATCCCGATGTCCGAAGAAAATAGCCAGCAAACAGTCCTTATTGTCGATGATACGCCGGAGAACATCGATATTATCGGGAACATTCTATCCCAGGATTATACGGTTATGATTTCGACCAGTGGACTGAAGGCATTGGAAATAGCTGAAACGCAACGGCCGGATCTTATTTTGCTGGATGTGATTATTCCTGATATGGATGGTTATGAAATACTCCACCGGCTAAAAAATAATGAACAGACAAAAGATATCCCCGTTATTTTTGTAACGGCCAAAGACTCCATTCGTGATGAAGAGCGCGGCTTGAGAATGGGCGCTGCCGATTATATTAGCAAGCCGATCAGCATTCCGATTTTAAAACACAGGGTAGCCAATCAACTTAAGATTGTTTCGCAGCAAAAACTGCTGCAGGAAATGTGTCAAATTGACCATCTTACCCAGATTGCTAATCGTCGGCGGTTTGACTCGCAACTCTATAACGAATGGCATAAAGCCATGCGCTCAGGAAGTCCCCTTTCTTTAGCCATTATTGATGTCGATTATTTTAAGAACTATAATGATTTTTATGGCCATGCAATGGGTGATAACGTATTGAAATCCATTGCTAAAACATTGGCATCCTATACAAAAAGAGCCGGGGATTTGGTCGCGCGCTGGGGAGGCGAGGAGTTTGCAATTTTATCCGCAGAGCCTAACGCCATAAAAGCACAGGATCTGGCAAATATTGTTTGTCAGAAAGTTGCCGAGTTAAATATTCCTCATCATAAATCGGGTGTTGCCGATCATGTTACGATCAGTATCGGCGGTGTCACCCTGATACCGGAACAAAATATGCCGGATAGTTTGATTCTGATAGAGCAAGCCGACAACTGCCTTTATCAGGCCAAGATCAATGGACGCAACCAGGTCAAATGGAAGTAAGATAGCCTCTCTACTTGTTTGGCCGGTTTCAAAAGAATAGTATTTCCGCAAAGAGTAACTCAAATTTCCCCTGAGCCATTAGCGCAATTGCGCCCTAAGCATTATATTGAACAATTACACCCCTATTTAAAGTGACTTTGTGATAGTTTCTGATTTTGTTTTGCGCGGCTGGAGTGCCTGGGCTCCGGGCATGAATGGTATGGATGACTGGAAAGACTGGTACTCAGGAAAGCGGGCCATACGGCAGGACGACAGAGCAAGCGTATCCGATGCAGTCCCGAAAATGCTGCAACGCAGATTAAGCCCGCTGGCCAGAGCTGTCTTCAATGCGTCTGATAAATGTCTTGAGCCGGGCAAGCCGCTTCCAACCGTATTCAGCTCGGCGCATGGCGAGGTTTGCAAATCACTGGAAATGCTTAAAACCATTCAGGCGGGCGATGAAGTTTCACCGACGGCATTCAGCCTGTCTGTGCATAACGCCATAGCCGGATTGTTTTCCATCGCTTACGCCAACGGCCTGGAAAGCACGGTGATCGCTCCGGGACTGGAGGGCATTGCCCCAGCTTTTATGGAAGCGCTCGGCCTCTTGCTTGAAACAGCTGATGAGGTGCTGCTGGTTTTATACGATGAGCCGATAGCCGATTTTTATCCAATTTCCCCCTTTAATCTTAATGCTGAATTCCCTTGCGCGCTGGCGCTACGAATCGCTTTAACCGGCGATGGCCTGCCTTTGCGGTTTAGCCGTTCATCAGAGTCTCGTGATGATGGCGAGCATCCTGTACAATTACTGGCATTTTTAAGGTTTCTTCTTGCTGAAGAACAATCGTTGAGTTTGGGAAATCAAGGGCATAGCTGGCGATGGGACAAAATATAAGCCAAAAGTTAATGTTTGGCTGGCGGCTTTTTGCAACAGGGTTCAGCTTTTTCAGTTTTGGCGTGGGCGGCTTGTTATTATGGATTCTGGTTTTCCCTGTACTGTCTGTTCTGCCCGGTAACCGGCTGCAACGGATCAACCGTGGACAAAAAGTTGTGCATTACAGCTTTTATGTTTTTATAGGCCTGATGCACAGAATGGGCGTGATGACTTATGAGATAGTAGGCTTGGAAAAGCTTAACCGTCCGGGGCAGCTGATCCTGGCCAATCATCCGACGCTGGTGGACATCGTTTTTTTAATCAGCCGGATCAAACAGGCAAACTGCATTGTAAAAGACCGGCTTTGGCGCAATCCCTTCATGCGCGGACCTATCCTGAATGCCGGTTATATCAGCAACGGCGACCCTGAAAAAATGATTGCCGAATGCGTAGACTGGCTGCAGTCCGGCGGCTCGATGATCATCTTCCCTGAAGGGACGAGATCGGTGCCGGGTAAACCTTATTATTTTCAGCGCGGCGCGGCGGCAATTGCGCTACAGGCCGGCAAGATCGTAACGCCGGTGACGCTATCCTGTTATCCCAGCACGCTGACCAAAGCCGAGCCCTGGTATCGGATCCCTTGCCGCCGCTTTCATCTGGCGATGCATGTAGGGGATGACATTGCGCTGGATGAATTTACCAACATGAGCCAAAAATCAATCGCCGTGCGGCGCTTTAACCGGTTCCTGCAGGATTACTTTACTCAACAGAGAGAACTCTATAAACACGATGGAAAATGAATTAAAACAACTCATTATTGATGCGCTGGATCTGGAAGACATCAGCGTAGACAACATAGATAGTCACGATGCGCTATTCAATGACGGTTTGGGGCTGGACTCGATAGATGCACTGGAACTGGGCCTGGCTATCCGCAAGAAATATAATGTAAAAATTGATGCTGAAAAAGAAGATGTGGCGAAGATTTTTTCTTCCGTTTCGGCTTTGGCTAAATACATAGAATCCGCACGCAGTTGAGAAAGTAATGAAAAATTATCAGGAAAGAGAATTTTCACGCACATCAGTGCGCCCAAAGGGTGGCGTACTAGGATGTGCGGCATGAAAAATCGGGAAGAAATTTTAACGGCTATCAAGGAAATAATGGTCGAGATGTTTGAGATGGACGAGCAGGTGATCACCCTGGAGGCACGTTTATATGAAGATCTCGATTTCGACAGTATTGACGCCATCGATATGATCGTCAGGCTTAAAGAAATGACCGGAAAAGCAGTCCAGCCGGAAGATTTCAAGACTGCCCGCACCATCGGCGATGTGGTCGAGGCGGTTTATAAGATGTTGAATGACTAAGGCATGCGGCTTTTTATAAACAGTCTTATAGGACTATTGACGCTGCTGTATCCTTTTGCTGTTTATGTCGGTATCAATTATTTCGAACCGTGGAAGATAGCCGTCGTGCTGGTTGTGTTGCTGGGCATTAAACTGGCGGCGAGTTATTCCGAACGGCACTGGAGCACGCCGCTTTTGATTGCTGGCATGTTGTATTGCGGGTTTGCGATATGGAGCAATGACCTGATTACCTTGCGCTATTATCCGGCCTTGATTAATGCGATGTCGTTGCTGGTTTTTTCATGGAGCTTGTTATCGCCGCCCAGCTTGGTTGAGCGTTTGGCGCGCATTCAGCACCCCGATCTGCCGCCCGAAGGCGTCATCTATACCCGGCGCGTTACCCAAGTTTGGTGCGGATTCTTCATCATCAACGGCGGCATCGCTTTGGCAACAGCCCTGTGGAGCAGCGTTGAAGTCTGGAGCTTATATAACGGATTCATAACGTATTTGTTGATGGGCGCCTTGTTTGCAGGGGAATACGTTGTAAGGATGAGAACCCAGAAACATGTCAGGTGAGTTGATTCCGCTGTCGCATTATTTGACAGCGCCAAGGCCGGCAAATTCGCCCATCGCCTATTATGCCGGGCGTTATTACGATGCCGGGCAATTTTCCGCGGCGGTCAAGTCCTGGGTGAGCAAATTTCAGGCGCAGCCGTTCCAGCGCTATGCTTTATATACTGAAGACGCTTATCCTTTTGCGGCTATGCTGTTTGCGCTTTTCCACGCAGGGAAGGAAGTTTGGATTCCCGGTAATAACCGCCCCGGTACAGCGCAACAACTCCAGCAGCAGGACTGCCGGTTACTGGGTGACTGGGATAAGAATCCTCCGTTTGATTATGGTTTGGACGCGGTTGATAATTCCACTGAATTACTGCCCTTAAATGCCGCAGAAACGAGGCTGGTGATTTTTACCTCCGGTTCCACCGGCCAGCCCAAGCCGGTAGAAAAACGGCTGAGCCAGCTGCAACTTGAGATAGCGGCGCTGGAAAAACTGTGGGGCGAACAGTTAGCCGATGCCGAGGTTTTGGCTACGGTCAGTCATCAGCATATCTATGGCCTGCTGTTCCGCCTGTTATGGCCGTTGTCGGCGGGGCGGCGCTTTCATAGTCGGATTTACCTCAGTCCTGAAATGCTGGTCAACAGTGTGCAAAATGCGGCTTATTGGGTTGCCAGCCCTGCACACTTAAAGCGGCTGGACCAGGATTCGCCCTGGGACGGTATTGCGGCTTTAAATGCAGTTTTCAGCTCCGGCGGGCCTTTGCAGCATAATGCCGCGCAACAGATTTTGTCCCGTAGCGGTCATCCGGTTATAGAAATCTACGGCAGTTCCGAAACCGGCGGGATCGCCTGGAGACAGCAGGGTGTTGAACCGGTTACGCCGTGGTCGTTGTTCGAAGACATGGCGCTCACACGCTCGGATGACGGCTGGCAGCTGCGCTCGCCTTATTTGACTGGATCAGATAGCAATGGCTTCTTTCAACTGGATGACCAAATCAGCTTGCAAGAGGATGGCCGGTTTCTGCTGCAAGGCCGAGTGGATCGGATAGTCAAAATAGAAGAAAAACGCCTGTCCTTGACCGAGATGGAACAGCGCCTGATGGACATGCCCTGGATAGCGGACGCCTTTACGGCAATGATAGAAAAGGGCAGGGATGTGGTCGGCGCGGTTGTCGTCCTGAATCAGGAGGGCTTGCAGTTGCTGGAAGCCAAGGGTCGGAACCAGTTAATTAAGCAAATGCGCAGGTATCTCCACCAGTGGTTCGATGCGGTCGTTCTGCCCAGAAAATGGCTGTTCGCCGACAGGATACCCATGACCGCGCACGGGAAAGTCGAACAGCACCTGTTAATGCAACTGTTGAATACCGACAACCGTAAATTGCCGCAGGTGCACGGCTTTGCATCGACCTCCGGTAGCGTCGAACTGGATATAAAAGTTCCTGCTGAACTGGTTTATTTCCCGGATCATTTTGCCGGTTTCCCTATCCTGCCCGGCGTGGTACAGATAGCCTGGGCGGAGCATTTCGGGAAGCTGTTTTTCGCTATCAGTGAGCCGTTTTTATACATGGAAACCATCAAATTTGTAAAAATCATCCAGCCCGAAGATGAGCTGAAACTGACGCTGAAATGGGAAGCGGGCACGGGGCAACTGTCGTTTAACTTCAGCTCGGAACAGGGAACACACAGTTCAGGGCGCATGGTTTACGGGGAGTCACGATGAAAGCCTGCGTCATCGTGCCGGTTTATAACCATGAGCAGGCTATTCCCCAGGTAGTAGAAAAATTAAAAGTTTACGGGCTGCCTTGCCTGCTGGTTAATGACGGCAGCTCAACGGTCTGCTCCCAGGTGCTGGCCGACTGCGCCAGGCAGGAGCAGGACTGGATTATCCTGTTAAACCGCTCGGAGAATGGCGGCAAAGGCGCGGCGGTTATCGACGGATTCAAAGAGGCTGTTCATCTGGGATTTACCCATGCCATACAAATCGACGCCGACGGTCAGCACGATTTTAACGACATCGCCACGTTTCTTGAAGCCGGC
Source organism: Methylobacter sp. (assembly GCA_041660285.1). Lineage (GTDB taxonomy): Bacteria > Pseudomonadota > Gammaproteobacteria > Methylococcales > Methylomonadaceae > Methylobacter_A. Next base: position 43,142 of record JBAZWN010000029.1, read on the forward strand.
CGGTCAAATCCCGAGGCGATGATTCTGGGCCAGCCGTTTTTTGATGAAACAGCGCCTAAAAACCGGCGTTACGGGCGGCAATTTACCAATTTGTGGGTCTGGATCAATACCCTGTCGTTTGCGATTGCCGATGGCATGTGCGGTTTCCGGCTTTATCCGCTGGACGCAGTGGACAAACTGATCAGCACGACAGCCATCGGCAGGCGTATGGATTTTGATATCGATATCGTCGTGCGCCTGTACTGGCAGGGCGTCTATGCCGTCAATATTCCAACGTCCGTGCAGTACCCTTACGATGGCGTGTCGCATTTCAAGCTGTGGCGCGACAATGTCATGATTTCAACAACCCATGCCCGGCTTTTTTTCGGCATGCTTTTGCGTTCCCCGCAATTACTTATCAGGCACTGGCGATGAAAAAAGCGGCGCACTGGGCGCAGATCGAAGAGCAGGGCATCATCTGGGGCATGCGTTTTTTGCTGCGCGTCTACCTGCTTTTTGGTCGCACCATCCTGCAGCTGTTTTTATACCCGGTGGTGATTTACTACTGGCTGATGAACAAGCCAGCGAGACAGGCCAGCCAGAAGTATTTAAACAAAGTGGCGGGTTTTGCGCCGGCATTGAAAATCAGCGGCAGCCTGTACTGGAGTTACAGGCATTTCATCGCTTTTGCCAACACCATTATTGATAAGCTGGCGGCCTGGGCAGGCGCAATATCGTTGGCTGACGTGGAATATCACGGACGCGATGCGTTGTTCGCCGAGCTTGAGAAAGGGCGCGGCGTTATCCTGCTGGGCTCGCATCTGGGCAATCTTGAAATTTGCCGGGTGATTTCGTATCTGGACAAGGAGGTCAGCATCAATGTGCTAGTGCATACCAAGCATGCGGAAAAATTCAACCGCCTGACCAGTCAATACAGCGACAAAAGCAGGCTTAACCTGATTCAGGTGACTGAAATTACTGCGGCCACCTCGATGCTGCTGAATGATAAGATCAAGAACGGTGAACTGGTTATTATCGTGGCGGACAGGACGCCGGTGAGTCATTCGCAACGCGTGGCGGCAGCCGATTTTCTGGGAGCGAAGGCGTTGTTTCCACAGGGCCCGTTCATATTGGCTTCCTTGCTGAAATGCCCTGTTTATACCCTGTTTTGTTTAAAGCAGCAGGGCAAGTATGTTATCTATTTTGAGCACTTCAGTGATGTTTTAAAGTTTTCCAGAAAAACCCGCGAGCAGGCGATGCAGCAGTCGATACAAGAATATGCGGAGCGGTTGCAGCAATATTGTTTGAAAGAACCGTTACAATGGTTCAATTTTTTTGATTTTTGGCGCGTTGTGTAGTGATGAATAAAATTTGCAAAAAAACCTTCACATTGCTGTGTGGATTATTGTTTTGTCCATGGGCGGCTGCAGAGCAAGCCGTGCCTATACACAAGGAGGAAGTGTTCGATCGTGAATATATCTATGG
>JBAZWN010000030.1:0-38343 GCA_041660285.1 Methylobacter sp.
TGATGAATAAAATTTGCAAAAAAACCTTCACATTGCTGTGTGGATTATTGTTTTGTCCATGGGCGGCTGCAGAGCAAGCCGTGCCTATACACAAGGAGGAAGTGTTCGATCGTGAATATATCTATGGGCTATATACCGACCATATGCAATTGGGTCTTATGATTCTGCTGTTGTTATTGGTATTGTTATTGTTAGTCATCTACTTAGGCCGGACCAAAGCAGCGTTGACACGTAGTTTGGAGCAATCGCTGCAGATGATGCAGCAGTTGAAGCTGTCAACCGAAAAATTAGGCTATATGATCGCCACCAGCCCCACTGTTTTATTTGCCATGCAGGTCAAGGGAAATGAACTGATAACGCACTGGATCAGTGACAACTTAACCCGTATCACAGGCTATCCGATTGAAGATGCAATGCACCCGCAATGGTGGATTCGGCATCTTCATGAGGATGACCGTGCCAAGGTGTTGGATGAATCGGCGGCGCTGTTTGTTGGCAAACGTTTAACCTACGAATACCGTTTTGTCCATAACGATGGTTCGGTATTGTGGATACGGGACGAGCAACAACTGGTTTGTGATGAAAACGGGAAACCCCTGGAAGTGCTGGGAGCCTGGACCGATATTACGGAACATAAACTGGAAGAAATCAGTCTGCGTATTGCGGCGACGGCCTTTGAAACCAAAGAAGGTATTATTATTACCGATAAAAATAAGCGCATTGTCCGGGTCAATAGCGCATTTACTCGATTGACGGGTTACAGCATGGAAGAGTCCGTTGGGCGAACGCCCGATTTTTTAAAATCCGGCCGTCAAGGTAACGAGTTTTATCAGGCAATGTGGCAAGATATTAATCAGAATCAGTACTGGGAAGGTGAAATCTGGAACAGGCGCAAAAATGGCGATATTTATCCAGAATGGTTAGCGATTACCGCCGTCATGGATGACAGAAAAAAGGTCAGTCATTACGTTGGCGCTTTTTTTGACATAACCGAGCGAAAGGAAGCGGAGGAACATATCCGTAACTTGGCGTTTTACGATCCGCTCACCAGCTTGCCCAATCGTCGTTTAATGATAGATCGTTTAGGTATTGCGCTGGCCAGCAGCAATCGCAATAATCATTACGGCGCATTGATGTTTATGGATTTGGACAGGTTTAAAATTTTAAACGATACCAAAGGCCATGATATGGGCGATCAATTATTGATTGAAGTGGCGCGGCGATTACAAGCCAGTGTGCGTGAGGGCGACACGGTGGCGCGTCTGGGCGGCGATGAGTTTGTCGTGATATTGGAAAACCTGTCCGAAATCGAACTTGAGGCTGCCATACAGGCTCAAGCGGTGGCGGAAAAAATCCGTGATGCGCTGGCGGAGACTTACTGGTTGACTCCATTACACAGTCTGGAAAATACCCCCCCGCTGGTGCACCATTCCAGCGCCAGCATTGGGTTGGTGCTTTTTTATGGGCATACGATCGGCAGTGAGAATTTGTTAAAACGTGCAGATATGGCAATGTATCAGGCCAAGCATGCAGGACGGGATACCATTCGTGTGTTTGATCCTGGCATGCAGACAGCCCTGAACGAACGGACAGCGCTTGAAGATGACTTGCGGCAGGCGCTCAGCCGCAATGAACTCTATTTGCATTACCAGGCACAAGTGGATGCCAGCGGACAAGTGGTGGGCGCAGAAGCCTTGTTGCGATGGGAACAGCCGCAACGCGGCAGTGTTGAGCCCACACAATTCATTCCGCTTGCCGAAGAAACAGGTTTGATTCTGCAGATTGGGCATTGGATATTGCAGAAAGGCTGTGCAACGCTTGCCCACTGGGCGAAACGCCCTGAAACGAGCCAATTAAAATTGGCGGTCAATGTAAGCGCCCGCCAATTTAAACAGCCGGATTTTGTCGAGCAAGTCCGCCAAGTCTTGCAGGAATCAGGCGCTAATCCGGGACAGCTCAAGCTGGAAATTACCGAAAGCCTCATTATGGAAAATCTGGATGATACGATCACCAAAATGCATGCGATTAAGCAACTGGGAGTAGGTTTTTCAATGGATGACTTTGGTACTGGTTATTCATCCTTGTCCTATCTGCAGCGGATGCCGCTGGATCAATTAAAGATTGACCAGGCTTTTGTGCGCGATTTAGTCGAGGGCGGTCATGACGCCGCGATCATTCGTACCATTTTGGCGTTAGGGCGCAGTCTTGAGCTAACTGTCATTGCCGAAGGCGTGGAAACGGAAGTGCAAAGGAATTATCTTGCTGAATGCGGTTGCCCGGTGTTTCAGGGCTATTTGTTCAGTCAGCCGGTATCGCTGACCGAGTTTGAACGGCTCGTACATGATCATCCCGGATTGGCGGCGAAACAGCACATCAGCTCTCTCAACGGGCAGAACAGTTATGCCATTTGACAAGTGATTATAAGGCTGTATGAATAACTCATGTCGTTCAAAAAATAGCGTTGTTTTTGATGGCCAGGCGTTGACCATTGAAGACATTTGCCTGATAGCCAGCCGGCAGGCTCAGGTCGAATTAAGCCGTCAGGCTGACTTTGTCGCCAGGATCGACAAGGGCGCAATGTTTGTCGATACGCTGTTAAAGGAAGAAGGCTTTGTTTATGGTGTGACCACCGGTTACGGCGATTCCTGCACCGTGTCCATTCCGCTTGATCTGGTGGCGGAGCTGCCCAAACACCTCTATACCTTCCACGGCTGCGGTCTGGGTGACCATTTTGACGCCCGGCAGACGCGGGCTATCCTGGCAGCGCGGTTGACCAGTCTTGCCCGCGGTTTTTCAGGGGTGCGCTACACATTATTGCAGCAGCTGGCGGAGTTATTAAAACAGGATATCCTGCCTTTGATCCCGCAGGAAGGTTCGGTCGGGGCCAGCGGCGATTTAACGCCGCTGTCGTATGTGGCCGCCGTTCTGGCCGGCGAAAGGGAAGTGGTTTACCAAGGTCAACGCCAGCAAACGCAGGCTGTTTTTGCGGCGCTGGACATCGAAGCGCTCACCTTAAAGCCCAAAGAGGGACTGGCGATCATGAACGGCACGGCGGCAATGACCGGCGTCGCCTGCCTCGCCTACCAAAGGGCAGAATACTTGTCCCGCTTGACCACGCGCATCACCAGCTTGGCGTCGATTGCGCTGAAAGGCAACGCCTACCATTTTGATGAAAAACTGTTTTCGGTCAAGCCTCATCCGGGGCAAAACCGCGCCGCCCAACGCATACGCCTGGATTTAGAGCTAACTGAAAGCGCGCCACGGCACGATACCCGCTTGCAGGACCGTTATTCCCTGCGCTGTGCGCCCCACGTGATCGGCGTGCTTGAAGACTCACTGCCGTGGCTGCGGCAGTTTATCGAGAACGAATTAAACAGCGCTAATGACAACCCGATTATCGATGCCGAAGGCGAGCACGTTTTACACGGCGGCCATTTTTACGGCGGCCATATCGCCTTTGCGATGGACTCTCTTAAAACCGCCGTGGCCAATTTGGCAGACCTGTTGGACCGGCAAATGGCGCAATTGATGGATACCAAATTCAATCACGGCCTTCCCGCCAATCTCTCCGGCGCCAATGCCGAACAGGCCATGCTCAATCATGGCTTCAAAGCCGTGCAAATAGCGGTATCCGCCTGGACGGCGGAAGCCCTTAAACTGACCATGCCCGCCAGCGTATTCTCCCGCTCGACCGAATGCCATAACCAGGACAAGGTCAGCATGGGCACCATCGCCGCCAGAGACTGCATCCGCATACTGGAACTGACCGAGCAGGTTGCCGCCGCCGCGTTGTTAGCCGCAGTTCAGGGCGTGGAATTGCGCGGCGATGTGGAGGCGCTAAGCCCGGCTCTTAAAAATACCGTCGAGCAGGTGCGTGAGCACAGCCCGTTTTTAAGAGCTGACCGGGCGCTGGAACAAGAGCTGCGGCTTTGTCTGGAATTGATACGCAAACAGCATTGGCATCTTTATGATTAAAGGCCTGCATTACACCGAAACCGACATCGAAATCCCTTTCCATGATGTCGATATGATGGAAGTGGTCTGGCACGGGCATTACGCAAAATATTTTGAAATTGCGCGTTGCGCGTTGCTGGAAAAGATCGATTACAACTATCCGCAAATGCGCGATTCAGGCTATGCATGGCCGGTTATTGACCTCAGAATCCGCTACGCGAAACCGGCGGTATTCGGGCAGACAATCACCGTAAGCGCGGAAGTGGTGGAGTGGGAAAACCGGCTGAAAATAAACTACCACATTACTGACAAGCGCACGGGCTCAAGGCTGACCAGAGGCTACAGCGTTCAGGTGGCTGTTGATATGCAAACGAAGGAAATGTGTTTTGAATCGCCTGCCGTGTTGTTTGAAAAACTGGGCGTGGCGGCTTCTTGATGATCCTGAAAGCTCTCTTGCTGTTTTTGCTGTCGTTCGGTCACAGCTACGCCGGCGATATGCTTGCCCAAATCAATGCCCGTTTAGCGAAAACGGTTATTGCCAGCGGCAATTTCCAGCAGGAAAAACAGTTGAAAATCCTGCGCAAGCCGCTCATTTCCACCGGCGTGTTTACCTATCACCAAAGCAAAGGCGTGATCTGGAAAACCCTGACGCCGGTTGCTTCATTATTGCTGGTGAATCAGTCGCATTTGTTGACCAATCAGGGCGAGCAGGCGGTTCCGGCAACTTTTGGCAGGGTTTTTCAGGCCATGCTGGGCGGCGATTTAAGCCGGTTGGCCAATGACTTTGCCATAACCGGCACTGACCAAGAACTCTCCTGGCAGTTAGAGCTAAAGCCCAAAGATGAGTTGTTGCTGAAAATAATCAGCACCATAGTCTTGTCGGGTGACAATGAGCTGCGTCTTCTGGAAATACGGGAAACCGGCGGCAATATTACACGCATCAAATTTGATCAAATCAGCCATCCCGCGCAATTAACCCGTGAACAAGAGTCGGATTTTGAGCGCTTATCACCCTAAGGCAACCGCGTGGCTTTGGCTGCTGGGGATGATTTTAATCGGTATCTTGGGCAGCCAGGCGCTGACCAGGGACTGGCTGGAAACCGGATTTCTGGCGTTACTGCCGGCCACCGAGCAAAATCCTGAAGTCGCCAGGGCGGTTCAGCAGCACAATGAGCTGATCACCCGCAAGGTAGTCTGGCTGGCCGGTGCGAACACGGCTCAGGCTGCGATTGCCCATGCGCAGCAGCTTAAACAGGACATCCTGCAAAGCGGCCTGTTTAAAAGCGTGGTGCTGGAGCTGCCGCAGCAGCAATATGTCAAAAGTTATCAGCAATTATTCCCGTATCGCTATCAATTGCTTGATGCGCCGACACGGGACACATTAAGCAAGAATCCCAAGGACTTGATCGGCCAAAACCTGGAAATTCTTTACAGCCCGATCGGGCAAATGCAGGCGGCCAATCTGGAGCGCGATCCTCTGTTGTTGTTCAGCCGCTATTTTGATGCCCAGAACCCGGTCAAACTCAATCTGGAGCAGGGCATCGTTATGTTGCATGACCAGCAACGGTATTGGGCGTTGCTGATAACGGAGTTGAATGACAGCAATTTACAGCTCGATAAGCTGGAAACCCTGCTGGATTTAGTTAATAGCTCACAGACTCAAGTGCAGGCCGCTGGCGGTGAGTTAATGGTTTCCGGCATGCCGCTGTTTACCGCGCACGGCTCGCAATCCGCCCAGCAGGAAATTTCCACGGTCGGCATAGGCTCCAGTGCAGGCATTGTTTTTTTGATGCTGCTGACTTTTCGCAGTCCAAGACCTTTATTGTTGTCGTTTCTGGCAATAGGCAGCGGCATGTTCGCGGCCTTGGTGGTCAGTATCCTGTTTTTTGGCAAAATACACATTATTACCCTGGTCTTCGGTGCAAGCCTGATTGGTGTCGCCGACGATTATGCACTGCATTTTTTTTGCGACAGTTTCGGATCAAAAGACTGGAACCCGCGCCGGGGGCTTGCATTTATTCTGCCGGGGCTTGCCATAGGCCTGTTAACCAATCTGTTAAGTTATGCAGGCTTGGGTTTTTCGCCTTTTCCCGGCTTGCAGGAAGTCGCCTTGTTTTCGGCAATCGGTTTGCTGGCTGCCTGGCTTACCGTGGTTTTGCTGTTCCCCTTGCTGCTGACAGGATTCAAGCCCGAACATGAGCCCCGGATACTCAAGCTGGCAACGTACTGGCAACAGCACTGGCCGGACTGGATGTTTAAAAACAGGCTCTGGCTGGGTTTGGGCTTGTTAATTTTTATAGGCGGCGGAATCTGGCAGCTGACGCCGCAGGATGATGTGCGCCTGTTGCAATCGGCTCCCCCCGAGCTCATGAAGACGGCCGATAAAATCAGGGAATTATTTCCCGTGAGCCAGGACAACCAGTTTTTTCTGGTGTCGGGGAAAAACCAAGATGACTGGCACCGGAATGAACAGCGGTTGCTTGAGAGCCTGGAATCCTTACGGCATCAGCAGATGCTTAAAACTTACCAGGGCCTCAGCAGCTACTGGCCGGATGAGCGCAGCCAGCAGGAAAATTACCGGTTACTCAAACAGACGCTGTATGACTCAGGATTGCTCAAGCAGTACATGGTTGATCTGGGATTTAGCGAGGATGCTATTAAAGCCGAACTCAAACAGTTTAAAGAGTCGGAAAACAAATCGATTCCCTTGCCGGAATGGCTGGCGACTGCCGATGAGGCCAAACAATCCTTATGGCTGGGTTGTGATCCGGATCTCTGTCAGAGCATTGTGTCATTAACCGGCATTACCGATTTGACGGCATTATCGGCGCTGCAGAGTTTGCCGGGCGTCAGCCTGGTCGATCCCGTCGGCGACTTGTCTTCGCTGTTTGAGCGCTACAGGGTCAGGGCCAGCGCCTTGTTGATCGGGGTTTACGGGCTTGTCCTGCTGGGGCTGGGCTTGAAATTCGGCTGGCGCAACGCCGCAACCATAACCTCGGTGCCGGTAGTCGCGGTGCTGGTTTCGCTGGCCACGATGGGCTGGTTCGACCAGCTGTTCAGCCTGTTTAACCTGTTCGCCCTGTTGCTGGTGCTGGGCATAGGCATCGATGATGCCATCTTCTTTTTCATTGCCGCTGACAAGCGCGACAGCACCTCGCTGGCCGTTACCCTGTCCGCATTGACCACCTTATTGGCTTTCGGCTTATTGGCGGTCAGCTCGACAGAGATCGTTCACGCCTTTGGCTTTACCGTCGCCGTCGGCATTCTAACGGCGCTTGCAGGTTCGCCATTGGTGGGGAGAAGATCAAGTTATTGATACGAGCCTCATTGATCCCAAATCAAAATAAGAGAATAGGATTTGCAATGCGTAAAAATAAGCTTTAGAAGCAGTCGGTGAATTACCCGAAAATGTCTATAATGAATGGGTGGGATCAATACCGTAAGACAAAAAATCAGAGAATTTGACTAATGGGGGGGATTTCCTATGGTTCTCATTCCCAAATTCAAAGGAACGACATGATCTGCAACCTCTATCAATATCCGGCATTTTCCAAGTCCGCTGCAAGATGGCTGACGATGCTGGCTTTATGCAGCCTGCAAGGTTGCTTTTCACCCCTGGCGCTGGATCGGGCGGTAATCGAGTACGACAAGGCAACCACTGATATTCTATCCAAACAGTTGCTGTTGAATATTGCCCGCGCCCATCAGCATCAGCCCATGCATTTCACCGGCGTTTCCAATATTGCCGCAACGTTTAATTTTCAATTTAATGCCGGAGCAACGCCGGCGTTTACCGGTAATACCGGCTCGTTACTGACGCCGGTGTTTGGCGGCACGGTTTCCGAGAACCCGACCATCAGCATCGTGCCGATTGAAGGCGAGGAGTTTACCCGCCGTTTACTGACGCCATTCCAGGAAAACAAGCTGACTATGCTGTTGCGGCAGGGCGTTGATGTGGATTTGCTTCTGCGCCTTTTGGCCGGCGAGCTGCGGCTTAACGGCGGCGAACAGGGCGGCATTTATATGAACAAGCCTAGCGATAGTGATGGTTATCCGTTGTTCCGGCAAGCCGTGCTGCATTTGTCGTCGATTCAGGACAGGCACAAGTTGTTTGTCGAACCGCTGATGTTCGACCGGCATTGGACCTTGCCGGCCGAATCGCTGACGGCGGAACAAATGGCCGCGCTGCAAAAAGACTACAAAATCGAGTATCTGGCCGGGAGCAAGCAGGTCAAGCTGAGCAAGCGGGTGACCGGGCGCATCCTGTTGACCAATTACGATCCGGCCACGCTGAGCAACGAGGAACGCATCCGTTTGCATGAAGAAGCCGATCAAGGCGCGGATAATGATGTCAGCGTCGATATCCGGCCCGGCTATCCTGGCGGGGAGTGGCCGATACACGGCGTCTTCCGCTTGCGCAGCTTCCATAATGTGCTGAACTTTATCGGCCAGTCCATCAGCGACGATCAGGAGTATACCGTTGCCAAACACCCGAAGACGCCTAGCGTCAGCGAGAACCCGGTAAATACCATGGCTTTGCTGGTCAGCGATAGCGAACCGGCGGCCGCCGACATCAGCGTGCAATTTGGCGATTGGCATTACGCTCTCAAAGAAGAAACCGGTTATCAATGGAATCGCGAAGGCTTTCGGCTGTTATGCCAAATTTTTCAAATGACCATGACCGATCTGGCGCAGAAAGGCGCGCCGGCAATTACTATTTCGAAATAACCGGGAGACGTCTTGAGCAATACAATCGATGACCGCATGGTCATGAAATGCGTGGCCTATCAAAACGGCGTCAGCATCGGCGATGTGACTATCGAGAACATTAGCGAGGTGCTGCAACGGGAGCACACTTTTGTCTGGCTGGGTTTGCACGAGGCGAGCAGCGAGCTGTTGGCCAAAATTCAGCAGGAATTCGGCTTGCATGACCTGGCTGTCGAAGATGCCTGCGCGGCGCATCAGCGCCCGAAAATCGAGGAATACGGCGATTCGCTGTTCATGGTGTTGCATACCGCCCATCTTGCAAAAGAGCGGGTCGAGTTTGGTGAAACTCATATTTTCATGGGGCCGCGTTTTCTGGTGACGGTCAGGCACGGCGCTTCGCGTAGCCACAGCAAAATCAGGGAGCGTTGCGAAGCCATGCCGCAGCAATTGGCCAAAGGGCCGGGATTTGTGCTGTATTCGATCATGGATTTTATCGTCGATAACTATGTGCCGGTTATCGACGGCTTGCAGGAGCGGTTCGAGGTGCTGGAGTCGGCAATATTTCAATACCGTCCCAGCCGGCAGACCATAGAAGGTCTGTACGAACTGAAGCGTGAATTGTTGCAGTTGGAAGGCGCGATTAACCCGGTCATCGATATCTGCAATGAGCTGATGCGCTTTCATAACGGGCTTATTCCCAAGGATGTGCAGGTTTATTTTCGCGATATTGCGGATCACATCAAGCGCATAGACCAGGCGATACACGGCATGCGCGAGATGTTGCTCGCGGCGATGCAGGTGCATCTGACCTTTGAGACGGTGCGGCAGAACGAAGTCGTCAAGCGGCTGGCCGGTTGGGGTGCGATCCTGGCGATACCCACCATGGTATTTAGCTGGTACGGCATGAATTTCAGGCATATGCCGGAGCTGGATTGGGAATACAGCTATCCGGCGGTGGTCGGCGGCGTGACGTTGGGCAGTCTGCTGCTGTATTTTCGTCTGAAAAGAGCTGGCTGGCTGTAGGTAGTGTTCCGCTGCATGAGGGCCCGCCTTTATGAATCTAACCAGCCGTTTTTAGCGCCAGCGTCAGAATAAAGTCTGTTTCTATTTCGAGCCCTTTAGCCTCTTTAATGGCTTGCTGAGCGCTTTCATTCGCCCGCCATGCAAAAGGCGTCATTTGCAACAGGGCGATTCTTTGTTCGGGATTCGGGGTGATTTTATAACTGATCCGCTGTGCATTAATCTGTTCAAAACCGGCCGGCAATACAGCCTCCGGCGCGTGTTCCTTGACGTCAACATAGATAAATTCCTTTAATTGCCACAGATGGCGCGGGCCTGGGGTCACTGTCAGCAGCAGCCCTGAGGGTTTGAGCACCCGTTTAAGTTCATCGTCATTTGACGGGGCAAATACTCGCAGCACCAGCTCAAAATATTGGCCGGCATAAGGCAAACGGTTTGAACTGGCGACTATAAAGCGGGCAGCAGGCTGTTTTTTGGCGGCCGCGGCGATGCCGGCTTTGGCGATGTCGATGCCGTGCAAGGCAACAGGCCCGCACCGGGCTGCAATTTTCCGGCTGTAATAGCCTTCGCCGCAGCCCAGATCCAGCAGGCGCATGGTCTGGCCTTCGGGCCTGTTCGCGTCGACCATCAGCGCCACCGCGTCGGCCATCGGTTCATAGAATCCCGCTTCCAGAAATGCGCGCCGCGCTATCATCATTTGCTTGCTGTCGCCCGGCTCAATGGAATGCTTATGCTGCACAGGCAAAAGGTTCAGGTAGCCTTCCTTGGCAAGATCAAAGCTGTGCCGGTTCTGGCAATGATAGCTTTTGGCGGATGGGTGCAGATGCAGGGGCTCTCCGCAAACGGGACATAAATAACAGGACATTTGATTGGGGGGAATGGTCAGCGATTGAACCGGGTGGAGCGTTTCAGCACATCCCAGACCGAACGCAGGTTAGATTCAGGTTCAGGCAAAAGCAGGGTGATAATAATCTCTTCAATGGCCGCAAGAATGCAGATGACGGCGGCTGCCTGAAACGGCCATACCGGACCGCCCAGGAACATGACATACAAGGTCAAGCCCATGGATCCTGCGGCAAGTTTTACTGCCCAGGTATGATAGCTGGTGAAACACCCGAACTTGTATATGCCCGCAAAAGCCGGCAGCAGGCAGCTTGCCACAATCATGCCGACATAAATCAGTTCCCTTCGGACCATATCCGGCCACAGCCACCAGCAGCTAAGGGCAATGGTCAGGTAATTGGTGACGTCCGCCCAGCTGTCGAGGGTGGCGCCGAACTGGGAAACCTGTCCGGTCAAGCGGGCGGCCAGACCGTCCAGAAAATCGCTTAGAAAAGCGATAGCCAACAGAACCATAAAGGTAACGCTGTAGCCGTGCCACGCCAGCCATAACAAGGCCGGCGCTGCCACAAACCGGAATGCTGTGAGCAGGTTGGGCAAGGTCAGTCTGGACTGCTCGGAATGCTGTTTGCTGTTCATAATGTAAATGAGGCAGTTAATGGGGCATGATCTGAAAGCATGTGCCACGGCGCGTGAGTAAGCCGTTCACACGATACCGGGATTAAACCGCGATAATAAATACGGTCCATTGGAAAAAAAGGCAGCCAGGCTGGAAAAGTTCTGGCATAGCGTCCGTGCGTTTCGCGAAAAACCTCCTGCAAGCCCAGATGATCATGGAACAGGTGTTCTGCCTGTCCCAGCCAGTCGTTAAAATCGCCGGCTACAATTAAAGGCGCATCATGCGGCACATGGCTGTCGATACGGTCACTCAGCTTGCTTATCTGCAGGCGGCGTTCTTTACCTGTCAACCCGAAATGGATGCAAACGATGTGCACATCCTGGCTGCTCTGCGGCAGCCGGTCGCATCGGTTCCCTACCGCTTGCGACACTTCTGACCCCCAGGGAGGGGGGGAATGCCGAGGACCGCCTGGAGCGGTCTCGGCCGCCATCCTTGGCAGTCGAATAACGCCGTGCAACAGGCTGCGGCTGGCCCAGGGAAAAGGGGATACATTAATGTTTTCCCAGTGCTCAAAGGGAAACTTGCTCAGGATGGCATTGCCGTGATGGCCGGCGTTATAAATTGCGTTCTTGCCATAAGCGTGGAAAGGCCAGGTGTCTTCAGCAATAAACTCAAATTGCGACAGGACGGGCCAGTCCAGGACCTTTTTTTCATGGCGCTGGTGCTCGCCCTGCGTTTCCTGCAGGAACAGCAAGTCGGCATCGGCGGCTATCAAGGCTTCCCGGATCTGATGCAATACAAACCGCCGGTTGCCCACATTAAAACCTTTATGGATATTGTAGGTTAATACCCGCAATACGTTTTCATTCATACACGCTCTGTTTGTCTGTAAAACTATCTAGTAAGGCCGTTTCCGGATATGCAACCGGTAAAGCACCGGCGACACAAATTCCTCAATCAGGAAAAAAATCCCCACAGTCAACGCAATGTCTATCAGCCCTAGTCCGAGAGGCTCTTTTAACAGCCATATCGGCAGCAATGACTCCGGTATCGTATCAAGACCCCGCGACCGGCTGCTTTCGGCACGCCCCAGCCGGCGTTTGACAAAGCTTGCCAGCAAGTCGCCCGCCATCGCCAGTGCACCGAATAATACACCAATCAAAGGTTCCATTCCGCCTAAAACGGCCACGGCTGTTGTAATGCAAACGGCTGAAAACAAGCCTCGCCAGGTCTTGGTGGCGCCAAACAAGCGATGGCTGTCACTTAGGTTCAGCCTATTATCCACCGGCCATGCCCAGCGCCTGCCCAGCGCTTTGTTGAACAGCACCGGCGCGCCGTTCGCAGCAACAAGCAATGCTACAGCCTGAATAATGCAATACAAACATAATGACGGCGCAGTGAAGAGTAACATCTTTCTATAGGTGTGTAGGTTGATATGTTTATACTGAAATCATTGCATTAAAACAACAAGAATGAAAATTTAGCATATGCCGGTAAAGGGCTGGAAGGCGGTGTTTAAAATTTACCATACCGCGTCAGGGCAGGATGCCGAAGCGTTTGTTGCGGGCGATTTTTTATTGAAAGCGTCCAGCGGCAAGCCAGACTGAGAAGGAACCCAGTGTTCGCAAGGAATACTGGGTTTTTGTCATGTTAAGGCATGGGCGAATATTTTCATGCCTCTCAAACTGTACTTTACTGTTTAATCGATTTGTAAAAGCCTAATGCTTTGTTCAGTTCAGCTGTGGCTTTTTCCACTTCACCTTTTTTGGCGAGTATCTGTCCCTGAACGGTGCTTGCATATCCTTGTTTTACGATTTTCTCATCGCCTGTGATTTTATCGGAAGTTTCACGAGCCGATTTCAAAAGCAATTGAGCGGCAGCAAAGTCACTTTTACTTACTTCAACCAGCGCTGCTTCAATAAGCCTGATAGTTTCACTGAGACTGCTTGCTGGAGCGGCTACCGCTGCGGGTGCTGCTGCTTCCTCGGCAAAAGCAATGCTGCCTGCGCCTAAAGAGATAGCTATAAGGGAAGTGATTGCTGTTTTTTTGATGATATTCATAATATTTATAAAGCCTTTAGTGTGATTTCCAGGCAGTGCCTGAAAATAAATGATGGAAAAGCAAATGCCTTTCTGACGTCATCATATATGATTAATCGGTTCCAATATACGGCCAGGCTTAAATTTAAAAAATGCGATCCGGTAAAGTAGCCGTAACGGGGAGCAAAATAAGCATGCGGGGCGGTGATGGCTGCATGGACAGTTATCAATCGGCACATATTTTCATGTTATTATTTGTTCATTCGGGGCCGTCGTTGTCGGCATGTTAACGGCGCTTGTGTGCTCCAGGGGGCATAGGACATTAAGTCAAAATGGCAAATAATAAAAACTCCAAAGTCATCATTATCGGCGCCGGGCCTTCAGGCAGCATTGCCGGAGCGCTGCTGCAAAACAAAGGTTATCAGGTAACCATTCTGGAGCGGCGTCTGTTTCCGCGCTTTAGCATCGGCGAAAGCCTGCTGCCGCAGTGCATGGAGTTCATTCGGCAGGCGGGCATGATGGATGCAATTGTCAATGCAGGTTTCCAGTATAAAAACGGAGCCTCTTTCGTGCGTAAAAACCAGCGCACCGAGTTTTCTTTCGAGGACAAGTTCAGTGAAGGCATGGGCACCACTTTTCAGGTGCAGCGCGGCCGGTTTGATGAAATACTGGCCAATGAAGCGGTGCGTATGGGTGTCGATATTCAATGGCAGATGGAAGTGACGTCCACCGATTTTTCAGCCGATAGACCTAGGCTCACGGTGCGCAACCAGTCAGGCGAGGTGACGGTTTATGAAGCCGATTTTGTGCTGGATGCCAGCGGCTTCGGGCGCATACTGCCCAAGCTGCTGGATTTGGAATCGCCTTCCGGCTTTCCTGTCAGGCAAGCACTGTTCGGGCATATTGAAGACCGGATTGATGATGCGCAGTTTGACCGGAACAAAATCAGGATTACCGTTCATCCAGAACATAAGGATGTCTGGTATTGGCTGATTCCGTTCAGCAATGGCCGCAGCAGCGTGGGCGTGGTTGCGGAACCTGTATTTTTTGAGGCATGGGACGATAACGATACCGCCTTGCGGCAGATTATCGGCCAGGATCCCGGTTTAACCCGCGTGCTGAAAAATGCGGTATTCGATCAGGAAATCAACGCCATTACCGGTTACTCCGCCAATGTGAAATCCCTGTATGGCAAGGGCTATGCCTTGCTCGGCAATGCCGGCGAGTTTTTAGACCCGGTGTTTTCTTCCGGCGTCACCATCGCGATGAAGTCGGCCTGTCTGGCTGCCGATGTTCTGGACCGGCAGTTTAAGAATGAAGCGGTGGACTGGCACAAAGACTATGCGCTGCCATTGCAGCGCGGCGTCGATACTTTCCGCGTTTATGTCGATGCCTGGTATGACGGGCGGTTTCAGGATGTTATTTTCCGGGACGGGCATCAACCCAAGATTAAGGCGATGATTTCTTCAATATTGGCAGGTTACGCCTGGGATGAGGACAATCCTTTTGTAAAAAATGCCCGCTCAAAATTCGATGCACTGGCTGACGCATGCTGCGGCGATTAATTGTTTTTTCGTTATTGGCGTTATTAAGCGGCTGCGCTGTATTGGATAAGACTGCTGCATTGGATAAAACTGAAGTCACCGAGCAGCCGGTATTGATGCCGATGGCGCCGCCTGTCGGCCCGGCCCGGCGTGTGGTGCAGCAAATAACGGCTCTGTGGCCGGGTCGCCAGGAAGCCCTGCTGTGTGTTCTGGAGCTGGACGCGCAACGCATTGCCATGGCGGGATTAAGCAATGACGGGCTCAGCCTGTTTAATTTAACTTACGACGGCAAAACCATAAATGTCGATAAAAGCCCGTTGCTGCCGGATTCGGTTGCGCCGGAATATATCATTACCGATTTGCAGCTGGTCTATTGGCCGGTTGCAGAGCTGCAAAAAATACTGCCAGCGCCATGGCGGCTTGAGACCGGCAAGAACCATCGCCGTTTGTATTACAAGAATGAGAACAGGGTTGACGTTGACTATCCATTACCCGATGCCGTCTGGCCTAAAACTGTCGATCTGGTTAACCATCAATATAACTACCGCTTACACATTAAAACCATAAGTTATGAAGCTGTACCTGAATGATTTAGGACTGTTGTGCGCGGCCGGAAATTCCAAGGCCGAGGTGATGAATCGCTTGCTGGCTGGCGATAGATCCGGTTTGGTTGAAACCGATCTGAAAGGTGCGGCTCCGGGCGTGATGGTAGGGCAGGTTAACGGCGAATTGCCGGAGATACCCCCGCAATACAGTATTTATAACTGCCGCAATAACCAGTTGCTGCTGGCAGCGCTGAGCCAGATCAGCAGCACGGTGGATGGCATGATAGCCAGATTCGGGGCTGACCGTATCGGTGTTGTGCTGGGCACCAGCACTTCCGGGGTAAGAACGACTGAGCAGGCATTGGAGTATGAGGCCGAAAACGGCAAATTGCCTGACGATTTTCATTACAAGCAGCAGCAAATGGGCGCGGGCGCTGATTTTTTGGCTGCCTATCTGGGTATTAACGGGCCCGCCTATACCATTTCCACCGCCTGTTCCTCCAGCGGCAAAGCGTTTGCTTCCGCCCGCCGGTTGATCAAGCTTGGGCTTTGCGACGCGGTCATTGTCGGCGGAGCCGATAGCTTATGCAGCCTGACCGTTAACGGATTTGCCGCGCTGGAATCAATCAGCACCGGCTTGTGCAAACCGTTTGGCAGGCACCGCGACGGCATCAATATCGGCGAGGCCGCCAGTCTTTTTGTGCTGAGCAAAGAGCCGGGGCCGGTCGAGTTGCAAGGCATAGGCGCAACCAGTGACGCCTATCACTTTTCAGCGCCCGATCCCGCCGGCACGGCTGTGGTCAGGGCTATGCAATTGGCCCTGGATGATGCCTGCAAAACACCGGATGAGATCGATTATCTCAACCTGCACGGCACGGCAACAACCTTGAATGACGCCATGGAAAGCAAAGCGGTCAATGCCTTGTTCGGCGCAAAGCTGGCGGCAAGCTCCAGCAAGGGCATGACGGGGCATACTCTGGGTGCAGCCGCCGCATTGGAACTAGGCTTTTGCTGGCTGCTGCTGACCCGTGACGACGGGCAGGGCGAATTAATCCCCAATATTAACGATGACGAGCCGGATAGCGAGCTGGCGCCTTTGAATCTGGTAGAAAAAGACGGGAAACTCGGGCGTAGGATTAATGCCTGCCAAAGCAACTCCTTCGCTTTCGGCGGCAATAATCTTTCGATAGTGGTTGCAAGAGCATGATTGACCTTAAGAATACAGATATTGCCGACGACTGCATGGATGCAGGAGGTAGAGTAACGCAGGGAGCAGTTACCGATCTTATGCCGCATAGCGGCAAAATGGTGCTGCTGGATCGTGTTATCGGATACGACGACATTTCCGTATCCGCCGAGCTTGTCGTGCGTGATGACGGCCTGCTGGGCGACGGCAAGACAGTGCCTGCGTGGGCGGGTATTGAATATATGGCCCAGACCATCGCCGTCTATGTCGGGATTATGGCGAAAATCGCCGGCAACCCGATAAAGCTGGGTTTTCTGCTGGGAACCCGCCGCTATAAAAGCAATGTTGCCGAGTTTAAAGTCGGATCAACGTTGACGGTGCGGGCGGAAAAAATCATGCAGGATGAAAGATTAGGCGTTTTTGATTGCCGGATTCAGGGCGACGGCGTGGAAATCAGCGCCAACCTGAATGTTTATGAACCTCCAATCGACTATATGAATAGTGAACATGAATAAGACCATTTTGGTAACCGGCTCCAGCCGGGGCATAGGCAAGGCGATTGCCTTGTATCTGGCAAAACAGGGCTTTGACCTTGTCATCCACTGCCGCAGTCAGCGCGCGCAGGCCGAGGAAGTCGTTGCAGAAATTGAGCAATTAGGCCGGGCCGCGCGGATAGTGCAGTTCGATATTGCCGACCGAGCGCAGTGCGCGGAACAAATCAATCTGGATATTGAAACCCACGGCGCTTATTACGGTGTGGTTTGCAATGCCGGAATCACCGCCGATAACGCCTTCCCGTCACTGACCGGAGAAGAATGGGACAGCGTTGTCCATACCAATCTGGACGGGTTTTATAACGTCTTGCAGCCTGTGATCATGCCGATGGTCAGGCGGCGCAAGCCGGGGCGTATTGTCACCCTGTCTTCGGTTTCCGGCCTGATAGGCAACCGCGGCCAGGTCAATTACAGCGCGGCAAAGGCGGGCATCATCGGGGCAACCAAGGCGCTGGCTTTGGAGCTGGCCAAACGGGACATTACCGTCAACTGCGTTGCGCCGGGCTTGATCGATACGGAAATGGTCAGCGAGCTGCCGCTGGAGGAGATCAAAAAAATGATCCCGGCGCGCAGAATCGGCGATCCCAGGGAAGTTGCGGCGGCGGTCGCCTTTTTCATGTCCGAGGATGCCAGCTACATCACCCGGCAGGTGCTATCGGTCAACGGTGGGCTATGCTGATGAAACGGGTGGTTGTGACCGGCATGGCCGGTATTTCGCCGATAGGCAATGACTGGCGGCAGGTTTCCGAACGGCTTAAAAACCGGCAGACCGGCATTCAATACATGCAGGACTGGGATAAATACAAAGGCTTGAATACCCGCTTGGGTGCGCCTGCCGATTTTTCCAAACCGGAGCATTATTCACGAAAACAGGTTCGCAGCATGGGTCGGATTGCCCTGATGGCGACTTACGCCACGGAACTGGCGTTGATCGATGCCGGTTTACTGGACGATCCCTGTCTTAAAAGCGGCCAAATGGGCATTGCTTACGGCAGTTCGTCAGGCAGCCCCGACGCAATCGCCGACTTCGGCCACATGCTGATTAACCATACCACCGACGGCCTTAACGCAACCTCGTACATCAGGATGATGGGGCACACCGCGCCGGTCAATATCGGCCTGTTTTTCGGCATCAACGGCAGGGTTTACACGACATCCAGCGCCTGCACTTCGGGCAGCCAGGGCATCGGCTACGCTTACGAGGCGATCAAGTTCGGTTCCCAGAAACTGATGGTGGCAGGCGGTGCGGAAGAGCTTTCCGCTTCCCAGGCGGCGGTGTTCGACACCTTGTTTGCGACCAGCACCCGCAACGACACGCCCGATAAAAGCCCCCGGCCTTTCGACCGTGACCGTGACGGCCTGGTGATAGGCGAGGGCGCAGGCACGTTGATACTGGAAGAGCTGGAGCACGCTCTGGCTCGCGGCGCGCATATCCATGCCGAGCTGATAGGTTTCGGCACCAACTCGGACGGCCTGCATGTAACCCAGCCCAACAGCGACAGCATGCAGGGCGCAATGCGGCTGGCCTTGCAGGATGCCCGGCTGGATGCCTCGTCCATCGGCTACATCAGCGCGCACGGCACGGCGACAGCGCATGGCGATGTCGCGGAAAGCCATGCAACCGCCGCCGTATTCGGCTCAAACACCCCGATCAGCGCCATGAAAAGCTTTACCGGCCATACCTTGGGCGCTTGCGGCTCATTGGAAGCCTGGGCGGCAATCAACATGATGAACGAAGGCTGGTTTCATGCGACGGCCAATCTTGAAAATATTGACCCTGAATGCGCCGAGTTGGACTATATTAAAAATGATATTCGGAACCTGGATTGCGAATATGTCATCAGCAATAATTTTGCTTTTGGCGGTATTAACACCGCATTGATTTTTAAACGTTGGGATTAGGTTGTT
This sequence comes from Methylobacter sp., assembly GCA_041660285.1. Lineage (GTDB taxonomy): Bacteria > Pseudomonadota > Gammaproteobacteria > Methylococcales > Methylomonadaceae > Methylobacter_A. Next base: position 18,918 of record JBAZWN010000030.1, read on the forward strand.
GTCCCTTACTAACCAGAGGAAAAAATAATGATAAGAAAAATTTCTTTAGTGTTCGTTGCATTGATGATGATTACCGGATGTACGACAACGGGGACATTCAAGGTTCCACCCGGTTCCGAGCTTTATATCTATAAAAGACCTCAGCCTGTGGACATCAAGGCTGACGGCAAGGTAACGACCAAACCCTACTTCTGGAGCGCCGCCGGAATACCGCCTCATGGCGGGGTGCCTTACCGTTTGGAAAAAGATGGACAGGTGATCAAGGAAGGTAGATTGAGAGCGAAATTCCGCACAGTCTCAATATTCTGGCCACCCTTTGCCGCTATCTACTGGCCTATGGGACTTAACCCGGACATCACCTACGACTTGGTTAATGATAAGCAGGAATAATGTGAAGTATTGAGCAACAGTCGAGTAGGGTGGGCAGCGCTTTTCTGTCCACTTCTACTGGCTTTGTTAAATTAAAATAATCACACGATGAATTTATGAGAAATATACGACAAATTAGGTTTTTTATAAGACAATCGATGTCGTGTATATCACGTTAGCCCTCTCTGAGTATGCATATGACCGATAAGAGTTCCAGAATTGACGAAGCTCGTCGTGTTGCAATGGAGCTATTAGATAGTCTTGAGTCTTCTTCCATGCCAATTGATTCAATCATTCTCCGAGCGAAAAGACTAGCAAGGCTTATGAGAGACACTGATGCTCAGGGCTGGCTAGATTTGGAAATGAGGGGCTATCCGGAAAATTTTGACTTCTCAACACTCGGCACCTGTAGACAACGCGATAAGGCGCAATTGTAGGGTGCAATAGGCGTTAGCCGTATTGCACCGCACGGTTGGCTTCGTTGTGGCGCAATACGCTACCGCTATTGACGCCCTACGAACTACCTGAATTCAATCCCGCTTTACAGCCACAAGATTCACCAAGGTTTCTTCGCGGACTTCCGGCACTTTAAAACCGAACCATTCCAGCGCGCCGAAATCCGGCCGGCTCCACCATAAATAGGGCTTGGAAATGTTTTCAGGCGTAACTTCAAAACCTGCTTGCTTGATCAGGTCGATATATTCTTCGGCAGTTTTTTGCACATCCATCGGATGCCTGAAAAGCAGGCGTATCGAAAAGGAATGGATGAATTTCCTGCAGGACTCGGCAAAAAGCAAAACGCCGCCGGGCTTCAGCACCCGGTAAAACTCCTGCATCGCTTTTTCGTGCTGCACGATATGGTGAAAACTCTGGTGGCAAAACACCATATCGAATGATTGATCGGGATAAGGCATCGCCTCGGCATTGCCTGTGATCAGGTCAATACTGCAGCGGCGTGCTTCGGCCTGTTTTTTGGCGTCAGCGAGCAGGATTTCATCAACTTCAATCCCGCTGATATGATCGGGATTGAAGTATTCGTCCAGAAGCTCGAATGAATTGCCGCGGCCGCAACCCACGTCAAGAATCAGCGGGTAGCGTTTCCTGGGTTCAGGCAGCATCCTGTCGAGATCACCAATGGCCCGTTTTAAGACACGCTCGAACCACATGTCGGTATTGAGAAACCAAATCCCGAAAACGCTTTCCTTGACCCAAGCGGTTGGTGACATTGCTAATTCCCTGTCCTATTTTGAATTCTGGTCTGTTGGGTTAAGTTTTTTCTTATCCATGCCGGGCGCTTTCGACAATCAAGAACGGCATAGACTTGTGCTGTTTGGTTTTCAACACGATAATAAACAGCAAACGGAAACCGTTTCGATAATAAGCGATAATATTTTTCGAAATGGATCGAATGAACTCCGGCGTTAATTATCAATGAATCAATGTCTGAAAAAAGCGTGTCCAGAAAATACGCCCCCAAGCCTTCCGCCTGCTTTTCATAAAATTGATACCCGTCGATTAAATCCTGTTGCGCCGAGCGCAGTATTTGGATTTTCATGAAACTTGGTTGCGAATGTCCTTTTTTGCATCATTCCAATCGACAAAGGAATCGGTTCCATTATTCAGCATTTCTTCCCTTTGTTGTAACGTCTCGGAGTGCCACGTCGGGGAGCTGATGTTATCTGCATGAGCACATAAACTGTCCCAAAGAGTTTCCATGGCCTGTATTTTTTCCGTAACCGTCAAATTTTTTATCTGAATAGTTGCCATGGTAATCTCCTAAGTTGTTGTAGTGCGTAGGTCGGGTTAGCGTAGTGTAACCCGACAACTTAATGATACTACAGGACTATTCGCTAACTTGGGCAATCCAGTCTTGCAGATTGTAATAGTTGGTGATGCGGGCAACTTTGTTGTCGCGGATTTCAAAGAAAGCGCCGGCGGGCAGGCGGTATTTTTGCCCCTGCGCGGCAGGCAAGCCTTCGTCGGTTTTAATGTATTCGCCCAGCACGACAAATTCAGCCGCAGCGCGTTTGCCGTCGGCTGTGGCCATGATGATCATGTCGACCAGCTGTTCTTTGTAATTGTTGTTCATGCAGGCCATGAACTGGGTGAATGCGTCTTTGCCGATTTCCCGTCTGCCTTGGTTGATGTCGTGGATGACGTCGTCGGTCAGCAGGTTAAGGAAGGTCTCCATGTCGCCGCCGTTGAATGCGGCGTAGTATTGTTCTACAAGTTTGATGCTGTCTTGTTGGTTCATAGTGATTCCGTGGTTAATAGGTTAGAGGGATATTTGATTAGTCTTTTTCCCAGTTTTCCCGCAAGGTCACGGTGCGGTTGAATACCAGCTTGCCGGCAACGCTGTCTACGGCATCGAGGCAGAAATAGCCGGTTCGTTCGAACTGGTAACGGCTTTCCGGCTGCGCCTGGGCCAAGCTGGCTTCTACGCGGCAATCGGTAAGCACTTCCAGAGAATTCGGGTTGATGGCATCGAGGAAGTTTTCTTCATTGTCCGGGGCGGGTACGCTGAACAAGCGGTTATATAAACGCAGTTCCGCAGGGTGCGAGTGCTGCTCGGAAACCCAGTGGATAACGCCTTTGACTTTGCGGCCTTCGGGATTTTTGCCCAGAGTGTCCGGGTCGTAGCTGCAACGCAGTTCGGTGATGTTGCCGCCTGCATCCTTGATGATTTCGTTGCACTGGATAACGTAGGACCCGCGCAAACGGACTTCGCCGCCTTCCACCAAGCGCTTGTATTTTGGCGGCGGGTTTTCGGCAAAGTCGTCCTGTTCAATCAGGATGACTTTGGAAAAAGGCACGATGCGTTTGCCGAGCTCAGGCTTTTGCGGGTGGTTGCTGACTTCCAGCTGCTCTGTTTGGCCGTCAGGATAGTTGTCGATGACCACGCGCAGCGGCTGTAAAACCGCCATGGCCCTGAGCGCATTCTCGTTTAAATCTTCGCGGACGCAGTATTCCAGCACGCCCATTTCTATCCATGAGTTTTGCTTGGTGATTCCGATGCGCTCGCAAAAATCGCGTATCGATTTGGGCGTGAAACCGGCGCGGCGGAGTCCTGCGATGGTCGGCATGCGCGGGTCGTCCCAGCCGTTGACGTGTTTTTCGGTGACCAGTTGGTTGAGCTTGCGCTTGCTGACAATGGTGTATTCGAGCTGCAAGCGGGCAAATTCGATTTGCTGCGGGTGGCAGGGCGTTTTCAGCTGATCCAGCACCCAGTCGTAAAGCGGGCGGTGGTCTTCAAACTCCAGCGTGCATAGCGAATGGGTGATGCCTTCCAGCGCGTCGGAAATGCAGTGGGTGTAATCGTACATCGGATAGATGCACCAGTCGTCGCCGGTGCGCTGGTGATGCACGCGGCGAATCCGGTACAACGCCGGATCGCGCATGTTGATGTTGGGTGAGGCCATGTCGATTTTGGCGCGCAACACGTATTGGCCGTCGGCAAATTCACCGGAGCGCATGCGTTTGAATAAATCGAGGTTTTCCTCAATCGGGCGGTTCCGGTCGGGGCTTTCCCTGCCGGGTTGGGTCAAGGTGCCGCGGTATTCCCTGATTTGCTCGGCTGACAGGCTGTCGACATAGGCCTGGCCTTGCTCGATCAATTGCACGGCGTAGTTGTAGAGCTGCTCAAAATAATCCGAGGCGTGGTGCAGTCCCGACCATTCAAAGCCCAGCCATTGCACGTCGCGTTTGATCGCCTGCACATATTCGTCGCTTTCTTTTTCAGGATTGGTGTCGTCAAAACGCAGGTTGCAGGTGCCGTTGTTTTCGGCGGCGATACCAAAATTCAGGCAGATCGATTTTGCGTGTCCGATATGCAGATAACCGTTGGGTTCAGGCGGGAAGCGCGTGGCGACCTTGCCGTTGTTTTTGTTGTCTTTGAGATCATTGGCGATGATCTGGCGGATAAAGTTTGAGGTGGGTTGGTTATCGTTTGTGGACATTGAGTTCGTATGTGTGCGTTATTGAAGTGGATTCAATTTTCAGAGAGAGTAATTATACATTGAATGATTACTGTGGGGCTATCCGGCAACTGCTCCTGCGTTGCTCTACCTCCTGAGTCCCTTCAGTCGTCGGCAACCAGCGTCTGTATCCGGTAGAAGCCTTCGCCGTCAATACCCAGAACATCGGCCAGCCAGGGCAGAACCTGCTGCATTTCAGCCGCCAAAGTCCAGGGTGGATTGATCACGATCATGCCGCTGGAAGTCATGCCATGCTCGCTGCTGTCTTTGCGGATGCCCAGCTCGAATAGCTGCACGCTTTTGATGCCGCTGGCTTGGATGGCGCGCTCCAGCTCCTGATTGCGGCTGCGGTCAATGACCGGATACCAGAGCATATAAGTGCCGGTGGCGAAGCGTTTGTGCATGGCGATCAGAGTTTCAACAACCTGCTGGTAATCGCTTTTTATTTCATAGGAAGGATCGATCAGCACCAGCCCGCGGCGTTCGAACGGCGGCAACAGCTTCAAGCAGCTTTTTAAACCATCGGCATGAAAGATGGTGATGCGTTTGTCCTTGTCGGCTACGGCGGTTAGCAGTTTGATTTCGGTGTTATGCAGCTCAAACAGACACAATCGGTCTTTGTCGCGCAGCAACTGTTTGGTGATTAAAGGCGAGCCGGGGTAGCGGGTTAGTTTGTCTGGGCTGTTAAAGCGTTTGATTAGGCTGACATAATGGGCAACACATTCCGGTAAATCATCGCGCTGCCAGAGCTTGCCGATGCCGTTGTCAAACTCCCTGTTTTTTAAGGCGTAGTCGCCGTCCAGCTCGTATTTACCAGGGCCTGCATGGGTGTCGATGCAGCAGAAGGGCTTGTCTTTCTTTCTTAGGTGTTCAAGGTTTTGTATCAGGATGATGTGTTTTAAGACATCGGCAAAATTGCCTGCGTGAAAGGAATGTCGGTAACTGAGCATGATGGGTTTAATTGTTTAGAGCACTTTGTCAAATATGGTCATGCCTATTTCAAAAGCAATCAGCCAGATGATAATCCATTCCAGTATCGTTGAATGCCTGTGTTTTTGCTCATCCGCCAGCATTTCAAACAGCTCATGGATGGTTTCCAGCTTTTTTGACAAGACGTCAGTGCGCTGGGCTATTTCCAGGTATTTTGCGGTGACTCCGTAAAAGGCCTCATATTCCGGGTATTCCCAAAAGAAATCAGGCGTATCCAGCAAGTCGTAATTCAAAATGATGTCGCTTTTGGTTAAAAACAGTTGTCCGCGGATTTTCGCGATCTTATGACGGCTTAACTGGATTCTGCCGTTTTCAGCTAATGATTTGGGAATATAGCTGGTATTGTTGATAGTGGTGATGGCATTGGTTTCAAAAGCGGCCAGCTTAATCGATTGCGCCATGCCCTGGGATAATGCAAATATCAGGATGGGATCGGAAGACTCGATTTCGATATGATCTTCAATAATGCGGGTGCTTGGGCAATCGAGAGCGAAAGTGAAATGGTCTTCCTCTACGGAAGCCAATATGTTTTCTGCATGATCCAGTAATAAATGATGCAGCTTGGTCTGCTGTTCCGGGCTGACATTCCAGTGCACAACAGCGCCATAAGCGAAGACAACAGACCAGGAGTGATCATCCTCAATCAGCAATGCGCCTTTAATAATTCTTATCAGTGTCGAGTCTGACAGCAATTTTGCCAGTGCACTGACATCAAAACTTTGCGCCAGACAGTAGGCCACACATTGCTTAATGGACTGGTTTTCAGACATAAAGTGCTCTAGAGTTAAGATCAGTACAGCAGTTAGGCGTGTTTAACGAGTTTTTATCTTGCCTCTTTCATTGACATATAGCATGTTGTGTCAACAGGCACATTTTCCTGGTGCTCTGTTGATACAACTGAAAAAGCATTATTATTGGTCGGAAATTTTTACCAGCCAGCCATCTTCAGCGCCGCATCTTGAAGGCTCCGCGTTAACTTTAACATCAATTCTTGCCATTGTGTTGTTCAGCGACTCCGGCAGTTTCCCCTTTACCAGAACGAAATTTCCTTTATCTTCCAAAGTCACATCAACGGGGATTGTTTTTACGGTTACGGTAATATTCTTCGACTTGGGAATATTGAAAACCATAAAAGAAAATGCTGCTCCCGGTGTAACATTTGCCAAATGTGGGGGCATGAATTTATCTAGCCGAGGCTTGATGCAGGAATTGTCGCCGCCACCTCCACCACCGCTGCCACCGCCGTGGCCGCTATGATGCTCGGCTGCATTTGCCGCGTTAACATTAAAGAAAAAAGCGATAAAAAAGATAGCTAGGAAGCTTGGTTTGTTCATGGGGTTACCCTTTTGTTATTTTTGTTATTCAGCATAATGAGGCAAATCAAGTGCATCCTTTGAATAGGGTTATGCTGGAGTTTAAAGTGTTACTGCGCTAAAAACGCATAATTATATTCATAAATAACATTTCCATCATAAAACATTGGCGTAGTCCTGCTCCAGTTGCCGGAAACTCATTGATGACATAAAGCGGCTGAAACTCAACCAGGCCGAAAGCCCCATCAGGTCTTTGAATTGCGGCGGCAGGAAGAGCGGCGCTATCACCGTGCCTTCTTCAACCAGATCCACCAGCACCTTCATATCTTCCAGCATGGTTTTGCCGCAAAAAAGCAGGGGAATACGATCCGGTTTGCCTTTGCTGACCGCCAGCCGCATGAAGTTATAAGTCAGTACGAAGCCTTTGATATAAGTGAGGTCTTTGGTAAACGGCATGCCGTCTGAGCAGCTGCCTCTAAATACCCGGCTGCTGAGCGTATAGCTTTCTTCGTTGTCCAGCCCTTTCTCCTTGAAAAAATAAAATATGTCCATGAAGTCCGCGCCTTCTTCGGCAAGCGTGATGGCGCGCACCCGGTTGATCAGGCGCATCAGCCGGTTTGGCGTGGAACTGAACGTTAATATCTCCATCAATACCGCCAGCCCTTCCTGGGTGACGGTCGCAGAAGGCGGCCCTTTGCCGAGGAACGTGCAATAAGGTTGAGCCAGGCCATTGAGCGTAGTGCCCAGATGCACCCATATTTCATGAACTTCGAGCACGCGCAGGTCGCGCATATTGAATAAGGCATCCGCGCGTAATTTGATGTAATCGGTGCCGGCGGCGGCATCTGCGACGATACCGTCGCTGAGCATGGCGCGCAGGCCATCGCCGGGAAACACGGCTTGAATTTTTTCGTTAAGGATGGCAACGGCATCCTTCGCATTGATGGTCTTGGGTTCTTCGACCAGGAAATCCAGTTTCAGCAGTTGCGACAGGGTTCCTTCCATCATGCTGCCTAGGTTGGCGATAGTCGGGTCGCCGACGTGAAAAACATCCTGCGATGAGCCGTACAGTTCCTGGGAAATATTGGAGAATACGGGTGTGCCCCTGGCTTCCAGCATATGCACTACGTCCTGATATTCCCGGCAAATCCGGCGCATGATGACGCTGAGCGGGTTGAGCTGGCCGAGCTTGCGCACTAAATCACGCTCGATCTGGTAAAACTCGTGCTTTTTCGCATCAGGATCAAAGCCCAGCGGGCGCTTTTGGTAGTAGTCGGGCGTTACGACCGGCGGTTTTTTGCAGTTGCTATTAAAAAAAGCCTGTTTGATATTGTCATCCCATTTAATGGCGTCGAGAATGCGGATGGGCTGTTGGGCTTTGACGATCCGGTCAGAAAGCGTTTTGACCTCAGTCAGGTAAGCTGATGGTTTAATGGCTTTTTTACGCATGTATATGTCGTCCGTTTGCGTGCAGTGTTTAAATGGAAATAACTTGCAAGGGTCAGCCGTACCAATAACGGAACCAACCCCAGTATAGCAACAGATTGAGAAAGCCCAAGGGAATTCCAACCCGGGCAAACTCAAAAAAGCCGAGCGTGGCCTCATGTTTTTCAGCATGCTGGATAATAATCACATTACTGGCTGCGCCAAGAATCAGCAAGTTACCGGCGATAGTGCTGCCGGCCGCCAAGGCCATCAGCGATTCGGGGTTCAGGTTAGCCAGCATGGGCAGATAAAGGGCCACCAGCGGCACATTGGAGATTAACTGGCTGAGCGAGGCGCTGAGCAGCATGATGGCCGGAACGGTGGTCAGGTCCATGTGCAAATCATTAACCAGCTGCTGCATGACGCCCGTTTGCCAAACGCTGACCATCAACACGAACATCGCCGCAAAAAACAGCAAGGTCGACCAGTCCAGGGTTTTTAACAATCGCACCCGGTCAGAGCTGAACAAAACCGGCGGCAGGGCGGCGATGATGGCGATATGGCTCAATTCAAGGTGCAGCGGGCTGTGCATACTGCTCAGAACGACGTTAAGCGCTATTAACCCGATCAACAAAAACAAGGAGGCGCGGGCCAGTTTAGCCAGTTTTTTATCCAGCAATTCCACCGGGTTGTGGGTAAGCGGCATGGTGTTGATGAATTGCTGCCGGTAAACCAAGCGTAAAACAAGATAGGTAACCCCTAAATTAAGCAGCGTGGGTATGGCGAGCGCCTCAAAAAATGTCTGGAAAGGCGCTTGTAGTCCGCCATGACTGGCAATGAGGAAATTCTGGGGATTGCCGATAGGGCTCATAACGCTGCCGATGGTGATGGCGTAAGCCAGCGTTAATAACAGCAATTTGTTATTGATGTTGTGTTCCCGCGCCAGTCGCAGAACCAGCGGAGTGCCTATGATGGCAAGCGTATCATTCATTAACAGCGCCGAACTGAAAGCCGCGCCGAACAAAATGCCCATAACCAGTTGCGGCACTGATTTCAGCCGGTTAAATAAACGATAGGCGAGGTAATACAGATAGCCGCTGGCAACCAGCGCCTGGCCGACGATAAACATGCCCAGCAGAAACAGCATGACATTGAGGTCTATAGCCTTTGCGGCATCGAGCCAGCTGATTTCCCGGGTAGCCAGTACAAGTACTGCGCCTCCGGTCATCGATTGCCATATCTTGATATTAAAATGGCCGATTTTGCGCACTGCAATCAATGCAAATACCGCAATCAGCGCTAATATGGATATGTTCATTTTGTTCCTGACGACCTGTAAGTTGTTGTAATTTTATATTTTAACTGTAAATAACTTTAATAATTTCATGCAACTACATGGTAAATAAAAGAGAAATGTGATTTGTTCGGAACATTTAAGATTAATTTAAGACTAAATAATGAGAATAGCCCCATCAGAGTCAACATGAACGCAATATGAACGAACATACATTAAACAAACCGACTATGGATGAAAACGACAATATGATTTCATCAAGACGCAAGTTCCTGAAAAATATGGCTTACGGTTCTTTGCTGGCAATCGGCGGAACCGGGATCGCAAACGCAAGAGTTAAACACGTACCTTCACATGCAGTGCTTGATCTGCATTCCTCACATAAAGCACATAATTACAAATCGCCTATCCGTGAGACCTTTTCCGAACACTTCGCCTCACACAAAGCGCTGGCTTTCCATAATACGCATACCGGCGACCAGATGAAGCTGACCTATTTTGAGCAGGGCAACTATATTAAGGATGCGATGCAGGAAATCAGTTATCTGTTCCGCGACTACCACAATGGCGAAACTCATCCCATTGATCCGGCATTGCTGGATCAGTTGTACGACCTGAAACTTAAACTCGATGTTAACAAGCCTTTTCATATCGTATCCGGCTACCGTTCTCCGGCTACCAATGCCGATTTACGCAGGCATAGCGATGGCGTCGCAAAGAACAGTTTGCATATGCAGGGCAGGGCGATTGATATTCGTGTCGAAGGACTGGACACAAGAAAAATCAGAAACGCCGCGCTCGCCATGCAGCGTGGCGGCGTTGGATATTATTCAAGATCCGATTTTGTCCATCTGGATACAGGCAACGTAAGAACTTGGGGTAGTTAAGGTTTCAGGCGATATCTGCCCCGTTCATCAAAAACCGCTATTTGATCAGCGCCTCCGGCGATAGCGTGGTGCTGATGAAAAGCGACCGGTCAGACAGATCCTCCGGTTTACCAAGGACTCCCAGCAAGACAGCGTCATGACCGTAAATATCCGGATAAAACGTTAAGTTATCAAACTGGTCAAAAAACGACGTGGTATAGAAAAACAATACGGGGATCGGTTTTTTCAATGTTACCCGTAGCGTTCTGGGTGATTGCATGGCTTGCAGGATTGCTTCTCTGTCCCATCCCTCCTGGTTTTTCAGGGCAAACTCAGCCAACCCTACAGGGTTCTCGACACGCACGCAGCCGTGGCTGAAATCTCTCCGTGATCTGCTAAACAAGGCATTCGCCGGCGTATCATGCAAATAAACGTCTTCCTCGTTCGGAAAAATAAACTTCACCTTGCCCAATGCATTCTTTCCCCCTGGGCGTTGCCTGACTTTTAATGAGCCTTGTCTCAACTGCTCAAAAGATGATTCTGTAAAAGGTACTGCCTGTACCTGATTGCCGAAACCGGCGACCAACTCCATATTTTCCTGGTCAAGATAATGGCTGTTCCGAATCAATTTAGGCAGTATTTCCTTTCTCAGGATGCTGGGCGGCACGTTCCAGAAGGGCATGAAGTCGATAAAGCGCATTTCCGCCATCAATACCGGCGTTTCAGTTTTCATAGCTCTGCCGACAACAACTTTCATATTGATTATGTTTGCGTTTGCCTGGTCGATAGCGTCAAACGCCCATAACTGGAAGGCCGGAATATTGACGACGACTGATGGCCCGGCATGGAGCTGAGGCAACCAGCGCAGCCTTTCCATAGCCAATTCCATTTGCGTCACTCTTTGACTTAAAGGCACGTTAAGCGCGGTTACAGAATCTTTGCCTATAGCGCCGTCAGGAGCCAGTCCATGCCGTTTCTGGAATCTTTTAACCCCTGCGACGATGTCGCCCGTGTAGCGTGAAGATTCTTCAGTGTTGGTGTTTTCATCTTCGAGGTCGCCTACCGTGATCAAAAAACGGCGCAGGTCTGTTATTTGCGGGTGACTGTCGCCGGGTTGCAGGGTTTTTTGAATGAACAGGTTTAAAGGCGGCGTATTCGCGGCAAGTTGCCGGTAAGCGGCTAACGCCTGTTTCAGTTTGTGATATTGCCTTAAATTCGGCTCAAGCAATTGAGGCAATTGAGACAGCGTGCCTTGCTCCTGGTGCTGTTTAATCAGCTCCGGCAAAGTTAGCTTCTTCTCCCTTGGTTTTAATCTGAAATTTATCCCTTGAGGATTTACCCGGCCATAATGCAAATCATGCATGAAGCGCAGTAAGGAGATACTGATCGCCGTATCGTATAAAGCCAATTCCTTGTAAGCATCCGATTCGAGATTTAAGGCGGCTTTTAGTTTACGGCGTAGCGTTTCAGTATCGTAATTTGCAGGGTTCAAACCTTGTGCAGGAGCGTCGGCTAATACATTAAGGGCGTCCGTGATGTTTTTTTCTGAATCATCGTTGCCCAGCCACACCAATTCATGGTCTGCCATTTTATAAAGAGTTTCAAGATCTTCCGTGCGGTTTTGAAAATTTGAAAGCATCAGGTAAGGATGCTGTTTTGCAGCAATAATTGCGCTGATTTCCTTAGGGACACCGGGTTCCTGATCGATAACATCATCTGCGTACAGTGATTGTAAAGGCAGGAATAAGAAAAGAAATATTAGTATTTGGCTGCTTTGCTGAAAGAATAATCTTGTGGTGTTGGGCATAGTAAACTCAGAAGTGTAATTATTTGCTAATGTAACCAGCTGCGTACAATATAACGCATCTTTGTTTGAAAAAACCATGACTTACTTAGCCCTTCTTGCTCATGGGTCAGAAGGGCATCACTTGACAACAGGGCAACGCAATGACAAGTCTCACTTTTTTTGGCGCTACAGGCCAGGTTACCGGCTCCTGCTATTTGCTGGAGACTGATTCCAGCCGCATACTTCTTGATTGCGGAATGTTCCAGGGTTCAAGAGCAACAGAGCAGCAAAATGAAGCCGATTTCCCCTTCGACCCGTCGAGTATTGACGCCGTGGTTTTGTCTCACGCCCATCTTGACCATTGCGGACGCCTGCCCAAGCTGCTTAAAGACGGCTTCAAGGGGCCGGTGTTACTGACTGAGGCCAGTTTTCCGCTGCTGGAGCTGATGCTGATGGACGCCGTCCATCTGCAATTGCGAGATACCGAATGGGAAAACAAACGTCTGGAGCGCGCAGGCAAGCCTTTGATCGAGCCTTTATATACAGAGGCGGATGTAAAAGCGCTACTGGCGCTTCGAAAGCCCATAGCCTACGGCGTGGAAACCGGGATACTTCCCGATTTAAGTGTTTCTTTCCATGAGGCGGGGCACATCCTCGGTTCAGCCATCGTGCGTTTGCGCATCAAGGACAAAGATAAAACCAAAACGCTGGTTTTTTCCGGTGATTTGGGCAATCCACACTCTCCATTGTTGCGCGATCCGGCAATACTGACCGAAGCGGATGTATTGCTGCTTGAATCCACTTACGGCGATCGCGACCATAAACCGCTGGAAGATACGCTGGTTGAATTGCGCGGAGCGCTGGCGGAAGCGGCGGCTAGCGGCGGCAATGTCATTATCCCTTCCTTTGCCGTGGGACGGACTCAGGACTTGATTTACTGGCTGGGCAAGATTCAGCGCCAGGGCGGACTGCCGCAGCAACAGATTTATCTGGATAGCCCGATGGCGATCAGCGCCAGTGATATCTACGCTGAAAATACCGACTTATTCAATATTGACGATCCCGAATTCACCAAAATTGCCCCCGGCGGCTGGCAGGCCTGGCTGCCGGGCCTGATTTATTCGGAAACCGCCGAAGACTCCATGGCCGTCAACCGTATTGCCGGCGGTGTGATTATTATCGCCGGCAGCGGTATGTGCACCGGCGGACGCATCCGCCATCACCTTAAATACAACCTGTGGCGGCGCAACGCCCACATTATCATCGCTGGCTTCCAAGCCGAAGGCACCTTGGGCCGGGCCATTGTTGACGGCAAAAAGTCGCATTTGAAAATCCTGGGGGCCGAAGTCAACGTGGCTGCCAAAGTCCATACGCTGGGTGCGTTAAGCGCCCATGCCGACCAAAGCCAGTTGCTGCAATGGGCTGGACATTTTAAAGAACCCAAGCCCCGTCTTTATTTGATACATGGCGAGAAAGCGGCGACCTTATCGCTGCAAACCTGTTTCAAACGCACTGGGTGGAATGCCAATATTCCTAAAGTGGGCGAGCAGATTACTGTTTAATGGTTGAGATGTAGGATGCACATCGTACCTTGGCACATCTTATAGCACTAGAAGTTAATCGCCTTGATATAAAATCCTGATAAATTATGCTAGGTTATATAAGGGTCAGATAATAATTAGCCATGCCTTTCTGGGAACTTCATAAGATGGAAAATGCAATAAAAATGCTCGATATACTGGCATGGCCAGTAACAGTAATGTCATTATGCTGGCTAATAAGAAAGCCAATTCAAAAGCTGGTGCCATTTATCGAAAATATAAAATATAAAGATGTTGAAGTTAAGTTTTCGAAGCAATTGGAGCAGGTCAAAGAAGAAGTAGGCGAGGAAGCTTTAATTTATTCTAGCGAGGGAGAGAACAAATCCGAAATTTACGCTCTTATTGATGTATCAGCGTCAGCAGCAGTTATTGAAGCATGGAAGGCAATTGAAATATCTGCAAGGAATAAGGTTAAAGACTTATTGCCTAGGGGAGAAAAATTTAGAGATGCTCTACAGCGCCCAGTAGATTATTTGGAACATACAGGAGCTCTGATTCCTTCCACAGCAAGAGCCATCAGAGATATGAGAGCTTTGAGAAATCAAGCTGTCCACGCTGCAAGTGACACAATCACTAAAGAAGATGCAATTCAATATATTGACCTTGCAAGCAGTATAAGAAAACAGATTGATGCAATAACCGATCTACCAAAAATAAAGCTTACAGCACTAACGCTACTAATTTTGAAAATCAATCACTTATTAGATTCTGGTAAATTTGATGATATATCTATTGATGAGGTTTATCATCACATAGAAAGTCAGACAATTTTCCCTTTCCTATCGGAGCGTACAAAGGGGTATTCAGATTTCAGTCTTTATGGTGAAGATGGGCCATATTCAAATTTTGTAAACTACTACCATGAGCAAATGGAGGCTTTGTTTCACGGTTATGCTGGAGACCACAGAAGAAAGTGGGATGTGGAAAATAAAGGGCTTTGTTTGCTTTTGGCGTGGACTAATGAGCTTATTCAACAGGGCGCAGGTTGGCATCCGAATGAGATGTAATAGGTGCCTTGTTCCACGGTGTCAAGAAAAATCGTAGTCACATATATAGAGAAACATTTTATGATCCAAATTGAGTTATTAGAACAGCATATTGCTGAATTGGATGACGCTTCATTTTCAAAACTTCGTGACTGGTTTGTCGAATTCGATCAGACGCGCTGGGACAAGAAAATAGAGGCCGATTCTAACGCCGGGAAACTTGATTTCCTTGTCAATGCCGCGCTTGCCGAACACAAAGCAGGAACAACGAGAGACCTTTGAAACACAAGACGGCTTCCAGTTTCTGGGCTTGCTACGAATGTTTGCCGATGGATATTCGCAATCTTGCCGATAAAAACTTTCAAATTTTGAAAGCCGATCCTTCTCATCCATCGTTGCAGTTCAAGAAAGTTGGCAAAGTCTGGTCTGCCCGTGTCGGAGCGCATTACCGTGCTATTGCCACACCGATTGAAGCTGGTTTTCTGTGGGTTTGGATTGGTACTCATGCAGAATATGACAAGTTGCTTGCCTAATGTCATCAACTAAAACCCCGCTTTAAATCACATCCTTTCCAAGCTTCTTGCTTCGGAAGCGGCAAAAACAGTTTACAATATCCCTGTGTATTCTTTCCCGGTTGTACCCGAAGTAATCTATGAAAATCATTAATCTACCCGCCGCTCAGTTAAAGATTCATGCCCTGCTGCTGTTAATGCTTGTTATCGCCTTGGACCCAACTGGGGCGTGGGCTAAAAGTGCAGCGCCGGATGCCGGGCAAAAGAGTGGAACTCTTGAAATAAGCAAAGACTCGCTGAAGGCCAGGATTGAGGCGACCAATACCAGGGAAGGTCTTGATGAGGCAACCAAGTCCAAAGTGCTTAAGCTTTATCAGTCGGCGGAAGATAACCTGAGCAATCTGGAAAACTTTAAGGCGCAGACCGCTAATTTTAAGGTCGCTATCAAGCAAGCGCCGGAGAAAACAAAAAAACTGCAAAAGGAAATTGAGCAGACGCTGCTGAAGGTGTCCAAGCAAAAGCTGGAAGATTTCAACCAGATACCGGTCGAAGAACTGGAGCAGCGGCTTATTCTTGAAAAAGGAAAAATCAGTACTCTGGATGAGCAGATAAAAAAACTGGAAAGCGAGCTGATTGTGCAAAATAGCCGTCCGCAGCTGATTCGTCAAGAAACGGTAGCGGCGCAGCAAGACCTTGATGCGGCGCAGAAAAAACTGGAAATACAGCCGGGCCGCGCGGATTTAAAGCTGGAAGTTGAAGCCCGGCAGATTTATCTCAACACCTTGATAGACGCACGCACGGCTGAGCTGAAAATGCTCGATGTTGAAGCCATCAGCAATCCCGCTAGAGTCGAATTGCTTAAAACCGAGTATCAGTTGCTGGATATTCAAAAGAATGCGTTGAACCCTGTTGTCACGGCGATAGAAAGCCTGACCTTCGAGCTGCGCCAGCAAGAGGCGAAAGAGATGCAGGACGCGCTCAGCCAGGCGGAAAAGGAAGTTTCCGGCAAGCACCCCCTCATTCAGGAAAGCACGCGGGAAAATATCCAATACAGCAGGGATTTGCAGGATATCACTGCCAAGATTGAGCAATACAGCGAGCAAAAAACCAGGGTAGATGCGCAGTCGGGTGAAATTGAAACCGACTTTAAAAGCGCTGAAAAGAAAATCAGCCTGGCGGGCTTGAGTCCTGCGCTGGGTAAAATTCTGCGCGAGCAGCGCCGTGATTTGTCGGTTCAGGATGAGTTTGAGCAGCAGTCCCAGACCATTCAGAACGAAACCGCTGAAACCAGTCTTGCGCAATTCAAGGTTGAAGACAAGCTGAAACGGCTCATGGACGTTGACGCAGGACTGAAGGAAATGATGAGCCAACAGGTCGATCAAACCTTGCCTGTAGATCAGCGCATGATGATACAGGCCGAGTTGCGCGTGTTGCTTAACAGCCAGAAGGAATTGCTGAACAAGCTGTCCGTCGCTTACACAACTTATCTGCGCACGTTGGGCGATTTTGATTTCGCCCGGCAGCAAATGGTCGCCGAGGCAAGTAAATTTGCGGCCTATCTGGACGAGCGTCTGTTGTGGGTGCCGAGTTCCGAGCCTATCAGCCTAGGTTATATTGCCGACTTGTATCATTCCACGCAATGGCTGTTGTCCCCCTTTAACTGGATAGCCTTGATTAAAGATGCCGTCACGCTTGCATTTCATAAGCCGTTTCTGACCTTTGTGGCGGTGCTGTTTTTTGTCGGCCTGCACCGGAGCAGAAACTGGGCGAAGGTACAGTTAGCAGCCATCTCAGGCAAGGTTGAAAAAATTTATACGGATAGTTTCTATTACACTTTAAGAGCCTTGGCGTACACCTTGATCCTGGTATTGCCGTTGCCATTGCTGTTCAGCTATATGGGATGGTTTTTGAATAGCGGTATTCAGGCGCAGGATTTTACTCGAGCCGTCGGCGAGGGTTTGCAGGGGGCCGCACTGCCACTGTTTTTCTTGCAGTTTTTCTATCGCTTGTTTGCATCCGATGGCATAGCGCGGAAACATTTTCAATGGCAAAAAACCACGGCGAGTTTGTTGCGCAAGCAGATTGCCTGGATACGGTTTATTGCGGTGCCTGGCGTGTTTTTAATTGCCGGCACCGGAGCATCAAAATTTTCAGCGCATAGCGACAGTCTTGGCCGTCTGGCGCTGATTGTCATTATGGTTGCAATGGCTGTGTTTGCCAGCCGGGTATTAAAACCTACCGGTGGGTTATTGCAGAGCCATATCGACGAAAATCAGGACGGATGGGTGGCCAAGCTTCGCTATGTCTGGTATTCGGCAGTAATTCTCATACCTGTGGTTATTATCGGTTTTGCCGTCGCCGGCTATTACCTGAGCGCATTGGAGTTGCAGCAACAGTTAATTGTTACGCTGCGGCTAATCTTTCTGACCATTATCATTCATGCGTTGGTGTTCCGCTGGCTGACGCTGGTTAACCGGCAGTTGGCTATAACAAATGCCAAGCAAAAGCGTAAAGCCGCTGCGGTTACCGAAAAACATCTGGCAGGATCGGAAGACCCGGTGTTGCCTGTTGATGAGCAGCAAATCGATATTCCCAAAATCAATGCCCAAACCATAAAGCTGCTCAATGTTTTTATCGGTTTCACGCTAGTGGTCGGTTTCTGGATGATCTGGAAAAATATGCTGCCGGCTTTTTCATTCCTGGATCGCATTGTGCTCTGGCAGCATCTGGTGAATGTTGATAATCAGGAAGTTTATCAACCGGTAACATTGACTAATCTTCTGTTGGCCGGGTTGTATGTCTTTATTGCGGTAGTCTCGGTGCGGAATTTTTCCGGGGTCATGGAATTATTGGTATTCAGGCGTTTGTCGATAGAAGCGGGTGGCCGTTATGCGGTTAACCAGTTGGCAAAGTACATTTTAGTTTCTATAGGCTTTATCGGCGTGGCACATGAGCTGGGCGGCAGCTGGTCTCAGGTGCAGTGGCTGGTTGCGGCTCTCAGTGTCGGGTTGGGTTTTGGTTTGCAGGAAATCTTCGCCAATATGGTGTCCGGCATTATCCTGCTGTTTGAACGCCCGATACGGGTGGGCGATACCGTAACCATAGGCACTATCACAGGTAAGGTCAGCCGTATCCAGATGCGCGCCACCACGCTTATCGACATGGATCAGAAAGACCTGATTGTGCCGAATAAAACCTTTATTACCAGTCAGCTTATCAACTGGACTTTAAGCGATGCAATCACCCGGGTGGTGATTCCTGTGGGCATTGCATACGGTTCTGACGTCGAGCTGGCGCATAAGGTCATGCTTGATACGGTACGGTCAACGCCGCTGGTGCTTGCAGAGCCTGAGCCGAGTGTGCTGTTTGTCGGTTTTGGCGAGAATGCCATGGATTTTTCTATCCGTATTTTTGTCAGCGAGCTGTCAAACCGGTTGCCGGTTGCGCATGATTTGCATGTTCGACTAGAAAAGGCCTTGCGCGAACACAAGATAGAAATTCCTTTCCCGCAACGGGATGTCCGCGTTCGTTCTGTAACTCAGGAAAGCGGCGGAGCGCATCATGATACTCATCAGTAGCCTGGCTTGCCGTAATTGATGTCAACGACGGTATAGCGGCTTTCTTTAAGCTCGTTTTTAATGGCGACTTCATCATCAAAGGTTTTTTTAAGCAGCGCTCTTGCCAGGGGTGAATCGAGGCTGATGTATTGTTTTTTAGGGTCAAGCTCATCGGCTCCTACAATGCGGTAAGTGATTTCTTCTCCGGCTTCATTTTCCAGCGTCACCCAGGCGCTGAAAAAAATTCTGTCCTGATCTTCAGGGGGTTGCGAGACGATATTAAGAACAGGCAGCCGTTTTTGCAGGTAATGGATGCGGCGGTCTATGCCGCGCAATTCCTTTTTGCGGTAAATGTACTCGGCATTTTCTGAACGGTCGCCTTCTGCTGCTGCGGCTGATAAGGCCTGGGTCACTTCTTTGCGCCTGTTCCACAGATCTTTTAATTCGCTCTCCAGTGCTTGATAGCCTTCCGGCGTAATGTAAGGGGATGATTTGGGCCCCGGCGGTCTCCAGCGCGACATGATTGATTTCCTGTAGGTGATTACGGCGGATTAAAATATTTTTTCAGACAAAAGCATTGTAAATCTTTATCATAGTCGGCTTTTAAATTACCAAAAAGGTTTAAACATGCAAGTAGCTGACAATATGGCTGTTTCAATTCACTATACTTTGACTAACGATGAAGGCGAAGTGCTTGATAGCTCAATAGGTGATGAGGCGTTGGTTTATCTGCATGGCATGGGAAATATCATT
>JBAZWN010000031.1:0-35116 GCA_041660285.1 Methylobacter sp.
CAGGAAAAGGCAACACTTGATCTCGAATGCCGCAATCTGCTTATGTTTCTTGAGCATAACGGCATCCTGAACTCAGCCAACCGGGAAATCGTCATTGACCGGGCAATGGCGCTGGAAAATGAAGACATCTCCCTGGAAAAATTAAAATGGATAGTGTTAATGATATTGCTCAGTCAGCCGGACGAAGAAATCGCTTTCTCCAAAATGGAAGACATTGTGTACAATCTCGTCCCTACTTACTTACATTAACACTCACCAGACCGCATTATTGATTAAATGAGCAAGAATCTTGTCATTGTAGAATCACCTGCAAAAGCAAAAACCATAGAGAAATATTTAGGCAAAGACTTCCATGTATTGGCCTCCTATGGGCACGTCCGCGACCTTATCCCAAAAGAAGGGGCAGTTGATCCTAACCATGACTTTGCCATGAAATATGAAGTCATCGAGCGCAACCAGCGCCATGTCCAGGCCATCAGCAAAGCGCTTAAAGCCGCAGACACCTTATATCTTGCGACCGACCCTGATAGGGAGGGGGAAGCCATTTCCTGGCATTTGCTTGAGCTGCTGAAGGAAAAAAAGCTGCTCAAGGACAAGCCGGTGCACCGGGTTGTTTTCCATGAAATCACCAAGAAAGCGGTCACTGACGCCATTGCCAATCCGGAACAACTGTCCATCAATTTAATCAATGCCCAGCAGGCGCGCCGCGCCTTGGATTATCTGGTCGGCTTTAACCTGTCGCCGCTGTTGTGGAAAAAAATCCGCCGCGGCCTTTCCGCCGGTCGCGTACAAAGCCCCGCCTTGCGCATGATCGTCGAGCGCGAACTGGAAATCGAGGCCTTTAAAAGCCGCGAATACTGGACAATTGACGCCGCATTGACGGCGCATGACCAAGCCTTTAAAGCCAAATTGACTCAGTTTGACGGCGAAAAAATCACGCAATTCAGCATTACCGATGAAGAGCTGGCAGAAAAAACCAAGCAAACCCTGCTGACTGCGGCAGACGGACAGTTACTGGTCAGCAAGCTGGAAAAGAAACAGCAAAAACGCAACCCTGCCCCACCGTTCACCACCTCGACGCTGCAACAGGAAGCCTCGCGCAAGCTGGGTTTCACCACCAAGCGCACCATGATGGTCGCCCAGCAACTCTATGAAGGTATCGATATAGGCGGCGAAACCGCCGGTTTGATAACCTACATGCGTACCGACTCGGTCAACCTGTCGGTTGACGCTGTCGAAGAAATCCGCGCGCTGATTGCCGAGAACTATGGCGCTGAAAATGTGCCGAAAGAGCCAAGACTGTTTAAAACCAAGTCAAAAAACGCCCAGGAAGCGCACGAAGCAATACGTCCAACGTATCCGCGGCATTTACCCAGCCAGATAAAAAGCCACCTGAGCGTTGAACAGTTCAAACTCTATGAACTGATCTGGAAGCGCACCATCGCCTGCCAGATGATTCATGCCACGCTCAACATGGTCGCCGTCGATTTAAGCTGCGGCAACGGCAAACACGTCTTCAGAGCAACCGGCTCCACGATAGCCCATCCCGGCTTCATGGCCGCCTATCTGGAAGGCAAGGACGACAGCAACGAGAGCGACGACAAGGAAAGCTTTCTGCCGCCAATGGAAGAAGGCCGCCCCGTCCAGCTTAACGATATCAATGCCGGACAGCACTTCACCGAGCCGCCGCCGCGCTACGGCGAGGCCAGCTTGGTAAAGTCTCTTGAGGAACACGGCATCGGCCGGCCATCGACTTATGCCACGATTATTTCGACATTGCAGAACCGTGAATACGTCACCCTGGAAAACAAGCGCTTCTACCCGACCGACGTCGGCAGAATCGTCAACAAATTCCTGACCGAGCATTTCACCAAATACGTCGATTACGATTTCACCGCCAATCTGGAAGATGAACTGGATGCCGTTTCGCGGGGAGAAAAAGACTGGATTCCATTGATGCGCGACTTCTGGAACCCATTCACGACACTGATCCAGGAAAAAGAAACCAGCGTCCAGCGCAAAGACGTCACCCAGGAAGCCATCGACGAGAAGTGCCCCGACTGCGGCAGCCCGCTGTCCATCCGCTTGGGCCGTAATGGCCGGTTTATCGGCTGCACCAATTACCCTGAATGCTCCTACACCCGGAACCTGAACGATGACGGCGGCGCTAGCGACGAACCCGAAGTTGTAGAAGGCAGAACCTGCCCCAAGTGCGAATCGCCTTTAGTCATCAAGGCCGGTCGCTACGGCAAATTTATCGGTTGCAGCGGCTACCCCAAATGCAAGCATATCGAGCCTTTGGAAAAGCCTATGGACACCGGCGTCGAGTGCCCGCAATGCAAAAAAGGCAATATCCTCAAGCGCAAATCGCGGAACAGCAAAATATTCTATTCCTGCTCGGAATACCCCAAATGCGATTACGCATTGTGGAACGCGCCGATAAAAGAAAGCTGCCCTGAATGCGACTGGCCTATCTTGACCGTCAAAGAAACCAAACGGCGCGGCGTGGAAAAGGTTTGTCCGCAAAAAGACTGCAAATACGCGACCCCGTATGAAGGCGATCCCGCTGATGTGCAAGGCCCAAAAGAACCGGGCGCCTTGTAGGCCGGAATAAGCCTGTTTGAGCGTAAGCGAAAACAGGCGTTTCCGGCACACTGCGCTTAAAATGCCCTATCACTCCCCCTTCAAAATAAGAAACGCCATCCGCTATATCAAAGCCGGAGCAGTGATCGCTTACCCCACAGAAGCGGTCTACGGCTTGGGCTGCGACCCGCTCAACGAAAACGCGGTCATGACCCTGCTCGACATCAAACAGCGCCCGATAAAAAAAGGCCTGATTCTTATCGCCTCATCGCTGGAGCAACTGCGCCCCTACCTCGTTCTGGATCAAGCCATCATCGACCGCATAACACCCACCTGGCCCGGCCCTGTCACCTGGGTTATCCCAGCCCAGCCCTGGGTTCCAAAATGGCTGACCGGCGAACATGACTCACTGGCCGTCAGAGTCACCAATCACCCGATAGCCCGCGATTTATGCGCTCAATTCGGCAGCCCGTTGGTATCCACCAGCGCCAACCCCAGCACCCGGCCCGCCATCAAGGAATCTAGAAAGCTGCTCAAAACCTTTGCTGATTCAGATATTTTCATCGTTCATGGTAAAGTTGGTGATCTTAAACTGGAAACAGCTATCTATAATGCTGTAACTGGAAAGCAGTTGCGTTGAGCGCACACATATCGGTTATACAATAATAATCAAAGTCCGAAACAACATGTCTGAAAACCAGAACCCCGAACAGAAAGCCCGCGACACCATTGATGCACTGCTCAAGCAGGCGGGCTGGGTCGTTCAATCCGCCAAGAAGATTGATCTGAATATCGGCCTGGGACAAGCGGTGCGTGAATATCAAACCGATGTCGGCCCCGCAGATTATGTGTTGTTCGTGGACAAAAAAGCGGTAGGAGTAATAGAAGCCAAGCGCGAGGAACAAGGCCACAAAATCACCGAAGTGGAATCCCAGACCGAAGGCTATGCCAGCGCCAAACTGAAATGGGTCAACAACAAACAGCCTTTGCCCTTTCTTTATGAAAGCACCGGCATCATTACCCGCTTTACCGATGGACGCGATCCCAAACCGCGCTCACGCGAAGTGTTCGGCTTTCATCGCCCCGAGACACTCAAGGAATGGCTATCCCAAAGCGCCAGCCTGCGTGAACGATTGCACCATATCCCTCCGCTGAATCTGAATCACCTGCCTGCCAAGGAATTGCGTCTGCGCGATTGCCAGGAAATCGCCATATCCAATCTGGAAGACTCGTTCAAGGCTGATCGTCCCCGAGCTTTGATACAAATGGCGACCGGCGCGGGCAAGACCTATACCGCTATCACTTCCATGTATCGCCTGCTCAAATATGCCAATGCCAAGCGCGTGCTGTTTCTGGTGGACACCAAGAACCTCGGCGAGCAGGCCGAACAGGAGATGATGTCCTACACGCCGCTGGACGATAACCGCAAGTTCACCGAAATCTATGCCACGCAACGACTGAAGTCCTCGTATATTCCCAGCAACAGCGTCGTCTGCATCAGTACCATTCAGCGACTGTACTCCATCCTCAAAGACACGCCAATTGATGACGCCACCGAGGAAATCAACCCGGCGGAACTGGCGCAGCCCAAAGCACCGATGCCCGTGGTCTATAACGAAAAAGTCCCGCCGGAGTTTTTCGACTTCATCTTCATCGACGAATGCCACCGCTCCATCTACAACCTGTGGCAACAGGTGATCGACTATTTCGACGCCAGCCTGATCGGCCTCACCGCCACGCCTGACAACCGCACTTACGGTTTCTTCAAGAAGAACGTGGTCAGCGATTACAGCCACGAAAAAGCCGTGGCCGATGGCGTCAACGTCGGCAACGAAGTTTATGTGATCGAAACGCAAATCACCCAGCAAGGCGGTAAGATACCTGCTAAACAACTTGTGGAACGCCGCGAAAAACTTACCCGCAAAAAACGCTGGGAACAGCAGGACGAAGATGAAGCCTATTCCGCCATGCAGCTTGATAGAAACATCGTCAACCCCGACCAGATACGCACCGTCATCCGCACCTTCCGCGACAACCTCCCGGAGATATTCCCCGGACGCAAAGAAGTGCCCAAGACCTTAATCTTCGCCAAGACAGACAGCCACGCCGATGACATCATCCAGACCGTGCGCGAGGAATTCGGCGAGGGCAACAAGTTCTGCAAGAAGATCACCTCCAAAGCGGATGACGCCAAGTCGATGCTGACAGATTTTCGCGGTGACTACTATCCGCGCATCGCCGTCACCGTGGACATGATCGCTACCGGCACGGATGTGAAACCGCTGGAATGCCTGCTGTTCATGCGCGACGTAAAAAGCCGCAACTACTTCGAGCAGATGAAAGGCCGGGGCACGCGCACGCTGGACATGGACGACCTGAAAAAAGTCACGCCCTCCGCCACCAGCGCCAAGACCCACTACGTGATCGTGGACGCCATCGGCGTGACCAAATCGCTGAAAACCGCCAGCCAGCCGCTGATCACCAAACCCACCGTGTCGCTCAAGGACTTGGCGATGCAGGTGATGATGGGCGCGACGGACGAAGATACCGTCAGCTCGCTCGCAGGACGGCTGGCGCGGCTCAACAAACAACTCGATGCCGACGACCTGCGTCGCATCCGCGAAGCATCAGGCGGGCTGGAGCTGACTCAGTTGGTAGGCAAACTGTTCGCCGCGATAAATGCCGACAACATCGAAGCCAAAGCTCTTGAACTGGCCGGACAGCCTACCGGCACCGATCCCGGCGATACTCAGCGCGAACTGGCGCAACAGCAACTGGTCGGCGAGGCTGCGAAAGCGTTAAACGGCGAACTGATAGAACTCATAGACAGCATCCGCCGCGACAAGGAACAAACCATCGATCACGACAACATCGACACGGTGTTGCGCGCCGGTTGGGACAACGATGCCAACAGCCACGCACAGGCGTTTGCGGATGAATTTGCCGACTACCTGAAGAGCCAGCGCGACCATATAGCCGCGCTCGCCATCTTTTTCGGCCAGCCGTTTCGCAGAAGGGAAATCACCTACGACATGATCCGGCAGGTGCTGGACAAACTCAAGACCGACCAGCCCAAACTCGCCCCGGTGCGCGTGTGGCAGGCCTACGCCCAGCTCGACAACTACAAGGGGCAACCCATCAACGAACTCACCGCTCTGGTCGCGCTGATCCGCCGTGTGTGCGGCCTGGACGAAACGCTCACCAACTACGACGCCGTGGTGCGTCGTAATTTCCAGAACTGGGTGATGAAACACCACTCCGGCGGCGGCGAAAAGTTCAACGAGGAACAAATGGACTGGCTGCGCATGATCCGCGACCATGTCGCCAACTCCTTCCACATCGAGCGCGACGATCTGGAAATGTCGCCTTTTGATGGCCAGGGCGGATTAGGTAAAATGTATCTACTGTTCGGCGCAAACATGGACACATTGCTGGACGAACTCAACGAGGTATTGGTCGCATGAACACACAAGACATACGCTGGCAGCAACGCTTCGACAATTTCAACCGGGCACTCGAACAACTGACGCAGGCCGTCGAACTTTCCCGGCAGCGCCCTCTTTCCGATCTGGAAAAACAGGGCGTCATCCAGGGCTTTGAGATTGTGCACGAACTGGCCTGGAATGTGCTCAAGGATTTCCTCGCCTACGAGGGCATCACAGGCCTTGTGGGGTCACGGGGCGCGGTGCGCGAAGCGTTCAGGCGCGAATTGCTTATTGATGGCGAGCTGTGGATGGACATGATAGAGAAGCGCAACCTTTCCTCGCACACCTACAACAAGGAGCTCGCGGAACAGTTGGTCAACGCCATCGTCGGCGGCTATCACGCAGCCTTCCTCGCCCTGCAACAAGAAATGCAGTCCAGGCTGTAAGCATGACCCGTTTCGGATTGTCAGACCAAACCCTCGCCACGGTTCGCGCCATCCTGGCCGACTATCCCGAGATTGAGCAAGCCATCCTCTATGGTTCCCGCGCCAAGGGCAACTATAGCAAGGGTTCCGACATCGACCTGACGCTGGTGGGCGCCGGGCTCGATCATCGCCTGCTGGCGCAAATCGCCGGACGGCTGGAAGACTCCCCCATTCCCTATCAGGTGGACTTGTCGCTGAAGGCCGACATCGACAACCCCAATTTATTGGCGCATATCGAGCGCGTGGGCGTGGTGTTTTATCGCAAGGGGGAGTTGGTAAGGAAGAAGGTAGAAGTATGAAGGAAGAAAGGGTGGACAAGGCCGGGCAAGGCGGGCTGGGCAAGATGCACCAGTTGTTCGGCGGGCGCATGGATGCGACATATCCTCAAAGCTGGTCTGTTCAACCCCTTGGCGATGTAATGGATATCCAAGGTGGAAGCCAGCCACCAAAATCGGAATTCATCTATCAACCGCATGAAGATTACATTCAGTTGCTGCAAATACGCGATTTCGGTGAAAAGCCCGTTCCAACCTATGTCAAAAAGAATCGTGTAACCAAATTCTGTACGAAGGACGATGTACTAATTGCAAGGTATGGAGCATCGCTCGGGCGCATCCTAACCGGTTTAGAGGGAGCTTATAACGTTGCACTTGCTAAGACCATTTTTGACAAAAGACTTTTCTTTAGCAAATACATTTTTTATTTGTTGCAAACATCAGTTCTTCAATTACCGCTAAAAATGATTTCGCGATCCGCTCAAAACGGATTTGCCAAGCATGAAATTGCTCATGCCCGATTACCTATTCCACCACTAAACGAACAACACCGTATCGTTTCAAAGATCGAAGAGCTGTTTTCCGAGCTGGACTCTGGGCTAGAAAACCTGAAGACTGCCCGCGAGCAGCTCAAGGTGTATCGCCAAGCCCTGCTGAAACACGCCTTCGAGGGCAAGCTTACGGCTCAGTGGCGTGCAGAAAACCAGGGAAAACTGGAAACCGCCGAGGCTTTGCTGAAGCGCATCCAGCAAGAGCGCGTGCAACGCTACCAGCAACAACTTGCCGACTGGGAAGCCGCTGGCAAACAAGGCAGCAAACCCAAAGCCCCGAAACCCCTGCCCCCGCTCACCGCCGAAGAACTGGCCGAATTGCCGGAACTGCCAAAGGGCTGGGCATGGGTAAGGTTGCTTGAAGCTTGCGAAGCAGTAGTCGATTGCCACAACAAAACTGCGCCTTATCAAGCCACAGGTATCCCACTGGTTCGAACTCCGAGCATCAGAGACATGAAGCTCAATTTTGATGACGCGATTCGTTACGTCTCTCAGGAAACGTACGAATATTGGTCGCGACGTTGCCCACCGCTTCCTGGTGATATTCTCTTCACCCGTGAAGCACCTATGGGGGAAGCTGCGCTAATTCCTGAAGGGAAAATGCTTTGCATGGGGCAACGCATCATGCTATTGCGCCCCGGTAAATTCCTATCGGGAGAATATTTGCTGTCGGCAACGCAAAACCCTATTTTCAAAAAAGTCGCCGACAAGGTTGCTGTCGGTACCGGGGTAAAGCATCTCCGCGTAGGGGACGTCGAGAGGCTGGTTTTTCCACTCTGCTCAGTGAGCGAACAGAACGAAATCGCCAATCAACTGGATGCGCTCATCTCCGAAACCGACCAGCTCGACCAAACCATCGTCACCTCCCTGCAACAAGCCGAAGCCCTGCGCCAGTCCATCCTGAAAAAAGCCTTCTCCGGCCAGCTGGTGCCGCACGACCCGCACGACGAGCCCGCATCAAAGCTGCTGGAACGCATCAAGGCGGAAAAATCCGCGCAACCTAACACCAAGAAAGTACGCACATGAACGCAACCGCAACCATCGTTTCCAAAGTCTGGAGTTTCTGCACCACGTTGCGCGATGACGGCGTGGGCTATGGCGACTATCTGGAGCAGCTCACCTACCTGATCTTCCTGAAAATGGCGGATGAATACAGCCAGCCGCCGTACAACCGCAAGGTAGGCATCCCCGCCGAATACAACTGGCAAAGCCTTAGACCTAAGCGCGGCGTGGAGCTGGAAGTGCATTATGTGACGCTGCTGCGCGAGCTGGGCAACAAGCCGGGCATGCTGGGGCAGATTTTCACCAAGGCGCAAAACAAGATCCAGGACCCGGCCAAGCTGTACCGGCTGATCGACATGGTCAACGAAACGCAGTGGGTGACGATGGGCGCGGATGTGAAGGGCAACATCTACGAAAGCCTGCTGGAACGCAACGCGGAAGACACCAAGTCCGGCGCGGGGCAATACTTCACGCCGCGCGCGTTGATTAAGGCTATGGTGGAATGCGTGCGCCCTGAACCGAACAAAACCATCGCCGATCCGGCCTGCGGCACGAGCGGGTTCTTTCTGGCGGCTTATGATTTTCTGGTAGCGAAACACCCGATGGATAAGACTCAGAAAGCGTTTCTTAAGCACGAGACGTTTTACGGCAATGAAATTGTCGCGGGTACACGCCGCCTTGCCTTGATGAATATGTTCTTGCACAACATCGGCGAGATCGACGGCGAAAGCATGATTTCGCCCAACGACGCGCTGGTGGCCGATAGCGGCAAACGCTACGACTACGTGCTGGCGAATCCGCCATTCGGCAAGAAAAGTTCGATGAGCTTCACTAACGAGGAAGGCGAGCAGGAAAAGGACGAGCTGACTTACAACCGTCAGGATTTCTGGGCAACCACGTCCAACAAGCAGCTCAACTTTGTGCAGCACATCCGTACCATGCTGAAAACCACAGGACGCGCGGCAGTGGTGGTGCCGGACAACGTGCTGTTCGAGGGCGGCGCGGGCGAGACGGTGCGCAAGAAGCTGCTGGAGACCACCGAGCTGCACACCATCCTGCGCCTGCCCACCGGCATCTTCTACGCCAACGGCGTGAAGGCGAACGTGCTGTTCTTCGATAACCGCGAGGCCAGCAAGGAGCCGTGGACGAAAGAGGTGTGGTATTACGACTACCGCACCAACATTCACCACACGCTGAAAAAGAAGCCGTTGCGCTTCGAGGATTTGCAGGAATTCATCGCCTGCTACAACCCGCTGAACCGCCACGAGCGCAATGAATTGTGGAATGAGCAAAGCAACCCGGAAGGCCGCTGGCGTAAGTTCAGCTATGAGCAGATCATCGCACGCGACAAGACCAGTCTGGATATTTTCTGGCTGAAAGACAAAAGCCTGGCCGACCTGGACAATCTGCCCGAGCCGGATGAGCTGGCGTTGGAGATTATCGACAATCTGGAGGCGGGGTTGAACAGCTTCAGGGAAATCGCGGCTGGATTGTAGAGCACGGTTTCAAGTTTGCCGTTTGATCTTAAAAAACTAATTGGATTTGATATTTCCGAACTACCGTAGCACCCAGGGGCATAAAAGGCGACCGGCCGGTCGCCCCTACAATGGTCACATCATTTTGGTTAACTGATTTTTTAGGTTGCTCGCAATCTATACTTTAGCCAAATCCATCAGCCTGATCCCGGCAAACTCCTTGTCTACCACCAGCGCGCTGCATACGCCAGCGCCTAAATCCAGATCCAGCACGCGCCATGATGAGGGCTGCCCGCAACTTGCCGGAACCCTTAAAAACTCTGCCGGGTTTTCAGGGTTGATAACGCAGCGGTTCAGCCCCAGGCCGATGCCCCGCCCCGTGGCTTTGACGAAAGCTTCCTTGCGCGTCCAGAAACGGTAGAACTCCGGCGTTTTTTGGTGTTCCGGCAGTGTGCGCCAGTATGCGGCCTCTTCTTCGGCAAAGCATTTATCAACCAGTCCGGCTAGGTTAGCTCGCGGTTTGCAAGTCTCCACATCCACGCCTAACCGGCAATTCCAGCCGATGGCAATCACGATCACGCTTGCCGAATGGGACAGGTTGAATGCCAGCTCCGGGTTGTCGGTCAAATAAGGCTTGCCATGCTCGGCCTTGTTTATCCTTATCTTTTCCGGCGGCTCATTAAGCGTTTGGGCCAATACGTTTCTTAATCGCCCATGCACTTCCACATAGCGCTTGCGCTGCAAATCATTCTTTATTCTTAGGGCATGAGCTTGCTCGGCTGCATCGAGAACGCGCCAGTAGCTTTGATAATGCGCGTCCTCGGCGGCAATATCGCCATGCCATATCTGGATTGTGCCGGTATTCAATTCATCATCCTGGATTTCCGCGATTTTAACGCCCGACAGCAGCCCGGCCTTCACCTCGGCGGTCGCTGGCGGCAGTCAATTGATGCGTGGTTTTGTTCCACTGCACGGCGTGCATGTCGCCGTAGTCGTAACGCGCTTCCTTCATCTGGTGCCCCATGGCGGAAAGGGCGGTGATTTCATCTGCCGTCATTGCAGCTTTTTCATATTCAATCACATCCGGGATAAATTGGTGATGGAAACGCGGCACCTGCACCCATGAGTCGGGCCCGTTGCCTTTGGCAAAATCCAGCGCGGCTAACAGCACCATCGAGATAATGCGGCTGCCGCCGGGCGTTCCCACCACCGCAACGTTGTTGCCATCGTCAAGGAAAGTGGGCGTCATGCTGGACAGCATGCGTTTGCCCGGCGCTATGGCATTGGCACCGCCGCCGACCAAGCCATAGCCATTCATGGCTCCGGGCAGGCTGACAAAATCATCCATTTGGTCATTCAGCAGCACGCCGGTTCCGGCGGCTACAACGCCGGCGCCAAAAGGGAAATTAAGGCTCAGCGTCGCGGCAACCCGGTTGCCTTCATCGTCAATAATGGAAAAATGCGTGGTGTTGATGCCTTCGGGTTGTGGCTGTATGTCGCCTGACAGCATGGCGCTGGCTAATGCCTTGTCCGGCCGGATGCTGCTGCGCAATCCGGCGGCATAATCTTCATTCAACAGCCGTTTAACGGGGATGTCGATAAAATCCGCATCGCCCAGATACAAGGCCCTGTCGTGATAAGCCCGCCGCAAAGCCTCCGCTACAAGATGCTTGCGGGTTGTTTCATCGGTGTTTTTCAAATCGTAACCTGACAAAACATTCAAAGCCTCGATCAACATGATGCCGCCGGACGATGAGGGCGCGGCGCTGGTGATTTTTATGCCGTGATAGCTGCCTTTTACAGGCTCCCGCTCGACGATTTGGTAATTCTCTAAATCCTGTTTTGACCAGATGCCGCCAGCCTTGTTAACGCCCTCCACCAGCTTTTCCGCCACCTCGCCGCCATAAAAGCCGTCACGGCCTGATTCGGCCAATTGCTTTAAGGTGTTGGCCAAATCCGGCTGTCTCAGTATTGAATGGGCTTGGGGCGCTTCACCATCAGCCAGGAAAATTCTTGCCGCCTGCGGGTCTTTCTTTATTACGTCAGTTCTGAATTTGAGCAGCTTCCGGTATCTCTCGCCGATAACGAAACCGGCCTGCGCAATCCTGATCGCAGGTTGCAGGCTTTCCGCCAGCGGCAAGCGCCCGTATTTTTCTGACAGATGCACCAGCGCCGCAGGCATTCCGGGGATGGCGGCCGCTTTTGCGCCATCGATGGATAAGCGGGGAATCACCTTGCCCGCTTTATCCAAAAACATATCCTTGTGCGCCGCCAAAGGGGCTTTCTCGCGGCCATCAATCATCGTATCAACATCGTCTTCTTCACTGTGCAGCAGCCAGTAACCGCCACCACCCAACCCTGAACCGGAAGGTTCGACGACCGCCAGTGTTGCGCTGACGGCTACGGCCGCATCAAACACGTTGCCGCCTTTATCCAGTATCTCAAAACCGGCCTCAGTTGCCAAAGGATGCGCGCTGGCAATGGCGGCCTTATGCCCGTCTGCATAAACCTGTGCACCCCACGACTGCATGGACGCAGGAGGTAGAGCAACGCATGGAGCAGTTGCCGAAAAAACAGCAACTGCCATAATTGCCGCGCAACTTTTCTTTAACATCTTTTCTCCTGGCCGGTTTTAACCTGATGAATGGCTTGATTTGTCTTTTTATTAAACCACAGAGCACCCTGTGTACACAGCGATAATAACAAGGATACGTAGTTTCACTGAGTTGTGCTGCGCTTGTTATGTGTGCTATAAACGAAGACAACCAATAAGGTCTCGACAGCTTTGACGGCGCGAGAGGCTGTACGGTTACTCTGAATTTCAACTAACAATCAAGGATATGCTGTTATGAAACTAAAATATATTGCCGCTTTAATCGGTGCGCTCGCTCTTGGTCTAAGCACTCAGTCCAATGCTACAGAACATCATACGGCGCAAGCTCTGGAACACTCAGCAATGGCCGCCGCACATGGACAGGACGGTCATGCAGATCAACTGCTCAAGCATGCGGAGGAAGGTTTAAAACACGCTGAAGCCGCGGAAAAAGAACATGCTGAAGCGCATGTCCACATGACTGATTCGATCAAGCACTTAAAAGAAGCCATTGACCATGCCAAACAAGGCCATGCTGATGTTGCTACCAAGCACACCGAAGAAGCCATGGTACATATGCGCAAATCTATCGGCCAATAACAAAACCCAGTAATGGTGAAAGCGGGAGCAATGAGTCCATTGCTCCCGCTTTTTTGTACTACTCTGATTCGCCACTTGTTAATCGCCCCAGCACCCCATGTCAGATAAAAAATACACCCTAGGCTTCATCGGCATCGGCCTGATGGGCAAGCCCCTGACCCTGCGCCTGCTGAATGCGGGCTTTAGCGTCAACGTATGGAACCGCAGCCCTGAAAAACTAAAGCCTGTCACCGATGCAGGCGCTTGCGCTTACTCCTCTATTGCCGAATTGGTCAAAGCGTCCGATGTCATCATCTTGTGTCTGGCTGATACGGCTGTTGTTGAATCGGTTGTACGCAATGACATTCTGGACAATGGTTCAACCGGCAAACTGCTGATTGATTTGTCCAGTATTCACCCTGAAAACACCCGGCAGTTAGCGGCCCTGTTGCATGAGACATGCGGCATGGGCTGGGTCGATGCGCCCGTTTCCGGCGGCGTTGCCGGTGCTGAGCAAGGCAGTCTGGCGATTATGGCGGGCGGCAGCACAGAGAACATCGCCATTGCCAGGACCGTTCTGGCACCGCTGTACAAGCAATTGACCCATATGGGCGACGTGGGCAGCGGCCAGGTCACCAAGATATGCAACCAGATGATCGTCAGCTGCAATGTGCTGGTCATCGCCGAAATGATCGCGCTGGCCAAACAGGCCGGAGTCGATGCCGGACAAATACCGGCAGCGCTGGCAGGAGGTTTTGCCGACTCCAAACCCTTGCAAATCGTCGGCCCGGAAATGGCGACCGGAACCTTCGAGCCGGTTAAATGGCGGGTTAAAACCCTGTTGAAAGACCTGAATATGGCGGTTGATTTATCCACCAGGCAGGGCAACGCCATCCCCATGTCCGGCCTCGCGGCGCAACTGATGCAACTGCATGGCAGCCACGGCTATCTGGAGCAGGATCCATCCACTTTGATCAAATTATTCACCCGGCCTGATGCTTAAGTTCACCGCCAATCTCAGCCTGTTGTTTAACGAGGTTGAGCTTATTGACCGCTTCAAGGCCGCCAGACAGCAGGGCTTTGATGCCGTCGAGATTCAATTTCCCTATAGCCTGAGCGCGGAAACGCTGCACGACACCTTAGACAAACAGCAGCTAAAGCTGGTGCTGTTCAATGTGGATGCCGCCGATTTATTGCAAGGCGGCGAAGGTCTCGCCTGCGTCCCTGAAAAACGCGACCAGTTCCGGCAGGCTGTCGCCCAGACCGTCGAATATGCAGAGTTGTTAAAACCGGAAGCCATCAACGTCCTGCCGGGGCGCTGCCTGAATGAAAGCCGCCTGCCGGAATATCTGGAAACTTTTAAGGAAAACCTGCGCTTCGCTGCCGAGGCATTTTCGCCTTTAGGCATCAAAACTGTTTTCGAGGCCGTCAACACACACGACATGCCGGGGTTTATCATCCACAGCGGATCGCAAATGCTAGCCATCCTGGATCAGCTCAACCAATCTAACCTGTTCATGCAGTACGATATTTATCACATGCAAATGATGGGCGAAAAACCTGAGCAATTTATTGCCGAGCATGCCGGTCAGATCGGCCATATCCAGTTTGCCGATTGCCCGGGACGAGGCCAGCCTGGAACAGGGAAGATTGACTTTAGACGGGTATTTTCAGCCATTGAAACATCGGCTTATACAGGCTGGGTCGGGGCAGAATACAAGCCGGTGGGAGCTACTGCCGACAGTCTGGATTGGCTGCGGCTGGCGTAAAGAAAGTGGTACGCACCCTGCCGGGCACGCACCGCAATCCAAAGAGACTAACCGATCAACTTCAAATATTTCTGATACAAACTTTCCTTGTCCTCAACATGCTTGGGATCTTTATCTATGCAATCAACGGGGCAAACTTCCATGCATTGCGGCATATCATGATGCCCCACGCACTCGGTACACAGATTCGGATCAATGATATAAATATCTTCGCCTTGGGAAATCGCGCCATTCGGGCATTCCGGCTCGCAGACATCGCAATTGATGCATTCTTCATTAATAATGAGGGCCATACTTATACTTACTCCTAACTAAATTCTTGTTTAAACATTGCTGAACAATAACCTGCTCAATCAAATAAATTCAAAAACTTCTTATACAACCTATCCTTGCTTTTATGGATAGCGTCGTTGCTGCAAACCTCTACACATGGAGGTTCTTCGTCATAGCGTTCCCCGCATTTTGTGCACAATGCGGGATCAATGGCATAAGCGTCCTCAGTGCCAAAAATAGCTTCATTCGGGCACTCATCCTTACAAGCGCGACACCTGGCGCATTTGTCTTCATCAATAACCAGCGTCATGCACTACTCACACCTGAATTTGTTAATTAAACGCTGGTGAACAAGGTCGGGGACAAAACAGGACACGTCACCGTTCAGCTGTGCAATTTCCCTGATCATGCTTGACGAAATGAATTCATATTGTTCGGCCGGCGTTAAAAATACCGTTTCCAGCTCCGGCGCCAGCCGCCGGTTCATCCCTGCCAGCTGAAACTCGTATTCAAAATCGGATACCGCACGCAAACCCCGCAAAATCACATTTGCGCCGTGCTGTTTGGCGCACTCGACCAGCAAAGTATCAAAACCGATTACCTGCACATTGGGGAACTCAGGCGTCACCGCTTTAGCCAGATCAACCCGCTCTTCAAGAGAAAACAGCGGCGTTTTGCCCCGGTTAACCGCCACGGCGACAATGACTTTGTGATAAAGCTTGGAGGCCCTGGCAATCAGGTCCAAATGCCCATTGGTAATGGGATCGAAGGTGCCCGGATAAATTGCAGTGATTTGCATAGTCTATAGTTTTCGAAAAAAGCGGCAATTCTATACCAAGAGCCTGATTTAGAAAAATAAATCAGTCCATCCGTTCAAACAGGCGATACCCCACATCCCCTGCGGTTTTGCTTTTCAGCTGGCGCCAGTTTTCGGGGATGCCTTCAAGGTCGCAATGCCGCTCGGTTTCAACATAAATCCTTGCATGCCTTGCCAGCCAGCCTTTTTCTTCAAGCCACTGGCAGGTTTGCACAGCCAAACTCACGCAGGGCTGTCCTGTCCTGCACCTTTCAGGTAAATGCAAATCCGCTCCCGGCGGATTTATCATGCCGAATGGCGGATCGAGAAACACAATATCAAAGGTTTCCGCATCGCCTGCCAGAAAACGTAGCACCTCGCTTTGAACGATTTTTATCTGGCTGGCGGATAGCGCTACCGAGTTTTCCTTTAGGCATCGGCAGGCCTGTGCATTGCTTTCCACCTGCGTGACCGACTTGGCCCCTCTGGAGGCCGCTTCAAAACCCAGCGCACCGCTGCCTGCATACAAATCCAGGCAGCGCTTGCCAACGATGTCATACTGCAACCAGTTGAATAAGGTTTCCCGCACCCTTGCAGGTGTAGGTCTCAAGCCCGGCACATCGACAAAACTTAACTGCCTGCTCCGCCAGTCCCCGCCGATAATTCTGAGCTTATTTTTCACTTTCTTTTGCTGCCGCCTACCGTTATCGTCTGCATCAACTGCGGATCAACGCGCCGCTTAAACGCATCGGTTATTGATGCGACCGTTACCCGCTCGATGTTTTGCTGAAAAGTATCCAGATAATCCAACGGCATCTCATAAAAACCGATCATGGCGACATAGCTGGCCAGTTCTTTATTGGTGTCAAAACGCATGGCAAAACCGCCGGTAATGTTTTTCTTGGCGGCGACAAGTTCCGCCGCCGTCGGGCCATGCGCGATAAAATCGGCCAGCGTCTTGTTAAGCACTTCCAGCGCCTGCTCAGTTTGATCGTTGCGCGTCTGCAAGCCTATCGTAAACGGGCCTTTTCTGAACATCGGCGAGAACGAACTGCTGGCGCTGTAGGCCAGACCGCGCTTTTCTCTCACTTCCTCAAACAGCTTGGAAACCAGCCCGCTGCCGCCCAGAATATGGTTGCCGACATACAGCGTAAAGTAATCAGGATCTTTACGGTAGGTGCCGGGCATTCCAACCAGCACATGGGTTTGGGACGAAGGAAACTCGATATGCTTTTGCGTAGCTTCCAACGGCATGGTCACCTCAGGCAGTGGCGCAGGCCTTTGGCCTACCGGCAAACCCGCCAGCAAATCCTCAGCCGTTTTTTCCGCCTGCCGTTTGGACAGGTCGCCAACAATCACGACCGTTGCATTGGCGGCAACATAGTATTTCTGATAGAAACTGCGCAGATCCGCCGCCTCAAAGCCGGACACCGTTAAAATCACGCCGGAAGAAGGATGCGCATAAGGGTGGTCGCCGTACAAGGCGTTATAAAAGGCGATGCTGGCCAGTTCCGACGGCGATTCCTCCTGCTGTTTCAAGCCGGCCAAGGTTCTGTTTTTTTCCCGCTGGAAATCAGCCTCATTAAAACTCGGCTGAGCCAGAATAACTTTCATGGTTTCCAGCGCCTTATCGAACAAGGGCTTGTCCATTAATGTACGTAGCGTTACTGACGCCATATCCCTGGAAATACTCGCACCGAATTGCGCGCCGACACTTTCAAAACGCCGGGCAATTTCATCGGCATCCCACTCCCCCGCGCCGGTGTCCAGCAATGCGGAAGTTAATGCCGCCACGCCAAACTGTTGCCCATCGCGCGCGCTGCCGGCATCAAAAGCAACCTGTATATCCACCATAGGCAAGCCTTCCGTGTGCACATAATAAACCCGGCTGCCTTGAGGCGTTTGCCAGTGTTCAATTTTTGCCGCAGCCTGCACCGGGTTGCAAAAAAACCAAGCCAGCAACATAAAATTTAATAGGCGAATACGCATTATCTAACTCCTTTTGTTGTCTTAGTCTCGGTAATGTTGCCATTGATCGGCAAGGGTTCCAGATAAGCAACACTGAGTTTGTCCTCAACCAGATATTTACGCGCCACGTCCCGCACCTGTTCTGCCGTGATCTTGTTGACCTTGCCGACATATTCATCCGCTTTTTTCCAGCCCAGGCCGACCGTCTCCAGCATGCCCAGCTGCATGGCCTGATAAAAATTGGAATCCCGCTCGTAAACCGCACTGGCTAAAACCTGCGCCTTGATGCGCTGTAATTCTTCGTCATCTATCAAATCAATTTGCAGCTTGGCGATCTCATCCTTTAGCGCGGACTCCAGCTGCCATACATTCTTCCCTTCCGCAGGCGTCGCTTCCAGCATAAACAGTTCCGGCAACCTCGAAGTCAAGCCATAGCTTGCTCCGGCAGAAACCGCTATCTGCTTGCCGCGCACCAGCCCCGAAGCCAGTCTGGCGCTGCTGCCTCCGTCCAGCACTCCCGCCAGGACTTCCAGCGCATACGCTTCCCATTCATGCTCCGCCGTTTTTAATACCGGCACTTTGTAGCCCATCAGAAGGTACGGCAGTTTTGCAGGCAGCTTGACCGTCATCTTGCGAACGCCCGCCTGTTCGACTTCAGCTTGTGGCTTCAGTGTTTTAAGTTCGCTGGGCTTAAGCGGGGCAAAGTATTTTTCCGCCAGCGCGAAAACAGCCTTAGGCTGCACATCGCCCACTACGACCAGGGTCGCATTATTGGGCGCATACCAGCGCTGATACCAGGCTTGAAGGTCTTCAACCGTGTAATTGGCAATGTCTGAAGGCCAGCCGATGACCGGGTTTTTATACGGACTGTTGGTATAAGCCATCGCATTGAAATGTTCCTGCATTTTCGCCTGCGGATTGTCATCCGTGCGCATCCTTCGCTCTTCCGTCACCACCTGAAGCTCTTTTTTCAATTCATCGGCCAGCAGGTGCAGATTGCGCATCCTGTCGGCTTCCAGTTCAAAACTGACGGCCAGCCTGGAAGCTTCCATGGTCTGAAAATAGGCCGTGTAATCCGTGCCGGTAAAGGCATTTTCTTCGCCGCCATTTTCGGCGATGATTCTGGAAAACTCGCCTGGGCGATGCTTGTCGGTGCCTTTAAACATCATGTGCTCAAGCATATGGGAGAGCCCGGTGATGCCGCCGGGCTCATAACTTGAGCCGACTTTATACCAGACCTGGGAAACCGCGACCGGAGATCGGTGATCTTCCTTAACCAGAACTTTTAAGCCGTTCCCCAGCACATGCTCGGACACCTTCATCTCGGCGCTGGCTGTAAAAACCGGCAGCCACAGTAATGCGGCGCATAATAATCGATTCTTCATAACTCCCCTTTATGTCAATGTCGGCGTGTCGGCCTATTTCAATAATCAATTGTTCACTGTATTCTATACAATAATGAAAAAGTTGGAATCTATATAAACCATGCCTAGCGAATCCTCCCGACCTTCCTGGAAAAGTTATCTTGAATTGTGCAAGCCCAAAGTGGTTGCGCTGATCGTTTTTACGGCTATCGCAGGGATGTTATTAGCCGTACCCGGAATGCCGCCTATCGGCCTGTTTATCTACAGCAGTTTAGGCATTGCGCTGGCCGCCGCCTCCGCCGCCGCGATCAACCATTATATCGACCGTGAAGCCGATGCGCTGATGGATCGCAACAAACACCGCCCCCTGCCCAAAGGTGAATTAAGCTCCGCCAATGTCATCGTTTTTGCGGCGGTGCTGGGCGTTATATCGATGGCATTGCTGATCGTCATGGTCAACGCCCTGACTGCATTGCTGACTTTCTTGTCGGCGCTGGGTTACGCGATTATCTATACGGTCTACCTTAAAAGAATGACCCCGCAAAACATCGTTATAGCAGGCGCTTTCGGCGCTACGCCGCCGATGCTGGGCTGGTGCGCGATGACCGGGGAACTGCATCCTTACTCACTGCTGTTGTTTTTGATTATTTTCGCGTGGACGCCGCCGCATTTTTGGCCGCTGTCTATCGCCAAGCGCAAAGAATTCGCCAAAGTCGGCATCCCGATGTTGCCGGTCACGCACGGCGTGGAACATACCCGCCTGCATATTCTGCTGTACTCGCTGCTGCTGTTCATCGTGACGCTGCTGCCCTACCTGACCGGCATGAGCGGACTGATTTATTTGTTTGCCGTAGTGCCGTTGGGCCTTGGCTTTATTTATTTCGCCATCTTGATGATGCGCCGGAAAGACGACAAAACCGCGATGCGCACCTTCTTTTATTCGCTGATGTACCTGACCGGCGTGTTTATCGCTTTGCTGGTCGACCATTATTTTAAATTCACCTTCGCCGCGACTGCTCCCGGCAGTCTTGCGGCATACATACCATCCCTGGCAATATGACCTTCACACACCACGAACAAACCCCGCACCCAGAACATCCGTTCGCCGAATTCATCCGCATTCTCGGCAAAGGCAAAAAAGGCTCAAGGCCGCTGACACAGGATGAAGCCTATCAGGCCATGAGCATGATCCTGACCGATCAGGTGCTGCCTATTCAATTAGGCGCATTCCTGATGCTGATGCGGGTCAAGGAAGAAACGCCGGAAGAACTGGCAGGCTTCGCGCAGGCGGCACGGGAATCGTTTGATATTGCCGACAATGCCGTGAAAGTCGATCTGGACTGGTCGTCTTATGCAGGAAAGCGCCGCCATTTGCCCTGGTTTTTGCTGTCGGCTTTGCTGCTGGCCGAAAACGGCATCACCGTTTTTATGCACGGCGCAAGCGGCCATACGGCAGGCAGGCTATACACCGAAAACATGCTGAGTTATTTAGGAATTAAATGCGCAAGCTCGATCAGCGACGCCAAACAGCAACTGGAGCAACAGCATTTCAGTTATTTATCGCTGGAACATTTTTGCCCCAAGCTGCATGAAATCATAGAACTGCGCCCGGTACTGGGCTTGCGTTCGCCGGTGCACACCCTGGTGCGCCTGTTGAATCCGTTTAATGCGCAATACAGCATTCAGGGCATATTCCATCCCGGTTACCGTCCCGTACATCAACAGGCCGCTGCCCTTTTAAACCAGCCGCACATGGCGGTATTAAAAGGCGAAGGCGGCGAAACCGAACGCAATCCCGACATGGAATGCCTGGTGCAAAGCGTACACAACGGCGAACTGTCCGACGAAAACTGGCCCGCTTTATTCACGCACCGCCACGTCAAACCCGAGCTGCTTGAGCCGGAGCAACTGGCATTAATCTGGCAGGGGAAAGTGGAAGATGAGTTTGCCGAAGCCTCCATCATTGGCACGGCGGCAATTGCGCTTAAGTTGTTGGGCAAGGCTGAAACGCAGGAACAGGCGCAGCAATTAGCGACGGATTATTGGTCGGGTAGGGATAAGCAAAAATATGTGGTGGTTTAAGACCGTGCATCAAATTAAGTCATTATTATATAGCGTAGTAGGATGCGGTGAGGAACGAACCGCATCGTTCGCGTTCCTCGATTGATGCGGTTCACTGCGTTCACCACATCCTACGACTGGTTAATTCAGACATTAAATTTACTTAGGAAATCAAAAACACATGCCGCAATTAAGAAACTCAATCATCACTCAAATA
Source organism: Methylobacter sp. (assembly GCA_041660285.1). Lineage (GTDB taxonomy): Bacteria > Pseudomonadota > Gammaproteobacteria > Methylococcales > Methylomonadaceae > Methylobacter_A. The sequence goes on from JBAZWN010000031.1 coordinate 21,417, forward strand.
CTAGATTATTTGGAATATGGTGATTTTTGCGTGGAAGATTTCGATGTTCAGTTTCCTGATAACTCTTCCACATTAGCTCAAATCACTTTCAAAGCCTTACCCAAATATAGCTTTATTCTTGATGAAACATACCCTCGCGGAGCAATTGGTTCAGCCTTAACCTTTGACCCAAATAGCGCCAAAAAGATTATAAGGACTACTACAAGACCGGGAGAATATAAAAATGATGAGCAAAACACACATAATGATATTAATTCGGCCATTCTGAAAGTATCTACGTGGGTTCGCAACATTCGTGAAGACCTTATACACTCTAGATCCACTATCCGATCGACAATTGATGAGCTAACCGAGAGCTTTCAGAAGACTATTGATGAAAATATCGATGATCCAGAATCTTACTTCGAAAAAAATGAAGAGGATGATATCAAGAGGAAACTAGACGAGTTACAAGCCAGGGTTTCTGAACTTGAGACTAAACTCAATATATCACCCGAAGAAATGATTAAAATTCAAACAGTGATAGATAAGAGTAAATCTGACCTTAAAGTTTATCCAAAAGGTGTTTGGTATAAAACCGCAGGAACAAAAATCATAAGGGTTATGAAAGAAGTTTTAAGCACCAAAGAGGGGCGAGAAATTCTCTCTGATATGGCGAAAAAATTATTGTCTTAAAGTGTAAGTCGAACTATTTGCAGGGTGGATTCGCCCTAGGCAATCCACCGCAACTGCGAACAGACATCCTTAAAGGAGAAAACCATGCAAACCGCTAAACAAGCCGCAAAACAGATTATTGATCATGTTTCTGACCAGGCAACGTGGGATGACATCATGTATGAGCTGTATGTCAAACAGAAAATTGAGAAAGGACTAAGCGCTGTTGATGAAGGCCGCGTAATATCCAATGAGGATGCTAAAAAACGGCTCTTGGGCAATGAGGGTTAACTGGACAGAACCGGCATTAGAGGATTTAGAAGCGATTCAAGCTTATATCGCCAAAGACTCCAGCTTTTACGCCCGCCAATTTATTGAGCGTATTTTTGATGCCACAACAAAACTGGAATCTTTTCCCGAGATAGGCCGACGAGTGCAGGAAGCCGAAGAAAGAACCGATATTCGGGAATTGATTTTTCAAGGCTACCGCATTATCTATCTGATACAGCCAGTGCATATCACTATTATCGCCGTCATTCATGGCAGCCGGGATTTAGCCGGAATGGAAGGTAAGCCTTGGTAGTTCTGTAGGCCGGAAACGCCACCCTGCTGAGGTAAGTTTTTGCAAAACTCAAAGTGATAGTTTAGTATCACTCCTCATGAAAATAGAACTCGTCACCACACTAAAACGCCAAGCCACTAAAATTCTTGCCGAACTGCACGAATCTAAAGAGCCTGTTTTAATAACCGAGCATGGTCAACCGTCGGCCTACCTGCTAGATGTCGATGATTATGAGCTTATGCAAAGTCGTATACGTCTTCTTGAAGGCATAGCGAAGGGGGAAACGGCCATTTTGGAAAACCGCCTCTATAGCCAATCGGAAGCAAAAGAAAAAATGAGCAAATGGCTCAAATAATCTGGACTGAGTCGGCTTTATTAGACTTGAATGAAATTACCGAATACATTGCACTTGATAAGCCTGAGGCAGCACGCCGCTTGGTTAAACAAGTATTTTCCAGTGTTGACCGTCTTGAACAGTTTCCGGACTCAGGCCGCATACCTCCAGAATTAGAGCACTCAAAGTATCGTGAAATTATCGTTGGCCCATGCCGGATTTTATATCGCGTTGACCAAGACAAAGTCTACATCGTTTATGTTATGCGAGGAGAGCGGCAACTCAGGAAGTATTTACTGGATGATCGGACACAGGACTCCAGCTAACAAAAATGCCAACATTTAAACCCATGCTTTCATTACTGCTGACCTACTTACTGCTCCTGCTTGTCGTTTTTCTATTGCAACGAAAAATGATCTATTTCCCCGCGCTGTATTCGATTGAAGACCAGCAGCAACTGGCCGACCAAGCCAGCCTGAAACTGTGGCCGTCAGCGGATAATTACCGGGGGCTGATTTCCAAAACATTTAACACAACAAGCAAGGGTACAGTCATCGTTTTTCACGGCAACGCGGGTTCGGCAACCGACCGGACTTATTATCTGGACGCCTTGGAAAAACAGGGTTACCGGGTGATCCTGGCCGAATATCCGGGCTATGCCGCCAGAAAGGGCTCGCCATCGGAGCAGGCGTTGATTGCCGATGGCATCCAGACCGCAAAACAGGCATTGGCTGATTTTGGCGGCCCCGTTTTTCTGTGGGGCGAATCGCTGGGCGGAGGCGTTGTCGGCGGCATCGTAAAGAGCGGGCAGATTCCGGTTGAAGGTATTGTTTTAATCGCCCCGTTTACTAGTCTGCCCGATATTGCCCAGCACCATTACTGGTATTTCCTTGCCAAATGGCTGACCCGCGATAAATTCGACAATATTGAAAACCTGAAAAACTACTCGGGAAACACTGCGGTTGTGCTGGCCGAAAAAGATGAAATCATCCCCACTAAGTACAGCTTGAAGCTGTTCGAGTCGTTGCGCGCGCCTAAAAAACTCTGGACGTTTAAAGATGTGGGCCATAACACTCTGCCGGTAGTGAATCCGGCGCTCCCCTGGTGGCGGGAGGTCATGCAGTTTGTTAGTGCGCAAAACGGGGTATCCCGGTAATTTCCTTTTCCATATTGATATACTTCAACCCGACTATTGTTCCGGTATCGACGGTCTGCGCAACCCAAACCACTTTGACTTCGCCCTCTAGCTCCAGCAGCTTGAATTCAAACAAGGTAATCAGACCTTCTTCAACGGCTACAGGTTCGGCCAGGCTGATCATCAGCCCGCCTACCGAGACATTGACGGTATTAAACTCGCGGTATTCGCCATTTAGCAGAATCTGTCCCGGGGCCGTTATGTTTTTTCTGTAGGCTTTTCTCTTGTACAGCCCGTTATCAACATCATAAGAGACGTTTTTAAATTCCAGGGCAAGCAATATCCGGTCACCCTCCATATCGACCCTGACCACTTCGGCTTCACCGGCCAGGCGCACTTCGGGAAGATACAAATCAATTATTGTTGATGTCAATATGGCGTCATAAATATCTTTAATGCTCTTGTTGTGCTGACTTTTTAATTCAGCAAGAACGCCGGTTAAGGAAAGGTTTTGGACAGTAATTTCCTGTTCTTCTCCTCCCATGTAAATCAAACCGCGTGACATTAAGTTTTTATGATATGTTCGATCTATCACTGAATTCATCCGCATCCCCTCTAACCAATTGTTGTGCAGTAACTGTACAAGGCCGTTGGGTGCAATTATAGTGCGTATAATTACTTTTTTCTTCCATCTACTATATTTGCGTCTCAAGTCCACACAAGCTGCCGCATCATGAAAAAGCTATTAATACTGCCCCTGCTGTTTTCTTTGGCTGCCTGCACCGCGCTGCCGCCTAAAAATACTGACGATATATGCGCTACCTTTAAGGAAAAAGAGGACTGGTACGGTGAGGCAAAGGATTCATATGAGCGCTGGGGAGTTCCCATCCCCGTGCAAATGGCGATCATGCATCAGGAATCGCATTTCGTCGCGGACGCCCAGCCGCCGCGTACCTGGCTGCTGGGATTTATTCCCTGGTTCAGGCCCAGCAACGCCTACGGTTATGCCCAGGTAAAAGATGAAACCTGGGATATTTATCTCGATAAGGCGGGTGGCTGGGGCGCAGACCGCGATGATTTTGCCGATGCCGCCGACTTTATCGGCTGGTACTGCGACATCAGCCACAATCGGTTGGGCATATCAAAACTGGATGCGGCGAACTTATACCTCGCCTACCATGAGGGGCATGGCGGCTTTCTTCACAAAAGTTTCTTGAAAAAACCGTGGCTGCAGCAAGTCGCCAGCAAAGTCGCCAAACGGGCCACATTATTCCAGCGTCAATTGGGCACATGCGAGAAGGAATTACAAAGCGAAAGCTGGTTTTTTTGGTAAACTGTCATTTTTACGTTAATAAAGGGCAAAAATCGTGAGGAAAATTCAAATTCAAGTTCTTTCAATCGTCACCGTTCTTCTTATAGGATTCACTATGTTTTCAATGGCCAATGCCACCACCCCCGCAGAAAATAAAGCCGCAGGCGCTGCCTTTCTTGCAGAAAACGCTAAAAAACCCAATATCGTCACTACTGCAAGCGGCCTGCAGTATGAAGTGTTAACGCCTGGAACAGGTACAGCTTCACCTTCGGCGACTGATAACGTTACGGTGCATTACAAGGGAACAACCATTGACGGCGAAGAGTTTGACAGTTCTTACGGCAGAGGCGAACCGGCCACATTCCCGCTAAACCGGGTAATCCCAGGCTGGACAGAAGGCGTGCAACTGATGAAAGAAGGCGCCAAATACCGCTTTTTTATTCCATCTGAACTTGCTTACGGCGAACAGGGCGCAGGCCGCGCAATCGGCCCGAACGCCGCATTGATTTTTGATGTAGAACTGATCAAGATTCAGTAAAACAGGTTAAAGGCGCAAGGCGAAGGGCATAAGGACAGCAGGCCTTGTGCCTTTCTTTTTTTCACCTTGAACCTTGTAACTTGAACCTTTCCCCTAAGTCCTTATGCCAACTTACCAACTATTTGCCACAACACCCAAAGCGATGGAAACCATCCTCACCGATGAACTCCGGGCGCTGGGCGTAAACAATATCAAGGCCACCATGGCCGGCGTCGCATTTCAGGGAGACCTTGAAACAGCGTATCGCGCCTGCCTGTGGTCAAGAACGGCAAATCGGATTTTACTGGTGCTGAGTTCTTTTGAGGTAAAGACTCAGGAAGACCTTTATAACGGCGTACAAAAAATCAACTGGTTTGAGCATATCAATCCCGAAGACAGTTTTGCCGTGTCGTTCAGCGCGAAAAACTCGGCGGCGATTAACAACACCCACTTTGGCGCTTTGAAGGTTAAGGATGCCATCGTCGACCAGATGCGGGCAAAATTTCAAAAACGCCCCAGCATTGACACCGAGCAGCCCAATATCCGCATCAACGTTTATTTGAACGGCGAAACCGCCCAGCTTAGCTTGGATCTTTCCGGCGAAAGCCTGCACCGCCGCGGTTATCGTGACGTCAACATCAAAGCTCCGATGAAAGAAAACCTGGCCGCGGCGATGTTGCTGCGCAGCGGCTGGCCTCAGATCGCCAAGCAACAGGGTTCACTGATAGACCCGATGTGCGGCTCAGGAACTTTGCTGCTAGAAGGCGCGATGATCGCCGCCGATTACGCGCCCGGCTTGTTGCGCGACTATTTCGGCTTTACCGGCTGGAAAAAGCACGATGCAGAATGCTGGAAGAAACTAAGGGCCGAAGCCGAACAGCGCAAAAAAACCGGCCTGGAAAAGCTGCCGGTTATCGTGGGCTTTGACCAAAACCGACATACCGTCAACACCGCTTTGGCGCACATCGCCAATGCCGGTCTGCAAAATAAAATCCATGTTGAACGCCGCGATATTGAGGATGCGGAACCTGCCGAAAGCTGGAAACCCGGCCTGTTGATCTGCAACCCGCCTTATGGCGAACGGCTGGGCGATGAGCCGGAAACCGCCGAACTGTATAAAAAATTCGGCGAAACCCTGAAAGCGCATTTTATCGGCTGGAAAGCCGCCATGATTATAAGCAACCCGGAACTGGGCTTTCGCTTAGGCATCCGCTCGCAAAAGCCGATCACCCTGTTTAACGGCGCGCTTGAATGCAAGCTATTGCGTATGGACATTGAAGAGAGCAATTTCTTCATCCCCAAAGCCAGAACACAGGAAGAACGCATTGCCCGGGTGACCGAGATCAGCAAAGCGCAGCAACCCAAAATTGTCAGCGACTTAAGCAGTGTAAAGCCCTCTCCAGAGGGAGAGGGTTGGGTGAGGGAAAATCAAAATAAGGAAAAAAGCTTAATTGAATCCCGTCATCCCAGCCTTCTCCCTGAGGGAGAAGGAGCCGCCACCCTTAAGTCAACCGTATATACAAGTGAGCCAGGCGCTGAAATGTTCGCCAACCGGCTCAAAAAGAACCTGAAAAAACTGTCCAAATGGGCCAAGCAAAATCACGTCACCTGCTACCGGGTCTACGACGCCGATTTGCCGGAATATGCCGTCGCCGTCGATATTTACCAAGGCGCGCAAACCTGGGTCAACGTGCAGGAATACGAGCCGCCCAAGAGCATCGACCAGCACAAAGCCGACCAGCGGCTGGCGGGGCTATTGGCCGAAATACCCCGCGTACTCGGCGTCAATCCCGATCAGGTTTTCCTGAAAATACGCCGCAAACAGAAAAGCACCGACCAGTACGAAAAACACGGCGACCAGGGACGTTTTCACATTGTTGAGGAAGGCGGCTGCAAGTTGCAGGTGAATTTTGAAGATTATCTGGACACCGGCTTATTCCTCGATCACCGGCCGATTCGACTGCTGATCCAAAAACAGGCCAAAGGTAAAAGCTTTCTGAACCTGTTTGCCTACACCGGCAGCGCAACGGTGCATGCGGCGATGGGCGGCGCCAAGTCGACAACGACAGTCGATATGTCCAACACCTATATCAACTGGGCTAAAAAGAACCTGGCGCTGAATACCACTCAGGGGCAGCATGAATTTATCCAGGCCGATTGTCTGGAATGGCTGGAGAATGAAGCCAAGCAGCCCGGCAAGCACTACGACTTGATTTTTCTGGATCCGCCGACTTTTTCCAATTCAAAACGCATGGACGATGTATTCGACATACAAACCGACCATGTGCAGCTGATTAATAACGCAATTTCCTTGCTGTCGCCGGGAGGTGTTCTATACTTCTCCACTAACTTCAGACGCTTTAAGATAGACAAGCAGGCGTTGTCTGAGTACATTGTAGAAGACATTAGCGCGGCGACTATTCCTGAAGATTTTGCCCGCAATCCCAAAATCCATTATTGCTGGAGAATTCAAGAATGATGCGTAGAGTTAAGGTTCTGATTTCGGGTCGGGTTCAAGGCGTTTACTTTCGCCTTTTTACCCAGAACAAGGCCAAGCATTTTGCCATAAAAGGGTACGTCAGGAACCTGCCTGATGGCCGGGTTGAGATCGTTGCTGAAGCCAAACATCCCGTCATTGAGCAGTTCCTCAAATGGTGCCACAAAGGCCCTATAACCGCCCGGGTCGACCATGTTGAAATCATTGAACTCCAGCATGACGAATTGTTAACGTCTTTTGACATAAAATAAATCAAAGCTCAAAAAGTCTACCTTCCTTCTGCAATAAACGACGATACGTATTCCCAATAAAACGCCTATCACCGCTGCATAAATCAACGGCTCGGTATAATCCTTTTTTACCAGCCAAAAATAATGCACCAGCGCCGTTATCCCCGCCACATACACCAGCCGGTGCAGATTTAACCAGTTTCGTCCCAATCTTTTCTGCATTTTTTTGGTCGAGGTTACGGCCAAGGGAATCAGCAGCAAAAAAGTCAGCAAGCCCATCAGTATATAAGGGCTTTTCGGCACCTCGTCTTTAAATGCCTCCCAGGAAAGCGACAAATCAAGCACGATAAAAACCAGCAAATGCAGGCTGGCGTAAAAAAAAGCGAACAAACCCATCATGCGCCTAAAACGTACCGGCCAGCTCTGCCCCGTTATTGTTTTAATGGGCGTCAGCGCCAAACCTATGCACAAGAACCGTAAGGCCCAGTCGCCAAAGCCAAAATGCAGGGCTTCTATCGGATTGGCGCCAAGCCGGTCGTTGATTGCATCATTGACCAGCAGCGCAAATGGCGTCAGGCTCAGTAAAAAAACCATGATTTTTATGGCCGCCCAGCCCTTTTTGCCGACTAGCATCAGAAATACTTTTTCAGATCCATGCCGGAATAAAGCGAAGCGACTTCCCCGCCATAACCGTTAAATTTTTCCGTGTCGCGCTTCGGGGTAAAAATACTGCTGCCCAGCACCCGTTCGCGGCTTTGACTCCATCGGGGATGAGCTACTTCAGGGTTAACGTTGGCATAAAAACCGTATTCGCCGGGAGCGCTTTTATGCCACGCGGTTTCCGGCATGGTTTCCATAAACCGTATTTTGACAACCGCCTTGATGCTCTTGAATCCGTACTTCCACGGCACAATCAAGCGCAACGGAGCGCCATTCTGGTTGGGCAGTTCATCGCCGTACATTCCGGTCGCCATCATCGTTAACGGATGCATGGCTTCATCCATTCGCAGCCCTTCCACATAAGGCCAATCCAAGACGCCGGAACGCTGGCCGATCATGATTTCTGGGTTATGAAGCGTGGTAAATTCGACAAACTTTGCTTTCGAGGTAGGCTTGAACCGTTTGAGCATGTCGCCCAATGGGAAACCTATCCACGGCACCACCATGGACCAGGCTTCCACGCACCGGAACCGGTAAATACGCTCCTGCACAGGATTGTTTTTTAGAATATCTTCCAGGTTGTAAACGCCCGGCTTCTCCACCTCGCCTGCGACCTCCACGCTCCACGGCCTGGTTTTTAACGCCCTGGCCAAGACAGTCGAATCCTGTTTATTCGTGGAGAACTCATAGTAATTGGTATAACTGGCAACATCCTCGCGATCAGTGACCGGTAACTTTGCGGAATAAGGCCCAACCGGCACATCGTGATATTTTCCTGTTTCCGCATGTCCGGGACGCGGCAACATAACCCCCGCTGAAAGCACCGTTGCCGCCTTGATAAACTCCCTTCGGGATTCAAAAACCGCCCGGTCGGTGATTTCGCTGTTTAAGATGTTTGTTTTTATTTTAATTAACATGCTCAATCCTTTTGTTCACATTTATCCCCTCTCCTGCTGGAGAGGGTTAGGAAGAGGAGATTTAAAAAGCCGGAGCTGCACCAACGCAATAATACATCAAGCCGCTTTAACATCGCTAATATTGACAGCCGGGGAATCGATTTCAGTCGAGCAGTTTCGTTAGCCCAGCAGATCGGGCAGTCGGTGGAACCGCTTATGTTGAGGCTGACTAACGTTTAAGTTTATTGCCGTTGTTTGTTGTAAATGTTTATACTTGACCTTATGTGCTTTTTTATATGGCGCCACCTGAATTTATTTCAGGACGCAATGTTTTGCGTTTATTAGGATGGCTACTATTAGTTAGCTCCTTTATTTCTTAACGGTATTTCAACATGAATGCTACAACACGAATCACGTACCTAAAGAACGAGTTGATTGCCAGCCAGTCTTTCCATACATTGGGTATCGGAACTACCACGCTCGAAGTCATCTACGGGCAGGAGCAAATTGCCGTCGAGTTCATCGTTTCAGAAATGGAGAATCAAGAGGCAAACAAAATGTGGGGGCAGGTCGTAAGCACTGATCGCATGCAAATTCATCTGGTCAATTTTCGGCAACTCATGCCTTCTAAAGTGCTTGGACCATTCGACTTGGGAACGATGGCTGGTCGGTCAATGACCATCGTTGTACAGGTCACCGGCGTTAAAAACACAGCCTGTAAGTTCATTACTTACTCCCTTTATATGGGAGCAGAGAATGGCTAACTTGAAAGTCAACGCGAAAATCACTGCGCCGGAAAATATCGACATTCCACTCGTTCGAGCCGATATCATGCACATGAGTTCAACGTTCCGGGTTTGTTTTGAGGTAGGCCTGTCGCTTACCTCTACACTTGCCGGTTATGTGCTGTCGCTTCAAGAGGCACTTCCAATACATTGGGTTTTTCTTGCTGTCAGTGTCTTAGCTACCGGGGCATTCCTTGTTTTGTCGGTTCGGAAACAGCATGAAGCCGCCGTGCAGAGCTAACCGCAGTCGAGGGCAGCAATATGAATATGAGCGCCGAGAAAAATGATGATGGACGCTACATCCCCGCGAATATTCGCCGTGCAGTCCTCCTAGAGGCCGGTCACGCCTGCGCGATCCCAACATGCCAGTTTCCCGCAACTGAATTCGCGCACATTGAGCCTTTCTCTCAAGTCAAGAAGCACGAGGTTTCTAATATCGTTGCCTTGTGTCCGAATCACCATCATCTCTTCGATCAGAAAAAGATGATTGATCGAAAAGCCATAAAACTCTATAAGCTCAAGCTTCAATTCCTGAACAAACGATACACGAAGTACGAATTGCGGCTGCTCACTCTCCTTGCAGAAAAACCCGCCGTAGTTGCGTCTGGTGAGATCGAAACAATGGGGCTGCTTATGGATGGTCTTATTGAAAATGCCAAAACGTTTGAGACCCAGTCGGTCATAATCACCGACAATGCAACAGGCCAGAAAACATTCGAGGATCACTTTGTGCAGTCATTCGCGGCCCGTCTAACGAAGAAGGGGGGTGAGTTCATCGACGTGTGGAAATCAAGTTCAGAGAATCTGCTCGATGCATTGTGACCCAAGACCGGTGCGTACCCTACAAAAAATTGCTGAACAAAAAAATGGGTAAACGCTGTAAGGCGGTTCATTTGTAGGGCCGATTCGCCACAGGCAATCCGCCGCAACTTCTGAAAACATAATATTCAGCTGCCTTTTCTTGAAAGATACAGCTCTTCAACCTGCTTTCTCGCCCACTCCGTCTTCCTTAAAAACTTCAAACTCGATTTGATGCTGGGGTCGTTATTAAAACATCGGATGTCGATCAATCTGCCCAGTTCAGCCCAGCCGTAATCCGCCACCAGCTCTTCGAGTATCCTTTCCAGGGTAATGCCATGCAGCGGGTTTCCCGGTTGGTCACTCATATCTAATCTTCACGTTCATAACGTCGTTGCATCGCTTCTTCCCGGGCGTCCTTGATTTCCCGCATGATGCTGCGAACATCCGCCACTTTGTTGCTGGCCTTGAACCGTCCGGTCAATTCGACTTGCGGGGTTAAATCGCCGCTCTCGTAGAGTTTCCAGATCTCCTTGCCGTATTGGGTAGTCAGCAGCTCGGGCGCAAAGCGGCCGAAATAATCGGCCAGATTATCGACATCTCGCTCCAGCATTCGGGCGGCATTATTGTTCGCCGCAGCGTCGACGGCCTGCGGCAGGTCGATGATGACCGGCCCGTTGACGTCAACCAGTATGTTGTATTCGGAAAGGTCGCCATGAACAAGCCCGGCGCAAAGCATTCTGACCACTTCCTTGATCAGCAAGCGGTGGTATTCCAGAGCCTGTTCTCGGGTCAATTCGAGGTCGTTAAGCCTGGGCGCGGCACTGCCGTGTTCGTCGGTCACCAGCTCCATCAGCAACACGCCCTCGACAAAGTTGTAGGGCTTCGGAACACGCACACCGGCGGCAGCGAGACGGTATAAAGCATCCACCTCGGCATTCTGCCACACCTCTTCCTGCTGTTTGCGCCCGAACCGGGTGCTCTTTTCCATAGCGCGGGCCTGACGGCTATTTCGCACCTTGCGCCCTTCCTGATACAACGCCTGTTTGTGAAAGCCGCGTTTGTTAACATCTTTATAAACTTTAGCGCAGCGGATCTCGCCTTCTGACAAAACAACGTAAACGGCAGCCTCCTTGCCGCTTTTTAACGGACGAATGACTTCGTCTACGAGGCCGTCCCGCACCAAGGGTTCAATACTTGTTGGAGTTTTCATAACCTTCCCTATTTGCTCCTCTGACAAAAGCTGAAAATATTAGCGGCTCTTTTTATCGGGCCTGGGCCTTGATCCGTCAATTTTTTCGTTCATGTTTCACTTAGGTTTTCGATGTGTCTTTCAATTGATCATGCAGTTAATTCAACTGTCCTGAACCAGGCTCAGAATTACCGTGGTTTTTTAGCCAGGCCAATACGCCCAGGCCCGCGGCATGACCGCTGGCAAAACAGGCTGTTAACAAGTATCCGCCCGTTGGCGCTTCCCAATCCAGCATTTCACCGGCGCAGAATACGCCCGGCATGGAACGTATCATTAATCGCTCGTCGAGCGCCTCAAAAGCAACGCCACCTGCACTGCTGATCGCCTCATCAATCGGCCTTGCGGCGATCAGTCTAATCGGCAACGACTTGATAGCCTCGCAAAGGCGAAACGGGTTATCAAAGTCTGACTTCAGCAAAACCTCCCGAAGCAAACCGGCCTTTACGCCGTCAATGCCAACACGCTTTCGAAGATGATTTGCCATTGAATCCTTGCCGCGCTGCTGCGAAATTCTGTCGAGCAGAAACCGCATATCCCGGTCGGGAGCCAGATCAAGGTAAATCACTGCCGATCCTGTTGCGGCAATCTGCTCGCGCAAAAGCGCAGATAGGGCATAAATCAATCCGCCCTCGACTCCGTCTGCAGTCACTACAAATTCACCCTGCTGCTGGATCTTTGCTCCTTCCGAATCCGTAAAAGTCACTGCCACCGATTTCAGCGGCTGCCCGGCAAATCGACTGCTAAAATGCTCGCTCCAGCCTACATCAAATCCACAGTTTGAAGGCTGCAGCGGCTCGACCAAAACACCGCGTTGAGCCAGCAACCCAACCCAAGCTCCCGTTGAGCCCAATCGAGCCCAGCTTCCTCCGCCCATCGCCAGGACTACGGCATCGGCTAGAATTTCTTTCTCTCCTTCCGGCGTCACAAAACGCAGCGCCCCGTTTGCATCGCCAGTCCAGCCTGTCCACTGATGCCGCATATGAAAATTGACACCCGCCGCACGCAACCGATGCAGCCATGCACGCAGCAAGGGTGCAGCCTTCATGTCGACAGGAAACACTCGGCCTGACGAGCCTGTAAATGTCTCGATGCCAAGATTTTGCACCCATGTCCGCAAGGCTTCAGGCCCGAAGGCATCAAGCATCGGCTTGATATAATTCCGTCGTGAACCGTAACGCGGCAAAAATTTATCGAATGCCTCGGAGTGCGTAATATTCATGCCCCCTTTTCCCGCCATCAGGAATTTTCGTCCCACAGAAGGCATGGCATCGTAAAGATCAACCTTCAAGCCGGCCTGAATTAAGACTTCCGCAGCCATTAATCCGGCAGGGCCGCCACCGATAACCGCAACTGTCCGATATAACCCACTAACTTTTGAATTTATCGATGCATTGCGGATTGTCTTGCTCCCTTAATTATCGGCATATTGATTCATTAAAAATTTAATCATTATACAATACCGCTAATTATCTAATAATATGTTCTGCATGAATGAGGGAATTCCGGCTCACTTATTAAATATTCTCAATTTAATTTCATTTCGACTTAAGACCACATGAATTCCATTACCACTAATATATTTACTAACATTCCGGCAGACCTACCAGAAGAGCTATTTGAATGTATTGTAAATCGAGAAAATGTTCATATAGAACGCATCGTCTCCAAAGGGAATATCACGCCAACAGGCCAGTGGTACGATCAGGATTAGGATGAATGGGTGATACTTCTTCAGGGACAAGCTACTATTCTTTACGAAAATAACATGCAATCAATCCCCCTAACTCCTGGCGACTACTTGCTGATCCCTGCACACGCCAAACACCGTGTTGAATGGACAACGCCCGAACGCCACACCGTCTGGCTAACTGTTCATCTGCACTAGGCTGAAATATTCCCCAATATTTCGGTCAAAAAAAAACCCAAGCGTTTCGGCTTGGGTTTTTGATATTAAGAGCTTGGCAATTCCCTACTTTCGCATGGCAAACTGCCACACTATCATCGGCGCTAAGCGGTTTCACTTCCGAGTTCGGGATGGGATCGGGTGGTTCACGCTCGCTATGGTCAC
>JBAZWN010000032.1:0-34782 GCA_041660285.1 Methylobacter sp.
GTCTGTCGACAGGCCCGCTTATCAGGAGATGTCAAAACAGATTGATGCCCGCATAGCAGCGGTGCGTATTTATAGCACGCAATAAAAAAGGGAGCTGAAAGCTCCCTAAATTTAACGCCCGCATGGTTCGGGTTTAGCGTAACCCGAACCTCGACGCATGCTGTATTAATTAAAAGTAGATCCTGGCGTACCTGGCAAAACCGGCATTTTCTGTTTAGGGAACTCCCCGGTCAAACCGTTCAGGAAAGCCACAATATCCGCAACCTCTTCCTTGGTTAATTCCTTACCCAATTGCAGCTGGGCCATCAAAGTTACCGCCTTATCCAGGGTTTTAACCGAACCATTGTGGAAATAAGGTGCCGTTAAAGCCACGTTACGCAGAGTCGGCACTTTCCACAAATGCTCATCCGCCGAGTTTTTGCTGACTTCCGCAAGGCCTTTATCTTTGCTGAAATGATATTGCGCTTCAAAATAACCGTTCGGAATCATAGGAAACTTCTGGAACATACCAGGACCGTTAAACGCAGGTCCGCTATGGCAATGGGTGCAACCCAGTTCCGCCACTTTTTCCATGCCGCGAACCTGTTGCGCCGATAAGGCTGACTTGTCGCCGCCAACGTAACGGTCATAAGGGCTGTTTGGCGTAATCAGCGTTCTTTCATAAGCCGCAATCGCTTTGGTCGCATTATCTTTGGAAATGGAATCCTTGTTGCCAAAAGCCTGTTCAAAAGCCTGCTTATAGCCTTCAATTGACTGCAATCGGGCGACTACGTCATCCCAGCTTTTCATGCCCATTTCAATAGGATTAGTTACAGGGCCTGCTGCCTGTGCTTCCAGACTTGCCGCACGGCCATCCCAAAACTGAACCTTGTTAAACGCGGCATTCCACACGGTCGGCGCACTGCGTCCGCCTGTCTGGCCATTAACGCCCATGGAATTCGGCCTGTTATCCTCGCCGCCCAGCATAGTGTTATGGCAGGAAGAGCACGAAACCGTACCGGTAGAAGACAAGCGCGGGTCATGATACAGCATCTGGCCCAACTCAACCTTAGCTGCAGTAGTCGGGTTATCGGCAGGTGCTTCGGCCTGTGTCGGCAATACATCCCAAGCCGAAGCCACCGAAACCGAACCGGCCAATGCCAACGCTGTAACCAGCGAACGAATTTTAAACATACCATCCTCCTAAATATTATTAATATTATTAACGCAGGGCGAATTATACCCTCTTGGCATAGCTATCTATACAAACCGTCACCCGGCCAGGGATATTGATGCGCTTCACTGCGTTCAGCACATCCTACGCATTCTTAAATATACACCCGCTGGAATTGTAAGGTATCAGACAGGCAAGGCACAATCAAAATTCCAGCGCAGATAAGTAAAATGCAAGCCGGGTTCGCTTTATGTTCTAACAGGCCACATAGCAATCTGCAAAACTGACGCAAAATGTCACTTATTGACGCAATACTGTCAACAGGGCTTGCCGGTCAGGGGCCGTGATCCATCATAATGCCGCATGGCTGGTGCGTTTCCCACAGTTGGCACGGTAGCTGCTTTAACCCTTGTGTATTTACTTACACAACAAAAGGAAACACACGATGAAAACTCAAATGCAAAAATCACAGCAAGGTTTTACCTTGATCGAATTAATGATCGTGGTTGCGATCATCGGTATTTTGGCGGCGATTGCGTTGCCAGCGTATCAGGATTACATCACACGTTCTAGAATGACTGAAGTATTAGCCATGAGTGAACCAGCCAAACTTGCTGTTTCAGAAACAGCCTCTTCACTCGGCGGCTTAGCCAATGTCACGGCAGCTAACAGCGGATACGCATTTCCTGGCGCAACGAACATGGTAAGCGGAGTTGCTATCACTGATGTAACAGGCGTGGTTACAGTTACTTCTACAGTTCCGAGGGCAGCGGGTAGTCTCACGCTCACCCCAACAGATGTTGGTAACGGTCAACTTACATGGGTTTGCGCATCAGCAAATATAGGCGCCAATTTTCTGCCAGCTAACTGCCGCTAACCTGTAAGTAAGGTAGGGTGGATAACGTTTTCTGCCCAAGTGATTAAACGCATAACCTGTATTTAATCACCCCACAAACCATCCAATCCTTCACCGGGTTGGGTGGTTTTTTATTTATGGCCTTAGTATTTTGGGGCACCTGTTTTCTTTATAATGCTATTTCCTCAATAGCAACCTTCACCGTTTGCTGCCTTATTTGATGCCGGTTTCCGGCAAATTGTTCTCTTATTACCCTGGAATCTCCGCCTTTGTATCCCCAGGCTATAAAAACAGTGCCAACGGGTTTCTCCGGCGTTCCGCCATCGGGCCCTGCTATGCCGGTTACGGCAACCGCGCAATCCGCATCGCTGTTTGCCAGGGCGCCGAGCGCCATTTCTTTTGCCGTCTCGGCGCTGACGGCACCGTATTTTTTCAGCGTCTCCTGTTTGACACCCAGCATCTGCACTTTCGCCGGGTTGCTGTAGGTAACAAAGCCCCGGTCAAACCAGGCTGAACTGCCCGGCACTTCGGTAATCATTTGGGCAATCCAGCCGCCAGTGCAGGATTCGGCGGTAGCTATTTTCTTGCCGCTTGCCTTTAACAGGCGGCCCAGTTGTCCGGCCAGTTCAAATAATTCAGCATCCATGATGTGACCTCATGCGAGTTCGGATAAAATAGGCCCATGAGTATAAAACAAAAAACCACCGACCAGCACACTCCAATGATGGTGCAATTTTTACGCATCAAATCGGAACACCCCGACACCCTGTTGTTCTACCGCATGGGGGACTTTTACGAACTGTTTTTCGACGATGCCAAAAAGGCCTCGCAACTGCTGGATATTACACTGACCAGCCGTGGGCAGTCGGCGGGTCTTCCGATCCCCATGGCGGGCATCCCTTATCACGCGGCCGAAGGCTATCTTGCCAAGCTGTTAAGGCACGGCGAATCGATTGCGATATGCGAACAGATCGGCGATCCCGCCACAACCAAAGGCCCGGTCGAACGCAAGGTGGTGCGCATCGTGACCCCCGGCACCGTCACCGATGAAGCCTTGCTGGAAGACCGCAAGGATAATCTCTTAGTCGCCGTGTGCGTGTTCCCTGTAGGGGCGACCGGCCGGTCGCCCTTTGGCATCGCCAGCCTGGATTTAACCAGCGGCCGCTTTGTGTTGCAGCAGGTTGAATCCGAAGACCAGCTATTGAGTGAAATCGGCCGCCTTAACCCTGCCGAATTGCTGTTTAGCGAGGACTGGCCGCTGCCATCCAGCTTAAAACAGCGCAGTGGCTTGTGCAGAAGACCGCCCTGGCATTTTGAAGCGGAAAGCGCCCGTTTGCTGGTGTTAAAGCAGTTCAACATCATTGACCTGAAAGGCTACGGCTGCGAGGACATGCCGGTCGCCATCGCTGCGGCAGGCGGTTTGCTGCAATATGTCAAAGACACCCAGCAAAGCGCACTGCCGCATATTCAGGGCATACGCACGGAAAGCAGCGATGACAGCATCTTGCTGGATGCGGCAAGCCGCCGCAATCTTGAGCTGGATTTTCACCCTTCCGGGCAACTGCAATACACGCTGTTCGGCGTATTGGACAAAACTGCAACCGCGATGGGCAGCCGCTGTTTGCGGCGCTGGATCAACCGGCCATTGCGCGATCACCGCATACTCAACGACCGCTATGCCTGCATAGCCGCCTTGCTCGACAGCAGGCTGTATAAGGATGTGCAAACCCATCTGCGGCAAGTGGGCGATATTGAACGGATCAGTTCCCGCATCGCGTTAAAATCGGCGCGTCCACGCGACTTGCTGGTGCTGCGCAATACGCTGGCGGCACTGCCCGCCCTGCAACAATCGCTTTCCGCCAGCGACAACCCGCAGCTTGCCCTGTTAAGCGAGCAGATCGGCGAACAGCCGGAGATATTGAACCTGCTGCAAAAAGCCATCATCGACAATCCGCCGGTGCTGATCCGTGACGGCGGCGTGATTGCCCCCGGCTACCATCAGGAGCTGGACGATTTGCGTAACTTGAGCCAGAACGCCGACCAGTTCCTGATTGACATGGAAATGCGGGAAAAAGCGGCGACCGGCATCAGCACGCTCAAGGTCAACTACAACCGCGTGCATGGCTACTATATCGAGATTTCCAACCTGCATGCGGAAAAAGTCCCGGCGCATTACACCCGCAAGCAAACCTTGAAAGGCGCCGAACGCTACATCACCGAGGAGTTGAAATCATTTGAAGACAAGGTCCTCAGCGCCAAGGAAAAATCGCTGTCTTTTGAAAAAGCCTTGTACGAGGAATTGCTCAGCATCATCGCCGCCTCGTTAATCCCGTTGCAACAGTGCGCCGCTGCCCTAGCCGAGCTGGATGTGCTGGTGAACTTCGCGGAACGCGCAGAAACCCTGAACTTGTCGCAACCGACACTGATTGATAAGCCCGGCATAGCGATTGAAGCCGGCCGGCATCTGGTGGTTGAGCAGGTTTCCGACATTCCTTTTGTGCCCAATGATTTGTCTTTTTCCAGCCAGCGCAGGATGCTGGTAATTACCGGCCCGAACATGGGCGGCAAATCGACTTACATGCGGCAGGCGGCGCTGATCGTGTTAATCGCCCATATTGGCTGTTATGTGCCTGCCAAATCGGCGACTTGCGGGCCTATCGACAAGATTTTCACCCGTATCGGCGCGTCTGATGACCTGTCCAGCGGCCGTTCCACGTTTATGGTGGAAATGTCGGAAACCGCCAACATCCTGCATAACGCCACCTCAAAAAGCCTGATTTTAATGGATGAGATTGGCCGCGGCACCAGCACCTTTGACGGGCTGTCCCTGGCCTGGGCCTGCGCCGATTATCTGGCCAAGGAAACCCAGGCGTTTACGCTGTTCGCCACGCATTATTTTGAGCTGACCACGCTGGCGGACGAACAAAAAACCATCCATAACGTGCATCTGGATGCGATGGAGCATGGCGACAAGATTATTTTCCTGCATGCGGTTAAGGACGGCCCGGCCAGTCAAAGTTACGGCTTGCAGGTGGCGTCTCTGGCCGGCGTGCCGCGCTCGGTCATCGATAAAGCCAAAGCCAAATTACGGCATCTGGAAGACAATGCCTATATTGAGCAGCAGGCGGTAACGGGGATTAACCAGCTGGATTTGTTTTCATCGAAGGAATGCCATCCTGCGGTGAGTTTAATCGGGGACATGAACCCGGATGAGCTTAGCCCAAGACAGGCTTTGGAGCTGCTTTACCGGCTTAAGGGAATGGTATAAGGGCGACCGGCCGGTCGCCCCTACGATCATTTGATTACTTTTGAGCTTTTTCGTCTGCCAGCGCTTCAGCCAGTTGTTTTGCGGGCAGGTAGCCGGGATAGATAGTGCCTTTTTCGGTAACGATCATCGGCGTTCCCTTCACGTCAAAATCAGCGCCCAATTGCATGTGTTCATCGACCGGGTTACTGCAAGTTTTAGCCGCTGGCGCCTCGCCTTTTTTTGCCGCCGTCAGGGCTGCCTTGCGGTCATCAGAACACCAGACCGATACGGCTTTATCGTATGAATCCGAACCTTTTCCAGCCCTGGGGAAAAACAGGTACTGAATCGTAATGCCTTCAGCCATGTATTGATCCAGTTCTGAATGCAGTTTACGGCAATAGCCGCAATCGATATCGGTAAAGATGGTAACCGTATATTTGCTTTTCTTTGGACTGAACACGATCATTTTATCCTGACCAAGTTTCTCGATGGCCTGTTTGCGTGCGCCGCCTAATTTTTCTTCGGTTAAGTCGGTGCGTGACGCAATATCGATCAACCGCCCCTGAATCAAATACTTGCCATCTTCAGAAGCGTAAAAGATATTGGCGCCCACTTCGACCTCATAAAGGCCTTTAACCTGGGATGGCTTGACTGATTCCACTTTTACATCCGGCATAGACTTGGCCAGCGCCTGCCTGATGGCGTTTTCATCGGCATGCGCTACGGATAAAGTCAGGCCGAGTAGCGATAACGCGGCAATCTTAATAACTTTTTTCATCATGTTATAGTGTTCCTGAGTTAGTTTATAGGGCGCTGAATTATTGAAATAATCGCTGAATATCCATGACCATTGCCAACGCCATTAATGATACAAGCAATGCAATGCCGACTTGCTGAAAAAATATCTGTATCTTTTCCGAAACAGGACTGCCTTTAATGCCTTCTATGGCAAAAAACAGTAAATGCCCGCCATCCAGCACCGGTACCGGCAATAAATTCAACACGCCCAAACTGACGCTGACCAGCGCCATGAACTTTATGAAAGGCACAAAACCCATGCTGGCGGACTGTTCGGCATACTGGGCGATACTGATAGGGCCGCTCAAGTTTTCCACGGACGCCCTGCCGATCAGCATTTTGCCCATCATTTTCAAGGTGGTGGCGGAATAGTAATACGTAGTTTCTACGGCGGCAGGTATCGCTTTCAACGGCGATAATGAATATTTAACAAGCATTGAATTCATTAATTCTTCAGGCATATTAACCGACGCGCCGATCTTGCCTTCAGTCTTTTGTTCAACTTCCACGCTTTTGGGCGTTATGGTTATTGGCAAGCGAGCGCCGTCACGCTCGATCATCAGGTTTATGGCGACGCCGGGATGATCTTTTACATAGGCTACCCATTGCATCCAATCAGTTATAGCTATGCCGTCGGCGCTGACAATCAGATCACCCTTTTGCAAGCCCGCCGCCAGTGCTGCACTGTCAGCAAGGATTTTGCCTATGACCGGCTGCAATTTCGGCGACCAGGGTTTAAAGCCCAGGCGTTGATACAGTACGTCCGGATTCTCACGGTCTTTTTCAGCAATCTGGAGCGTTCTAACGCTTTGCTGGTCGTCGAAGTTTTTTACTGCAACCTTGATTTCCTGTTGCCCTTCAACCGCCGCACCGATTAATACGCTCAATGCTTCGGTCCAGGTCGGCGTGGACTTGTCATTGACTGACAGGATTTCATCGCCCTCGGCAAAGCCTGCCTGTGCGGCTAATGTGCCCTGCTCCACCGCGCCGAGTATCGGTTTTATGCCGGTCTCGCCGATAACCAGCACGCCCCAGAACAAGGCAACGGCGAGGACCAGATTGAACACGGGGCCTGCAGCAACGATTGCCGTTCTGGCCAATAAAGACTGCCGGTTAAAGGCAAAAGGCAGGTCTTCCTCTTTAACCGCCTCTTCCCGCTCATCGACCATCTTGACATAACCGCCCAGCGGAATCGCCGATAACACATACTCTGTCGCATCAGGGTTTTTCTGATAAGACCATAAAACCTTGCCAAAACCTATAGAAAACCGGAGTACTTTTACCCCTGCTTTACGAGCGACCCAAAAATGCCCGAATTCATGAAATGAAACCAGAATACCGATGACAACTATGAAATAAAACAGGGTATGCATGAAATCCACTAACGATCCAATTCTTCAATGACTTGCTTAGCCGCTATTCTGGCCTGTTGATCCATGTCTAAAATAATTTCCAGCGTGTCGGCAGCCTTGACCTCGAATTTTTTCATGCAACGCTCAATAATGACCGGAATATCGGTAAAACGCACCCGTTCATCTAAAAACGCCTCTACCGCTATTTCATTTGCTGCATTTAAAACGGTCGGCATGATGCCGCCCGCGTTAATGGCCTCGTAAGCTAGGCGCAAACAGGGAAATCTTTCCAGATTAGGTTCCTGAAAATCCATACGCCCTACCTCAAAAATATTCAGTGGCTCAACGCCTGAATCAAACCGTTCCGGCCAAGCCATTGAATGCGCGATGGGGACACGCATATCGGGGTTACCCATTTGCGCCAGAACCGTTCCGTCCACATAATCCACCATCGAATGGATAACGCTTTGCGGATGTATGACCACCTGTATTTGTTCCGGCTTCATGTCGAACAACAGGCAGGCTTCGATCATTTCCAGGCCTTTATTCATCATGGTTGCAGAATCCACGGAGATTTTTCTGCCCATATCCCAGTTGGGGTGGGCTACCGCCTGGGCGGGTGTCACATTAACCAGCTGATCGACCGGCATTTCCCGGAAAGGGCCGCCCGAAGCTGTCAGCAAAATACGTCTGGCTTCTTTCGCCTGCATGCCGGTTTTATAGCCGGCGGGCATGCACTGGAATATCGCATTATGTTCGCTGTCGATAGGCAACAACTGCGCTCCCGACTCGGCAACCGCCTGCATGAAAATAGAGCCTGACATGACCAAGGCCTCTTTGTTAGCCAGCAATACTATTTTGCCCGCCTTGGCCGCCGCAAGGCTCGGCAGCAAACCCGCCGCTCCTACAATAGCCGCCATAACGGAATCGACGTTATCCAGTGTCGCGACCTGCTCAAGCGCTTTTGCACCGGACAGCACCTTGATGTCCGCGACTGTCGAGTTCTTGAGCTTTTCCTTAAAAGCCTGAGCCTTGCCCTCATCCACCACGACAACAACTTCAGGATGATGCGCCAGGCATTGCTCATACAGCGCGTCTATATTGTTATTGGCTGTTAGTGCGACAACCTTATAAAGATCCGCATGTCTTGCCACGACGTCCAAGGTGCTGACGCCAATCGAGCCTGTCGCTCCGAGTATGCAAATGCCCTTCATGAAACAAGCCTATAAATAAAGTAGATGCCGGCGTAAAAAAATGGCGCCGCAGCAATCAAGCTGTCGATTCTATCCAGAATACCGCCATGACCTGGCAGTATTGAACCGCTGTCTTTTACGCCTCGCTGGCGTTTGGCCACACTAAGAAATAAATCGCCATAAATGGAAATCAACACCGTCAGCACGGACAGCAAAATAAAATCCGATGCGATCATGAATTCAAAGCCATAACCCAGGCTTAAAATGACCGGGCAGATAAGGCCAGCTATTAGCGCGCCATACAGTCCGGCAACTGTTTTCCCCGGGCTTATTTCAGGCGCCAGCTTGGTTTTTCCATATTTCTGACCCACAAAATAAGCCGCAATATCCGCCGCCCAAATCAGCAGCAGAAAATACATAACCATTTCCGAGCCATAAAAAGCTCTTAACCTGGATAAAAACATCCAGAAAGCAAACAAGACAAACCAACCGATCAATCCCTTGTAGTATGTTTTTAGTTTCAGATTTAAAACGCCTGCAGGCGAATTTCTGATTAATATCATGGTCAATACCCAGAACAGCACTGGCGCTATAACCAGCCATTCCAGAGCGCCGGAATAAGTCCTGATATCGGGCCAATCCAATACTTGAGCTGTCAGTTCCAGAATTTGCGTCCAAAAATGAATAAATGCCATAGGCAGGATCAATGCAAGCAAGAATAATCCGCGTTTGAATAGCGAATTAATGCCTGCAAGGTTGCCCCATTCCCATGCAGCAACAAGAGTGATCAGTCCCACGACCAATGAAAAATACTCCGACGGCAGTTTGAAAACCGCTAACACAATCAGAGGAACCAGGATTAACGCAGTTATAATTCGCTGTAATAACATTTTTTATAAATTATTAGAGTTAAAAGTTATAGAGTGATAGATTTATTAAGCACTTGCTCGCCGGTATGGCCAAAGCGCCTTTGCCGGCTTTTAAAGCTCTTAATAGCATCTTCAAGTGAATTCTGGTCGAAATCCG
Organism: Methylobacter sp.; assembly: GCA_041660285.1. Lineage (GTDB taxonomy): Bacteria > Pseudomonadota > Gammaproteobacteria > Methylococcales > Methylomonadaceae > Methylobacter_A. The sequence continues at coordinate 9,626 of JBAZWN010000032.1, forward strand.
GCCAGAGCGTTGCTGTAAAATACAGCTCTGTATAGGCGAGTTGCCATAACAAGAAATTACTTACACGTTGTTCGCCGCCTGTCCTGATAAACAGGTCCGGCTCAGGTAGATCAGCAGTTGACAGGTACTGATTGATCAATTGTTCGCTGATCGCCTGGTTTTCCAGCTCTCCGGCAGCTATTTTTTCCGTCACTGTCCTGAATGCCTGGCACAAATCCCAGCGACCGCCATAATTTGCCGCAATAACAAGGGTCAAGGCATCATTATCTTTCGTTTGCGCCTCCCCCTCAGCCATTTTGGCCTGCAATTTATCGGAAAATGCCGTTCTGTCACCAATAAACCGCAAGCGGATGTTATTGCGATCAAGCTTATCGATTTCCCGTTGCAAGGTTGCCATAAACAGCCCCATCAACAATGAAACTTCTTCTTCCGGCCGACGCCAGTTTTCACTGCTAAAGGCAAATAAGGTTAAGACCTCAATCTTTTGCTTGGCGCAATACTCGACAATTTTTCTGACCGCTTTAACCCCGGCCTGATGACCAATTGCCCGTGGCATAAATCTTTTCTGCGCCCAACGTCCATTGCCATCCATGATAATAGCGATATGACGCGGATCACCGCCTAGTACTACACTGTTGCACTTATCAGTAGGCATTTCAGTTCTCAATCAAATTGACAGCAAATCCGCCTCTTTTTCTTCCAGCAACTTCTCAATGTCCTTTACATACTGGTCTGTCAATTTTTGAATTTTTTCCTCAGCAGCGCGTGCCTCATCTTCAGAAATCTTTTTTTCTTTTAACTCTTCTTTTATTTCAGAATTTGCATCGCGGCGGATATTTCTGACTGCAACACGGCCATTCTCCGCCTCATGTTTTACAACTTTAACCAGGGCGCGGCGGCGCTCTTCAGTCAGTGGCGGCAATGGGATGCGAATCACCATGCCATTTACAGCCGGATTCAAACCGAGATCCGATTTCAGGATCGCTTTTTCAATCGCCTGCACCATGCCTTTTTCCCATGGCGTAATCGTTAACGTCCGCGCGTCTTCAACGGCGATATTGGCAACCTGGGATAACGACGATTCCGTACCATAGTATGAAACCGTAATTTGATCCAATAAACTGGGGTGGGCTCTGCCTGTCCTTATCTTCGAGAATTCATGCTTCAAAGCTTCAATACTTTTACCCATGCGGGTTGCCGCACTCTGTTGAATATCACTAATCATTATCTGTTCCTCGTTGAATGAGAGATCCTATCTCTTCGCCCATCATAAGCCTCATTACCGCGCCTTTCTCAAAAATGTTCATCACGCGCATCGGCACATCATTATCCCTGCATAACACCAGCGCAGTCGTATCCATTACGTTAAGACGCTGGTCGAGCGCTTCATCATAAGTTAACCGCGGATAGAACTTGGCGTCTTTGACTTTTTCAGGATCGGCTGAATAAACGCCTTTTACTTTGGTTGCCTTGATCATCAACTGGGCGTTGATTTCAATGGCTCTGAGTGAGGCGGCCGAATCGGTGGTGAAAAAAGGGTTTCCGGTTCCCGCTGCGAAAATCACAACCCGGCCTTTTTCCAAATGTCTGACGGCCCGGCGACGAATATAATCTTCGCAGACCTGATTGATTTTTAGCGCAGACATTACCCTGACCTGCTGCCCTAAGTGTTCCAACGCATCCTGCATGGCCAAAGCATTTATTACAGTAGCCAGCATGCCCATCTGATCGCTGGTGACCCTGTCCAACCCTTCCGAAGCTTTTTCAGCTCCGCGTAATATATTACCGCCGCCGATAACCAAGCCGACCTGAATGCCGACATCGCATAACTCTTTAATTTCGATGGCAAGACGTTTAACAATATCCGCATCAATACTACCGCCTGTCTCGCTCATTAAAGCTTCACCGCTCAACTTAAGCAAAATTCTCTGGCAAATTGTGTTTGTCATATTATTATCGGGAGTCCGTATTTTAGCGCAATACATCCCCGGCATTTAGCCGGGGAATGATTTTAATTACCTCTAACTTGTGCCATAACCTCTTCGGCAAAGTTTTCTTCCTTCTTCTCAATCCCTTCGCCTACTTCCAAGCGGGCAAAACGAATGACTTTATTGCCTTTTGAGGCAACCAGCTTACCGACAGTCATTTTATCGTCTTTAATGAAGGGCTGACCCAACAAGGTGATTTCCGCAAAGAACTTGCTGATACGGCCGGCGACCATTTTCTCAATAATATCTGCCGGTTTTCCGCTTTCTGCAGCCTGTGCCGAGAAAATTTCCTTCTCTTTTTCGATCAGCTCTGCAGACACTTGATCTTCAGAAATACAAACAGGCTTGCTCGCTGCGATATGCATGGCGATGTCTTTACCCAATTCGTTATCCGCTTTGGCTAGTTCAACGATCACGCCGATTTTGCTGCCATGTAAATAACAGGCGGTACCGCCTTCAGCCGTCTTGTATTTTTCAAAGCGTCTGACCGTGATGTTTTCACCCAGTTTTGCAATCAAGCCGCGACGAACTTCATCCACAGTGCTGCCGTCAGGCAATTTTGTTGCCAGTAATTGCTCTTCTGTCGCAATGTCAGAATTCAGCAACGCAAGCGTTACGTTATTAACAAAACTTACGAAATCATCGGCTTTAGCGACGAAATCGGTTTCACAGTTGACATCAACGATTGCCACGGCTTTTCCGTCATCACTGACTTTTACGCCGATAATCCCTTCAGCAGCAATACGATCTGATTTTTTATCAGCCTTAGCCAAACCGGATTTACGCATATTTTCGATAGCCAATTCCATGTCGCCATTGGATTCAACTAACGCTTTTTTGCATTCCATCATGCCGGAACCTGTTCTTTCACGCAGTTCCTTAACCATTGCCGCACTAATAGTATTACTCATTCTTTTCTCTCATTGTTCGTCACTATAAAAACGCCCCCGTAAGGAGGCGTTCTTAACCTAATCTATATTCTCATTGCCACAGGAAACCTGTAAGCAATAAGCAAATACCTTATTCCGCTGCCGCTTCTTCAACAAAATCATCAGCTTTTGCCGATAATCCTAAAGTTGCTGATTTGGCTTCCATTACCGCCGCGGAAACGCTTTCACAGTACAGTTTAACTGCACGAATTGAATCGTCATTGCCTGGAATAATGTAATCAATTCTTTCCGGTGAATTGTTTGAATCGACAACGCCAACAACCGGAATGCCTAATTTTTTAGCTTCACTGATCGCGTTCTTTTCGTAGCCGACATCCAGCACAAAAATCACATCAGGAACGCCTTTCATGTCTTTAATTCCACCCAGACTGCGCTCCAGCTTTTCAAGCTCACGCTCCATACCTAACGCTTCCTTCTTGGCGAAACGTTGATAAAGAGTGCCGTCAGCTTTCATCGCTTCCAATTCTTTCAGGCGATTGATTGATTTCTTGATGGTTTTGAAATTTGTCAGCATACCGCCTAACCAGCGATGATTAACGTACGGCATACCGCAACGTTTTGCTTCTTCTGCAACTACTTTACGCGCTGCTTTTTTAGTGCCGACAAACAGGACAGTGCCTTTGTTTGCTGTCATCTGACCCAGATAATTCATAGCGTCATTAAACATTGGAAGCGTTTTTTCCAAATCAATGATGTGGATTTTGTTACGTGCACCGAACAGGTATGTAGCCATTTTCGGGTTCCAATAACGAGTTTGATGTCCAAAATGGACACCCGCTTCAAGCATTTGTCGCATAGATACTGCTGCCATGTGTTCTCCTAAGATAATAAAGTTCGGAACTTTTGTTCCGAGTTGGGTTACGCCTCCACCTACCCCGATTGGAAACCAGCTGCAACTATTACTTAAAATTTAGAGTTGCAACCAGCACCCTTCCAATCGTGACGATAAGCGTGAGTATTTAGTTCAAAAATGAACTTCCCTTTATACCATAATTACCTTACTACAACAACCAAATCTCTGTTAAAATTGCCTTATTCTGTAGGATATGCTGCTCTTTCAAAATCAGTCACCAATCCTCACAATATGTTTGATATTATCAGGCATAAACAACGTCTTCAATTTTAAGCACCAAGCAAAAGCCCCCAACATTTATGAGCATAATCATCAAATCCGCAAGTGAAATCGAAAAAATGCGCGTCGCCGGAAAACTCGCCGCCGAAGTTTTAGAAATGATTGCACCTTACGTTGTCCCGGGCGTTACCACCGATGAACTTGATAAAATCTGCCACGACTACATTGTTGACGTGCAAAAAGCCATACCCGCGCCGCTCAATTACCATGGCTTTCCAAAATCAATCTGCACATCGATTAACCAACAGGTCTGCCACGGCATTCCCGGCGAAAAAAAACTAAAATCCGGCGATATCGTCAATGTTGACATTACCGTTCTTAAAGACGGCTACCACGGCGACACCAGCAAAATGTTCTGCGTCGGCGAAGTCAGTCAGCACGCAAAACGCCTGATCAAGGTGACCCAGGAATGCATGTTTCTTGGCATCGAGCAAGTCAAGCCAGGCGCCAAATTAGGCGATATCGGCCACGCCATACAAAAACACGCCGAAGCCAACCGCTACTCGGTTGTCAGGGAATTTTGCGGACACGGTATCGGCAAAAAATTTCACGAAGAACCACAGGTGCTGCATTACGGTAAAGCCGGTGAAGGGGAAACCCTTGATGCGGGAATGATATTAACCATTGAGCCCATGATCAATCTCGGCAAACGGCACATTAAAGTGCTGGCCGATGGCTGGACCGCCGTCACCAAGGACAGGAGCCTGTCCGCCCAATGGGAACACACCATTCTCGTAACCAGTGACAGCTATGAAATTCTGACTTTACGCCAAGAAGAAATGTGACCGAGTTGAACAAATCTATTAACGCCGCACTTTTTGCCAAACACAAACAAGACAACCTGCAGCAATTTAAACAACTGCTGAAACAAAAAGACATTGAACTTCGGCATAAGTTCGATCCTCATAAATCAGTCTCCAAACTGCTTAAAGAAAAGTCCGATTTCATTGATGATATTTTAAGCTGCTGCTGGCAACATTTTCTCGGCGGGCACGCCAGACAGCTCAGTCTGATCGCCGTTGGCGGTTACGGCAGAAGAGAGCTGTTCCCCTACTCCGATATCGATATTGTCGTTCTGCTGGATTCTGAGGACACTTCCCTTTATCAGGACGCATTGGCGCACTTTTTCACCTTTCTCTGGGATATCGGCTTAAAACCGGGGCAAAGCGTACGCACCATCAAGCAATGCGTTGAAGTTGCAGCCAGCGACCAGACAATCATCACCAGCCTTATGGAAAACCGGCTGATTACCGGCAACACCGCACTGCATAAAACGCTCAACCAGCAAATCGCACCCGACAAAATCTGGCCATCGGATCAGTTCTTTGCCGCCAAAATGGAAGAACAGCGACAGCGTTACGCCAAGTTTCACGATACCGCCTATAACCTTGAACCCAACGTCAAGGAAGGGCCAGGCGGCTTGCGCGACAGACAGGTCATTGCCTGGGTATTTAAACGCCATTACAACTCATCGACACTCAAGGAGCTGATTAAATACGGCTTCCTGCCGGAATCTGAGTATCAGGAACTGGTTGCAGCTCTTGAGGTGCTTTGGCGCATCCGTTATGCGTTACACCTTCTGACCAACCGATGCGAAGACCGGCTGATTTTTGATTATCAGCGCGACCTCGCCCAGCAGTTCGGCTTCAGCACCAAGCATCAGGAACACAACCAGGATGTCGAACAGTTTATGCAGTTTTATTTCAAAACGGTACTCGGACTTGAGCGCCTCAATGAAATGCTGCTGCAATTATTTAATGAACGTTTCCTTTCCAAAGAAACCGATTACAAGTCAATCCCGCTTAACGATAAATTCGCTGCCATCAACGGTTATCTTGAAGTCATAGACGACGCCGTTTTTGAACGGCATCCGATTGCCTTACTGGAGCTTTTTTTAGTCCTGGAACAGAATTCATCGATCAAGGGCGTTAGAGCCACCACCATCCGCCTGATCCGTAAAAACCTGCATTTAATTGACGATGCGTTTCGCAAGAACAAAGCCGCCAACCGCCTGTTTATCGAAGCCTTCCGCCAACCGCGGGGCATTACCGACCAGCTAAGGCGCATGAACCGTTATGGAGTTTTAGCCGCCTATATCCCCAGTTTTGCCAATATCGTCGCCCGTATGCAGTATGATTTATTTCATATTTATACGGTGGATGAACACACTCTTTTTGTCATCCGTAATTTACGCCGCTTTGCATTAGAAAAGCATTCTGATGAACTCCCTTTCTGCAATGATATTTTTCTGCTGATTGCAAAACCGGAACTGCTGTATCTTGCCGGCCTGTTTCACGACATTGCCAAAGGCAGGAGCGGCGACCATTCAGCCATCGGCGAAGAGATCGTCAGGGAATTCTGCCTCCAGCACGATCTTTCCCCTCATGACACCAATCTGATCGGCTGGCTGGTTCGCAATCATCTGGTCATGTCGATGACGGCACAGCGAAAAGACATTGGCGACCCGGATGTCATTCATCAATTCGCCCAAACCGTAGGCAGTATCGAATACCTGAATTATTTGTACCTGCTGACCGTAGCCGATATTCGCGCCACCAACCCTGAACTCTGGAACGCATGGAAAGACGCCTTGCTTAAGGAGCTTTATTCGGTAACCTATAGCGCCTTGCACCGGGGACTGGAAAATCCCGTTGCGCTGGCAGACCGGTTGCTCGAAAACAAAAAAGAAGCCAAAGACGAACTGCTCAAACTCGGCATATCCGAACCGGTTATTTTGAAATCGTGGCAGCATGCTGGTGACGATTATTTCTTACGATATTCGGCCGATGAAATAGCCTGGCACACTATTGCCATTGCCTCATCCAGCGAAAAAGACCTGCCCCTGGTTCTGTTGCGCCCACAAACCCAGCGAGGCAGCGCAGAAGTCTTTGTCTACACAAAAAACGAAGAAGCTATTTTTTCACTGAGCACCGCCACGCTTGATCAGTTGGGGCTTACCATTCTTGACGCCAGAATCATGACCACAATGGATGACTATGTGCTCAATAGCTTCCTGGTGCTTGAACAATCGGGAGACCCCATCAACGAACTGTTTAGGGAAGTTCATATTTGCAATGCTCTTCGCAACAACCTGCTGCACCGCGAAGTAAAGGAACATAAAAACATTCATCGCCAGTCAAGACAGGCCAAACACTTCCCCATTCCTACCAGCATTCAGTTTCATGCCGACCCTTTAAACCGACACACCATCATTGAACTGATCACCACTGACCATGCAGGCCTTTTATCGGAAATAGGTCGCGCATTCATACAGCAGAACATTCATCTGCACAGCGCAAAAATAACCACTATAGGCAGCCGGGCTGAAGACATGTTTTACATAACCGACCATCTGCAAAAGCCGATTACCGATGCTGTAAAACAAGAACAAATACGCGAGGAAATTCTAAAAATACTGGATGATACCGCTGGATAAAAACCCATCAATATCTATTCTAAATAGATAGCACCCTATCTGCCAATGGAATGGATGCCAACGATTTCTCAACAAATTGAACGATCCGGTTATAGCCGTCACCTTCAAACTCAATATAACGCACACCAATTTTGCATTCATCACTGGAGATGCGTCGCGAAAACTTAACTTGGCATCGCACCACTATTTTTGACACCTCCCCACTCTCGCCAAGCAAATCCAGATGAACAACCACTTCTACCGGCCTGCCATCACGCACAAAACTTCCACCTGGGGTTATCAAATTCCGTTGGTTAATATCACACTGGATACCCAGTCCGTCATTCGATATGTCTATCGCAAGCACTTCAATACTTATGCCGTCTTTATTTGTAACAACAGCCGAAGCTTGCAATGGAACTCTATAGTAAAGCCTTCTCTCCATAGCCACTACACTCACAACCCTCACATCAAAATTTTATTATTTTTAATGGCTATCAAAGCTTTAAAGTCCACAAGCACCATTAACTATTTAGTAGTAAAAATCCGTAAATTTTTCAATTAAAACAGATTAACGCCTAAAAAACAATACATTACATATGCCAGCCATACACTCGATTAAATAATCGGCTCACCTCTGGCAAGCTTGGGCAAATTGCCTTCCAGACCCATTGCACTGCGCATCACTTTATTTTTAGCGGGCGAAATCCGTTCAGCCAACCCCAGCCCCAAGTTGCGTAGAAACTTAACCGGCAAGACCTGATTACTGAATACACGATAAAAAACATCCATTACCGTCATCATTTTTAGATTTTCGTTGCGCCGCAATTTTTCATAACGCTTTAAAACGGATAAATCGCCTAACTCAAGGCCCTGCTTATGCGCCTCCACCAATACCTCGCCCAATGCCGCCGCATCCAGCAGGCCAATATTGACTCCCTGCCCGGCCAGCGGATTGATCATGTGCGCCGCATCGCCAACCAGGACAACGCCTGGCTTAACATATTCCTGTGCATGCTGACGCTTCAGAGGAAAACTCGCCGTACCCAATATGGCATTAACCTTGCCCAGACAATCAGGAAAAGCTGCCACCAACTCATGCATCAAATCCGCATTGGACAATGCTTTTAATCGATTAACTTCATCCGGCGAGTTGTACCAGACTATGGAACCATAATGCCCGGTTAGCGGCAAAAATGCCTGCGGCCCGCTCGGAACAAAGCGCTGCCAGGTGATGTCCTGCTGCCCATAATCTGTTTCAATATAAATGACCAGCGCATGCTGCTTATAATCCCAGCTGGTTACACCCAAACCAACCGTCTGTCTGACCCTCGACTGGCCGCCATCTGCAGCGACCAAAACCTTTGCAGCCAAAATCCGGCCATTACCCAACTCCACTTCTGAATGCTCGCTTTGCTTTTCTGCCGAGTAGTTGATCTTATTAATGGTGGCGGGACAGATCAGCTCGATATTTTCAAAATCCTGCAAACGCTCCAGCAACGCCAGTTGAGTCACTCTGTTTTCAACGATATAGCCCAGTTCCGGATAATTGATATCATCACTGCAAAACTCGGTATCACCGGCTGTTTCCCAAACGCGCATGCGGCGAAACGGGCAAAGCCTGCGATTGACGACGCCGCCCCAGGCTCCAACTGTTTCAAGTATGTTTTTTGACGCGATACTGAGTGCAGAAACCCTTAAATCATGCGGTTGATCGGGAGAAAATACTTGTGGCGGCGAACTTTCAATCACCGCCACTTTCAGTGAACTCCCCCCAAGACTACAGGCAACAGCGGCACCAACCATGCCACCGCCTACAATTACAACATCAAAATTTTCTTTCATATCAGCCAACTAATAAAACAACTTAAATTTCACTAATCCCATCAAACAAAACATCCGCACATAAATGACAGATAACTCTCATCGTGGTACCATTAGCAGGTTTCACCAAATGAAATTTATCTGAAAAAGATTTCGTTTCGACATCAATGCATTTGTCTGAATCAATAGATTGACTCTATCACGCATTGAAACAAAAAACGAACTATAAACGGCATGATTAGAACGGGCTGGGTAAATGATTAATAATTCCCGATTAGGTAACGAAGAACCAATGCTTTATAACGCTGAACACTCGCAGGATAGCTGCGGCGTGGGTTTTATTACCCACAAACAGAGCAAACAAACTCACGATCTATTGGTCAAATCCCATGAAGCATTATGCACCATCCCCCATCGGGGCGGCATGAGCGCAGAGGGCATTGGCGATGGAGCCGGCGTTAACATTGATTTATCACTCAAGTTCTTCCGCAAGATCACCAACATCAGCACCCTGGAACTCGGTCAATTCGGCGTCGCCAACTTCTTTTTCCCCGAAGATCACGACCATTACGATTCGGCTGCCAATGAGCTGGTTGAGCGCCATTTTAAGGCCGCCAACCTGCCGATCATCCTGTGGCGCAACGTCCCTGTAGACAAAGACGTCATTAATGCCGCTGCGGCAAAAGCCCAACAGCCCATAAAACAGGTCATTTTTGGCCGCCCGGACAGCTTAAAAGACGCCTCGCACGATGCTTTCGAAAAGTATATTCAAGCCACCTTGCTGGCCCTTGAAGTTGAAGCATTTACCCGCGCCGAATTGAATGGTTTTTACCCGTTATCCATGAGTTCGCGCACCCAGGTGTACAAAGGCCGCTTAAACTCGTTTGAAGTGATTCCTTATTTTGTAGACCTGTACGACAAAGACCACGAAATCAACACGCTGTTTTTCCACACACGGTTTTCAACCAACACCGCGCCGGCGACCATGATGGCCCAGCCCTTCCGCTACATGGCGCACAATGGCGAATTAAACACCGACAAGAAAAACCGTTTAAGCGAAAACGCTATCGCCAGGCAGCATAACAAGCACATCGTTTTCCCATGCGGACAGTCGGATTCAGGCCGTCTGGATCAAACCCTGACACGCCGCATCAACGAAGACGAACTCGATATCGTCACTGCCGTTTTGGCCATGATGCCGCCCGCCTGGGAAAATGACACCACGTTGTCACCTTCCGTCCGTGCCATGCTGGAGTATTTCAGCCTGTACGAAGAAAAAAACGACGGTCCTGCCGCATTGATTTTCAGCGACGGCATCCGCGTCGGCGCGCGTTTAGACCGCCTAGGCCTACGTCCTTTGCGCTCAGTTGAAACTGCGGACTATCTGGCTGTCATGTCGGAAGCAGGACAGATTGACTTCCCTGCCAAAGACGTTTTAAGGCGCGGCCGTATCGAAGCGGGCGGCATGCTTTATTTTGACCACCGCACAGGCGAGGCATACGACAGCCATCAGGTCATGGAACGGCTTGCGCAAGAAAAAGACTATCAGGCCTTGCTAAACCAGCGCTGCATTCATCTTTCCGAATTGCCAAAGGTGCAGCTGTCTGAACTGAATAACGAGCACCCGTTTAATATAGACCAGCAACACACCGCCTATTCGCTTAACCAAGAAAGCTTCAAGTTTCTGCTTGACCCCATGCTGACCACAGGCATGGAAAAAATATCGGCCATGGGTTACGGCTTGACGCCTAATGCCTTGTCTAGCGCTGAAGGCGGCATGTCGCGTTATTTCAGCCAGCGTTTTGCCCAGGTTACCAACCCGCCGCTGGATTCAATCCGGGAAAGCGACGGCATGACTTTGCGCGTTGCCTTAGGCGCAAAGCCTACTTTTTCCGATGAATACAGCAAACAGCTGGTCATCGACACGCCGATCCTACAGCGCACGCAACTGGAACAAATCCGCAGGCAATCAGCGGTCAGCACCATCACTCTGGACATGCTGTACACCCCTGATTTTAACGATACCAAACAAAACGAAGCGGCCCTGGATGCAGCCTTGCTGGCTGCCTGCGAAAAAGTCGAAGAGGCCGCCAGGAAAAACACCGGCATTATCATTTTAAGCGACATTAGCATTAGCAAAGACAAGGCGGCGATTCCCGCCCTGTTAATGATTGCGGCGGCTAACCAGCACCTGGTTAAACAAGGGCTGCGCTTTAACTCATCGTTGATTGCAGAAACCGGACAGGCGGCAAGCCCGCATGATATCGCTACGATTTTAGGCTTCGGCGCTTCGGCCATCTGCCCTATCAGCGTGCATAACCGCGTCACCAGCCATTATTCTGCCGAGTATCAGCAAAAGATTCTCGACAACTACCAAAAAGGCGCTGAAAAATCACTCATGAAAACCATGGGCAAGTTTGGCCTGTGCACCGCGGAAAGCTATATCGGCGGCGAATTCTTCGAGTCCAACTACCTGGATACCGATGAGCCTAAGTTAAGCCCTTACTTCCCGAACATCCACGCCTCGGTAGGCGGCGTGCGCTACGCCGATATCGCTGCCAGCGCGACCGAATGGCATCAAAAAGCCCTGGCCGTGCGCGAGGAAAAAGACATCCCGTTCCTGGGCTTGTTCAAGGAACGCCAGTATGGCGCAGGACATTCCTACGGCAATACTGCCGTCAGGGAATATATCAACATGACGGATGAGGATATCTTATATATCCCTCAAGACGACAAGTCGCCTGAGGCTTCGGATACGGCCTATGTTGATTTTGGTTACGAAAAACGCACCCCGGAGCAAATCGATGCTTTCGGCATTACCCCGGCCTACCGCAGTTTTGCCAAAAACCTGTACCTAGAACGCGACGCCCGGCCCGCCGCATTGCGCGACATCATGGATTTTCCGGCCGATATCACTGCTGCCGTAACAACGGCGGATTTTGACCGCATCCTGGGCAAACAAAACCTGCGCGGCAATATTAACTATCTGATCCGCGGCTTGAACGCCACAAAAACCGGCAACGACGCTTTCAGCATCAGCTTTTCAGAGAACGCATCCGCCCAGCGTTTGGAGCAGCTGGCCGAGCATTTTAAGAAACGTTTTTCCGATACCGGATTCAGCATTACCGTCACAGGAAACTCGATTGCTATAAAACTTACCGACACCGGCAGCCTGCTGGCGAATTATTTGTCTTCCATACAAGCAGCCCGCAATCCGATTGCCTTGAGCGACGTACAACCGGCGCATCAGATTGCCGCGACACTGGCTTCCGGCGCGATGAGTCATGGCGCGTTGCTGGCCGAAGCGCATGAAGCGGTGGCCCAAGGCACCAACATCGTCGGCGCCTTAAGCAACTCGGGCGAAGGCGGCGAGCATTCCAGCCGTTTCAATACGCTGCGCTCGAGCAAAATCAAGCAATTTGCCTCAGGACGTTTCGGCGTCTGGGCGGGCTATCTGGCTGACCCCAATATTCAGGAAATTGAGATCAAAATAGCCCAAGGCGCTAAGCCCGGCGAAGGCGGCCAGCTGCCTGCGGCCAAAGTCTCTGTGGAAATCGCCGCGTTGCGTGGCGGCACGCCCAGAGTCGAGCTGGTCAGCCCTCCGCCGCATCACGATACTTACTCAATCGAAGATTTAGGACAGCTAATCCATGACGCCAAAGCTGCGCGCATCAAAGTCGGCGTGAAACTGGTTTCATCGGAAGGCATAGGCACGATTGCCGTGGGCGTTGCCAAGGCCGGCGCCGACGTCATCAACGTTGCCGGAAACACTGGCGGCACTGGCGCTGCGGCCGTGACCAGCTTGAAAAACAGTGGACGCTCGCCTGAAATCGGCATTGCCGAAGTGCACCAGGCGTTGGCTCTGAACGGCCTGCGCGACAAAGTCATACTGCGTTGCAGCGGCGCGCATCAAAGCGGACTGGATGTCGTGAAATCCGCCATTTTGGGCGCCGACTCGTTTGAATTCGGCACCACCGCGTTAATGATGCTGCGCTGCGTGATGGCGAAAAACTGCAACGTCAAATGCCCTGCCGGCCTGACCACTGCGCACGAGGAATTCAAAGGCGACCCGCGCGTATTGGCGCAATATTTCATGAACCTGGGGCACGAAGTCAGGGAAATATTGGCGGTACTGGGTTATCAAAGCCTGTCGGAAATTCGCGGCAAAACCGACTTATTGCACTTGATCGATCATCCGGCCATGGTAGGCCAGCTTGACCTGACCAAATTGCTGGCGCAGGTCGAGGTGGTAAAAGTTGAAAAGCCCATCTACCTGGAAGCCGACTTTTCTGTCGATAACAGAATCATCGAACAGGTCAAAGCCGCAATTATTGACGGCAAGCAGAAGCAAGTCATCATTGAAGGCGCGGACTTCAAGCTTAATAACCGTAACAAAACCGTGGGCGGCCAGGCGTCCATCGATATCGAGCGCATGCTTTCCTACCAGTTGAGCGAGCAACAGGTTGCGGCATCCAAAGCCATCTACACCAACCAGCATGGCCGCCGTTATTTGGCGCCGGACAGTATCATCATCCGCACCCACGGCTCTGCCGGGCAAAGCTATGCGGCATTCCTGAATGACGGCATGCGCATGGAGCATCTTGGCACCTGTAACGACGGTGTCGGCAAGTCAGCATGCGGCGGCACCATTGTCGTTGAATCGCCGGGGGGCGGCATCAAAACGCCCGGCAATAACGTGCTGATCGGCAACTTTGCCCTGTTCGGCGCCACCGGCGGCAAAGCCTTTATCAATGGCGAGGCCGGCGACCGCTTTGCGGTCAGAAACTCTGGTGCAATGGCTGTGGTTGAAGGCGTCGGCGACTTCGCTTGCGAATACATGACTAACGGGGCCGTTTTAAACATAGGCGGGTTCGGCAAGGGCTTCTGTAACGGCATGTCCGGCGGCAATGCTTATCAGTATGACCCGGAAAACCGCTTGGAGCATCTTTACGACAAATCTTCCGTTGAAATCCACAGCCTGGCCGAGGACACCGGCACCGCCCGCGCGCATGAGCAGTTCATCCTGTACATGCTGGAACAGCATGCGGAATGCGCCAACTCAAGCAAGGCCAGGAACCTGATCGCCAACTGGACTGTCGAACGCAAGCACTTCAAGTTTGCGCTGCCGCTATGGCTTTATAAAACCCAGACGGCTGAGTTCCTGAAACAAGCGCTGGACCGCAAGGAAATGATCGAGGAATTGGCCATTGACTACGCCGCCGCGCAAATTGCCCAGGTTAAAAAGGCCTACCAGCAGGCGCAACCGCTGTTCAATGGGGCTATACCGGCTTATGGCGCTGGCGATACCGCCTTAACCTTCAAATTAGTGAACAGTTTTGCAGTGCTTGAAAAAGCCCAGCAGGTTGCCCGCGAAATGCTCAAATACCTGCCGGAAGTTCTGCGCTCACAAAGCCAGATCGAGCAGGCGGCGCGCAAGCTGATTATTGAACGCCCGCGCAAGTTGCAGGACGCGCTGGTCAAAAGCACGCGCGAAGCCTACAGCAATTACAGCGATGACCAGCTTGCCTGTCTGTTGGCCGACAAACGCCTCAATGATTACAAGACAGCGTTAATCAATCGCGATGTGCAAAGCATTTATTCCATAGGTTCCACAGCCTGGATTATTGAACAAAGCAACATCAATAAACAGGCGTTAGCAGGCATTCCTTCCATTGAGGAATACTTGGCCGGACTCGTTGGATTGGGCATTGTTCAGGACATGATGAACGAGCAACCGGCCTGAACCAAGCGCCTCTCACTTTCACACGCATCCCCATCCTTGCATGGGGATGCAGGAACAGACTTTGATTTGTTAGCCACTAAAATGAAAACACCTCATATTCCATTAGACGCCCCCTACAGCGAAACGCAGCGCTCCTGGCTAAACGGCTTTTTTGCCGGCATGCACACCCACATGATCCAAAGCGCAGGCTCGGTGAACCAGGCGGATGCCCGCCTCATCAACATACTTTACGGCAGCCAGACCGGCAACGCCGAATCCGTCGCCAATGATGCCGCCGCAGTCGCAAAAGCCCACGGCCTGAAGCCGTTGGTAAAAAGCATGGATGAGATCGAAATCGACGCGCTTGCAGTCATGGAATATTTGCTCATCATCACCAGCACCTACGGTGAAGGCGAAATGCCTGATAACGCCCAGCTACTGTGGGATGCTGTGCGCGCCGAATCCGCGCCCAGACTTGAACACACCAAGTTTTCCGTGTTGGCATTGGGCGACACCGCCTACGACATGTTCTGCAAGGCGGGCATAGACTGGGACAACAGACTGGCGGAACTGGGCGCCACCCGCGTTTTGGAGCGTACCGATTGTGACGTGAGTTTTGAAGAGCCTGCGGAAAGCTGGATCAGCGAAGTCATTCCGCACATGGCCGAAGGCGCATCCGCCGCTGCCATTGTTGATACCGTTTCCGGTCACGCTGAAAAACCGCAATACACCCGCAAAAACCCGTTCCCGGCTAAAATGCTGGCGAACCGGCTTATTACCGCCGCGTCATCGTCCAAAGAAACGCGCCATTACGAAATTTCCATCACCGGCTCGGGCTTAAACTACGAAGCCGGCGATGCCTTATGCGT
Source organism: Methylobacter sp. (assembly GCA_041660285.1). Classification (GTDB taxonomy): domain Bacteria; phylum Pseudomonadota; class Gammaproteobacteria; order Methylococcales; family Methylomonadaceae; genus Methylobacter_A. Next base: position 25,526 of record JBAZWN010000032.1, read on the forward strand.
AATTCCGGCCAACTGCCCGGAACTCGTCGCCGACATCATCAAGGCCATCGGCTGCAAAGGCGATGAGATCGAACCGGTCAATGGCGAGGACATGTCGCTGCATGAAGCATTGCGCACGCATTTTGAAATCAAACTGCCCAGCAAAGAACTGGTCGAAGAAATTGCCATCCGCTCCGGCGACCAGGAACTCAACGGCATTATTGAATCCGGCGATAAGGAAAAGCTGGCGGATTATTTATGGGGACGCGATACGCTCGATTTACTGCTGCAATTCCCAAACTGTGAATTTGCCGCCGCTGAACTCATCGCCCTGTTAAAGCCGCTGCAACACCGGGCCTACTCGATTTCCTCCAGCGGCAAAATGCACCCGGACACAGTGCACCTAACGGTTGCCAGCGTGCGCTACGAAAGCCATAACCGCCAGCACAAGGGGGTCTGCTCGACATTCCTGGCCGATCTGGTTGATGATGAAACCGAGGTGCGCTGTTTCTTCACCCCCAATAAGGTTTTCAGGGTTCCTGAAGACAACAGCCTGCCCATGATCATGGTCGGCCCCGGCACCGGCATCGCGCCGTTCCGCGCATTCTTGCAGGAACGCGAATACCGGAAAGCGCCGGGCAAAAACTGGCTGTTCTTTGGCGACCGTAACGCCGCGACTGATTTTATCTACCGCGAAGAACTGGAAGCCATGCAGGAAAGCGGCCTGCTGACACGCCTGGATCTGGCTTTTTCCAGAGATCAGGAAGCCAAGATTTATGTGCAGGACAAGATGCTTGAAAACGGCGCAGAACTGTTTGCCTGGCTGGAACAAGGCGGCTATTTCTTCGTCTGCGGCGATGCTTACCGAATGGCTAAAGACGTCGATAAAGCCTTGCATGATGTGATCGCCGAACACGGCAAGCTGTCGGAACAGCAGGCTATCGATTACGTCAACCAACTGAAAAAAGACAAACGCTACGTCAGGGACGTTTATTGATCATTGAATTTAGGAAGGAGCGGGCTTCGTCCGCTCCTTTCTGAAAACGTCTAAAGAGCCTTGGATTTTGTTTTCCCACACCGTTTACATTGATAAACGGTAATCAGCTGTCCCTGCTTCACGTCAAACTGCTTTTCCTTCAGGATTTCCCATTTGTGGAAGCCGCTACGGCATAATGTATTGCCTTTATGTATTTGCGATACTTTCGGCCGTTTGAACGGAACTACGTCACCCATAATTTTCTTCAGGCCAAATCGGCAACGCTGTGCATTATTTTTCCTTAATCGCTGCCAGCGCGGCGCTTAAGTAATTAACCATGGACCACAGCGTTAAGATGGCCGCAATGTACAGCAAAACATAGCCCGCTGTATTCACAGGCAGGCCGGCAATATCTTCACGATATAACAGCAGCGTGATTGACAGCATTTGCGCGGAAGTTTTCCACTTGCCTAACTGGGAAACCTTGACTTTTGCCCGCTGGCCGATTTCCGCCATCCACTCCCTGAGCGAGGCAATGGTTATTTCCCTGCCGATAATGATAGCGGCGGGAACGGCCAGGTAAGGCGTTGCCTGCTGCTGAACGATCAAAACCAATACAATGGCCACCATCAACTTATCGGCAACCGGGTCCAAAAAAGCGCCGAAAGGCGTTTCCTGCTGCATTCTTCTGGCAAGATAGCCGTCCAGCCAGTCGGTAAGCCCTGCGAACATAAAAATCAGCGTGCAGACCAGATTCGAATATTCCCAGGGCACGTAAAAAATCGCGGTTAATAAAGGAATTAACGCGATTCGTAACAGCGTAAGATTTGTAGGTATGTTAAATTCAATTGTCATCTTGATGATGAAATAGTTCGTAAATCCGTTGCGCCACAGAACGGCTTATGCCGTCCACACTGCAAAGTGCATCCACCCCGGCCCGTGAAATGCCTTGCAGCCCCCCAAACTGTTTTAATAAAATCTGCCGCCGTTTAGGCCCCAACCCCGGAATGGCTTCCAGCACCGATTGTTTTTTAGCCTTGCCCCTGCGCTGCCTGTGTCCTGTGATCGCAAACCGGTGCGCTTCATCGCGGATATGCTGAATCAGCAGCAAACCGCTGGCATCAGGGCTTATGTTGATCGGCTGGTCCTGCTCCACCAGAATCAGCTTTTCCATGCCGGGTTTTCTGTCCGGCCCTTTGGAAACGCCCACTATCATAACATTGTTTATGTCTAATTCCGCCAGCGCCTTTTGCGCTTCATTAACCTGACCTTTGCCGCCGTCTATAAGCAGTATATCGGGGGCGGTGTGCTCGCCCTGTTTCAGCCGTTTAAAGCGCCTGAAAACCGCCTGGTGAATGGCCGCGTAATCATCGCCGCCGGTGATGCCTTCTATGTTAAACCGTCGATAAGCCGACTTTACCGGCCCTTCCCGGTCGAAAACAACGCAGGATGCAACCGTCTGGTCGCCCTGGGTATGGCTAATATCAAAGCATTCCAGGCGTTTTGGCAACTCGGCGCAGCCCAGTTCTTCCTGCAGACTGAGGAACCTGGCATAAAGTCCCTGTTTGTCCGCCAGCTTGCTCAGCAATGAGTTCTCGGCGTTGGTGCAGGCCATTTGCAGCCACTTTAGCCGCTCGCCCCGGACATTGCGGGAAATAGCCACCGCATGTTTTGCCTGCGCCGCCAGCACTTCCATCAATAAATCGGCTTCTTCCGGCTCGTGACTGACGATCAACTCATGGGGCACCTGTTTGTCCAGATAATATTGCGGAATAAACGCCTGAACGATAGCCGACGGCTCGTACTCATCGGTCATTTTCGGGAAAAATATCTTATTGCCCAGATGCTGGCCGTTACGGATAAAAAACACCTGAACGCAGGCCACGCCCGCCTTGGTCGCACAGGCGATAATATCCACGTCGCCCCGTTCGCCATGAACGAAATGTTTTTCCAGCACCGAACGCAATTTGGCGATCTGGTCTCTATAGACTGCAGCCTGCTCGTATTCAAGACCGGCCGCGGCCCGCTCCATCTTGGCAATCAGCCGGTCGATCAGCAAACCGCCCTTGCCTTCCAGAAACATCAACGTGCTGTCAACATCCTGGGCATAGCCGGCTTTATCGATCAAACCCACGCACGGCGCGGTGCAGCGTTCTATCTGATACTGCAAACAGGGCCGCGAACGGTTGTTATAGATGGAGTCATCGCACTGCCTGACCGGAAATATTTTTTGCAGCAGCTTCAGGCTTTCCTTTACCGCGCCGGCGCTGGGATAAGGGCCGAAATATTTGCCTTTTCTCTTTTTTGCGCCGCGATGCAAGGTGATCTGGGGAAAATCATGCTCGCTGGACAGGAAGATATAAGGATAGGATTTATCATCCCTCAAGCAAATGTTGTAACGGGGTTTGTGGCGCTTGATTAGCTGGCATTCCAGCAATAACGCCTCACCTTCCGTATGCGTCACAGTCACTTCAATAGCTGCAACCTTAGACACCATGGCATGCTGCTTGGTCGAGGCGGCCTGCTTTTTGAAATAGCTGGAAACGCGGTTTTTAAGGTTCTTGGCCTTGCCGATGTAAATAATCTCGCCCTGTTCATCAAGCATCTTGTAGATGCCAGGGCGCGTGGTCAGGTTTTTTAAAAACGCTTTTACATCAAACTTATTTTCTGAAATTTCGGGACTCACGCCTTACCCAACAACCGCCCAATAGTACGAAAAACATCGGCAAACATTTCTTTAGTCAGCCTTTTAGTCTGCACGTTATAACGGCTGCTGTGATAAGAATCAACCAGCGTGCGGCCATCCGGCAGTGCGTGCTGTACATTGTGGGCAAATTTGGCGCTGCCCAGCTTCATCCCGTAGGCTTTTAACACCGACTGATGGGCAACCGTACCCAAAGCCAGTATGATCGCCTGTCCCGGCAGCGTGTTTAATTCGGCGGACAGGAAGCTATTGCATTGGTTGATTTCGTCGCCTGTCGGTTTGTTTTGCGGCGGCAGGCATTTGACGGCATTGGTGATGCGGCAGTTTTTAAGCGCCAGGCCGTCGGCCAACGACTCGGACTTTACTTGATTGCTGTAGCCGAACTCGTAAAGCGCCTCGTAAAGCAGCAATCCCGCATAATCGCCGGTAAATGGCCGGCCTGTGGCGTTGGCGCCGTGCATGCCCGGAGCCAAGCCCACAATCAGCAATTTGGCGGCGCTGTCGCCAAAAGGCGCAACCGGACGGGCATGATAGTCAGGGTGTTTTTGTTTTACCTCACACAGAAAATCATCCAGCCGTTTACACTGCCTGCAATCCTGGTCGAATATTTGTTTTGGATACATAGCCCTATTGAAAATCCGTTACTTTGTTAATGTCAGACGCAAGCAGCTGCATCTTCTCAAGCCGCGGCAGTTTTTTGATGATCACTTCCCGTTTGCTGGCAGAACTGCGGTCATGTCCGGTCTCGACATACACCAGCTGTTTGGGCTGGCGTCCCCTAAAATATTTGGCGCCTTGTTTGTCCCCATGCTGGTTAAAGCGCCGGGCAACATCATTGGTAATGCCGGTGTAAAGCGAGTCATCAGTACAGAGGATGATATAAACCTGCCAGTTCATGATGCTTAGGCTACCGTTCCAAAAACGGAACCGGCGGCTGCGGTCAGCCCCATAGCCAGCGCTCCCCAGAAGGTGACGCGAAAAGCGCCTTTGATGATGCCTGCCCCGCCGCTATAAGCCGCCAGCATGCCCAGCAGCGTAAGAAATATTAAGGATGCCTCCGTAACAAAGATGATTAAATTGGTAACAGGGGCAAACATGACTATTAACAAGGGCAACGCCGCGCCAACGGCAAATGTAGCCGCCGAAGTCAGCGCCGCCTGAATGGGTCTTGCCGTGCCCGTTTCCGAGATGCCCAGTTCATCGCGGGCATGCGCGCCCAACGCATCATGATTCATCAATTGTTCGGCGACCTGCTCGGCCAACAAAGGATCGAGTCCGCGCGACACATAGATCGCTGCCAGTTCTTTTTGCTCATGCGGCCCGTCTTCATCCAGTTCTTTGCGCTCACGTGTTAAATCGGCCTGCTCGGTATCGGCCTGCGAGCTGACCGAGACATATTCACCCGCCGCCATCGACATCGCCCCGGCGACCAGGCCTGCAACACCGGCCAATACTATTTCATTATGCGCCGCATTCGAGGCGGCAATGCCCACGATTAAACTGGCCGTGGACACGATGCCGTCGTTCGCGCCCATCACGGCGGCGCGCAGCCAGCCGATGCGATGACTCCTGTGTATTTCGTGATGATGGGGTAACATTGGGTTTCCTTTTATTAAAAATCCGAAAGCGTTTTCGGCGGAATGGCCGCCCGCAAGGCATTTAACACCGCAACCACATCGATGATTTCCTGGGTAATGGCGCCTGCTACCGGGGTCAAATACCCCAGTCCGGCGAATACCATACCTATCAAACTCAGCGCCATGCCGCCCACGGCGCTTTGCAGGGCGATTTTACGCATCCGTTCGCCGATATGAAACAGCTCATCGACTTTTAACAGCGAGCTGTCCATGATCACCGCATCGGCCGATTCGCCGGTAATGTCGCTGTTCTGGCCGAAGGCTATGCCGATAGTCGCGGCAGTCAGCGCCGGCGCGTCATTGATGCCATCGCCCAGATACACGGTTTTTGCCAATTGGGTTTCATTGCGCACCAGTTCCAGTTTCTGCTCGGGGCTTTGGCTGAAATAAACGTGTTCAATGCCGACCTGATCAGCCAGAAACCGCACTTCCGATTCCCTGTCGCCGGATACCAGCATAACCCGGTCAAAGAGATGGTTAGGTCGCAAATGATTGATGAATGACGAACTGTCGGTGCGCACCTCATCGCGAAACTGCAGGGTCGCAGCATACGCATCGTCAATCAGCACCACGCATTCCAGGCCGCCGGTAACAGGCGGCAACTCGTTGACTATATCCGAGTGCTGCTCAACAAACTTCTTGCGGCTGGTGACCTGAATCCGCTTGCCCGCCACATTGCCTTTAAGCCCCTCCCCCGGCAATTCGGTGATATTGGTCACGCTTAACAGGGATAACGTCGATTTTTCCGCCGCTTTAACGATGGCACGGGAAAGCGGATGTTTGGAATAGCGTTCCAGACTGGCGATCAAGGTCAACACATCCTGCCCATTGTGCCCCTGACCGGGAACCAAGGCCGTCAGCAAGGGACGGCCATAAGTCAGGGTGCCGGTTTTATCAAAAATCGCCGTGCGGCACGTGCCGATGGTTTCCAGAATGGCGGGGTTCTTAATGATGATTTCCCGCCGCGCCGCCAGCGAAATCGAGCTGATAATGGTGACAGGGATGCCGATCAGCAGCGGGCACGGCGTGGCGATCACCAGCACTGCAAGGAAGCGGATCACGTCGCCGCTCACCGCCCAGGCAGTCAGCGCAATGATGACGGCCAGCGGCGTGTACAGCGCGCCCAGTTGATCGCCCAGCCGCCTGATGTTCGGGCGGTACTGCTCGGACGATTTCATCACTTCCATGATCTTGGCATAACGGGAATCTATGACCAGCTTGTCCGCACGAATGGTCAGCGCCGAGTCGCCGTTGATGGCCCCGGAAAGCACTTGAGAGCCGCTGACTTTCGACATCATATACGGTTCGCCGGTCAGATAGGATTCATCCATAGTGCTTGAGCCTTCCAGCACCGTGCCGTCAACCGGACAGATTTCATGCGGCAGTATCAACAAGGTATCGCCGATATGCACCTGCTCCGTGGTAATGTCGGCAAGTTCATCACCCGATTTCCTATGCGCGACCGACGGCATGCGCTTGGCCAACGCCTCAAGCACCGAAGAGGCTTTGCGCACCGCGTAAAGCTCCAGTACCGCGCCACCGGACAGCATCAACACCACCAGACTGCCCGCCAGATATTCGTCCAGCAAAACGGCTGTCACTATGGACAGGCCTGCCAGCAAGTCGGCGCCAAAATCGCCGTGAACCAATTTCACCATGAGCTGGTAAACCAGCGGAATGCCGCCCAGCGCCAATATGGCAATCAGGGGCAGTTGCACCAGTTGAATGGAAAACGCGTATTGTCCCTGGTAAATTCCGGCAGCCGCCGAGGTTAAAGCCGCATTCAAGGACAGTGTATAGACTTCATGACCGACATCGAGTGCATACTGGAGCACCAGATAACCGCCGATGCCGAGTAGGCTCAAAGCGGCGATGATGTTTTCGGGTTTTGAGCTTGCGGTTATGGTCTTAGAATGCGCCATGGCGGGCTGATTTATTTTTTATCGTCGGCGTTATCATCCGCTTTTTTGTATCCATGCACCATCGCTCTTGCCAGGTTTTCACGGTGTATATAGCTTTCAACGGCTACGCCCAGGACATGCGCGGCAACCAGCAACAGCGTGAAGTTGGCGAAGAACTCATGCACTTCTTCCCAAAGCTCTTCCTGACCTGGCCCTATGGCAGCTAACGGCCCGGCCGCTTGGTCTGCGCCGTAGACTGCAAATCCCGTAATCACGGTCATTAAACAACTGACCAGCAATAACACAATCATGGCCGCACCCGCCGGATTATGGCCGATGTAGCGCTTGGTTTTTAATGCGACAAGGTCTTTAACATAGGCAATCGATTGTGCAGGACTGCATAAAAATGTGGAAAACCGGGCGTATTGATTGCCGACAAATCCCCAGAGCAACCTGAAAACCAGCAATCCGGCTACCAAATAACCCGCCCAAACGTGAACCGTTAATAGATCATCTTCAGTCAGATAAGCGACAAAGAACCCGGCAACCAGCAGCCAATGGAAAATTCTAAGCGGGAGATCCCATACTTTAATCAATTCTTGTGTATTCATTTTTGCACTCCTGTTTTTCGTATCGACAGACTGTGGTTAAAACTGAAATTGAAGCATCATGCTATTTAAGCAGCATAGGATTTAAGAATAATGACAGCACTGAAAAATACCTGAACTTTGTGCTGACTTTTGGAAAACCGGCCTTTACTATCGATTGTATAAGGCCAACACCGTTTTAACGTAATTTTGTGTCTCAGGATACGGCGGGATGGAATTGTTATACCTTATCACCGCATTTTCCCCTGCATTATAGGCCGCAACAGCAAGGTGCAACCTTGAGCCAAACATTCTGAGCAGATCTTTCAGATAGCGTGTTCCGCCGTTAACGTTCTGGATGGGATCATTTCTATTGGTAACGCCATAGCGTCTTGCTGTATCGGGCATTAACTGCATTAAGCCTACGGCGCCTGCCGTGGATATTGCGCTTGCATCGTAAGCGGATTCCGCCTGGATAACGGCATGCACCAATTTGGCATCAACCTGATGCCTGGAAGCCACTTGCTCAATGAGCTCGGCAAATCTTTTTTTGTTAGTGCCCATAAAAGGCAATGCTTTCGAATAGCCTATCGGCCTTGTCCTGATTACTATGCGTTTATACAGGCTGTGCTTGGGCGCATCGGTATAGTAAGTGCGCCCGGTCGCATCGACAAATTTATAGATGTCAGCCAGGACTTTATTGGGGATGAGTAAGGTCAATAATAAAATAACTGTCATTCTCATCATTGTAGTTACCTAACTATGCGGGCTTAACGACTACCCGGTTTGCGGCTTTAACCGCCCTGTTTCTAGCTTCTTCAACCGTTTCGGCGGTGGCTAAGGCAACGCCCATGCGCCTGCTGATAAATGCCTCGGGCTTGGCGAACAGCCTGATTTCGCTGGTCGGCACCGCGAGCGCTTTATCCAGCCCTTCATAAACAACGCCTTGAGCATCCACGCCGCCTAATATGACGGCACTGGCTCCCGTTCTTTGCAGGCTGGCGTCAACCGGCAAACCTAAAATGGCCCTGGCATGCAATTCGAATTCATTTTGTTGCTGAGTGACCATGGTAACCATGCCGGTGTCATGCGGTCTGGGACTTACTTCACTAAACCAGACATTATCACCCTTAATAAACAACTCAACGCCGAACAAACCCAGCCCGCCGATTTCATGGGTAATTTTAAACGCGATTTCCTGGGCCGATTTTATAGCTGCAGGGCTCATCGCCTGCGGCTGCCAGCTCTCCCGGTAATCGCCATTTTCCTGCCGGTGGCCTATAGGTTCGCAAAAACAAGTCTCGACCTCGCCGTTTTCCGCCAATGCCAGGACAGTCAATAAGGTGATTTCAAAATCAAACTCTATTTTTGCTTCGACAATCACCTTGCCGGTATCAACGCGGCCGCTGGATTTGGCGTAATCCCACGCTGCCTTAAGCTGTTCGACGCTTTTGACCATGGACTGGCCTTTGC
>JBAZWN010000033.1:0-33651 GCA_041660285.1 Methylobacter sp.
AAATTATTTTGATCCGATTTTTAAAGAGCGTGGAGCTAAGCCCCGGTTGAGCTGGACAATTATACAGCCCCCAACCAACTTGTCAACTTTACGTCGACTTTTTTACTTAACCTCCCTGGCTTCGTACTCGCGCAAAAACCCAAAGAAGCCGCCCATTATAGCCAATTAAACAATCCTGTCAACGCCATTTTTACTTCATTAACAGCTCTTAATAAATGCTTTATCATTTTTATTTTTAAGCTCACAATTTCATGCAGACAAATATTCACAATCGAGCTTGAGCTTTCCCTTATAATTAGATAATATTGATTCGATATTACTTGGAGCTTATATTTAATGAGAACTATAAAAAGACAATCCCAGAAATCAGTTATTCTTGGCTTAGCCGCTATGCTGCTGCCATTTTCCGCGCAAGCTACAGACACTCCTCAACATATGCATAAATTGTATGAGGAAAATTGCGCCAGCTGCCACGGCTCGGATCACGGCGGGTTTATTGCTCCCGGCTTGAACGCCGACAGTCTGAAAGGCCGCAGCCCAACGGCTTTACGCAGCCTGATCATGACCGGAAGTTTCGACACCTTGATGCCTCCGTTCTACGGCCGTTTATCGGATGACGAAATCCGCGGCTTGGTTAAACATCTGCAATCCACGCCAAAACAGGCTAATCCAGCCTGGACGATTGACGACATCAAAGCGTCGATCAAAGTGTATGTTAAAGATGAAAGCACGCTGCCTGCAAAGCCCACTTATCAAATCAACAGCATGGATGATGTTATCGGTGTGGCGGCTCGCGGCAAATATGGCCGCGGATCAGGCTCCAAGGCAGTGTTTATCAACAGTGTTACACATAAACAAATCGGTGAAATCCCTACAGGCACTGCCGCACATATTATCGACTACAACCCCGCCAACCCTCGCTGGGCTTATGTAAAAACCGATACTGCTGAAATTTTTAAAGTCGATTTGTATTCGATGCAAGCGGTGCGTAGTGTTAAAACCGGGTTCAACGGCCCCGGACTAGGCGTTTCCCGCGATGGCAAATACATCATGGCCGGTTCTTACGTACCGCACAACGCCGTCATTCTTGATGCCGACACCTTGGAACCGCTAAAAACCTTTGAACTGGAAGGCGTTGATCCGGACGGTAAAATGGTCTCTTCCGATTCCGGCATGATCATCGGCACACCGTTTGCCGATATTTTTGCGATCGCCCTAGAAAACGCCGGCCAAGTTTGGGTGGTTGATTTAAAAGAAGGCTTCCCGGTCACTAAAATAGAAAACGTCGGACGCCATTTGCATGATGCCTTCCTGTCCCATGGCGGCAGCAAACTCATGGTTGCTTCTTATGATGACAGCATCGTGACCGCGATTGACTTAAAAGACCGCAAAATCATCAAAAAACTGGAAGCCGGTTGCGTGCCTCATGTTGGCGGCGGCTCTGTGGTTGAAGTTGACGGCCGCACTTTAGGTTTCGGCACCAACTTCGGCGACTGCGACAAAATGGTGGTTAGCGTCTGGGATCTGGACAAAATGGAAGTGGTCAAGCAAGTTCCGGTTGACGGCGGCACAGAATCCCCGGCTGCTCACGCCAATGCGCCTTATGTTGCAGTGGACATCATCTCTAAAGACCGCCGCGCCCGCACCATTCAGCTGATCGACAAAAAAACTCTGGAAGTGGTTAAAACCTTGGATGTAGGCGGACATGCTTATTTCCCTGAATACAGTGCCGACGGCAAGTTCCTATATGTCAGCGCCGGTTACAGCGGTGACGAAGTCGTTGTTTATGACTCAGTATCCTTGCAAAAAGTCGCCTCCGTACCCATGGAAAGCCCGGCCGGCATATTTTCTCACGGCCGCGTCAGATACATGACCCGCGGCCTTTCTCCTGACGAAATGAAAGGAGCGCAATAATGAAAACGGCTGCTGTTACAAGCGTTCTAACGATAGGACTCCTGTCTGCCTCTAGCGCAAATGCGGCGAGCATTTATGCCGGTGAAGCCAAAGCGGCGGCGGTTTGCTCTCAATGCCACGGCATTAGAAGCCCATCGGCTGATGCGCCCTTTCCTCCATTGGCAGGGCGCGATGCCGATTACCTGGAGTCAGCGCTTAAGCAATATCGTGATAAGACACGCAAATCGGAAATCATGAATGCTATTGCCGGATCATTAACCGACAGCGATATCGACAATATTGCCGCTTATTACGCCAAACAAAAACCTTAAGTCAGCCATGAAAAAGCTGCTGTTTTTAATGTTCGTTACGACAACAGCTTTTGCCGGCGAACCCTCGCTCGACAGGCAAAGCACGCTCCGCAACATGCTCAACCATGATTGCGGGGCGTGCCATGGCTTAACATTAAAAGGCGGCCTCGGCCCTGCCCTGTTGCCCGAAGCATTGGCCGGAAAGCCTGATGATTTTTTGATTGCAACCATCCTTAACGGACGCGAAGGAACTGCCATGCCGCCTTGGCAGCAATTTATGAGCTGGGATGAGGCGGCTTGGCTGGTAGGAATTTTACGCAAACCTTAGCATTACCGATTAAAGACACCACAAAGGGCGCGAAGAAGACCATAAACCTTCGCGCCTTTCATGCCCTTCATGACCAGACACTCCCCACTATGACAAAACTACTTCCCATCCTGACTCTCATTTTTTCGTTCAACGCTATGGCAGAGCTGCGCGCCACCGGCGATTTGGGTATCGTCATCGAACGGGAAGACGGCAACGCCTTAATCATCAACACCACCGAGCACAAACGCTTAGCCAAAATCGAAAAGCTGGGCGATCTGTCCCACGCATCCGTCGTTTTCTCCCACGACCAGCGTTACGCCTATGTTTTCGGCCGGGACGGCGGCTTGACCAAAATCGATATGCTCAAGGATGCCATCGACAAGCGTATCATCCAGGCTGGCAACAGTATCGGCGGGGCGATTTCGCAGGATGGAAAACTAATCGCCGTGTCCAACTACACGCCGGGCGGCGTTAAAGTTTTTTCGGCAGACACACTGGAGCTGGTTGCTGATATTCCTTCCGACTATGGCGATGGACTGCGCTCCAAAGTGGTCGGGCTGGTTGATGCGCCCGGACAGCGCTTTGTATTTTCCCTGTTCGATGCCGGTGAAATCTGGATGGCGGATTTTAAAAACCCCAAAGCGCCGGTCATTAAAAAATTCCCGAACATCGGCAAACAGCCTTACGACGCGTTAATGTCGCCGGACGGACACTACTATATCGCCGGTTTGTTTGGCGAACCCGGACTGGCATTGCTGGATTTATGGAACACCGAGGCTGGAGTCAAACACATATTGCCCGACTACGGCAAAGACGATGAAAAACTGCCTGTTTATAAAATGCCGCATCTTGAAGGCTGGGCGGTAGCCGGCGACTACGTGTTTGCACCCGCGATAGGCCAGCACAAGGTTCTGGTCATCGACAAGAACACCTGGGAGCTGCATGACACCATCGAGGTCGCAGGGCAACCGGTTTTTGTGATGGCAAGGCCCGATGCGCGGCAAGTCTGGGTCAACTTCGCCTTCCCCGACAATAACCAGTTGCAGGTTATCGATGTCAAAGACTTGTCTTTGCATAAAACCTTGTCGCCCGGAAAAGGCGTGCTGCACATGGAATTCACCCCGCGCGGCGAACAAGTCTGGGTTGCGCTGCGAGACGATAACCAGCTGGTGGTTTACGACACGGAAACCTTGCAGGAAATCACCCGCCTGCCCGCCAACAAACCCAACGGCATTTTCTTTAGCTCGCGCGCGCATAAAATCGGCTTATAACCCCATGCTGACGACCTTGCACAAACAGCTGCTCAACGACTATCAGCATGATTTCCCGCTATCGGCCACGCCTTATCAGGACATCGCCGATGCGCTGGGCGTGACCGAAGCCGAGGTTTTATCGGCATTTACCGAGCTGAACGATAACAACTTTATCAGCCGCATCGGCCCGGTCATTCCGCCCAATCAGATCGGCGTCAGCGCGTTAGTCGCGATGGCCGTGCCCGAACAGCAGCTGCAAGCTGTTGCCGATAAAGTCAGCGCTTATCCGGAAGTCAATCATAATTACGAACGCGAACACCGCTTTAACCTCTGGTTCGTGGTCATCGCCTCCGATGCCGAACGCTTGCGCGCCGTGATCGACTCGATTGAACAGGAAACATCCTACCCGGCCATGCGGCTGCCGATGCTGGATGATTTTTTCATTGATTTGGGCTTTAAGCTGGACCTGAATAATGATTGATGCTCGTGACCGTCAGCTGCTTGAACATATCCAGCTAGGTCTGCCTATTTGTGCCAGACCTTATGCCGAAATAGGACGGCTTTGCGACATGTCCGAGGCCGAAGTAATCGAACGCCTAACCCGGCTTAAACAACAAGGCCTGATCAAACGCATGGGCGTCATTGTCAAACACCGGCAACTGGGCTACCGCGCCAATGCGATGATTGTCTGGAACGTACCGGATAATCTTGTTAAACAACTGGGCGGCCATATCAGCCGGTTTCCGTTTGTGACGCTCTGTTACCAGCGCCCCCGGCAGCCGGAATGGCCATATAACCTGTACTGTATGATCCACGGCAAAGACAGGGCCACCGTTTTAAGCCAACTGGATCAGCTCGTTGACGCTTGCGGCTTAAGCGCTTTCGACAAGGAAATCCTGTTCAGCACCCGCTGTTTCAAGCAACGCGGCGCGATTTATAGAAGCCCTTCCCCCGCTTTAGCCGATGGATGAGATAGACAAACAGATCATCAACACCCTGCAAGACGGCTTCCCAATCTGCGATGCGCCTTATCAACAAGCCGCAGCACAATTGGGACTGACCGAACAGGAACTGATAGCCCGGCTAAAAGCGCTGCTGGATAACGGCACCTTAACCCGCTTCGGCCCCTTGTATAATGCCGAGAAAATGGGCGGCGCATTGACCCTCGCAGCCGTTAAAGCGCCGAAAGAACGCTTCGATGCAATCGCCGAAATCATCAATAGTTTCCCCGAAGTCGCCCATAATTACGCGCGCAGTCATGAGCTAAACATGTGGTTCGTGATTGCCACCGAAACGCCCGAGCAAATCCAGCAAACCATCAACGCAATTGAGCGACAAACGGGGCTGACCGTCTACAACATGCCAAAAAACAAAGAGTATTTTGTCAACCTGAAGTTGGAGGCCTGACTATGCTAGATGAAACCGACCGCAAAATCATCCAGGCAACCCAGGCCGGCTTGCCGTTAACGTCCCGGCCCTATCAGACTATTGCTGAACAACTTGGCCTGACAGCAGATGATGTTATGATGCGACTGACAGCCATGCAAAACAGCGGCATCATTCGCCGCATCGGCGCAGTACCCAACCACTATAAACTGGGCTATCGCTTTAACGGCATGACCGTCTGGAATGTACCGGATGCAGCTATCGACGAGCTGGGGCAAAAAGTCGGGCAACTGGAATTTGTCAGCCATTGCTATCATCGCCCAAGACACCTCCCTGAATGGCCGTACAACATGTTTGCAATGGTGCATGGCAAAAGCCAGCAAGACGTCGACAAACAAATTCAGCAGATTTCCGATCTGCTCGGCGGCTATAATCAGGGCTGCGATGTTTTATACAGCACCAAAATCCTGAAAAAAACCGGTTTCCGCACGACTGCAAGGATGCAGGAGGTAGAGCAACGCAGGGAGCAGTTGCCGAAGGGTAATCGGCCCGTTACTGACTAGGAAACTGATTATGTTTAGACTAAGCCAATACATGCGGGAACTGATAGACCCGACGCCTTTAAAACCGGCGCGCAAACCGGCGGCGCCGGTGGTTATCTGGAACCTGATCCGCCGCTGCAACCTCACCTGCAAGCATTGCTACACGACATCCACCGATATAAATTTCCCCAACGAATTAAGCACGCCGGAAATCTATACGGTCATGGACGACCTGAAAGCCTTTAAAGTGCCGGTGCTGATCTTGTCCGGCGGCGAACCGTTGCTGCATCCCGACATCTTCAAAATTTCCCGCCGCGCCAAGGACATGGGCTTTTATGTCGCGCTGTCCACCAACGGCACCAAGATTTCTGCGGATAATATCGACGAAATCGCCGCTATTAACTACCAATATATCGGCGTCAGCCTGGACGGCATCAAGGATACCCACGACCAGTTCCGGCGGGTAAAAGGCTCATTCGATCAAGCCCTGCACGGCATCCACTTGTGCCTGGAAAAAGGCATCAAAGTCGGCCTGCGTTTTACCTTGACACAGGATAACGCGCAGGATTTCCCCGCCTTGTTGCAGTTAATGGATGATCACAATATCGACAAATTTTATTTATCGCATTTGAATTACGGCGGCCGCGGCAATAAAAACCGTAAGGACGACGCCCATTTTGCAATGACCCGAGATGCAATGGATTTGCTGTTTGAAACCAGCTATGAATGGCTCAAGGCGGGCAAAGAACGGGAATTTGTCACCGGCAACAACGACGCCGATGCAGTTTATTTTCTACACTGGGTAGCCCGGCGTTTCCCTGACAAAGCCGAACACATCAAAGCCAAACTGGAACAATGGGGCGGCAATGCCTCTGGAGTTAATGTCGCCAACATCGACAACCTAGGCAACGTGCATCCCGACACCTTCTGGTGGCATTATGAACTGGGCAATGTAAAAGAGCGGCCGTTTTCGAAAATATGGATGGATACCAGCGATCCGTTCATGGCGGGCCTTAAACAGCATCCCAGACCGCTGGAAGGACGCTGTGCAATTTGTCATTATCAAGAAATCTGCAACGGCAACACCCGCGTCAGGGCCGAACAAACCACCGGAAATTTCTGGGCTGAAGATCCCGGCTGCTATCTGACGGATAGTGAAATAGCCTGAACCCTATAAGTATGCTGTGCATACCTTTCTGCGTTCAATGGCATGCGCAAATCTTCAATACAATTGATCATACCTAGCTTGCGCCGAAGCACCGACTGAATTTGAACCGGTGACTTTTTTGAAAACCCGCCTTTCAAATCCTGCCCGTTTCGTCGTCACGAGTTGTTCTAATATGTGTATGTTACCGCCAAACATGTAAGCAATGGATTACATATTTACCTTAAAAAACAATGCTATATCTAACGCTTGTCTGATAAAGTATCAACGCAATCGTTAAATGAATAATGTCAAAACTTACTCTTTTTTCATTTGTCTTTGACCTCATTTATTTTGCATTGCTTATTTATAAAAATAATATGTTTTTCTGACTTGGAGGGTTTATGAGATTTTCACTTATGCCTTTATGGGCTTTTGCATTGCTGGCGTCATCGGCTGTCATAGCGGCTGGCGGTTCTCCCTGTACAATCAGCGCAGCAAATGGCAATACGGTTAACGGGACCAGTTTATGGGGCGAGGTACCTATAGCCACGCATTCTGCTACGGACTGTGATGTTAGCCAGTTTTCCTGGAATAACTTTTTGTACCTGGTTTCCGGCGATAAAAACGGCCACCCGCGCTTTATGAGTCTGGCTCCGTGGTACGATGCGATGCCTGCTTCGGGCAAGCCCACTTGGACTGGCGCATATACTCCACTGCAAACTACGCAACTGAAGAATAAAATGAATCGTGACCAAGCCGGGGATAAATTTCACCTGTTGGATGTAAATGGAAAAACCGTTGCTTACGATATACGCATCAATCAGGACTTTATGACGTATATCGCCGATAACGGCATGTATACAAAAGGGGCCATTGCGAAAGCTGCGGCTGAATTCAAAAAGAACTCATCTACCGGGGGAATTTGGCTGCCGCCAACTCCGACGGCTCCGGCGCAATCCGCGATGGAGATTAAGACTGCTTGGCGAGCTTACGGCAGCAGCAACAAAGCTTGCCCGTCGGATATTATGCACTGCGAGCAAGATAGTGGCGGTAATTGGTGGGGGCTGATTGGCATGCATCTGGTGCAGAAAACCCCTCAGCATGGTGAGATGATTTGGGCCTCTTTTGAACATGTGGCCAATACCCCCGATTGCGCCGCCGGCGGCAATAACCCCATTCAGAAAAATCCCGGCTCTCTAAATGCCAATAAAAACATTCCCAGCTTGAAAGATCAAACCGGTTGGAATTTATTCAACTACACCAGCTATAAAACAGCCGGTGGCGACGGGAAAAAATGCGCCTACCCACAAAAAAATGGCAGCGGCACCCCGCTGTGTCTGACAGACCCTAATCCTTCCGGCGACAAGTCGACCTGGATTCCGGTCAACTCCTGCAGGACAGATCAATTACCACCGGCTACGAATTGCGGCGCAGCCACCGGGAATCTGAAGGTTACCTCTTGCCTCAATGACAATGTGAAGAAAAACATGCCTTCTTCGATCGCGAGCAAGTGGAGTAATTACAGGCTTATCGGCGCCGAATATGTGTTTTGGGGATCAACAGGCACTGGAGCGCCGCAGGTGGGCTGTTGGAATTTTGAAGACGGGAGTTTTGGCTTAACCTGCGTAGCTGACAAAAGCGGAGAGATTTCAGTGGCCCTGCGCGGCACGGTAAATCTTGCTAACACTACGATGGAAACCTGGATGCAAAAAGGTATCGACCTGAAAACAGCCAGCCTGAGCTGGACCTTGACTCAACAGGATTGCCTCTCTTGCCATCAGCCGACTACGACCCTTCATCAGGGAGACATGAGCCACCTGTTTGGCCGTGCCCAGCAGATAGGCGATGTTGAGGCCGGCCCTCTATACAATGAGAGTGACGCCCAGAATAAGTGCCCCGGCGTATGTAAAAATTTAGGTGGCAAATGGAATGGACAATGGACCACTACCGTACCCAACACAATGTCCGTATGTGGGTGCGTAGCCGATAAATAACCACACCATTTTCTTTTAACTCAGGGCTGCATGGTTGCGCAGCCCTGGCTAGCCTTGCAGGCCAATGGGATGAACCGCCCATTGGCCTGCGCCTTATCGAGTCGCCCAGGACTGCTGCCAAAGCAGACATGGCTGTCAAAACTCGGCATCATGATAAACATTCTGCACGTCATCCAGATCGCTCAACATATCCAGAAACTTTTCAAACAACGCAACATCATCTCCGCTGATCGGGGTGGCGCCTTTGGGCAGAAATTGAATCTCGTCCACCTCAAAATCGATCTCGCCCAGAGCATCCAATAAAGCCTGCTTGGCTTTGAAGTAGTCGACGTGAGGCGTGAACACGGTGACTTTTCCCTCTTCGCTTTCAATATCGGTGACGTCGACATCAGCCGAAAGCAAGGCCTCAAGAACCGCATCCTCATCCGCATTTTTAAATGCCAGGATGGCGGCATGGTCAAACATGTGGCTGACCGTGCCTTGCGTGCCGATTTTACATTTTGTTTTGGTAAAACACTGGCGCACATCGCCAAAAGTACGGTTAGGGTTATCGGTCAGGCAGTCGACAATCACCATGCAACCGCCGGGGCCGTAACCTTCATAACGCGCAGGCGCGAAATCCTCGCCAGCGCCGCCTTTAGCCTTGTCTATTGCTTTCTCAATAACATGGGTAGGAACCTGGTCTTTCTTGGCGCGCTCAATCAACCCGCGCAATGCCAAGTTTCCAGACGGGTCGATGCCCCCCGATTTGGCAGCCACATAGATTTCACGGCCATATTTGCTGTAGACCTTTGCCTTGGCATCAGCCGTTTTGGCCATAGACACTTTACGGTTTTGATAGGCTCTACCCATTTTGCTGTTGCTCCGATACTAATAAAAGCCGTAGATTTTACAGGTAAGTATTTGCAAGGGGAACTTATGAATTAGCTGACAAGGCTGAACATAGTAGGAATTCATAGCCATAGCGCATGAGTTCATGCTTGTACTGCTTGTCTGATCTGATTACTTGTGTTGTTCGATATTAACGCAAGCGCTGGAGGGGTGGTAGTCGGCCAAAACCGGTCACTGAGGTTGGTAAACTTTACGAGTTGTTTACATGTGAATAAGCTTTGGAATATCAAAGCCGCTAATTTTTCGAGTTAATGCTTTAAGTATTCTTACGTATTGTGTATTTAGTTCGAAATATGTAGTGTTGATTCATGGTTGGGGCGATAAATTAGCAATTTTTGACATAGCGAATGTATGGGGCATTTTACGGCCAAAACCAGCAGTCATTGCCATATTAGACAAGGACTTTTCAATCGTATTTATTTTCCCACCATATCTTGTTGCGCACTTACACTAGGCTCCATAAATCCATTAAATGGATTTATGGAGCCTATATGACAAATTAGATTTTTTATAAGGCAGTCGATGACATATATATCACGTTAGGCCCGCAAAAACTCGAATGTTCAATGAGCATTGAATTCTTCTTCATAACCCTGATTACCGGAGGTCGATATGCCGAACCCTAATGCAATTGTTTCCAACGTCATACGTTTCGAGCCGAAACTCGACAGAGAACTCTCCCAATTGCTGCGTGCCGAAAACGGTTTGTTTGTGGAATTGGAGGGAGGGCGCCGAACCCGTCTGGATCCTGCCGATCCTCGCTCGCTCGGTTTCATACAGATTCTAGATGGACTTAACAAGTTGCAGTTGCCAGTCTACCTAGAGATCAACCCCGAGACATCGGCAATAACGCGACTTCTGATCCCGCACCTAAGCCGTGTTGTTGGAGTGCGTCCGATCGACGAAGGTGGGTTCGATGTAGAGCTGGAACAATCACACGGACGCCATATGCTGCGACGTGGGCAACCAGACTTTGACGAATTGGAGCGGCAACTGCGTGAAGCGGTGAGGAGCAGGGAACCAATTATTCTCACTGAGGACGACGAACACAATATCATCGATGCCCGCGCTTTTAAGCCGGGGCCGGATGTTCCGATTCCCCCGTTTCCGCCTGAGTTTCCACCTCTTGAAAAGTGGCCGCCACGCTGGCTAAGAAATTTGCTGGACCGGATATGGTTCTGCAAGTGCTGGCCCTGGTGGTGGTGTGGTTGCATATCTATGACAAGGGCACAGCAAGTCTTCGATGCGATGAATGCCACCAGCTGCAATCCGCTCACTGTCCCGCCGCCCTGCATCCCCTTTCTATATCCTGATGATGGTTGCTGGGCGCGAGCACACGAGATGTGTCGGCTGATGATCAACCAAGGGTTGTCGCCGAAAAAGGTGTGGATACGAGGTTCGCTGTATGTCAGCACAAAGAACAATCCGAACTGCCACGTGGCGTGGGGATGGCATGTTGCGCCTACCTTGTGTGTACGTGGCCCAAGTTTTTTTCAAACTCAACGCATGGTAATTGATCCATCATTATTTGCCACCCCAGTGACTAAGGTGACTTGGAAAGGTGTGCAAGGTGATCCTAACGCAACACTCACGGACAGTGACGCTTCTCAGTACTGGCCGAGCGGCGGGACGGATCCAACGTATTCAGATACAAATATTCGCCTTGCCTACTATCGATTACAGTTGCAGAACCGAGCAATACAGCAGGGGCCACCGCCCTACGCAAATTGCCCGTAGAGAACGAGTTGCTTAGTAGCACAGGACCGACTACAGCATTGGCCTAACCAATCATTCCAGCCGACAGGAAAAGCTGCGCCTTTTCCATCAGCTTAATTGAAACGCTAGGCCCCCCACCAAAAACCGGAGTCCAGTAGGTCGGACAACATCTTTTCGTTACCCGACCTACCACTCTCTTCGTGGCGCATTAATCAATCCACTTTCAAAGACAACAAGCTGACAATCCCGTCGCCTTCCCTTGCAGGGTCAATCGCCGTATCCAGGATAAATACCCGTTCGTTGGCTATGCCGCCTTTTTGCACAATATAGCCTGCGTCCTTTCTGCGGCCAAGCTTTTTAGCCGCTGCTCTTCTGGTTTAATGATGGCTGACAGCTTCTCCTTGGCGACCGCATAAAACTCGTCTGTATTGGTATCAGCCTTGCTGCCTACCAGGCGCGTTGTGCCCAGCAAGGATTTTTCCACCATCAACGGAAATCTTTCAACAAACAGCTGCTCCATCAAGCGCCTGTAGTCCTGCTCGGAAATCACGACATATTCTGGGCGTATTTTTCTGCCGCCCTGCTTATTAACTTCATCGGCTTTTATTCTTTTAAGCTGATCGTATAACGCTGTAAGGTGGATTCGCCGCTAGGTAATCCACCGCAACTACGACGGGCTGTCATCGGCGTTGTGCATTGATTGGCTACATGGCGATGCCCGGTCAGATTACTTGTGTTGATCGGTATTAACGCAAGTGTTGGACGGCAGAGGCGAACAGTCTACCGTGCGATAAAAAACCACATATCAGCCAATACGGGAAGATATACGATCAGGATTCCAAAAAACTCCAGAGCCTATTGCCTAGAGTGTAGTAATCAGGGATGATATGCGTAAACTATATAATCATTTGTTAGGGTGCACTCATGGCCGATTTCGAACTCACTATCCAATTTACCCAGGACGATACGAAAACAATCAACAGCGAGGGTTTCGTGGTGGCGATTGTAAAGGGCCCCCATTCCCAGCCTGACCCCAAACCCCTGTGGGCGGTACTTGTGCCTTTCGAGAAAAACGTGGTCGCTTGGCAGGGCATTTACGGTCTTTATGCGTCGCCCGACCCCGTTGAGCAGGAAACCGTCATCTCCGCTTCATCCACTCAGTATCCGGCGGAACCCGGCGTTGTCTACCCATTCACGAACAATGTCTTCGACGCCCCTACAGGCATTACCCAGCCGGGCGATTACGCGGTCGAAAACAATACTTCCGAAGTGCTCACGTTCGGTCTGGCACAAACGGTGACGGCCAATGGCAAAACCTACGACGCTAGCCCGGTCAATGCGCTTGCATTCGGAAACCAAATGACGGGGATATTCGAGCCGACTGAAACAATATCGGTATTTCTGCATAAGGAAACTGTGGCTGGCGCGATTATAATAGTCACCGAAAGCGCGGCCCTGACGGTGGATATGGCCGCTAACCCGACGCAGACCATCCATTATAACGGTTCAGAATTCGTCCTGGGCCCATTGGCTTGATGGCGAAATGCGGTAAGGCGCGAGAGATAGCGTATTGTGCAGTATTGTTTGAGTAATCAATCCACTTTCAAAGACAACAAGCTGACAATCCCGTCGCCTTCCCTTGCAGGATCAATCGCCGTATCCAGGATAAATACCCGTTCGTTGGCGATGCCGCCTTTTTTCACGATATAGTTGGCAATCGCCTGCGCCCTTTCTGCGGCCAGGCTTTTTAGCCGCTGCTCTTCCGGTTTAATGATGGCTGACAGCTTCTCCTTGGCGACGGCATAAAACTCGTCTGTATTGGTATCAGCCTTGCTGCCTACCAGGCGCGTTGTGCCCAGCAAGGATTTCTCCACCATCAGCGGAAACTTTTCGACAAACAGCTGCTCCATCAAGCGCCTGTAGTCCTGGTCGGAAATCACGACATATTCTGGGCGTATTTTTCTGCCGCCCTGCTTATTAACTTCATCGGCTTTTATTCTTTTAAGCTGATCGTATAACGCGTCGTCGCTGACCGCCGGCCAATCCTGCTCCTGAAACGCCGCGCCTTTAATTTCCAGCTTTAGAACCGAACGTGTCTTTAACGCCTTGGCCAAATCGTCCAACTTGCTGATTTGCTGCTTGGTTAATACGGCGTCGCCCGCAGCAAAGCTGATCGTGCTTAAATCCTGTTCACTGCCTATCAGAGAGGCCAGCGCACGGAAAGGCGAGGTGACGACTTTGCTGATTGCATTAACCAGCGCGTCGACAATGAGGTGACTTACGCTGAATTTTGGATCTTCCAGGCTGCCTGTAATGGGTACATCGATTTTTATCTTGCCGTCGGAATCCTTAATCAACGCGACCGCCAGCTCAAGCGGCAATGAAACGGCATTGGGGTTTTCAACTTTCTCGCCCAGCTCGAACTGGTCAATCAGGATATTATTGGATGCCGTCAGTTCCCTGTTAGCGACTTTGTAATTCAGCCCCAGCGACATTTTGCCTTTTTCGACTTTATACCCGGCAAATTGCACCATATAAGGTGAAACTAACGGCATCGGCATGCCGGTAAAATTCACACTCACATCGTAATCGCCCAGATAGGGACTGATCTCACCCTTGACGTCTACGGGAGACAGGTCATAGGCCGTACCCTTTAAAGCAACCTTGACCGTTGATTTTTGTTCCGAGGAAATACCGCTGGCGCCGCCGTTCAGGCTTTTGATTTGCGCGGCAAAAGGCAGTATCAAGGAAAGATCGGAAAAGTCAGAGGAGCCGTCAATGACCTGAATCTTGCCCAGCTTGAATTTAGGTTTCTGTGCGTCTGTCTGCGCAGTTCTAGCTACCTTAACAGCCGCTGCCGGCTTGCTCTTATCGGCAATCATAATGTCGCCAAAATTGACGGTCTTGTCTTTCCTGATAACGACTCTGGCATAAGGCTTATCGATAAGCAGTGTTTTTGCATTGTACTGGTTTGCCAGCAAATCAAGCTCGACGCCTTCAAGCGTTAAATTTTCCCATTTCACAAAGTCTTTATTCTTCAGCTGATCGCGGGTTAACAAACCGGCAATGCCGGTATTGCCCTTGAACTTAACATCGAGTTTATCTTGCTCTAGCTTGGCGACCGAGATATTCCCGTCGATATTCAACCTCCCGTCTATGACATCCAGCCGGGCAAACTTATCGACAAAAGGCTGGAACTTGTCCAAAGCGATATCTTTGGCATCAACCGTTATGCTCGAGGAAAAAGGACTGATAACGGCATCGCCGTTAAGCTTTATTAACCCTGCCTCATTAACGCCGGCACTCAACTGGAAAGGCAAGGTGGCGCCGGTTTTATTGCTAAAGTTGGTCAGCTTGAAGTTGATGGGTTTAAGACTTACAACACCAGATTTTTCCATCGCCTGGTCTTCAAACTTAAGCCCCATATTGTTTAAAGCAATGTCGTTGACCTTGATATTCCACGGCGCTGTTCCAGGCTCAGGCACTGTGTCTTCAGTTTTAGAAACTGGGAACAAGACCTGATAATTGATGACGCCATCGGCATTCAACCATGTCTGGAAATCAGCGTTATCCGCAGCAACCGACTCAATCACCAGCTCCCGGCTCTTGAGGTTAAATCCGACATCATGCAGGGCAATGGCAGGCATTTTAGCCAACATTTTTTTCTGGTTTTTTTCTGACACCTGCACATCGCGCAAACCCAGATTGCCCTGACTGACTATAAAGTCCAGGCCATTATCGGCATACGTAAGCTTGTAGTCCGCTTCGAGCAGCTCATAACCCTGCAACTCAACCGGAATAGTGTCTTGCAACCCTAACGCCAAAATTCTTTGCAACTGCACATTGTCAAGCTTGATATGCCCGGACGAAGACAGGGGATTGATGCCGACAGCGCCCTGCCAAGCCAGCTGCCCGCCCGAACTCAATGCTAAAGACGCGGTTATCTGGAACTGCTTGTCCGCCTCCATAGTGAAGTTCTCAGCACTGAAACTTATCGGATAAGCATCTTCTTTTTCGGACTTATCGAGATAGTTATCTTCCCAAGCCAGTTTGCCTTCCGCTATCGACAGTTGCTCTATGGTGACGGGGAAAATTTTACCGTCATTTTCTTTGGCATCACCTTTATCCTTGAGCAAATCCTGGAAATTGAATGCGCCGTCTTTCTGCCTGGCGATACGGACAAAGGGCTTTTGCAGCGACAAATCCTCAATAACCAATGCAGAATGGATCATTGATTGGAGCGCGCCAACATTGACATAAAAATTATCGAAGGAAACAAACGGCTGGCCGCTTTGCTCTTGAATCTCAAACCCCTGAAGGCTTGCAGACAGGGAAAATGGATTAAACTGAATTTTTGAAACCGACGTTTTTCTGCCGGTTTGCTGTTGAATGATGTCAGGCAGTTTCGACTTTAATAAAGCCGGCAGCACATAAAAACCCGCCACCGCATAAACGCCCAGAAGACCGGCGGCTATAATACAGGCCTTTTTAACTTTAAACGGTATGTGTGGGATTTTCATAAAACCTTGGCGTCCAATCAGTTTTAATTTATCGCCATTCTAAACCAAAAAGGCGACCCTCATATCATTGAGTAGTCGCCTTTTTTACAGTTCCTGCACAAAACTTACAAGTTCTGGTAACCCGTCTCTTCGTGCAAAACAATATCAAGCCCCTGCATCTCCTCATCGGAAGTGACGCGAACGCCGATCAACTTATCAATCAGCTTCAGGATCAGGTAACTGAATAATGCACTCCAGGCCGCCGTAACAACAATGGCCAGCGCCTGAACACCGACCTGATCCATGATTGAAACGCCTTCAGCCAGACCAAGACCGCCCAGATTGCTCGCGGCAAAAACGCCGGTTAACAATGATCCGATAACGCCGCCTACACCATGAACGGAAAACACGTCCAGCGAATCATCGATTTTCAGGGTACGCTTTATATATTGGGTCGCATAAAAGCACACCGTGCCTGCTGTGACGCCGATCACCAATGCGCCGGCAGGGCCGACAAAGCCGGAAGCCGGTGTGATAGTGCCCAAACCTGCCACCATGCCGGTCACAATACCCAATACGCTGGGCTTGCTAAACCGCTTCCATTCTATAAACATCCAGGTTAAAGCGCCTGATGCCGCACCAATATGAGTCACCAGCATCGCCATGCCTGCGCGGCCGTCTGATGTTAAGGCGCTGCCGGCATTGAAGCCAAACCAGCCCACCCACAACATGCCGGCGCCGGTAACCACCATGGTCATGTTATGCGGCGGCATGGCCGTAGTCGGAAAACCTCTTCTTTTGCCTAGCACCAACGCCGCCACTAACGCGGCAACGCCGGCATTGACATGAATGACTATGCCCCCGGCAAAATCCATCGCGCCCAAATCGGCCAGCCAGCCGCCGCCCCACATCCAGTGGCATACCGGCAGATAAACCATGATCAACCACAAGCCGCTAAACCACAGCATCGCCGAAAATTTCATGCGCTCGGCAAAACCGCCAACGATCAGCGCCGGGGTAATAATGGCAAAGGTCATCTGAAACATGAAGAAAACGGCTTCTGGAATATCGCCTTTCAATGACGCCACGCCTATATCAGGCAGGAACACTTTAGACGCGCCGCCTATGAGCTTTTGCATGTCCCCGCCATCAGCGAAAATAAAGCTGTAGACGCCGGCAAGCCAAAGAATCGAAACCAGACAGGTAATCGCAAAACACTGCATTAATACAGACAGCACATTCTTGCTTCTGACCAGTCCGGCATAAAACAATGACAGTCCCGGGATCGTCATAAACAAAACCAGAGCCGTAGACGTTAAAACCCAGGCCGTATTGGCCTGATTTAGTTGATCCGCCAGAGCAAGCTCAGGCAACAGCAGCAAGCCTAAAAACAGCCTGCTATTTATCTTTAACAACATCTTTTTTCCTTGCGCCTTAAATGGCATCTTCTCCGGTTTCACCCGTCCTAATTCGAATAACCTGATCCAAATTGGACACGAATATTTTTCCATCACCGATTTTTCCAGTATTGGCCGCATTAACAATGGTTTCAATGGCTTTATCCAGCACATCATCAGCGACGGCGATTTCCAGTTTAACTTTAGGCAGAAAGTCGACTACATACTCGGCTCCCCTGTACAGCTCGGTGTGCCCTTTCTGACGGCCAAAGCCTTTAACTTCCGTTGCAGTAACGCCTGCAACCCCAATTTCAGATAATGCTTCTCTCACATCATCCATTTTGAACGGTTTAATGATCGCTGTTATTAATTTCATATTCTCTCTCGTTTATATAGGGTGTTCACACAGGCTGCAATCATAGTGAATTATCTATCAACATACAATTATTAGGCCTGTGACCCAGCCGTATTAGAAGCTGACCGACGCATCGGTCGAGAACAGAAATTGATCCTGCTTGTTATTGCCGAAAGGTCTATAGGAGTCGACCCTACCTGCTACCGTTCCATCCGACCAATCGTACCGGACATTCGGACGCAGCTTCAGCCATTTCATCGGTTTCCAATTCATACCTATGGTGACCGCGTAATAACTGGCAGGTTGGCAGGTAGCCAGGAAGTTGGCCGCCGAGCTGGCCCGGACGCCATTACTATCATTGGTAGCCGCCGCAACGCGCGCCGGCGAACAGACACGAAAGCCATCATTGTCGCGGAACCATTCGCCACGAACACCCACCGCCAGATCATCCTTAATGTCATAGTACAAATGGGAGTTGACCCCATACCATTCCGCATCCTTGGGAGCGCCATTCAGCAAAACCTTGTTGGCATAGCCATGATCATGTTGCAATGCCAGATGCGTTTTATCGGTAATATTGTGCTTCAGCACCGCACTGTACATAGCCCATGGCTGGCTGCTGTGCTCTGAAGTTCCCCCGTAGGTGCCGGCGATATTGACCGAAGTTCCATCATCACTGGTCCAGGTAGCGCCGCCTATGCCGGCCCAGTTGCCCAACTGCTTATCCCAACCGCCATCCCAGCCGCCAGTGGCACTGCCGGTGACAGCGCCGCCCATCACCGCCCAGTTCTTATCAACTGTGTAATTACTCAACAATCCGGTATGGGTAAACGGTTCGCCATACTGATACGTATAGGCATGTGTGTAAAAGAAATTGTCAGGAACGGGGGTTGTCTCGTAACCGATCGGCGTATAAAAATGCCCTGCCTTGATATTCAAGCCCTTGCCGACAGGCGCATAAGTTTCCAGATAAGCCTGGGGCAAGGCAATATCATAGAAGCGATTATTACTTCTAAGCATATTGAGATCCCAGGTGCTTCTGTCCATGGCCTGTCCGGTATTCACATCGTATGCGGGTACGCCGTAAGCCTGAGTGAAAACAGCATCCGTACCGAACATGGCATCGACACGTCCGCCGAAATCCCACGCATCGCCTTCCTCGGCCACGGTGCGCTGCACGAACATATTCAACTGATTCAACTGCACTTCACCGGAACGGTCGCCGTGAGTCACAGGGCCATTAAACTTATTGCTCGGGCTTGCTGCGTTGTAAGTGATTCCCGCATTAGCCCAGCCGCCGACTTTCAGCCCCATGTTTTTCATAAACTGGCTTTCGTTGGGGTCACCCACCGTTTCAAGTAAATCGTTGGCCTCACTCAAACTCTTCGCATGAGCCACGCCAAAAAAGGAAACCAGAGTGAATCCCAGGACCACTCGTTTAAGATTGAACCGCCTATTATTAGGGTGATTTTTCACAGCTGAAGATACTCGTAGATTAATCATTCAAGGCACGAGGCCTAGCCGTGGAATAAAGCAAGTACGATGCCAATTGTGTTTGACAGAATAATCAAGACCTTAATGGAACATAGCCGTAATCAATTGCACTGTTTTTGTGCGCGACGACCCATTAATGCACCATAATAGCGCGTAATTGGTTTTGCTTTTTTCTTCAACAGGAGATTTGTTTATCCCTGCTTTTTTTTAGTGGCTAATCCAAAAAAAAATGATATGTTATAAAAAGGCATAGAACACTAAATTCATAAAACCATTCGAGGAGGCAACTTAAAATGTCTGTAGCAAAAGTACTTAAAATGATCAAAGAAAACGACGTTAAATTCGTCGATTTTCGTTTTTGTGACACCCGCGGCAAAGAGCAGCACGTCACATTCCCGGCTCATTCCATTGATGAAGATACCTTCGAAGAAGGCAACATGTTTGACGGCTCTTCAGTAGCGGGCTGGAAACACATTAATGAATCAGACATGATATTGATGCCTGACCCATCTTCAGCGGTTATGGATCCTTTTTTTGACGACAACACCTTGATCTTGCGTTGCGACATCATCGAGCCAAAAAACATGCAAGGCTACGAACGCGATCCACGCTCTATCGCCAAACGCGCAGAAAGTTATTTAAAATCAACCGGCATTGCAGACACAGCATTCTTCGGTCCTGAAAACGAATTCTTCATCTTTGATGATATTCGTTGGGGTACTGACATGAGCGGCTCATTCTACAAAGTTGATTCAGAAGAAGCCGGCTGGAACTCGGAAAAAGTTTACCCAGACGGCAACACAGGTCACCGTCCAGGCGTTAAAGGCGGTTATTTCCCAGTCCCACCTGTTGATTCGTTCCAGGACATGCGCTCTGCAATGTGCTTGACACTGGAAGAAATGGGCATGGTTACTGAAGTACACCATCACGAAGTTGCGACAGCTGGCCAATGCGAAATCGGCGTAAAATTCAACACGCTGGTTAAAAAAGCGGATGAAGTACTGGAACTGAAATATGTTGTGGCCAACATTGCACACGCATACGGCAAAACTGCGACTTTCATGCCTAAACCTTTAGTCGGCGACAATGGCAGCGGCATGCACGTTCACCAATCTTTAGCCAAGGGCGGCGTTAACCTGTTCACTGGCGACCTGTACGGCGGCCTGTCTGAAACAGCATTGTATTACATCGGCGGCATCATTAAACACGCCAAGGCATTGAACGCTTTCACCAACTCATCAACCAACAGCTACAAACGTCTGGTTCCAGGCTTTGAAGCTCCTGTTATGTTGGCTTACTCTGCGCGCAACCGTTCAGCTTCTATCCGTATCCCTTATGTTGTCAATCCTAAAGGACGCCGCATCGAAGTTCGCTTCCCTGACTCAACTGCGAACCCATATTTAGCGTTCTCAGCGATGCTGATGGCCGGTCTGGACGGCATTCAAAACAAAATCCATCCTGGCGATGCCATGGATAAAGATTTGTACGACTTGCCTGCCGAAGAAGCAAACAACATCCCGCAGGTTTGCCACTCTTTTGACCAAGCACTGGACGCTTTGGACAATGACCGCGAGTTTTTAACACGCGGCGGCGTGTTCACCAATGACGCCATTGACGGCTTTATTGCGCTGAAAATGGAAGAAGTGACTCGTATTCGCATGAGCACACACCCTGCAGAATATGACATGTACTACAGCTTGTAAGCTGTTCGAGAGCTTGCTTTAGCGGCTCTTTAACATTTACACAAAAACGCCCCATTTTGGGGCGTTTTTCGTTTATACGGATTGTCGCGCGCCAATCACTATCCATTTTTCAATATTCGAGCAATACAAAATGAAGAACCTTCAAAGCCTTCGCGAATACGAAAACCTGCATATTGCTTTATGGCTCCTGAAAGATACGTGCTGGCTGATGCTATGGAAGACCGGCGGCATTATCATGATAGTGCCCACCATCGCCGTTGCCTTTCATATAACGTGGCTCAACAGAAAAAACATCGATGAGCTGTTTCACAATATAGCCGTGAGTAACTGGATATGCGCCAATGCCGTCTGGATGATCGGTGAGTTTTTTTATGACGATGCCTTCCGTCCCGTTGCCCGTCTATTTTTTATTTTTGGCCTTGTCACTCTGGCTATTTACTACCTTATTTTATTTCCAAAAAGAAACCGGGGCATAAATTAAATAATCTCCCTTACCCGCCGCCCGCCTCATATCGAGGCTTAAATTGCATCAAAATAGTGCATTAATGCCCAAGTTGGGCCTCTCAAACGACCAGCAACACCAACAAATCTCGCTAACTTAATCATTTTTCAACAAACGGCATGGCTTGTGCTAATTCTTCGTGCATGGGCATATTAAACATACTACTTATTGAAGATGAAACGGCAGACCCGTTGCTCGGAAAAATACTGGTCACCAACGACTATTCGGTCATAACCGCTGCAACGCCTCTCGTAAACATTAAAACCCTGGTTCTGGAAAACAAAACCGACCTTGTTGTTTTCAATATAAACAGCCCTCAAAAACATTTTCAGGACATCCATGATCTTAACCGGCAACATGCGCTTCCTATCATAATTTTTGCCGCTGATGATACGACCGACACCATCAATCAAGTCGCCAAAGCCGGCATCAGCGCTTATGTCGTCAACGGATTGGAAGCCAGCCGCATTACCGGCATCGTCAACATTGCCATGGCTCGATTTAATGAGCAGCAACGCCTTAAAATCGAATTGGAAACAACAAAATCCAAGCTTGAAGAACGAAAACTGATAGATCGGGCAAAAGGCATTTTGATCAAAACCCGCGGCTTTACTGAAGATGACGCTTACCATACCTTAAGAAAACTGGCGATGGATCGCAATATAGCAATCGGGGAAATGGCAAAAAACGTTATTTCCATGGCCGAACTCCTTAAATAAACACCACTCTATGAATCAAGAAAAAAACCTGTTTCCTTATTTCCAGCCTATTGTAGGCATTGCCAGCGGCACCATCATCGGTTATGAAGCCTTGGCCCGGCAAATAGACGCCAATGGCGGGGTCACTTCCGCAGGCGACTTATTCTCTGCACCGAATATCGCCGATGAACAACTGATTGAATGGGATCGCATGGTCCGGCGCCAAGCGCTGCAACGCTTCAGCCAGTCGAATTGCAGCGGTTACTTAACCATCAATATTTCAGCGGCATGGATCGACTATGTTTCCGATGTTGACGCACTGCCGACCTTGCTAATGCTGGATGAATATCATATTGATAAAAGCCGCATTATTATCGAAATCACCGAATCAAAAGGCGACTTGAACAAACTCGTTGAAATTGTCGCTGTCTATCGAAAACAGGGCTTAAAAGTAGCCATTGATGACTTTGGCGCCGGCTTTTCCCAGCTGGAAAGAGTGATGGCGATTCAACCTGACATCATCAAACTGGATATGCCGCTATTTAAACAGGCGACTAAAGGCGGCATCGCCAGCGATATAGTGCACCTGCTGACCCGCCTGGCGAAACGCACCGGTTGCCGTATCGTTTGCGAAGGCGTAGAAACCCAGGACGAATTCTTTTTTGGTTTAAGCTGCGGCGCCCAATATATGCAAGGCTATTTGTTTTCGCCGGCCCAGGCTGAATTTAAAAAATCAACGCAATACCAGAAGCAAATTAGCGCATTAAGGAAATCATTTCTGGCCAATACGCTGACCAAAGAACAACACAAAATACAGTACATCGCCAAAATTAAATTGCTGTGCGAGCACCTTAAGAAAGCCCTGGAAACCGACTTCAATCTCAATGAACTATCCGCGCAACCTTTTGAAGAAAGCGGCATTCTCCGGTTTTATTTATGCAATAACGACGGCGACCAGATCTCATCCAATTTTAATTTTGCCGATGGCAAGTGGTTTGAAGACGCCGCGCAAATTGGCTTTAACTGGGCATGGCGGCCGTATTTTTATCAATTGCTGGCGCTTGAATCGGAAAAAGACTGCCATCGCATTGTAACGTCGGAACGCTATCGGGACTTTAGCACGGATGTGCTTTGCAAAACCCTGTCACTTAGACTGGATGATGACGAACGCGTCTTATTAATTGATATTGCCGCCGAGTGGCTATGATTTTGAATATTCAATACCTATTGAGATTCGGCATAAACAGTCCAAGTTTTACCGCATATTAACCAGATAAACCCTGATAAATAGCCATGAATATCGCCATTACAACACCCGCCCTTTTATTTCCAGCCATTTCAGTCTTGTTTCTGGCTTACTCCAACCGTTTCCTGGCGATTGCCAACCGGATCAGGGAACAGCATAACCTGTTTAACAAAACCAGAAGCCCGGTCACTAAAAAACAGATTAATAGCTTGAGATACCGAATCCGATTTATTGTCGCTATGCAGTTATTCGCAGTCATCGGTATTATCTGCTGCATACTCGCCATGGGACTGATCTTTTTCGGCCTGCAAAATTACGGCGACATTACTTTTGTATTCAGCATGGCCTTTATCGTTTTATCGTTGCTGGCCTCGGTAAGCGAGTTGTTGCTTTCAACCAGAGCGCTCAATATCGAGCTTGAAGACATGGAAAAATAGCCAATCGACATATCGATTTGCGCCGGTTTAGACAGCTGTATTAAGTAATCACACACTGCACATAATAGATATCAATTGGTGCAATACATCGGGAAATTGCACACATTCGATGCGTTGTTTTCAAAAACTAAAACAACCTTGCTTCAAACGCATACCTTATAACCAGTTGTATTTACTTAATAATGCAAATACAAGACCCATATATCAATCTTGGTACAACGATTGCTTTTAACACTGTAGAGACTCCAATGGCGGAGCGCTAAAAATATTGGTTCAACGGCGGATCATATTGACAAAGGCGTCACCAGATTGAATGCGTCGGGCATTCCGTTTGGAGACGCTTTTTTTTGTCCGATTTAAGGAACAGTAAAACATGACAATGGATTAATTCAAACTTGAGGAACGGAAACAAACTGCGGATCAACTGAAAATGATGCTTACCACACCTTAAGAAAACTAGCGATGAATCGCAAATATAGAAGGAAATGGCAAAAAACGTTATTTCCATGACCGAACACCTTAAGTGAACACCCAAATATGAACCCGGAAAAGAAACTATTCTCTTATTCTCAGCCTATTGTTAACTCTGTTAACGGCACTGTCAGCAGTTATAAAGCATTAGCCCGGCAATGCGAATATATGACGCCAGAAATGGAACTATTCCCCTATTTTCAACCTATTGTTGGAGCGGCCAGCGGTACTATTATCGGTTATGAGGCATTAGCCCGGCAACACGATGCAGATGGCCGGGTTATTTCGGCAGGCGAATTATTTTCTGATCCGGATATTGCAACCAATCAGCTGATTGCATGGGATCGCATGGTTCGACGTCAGGCGCTGAAGCAATTCAGTCAATCGCATTACAACGGTTATTTGACCATCAATATCTCAGCCACCTGGATCGACCGGATCGCTGATTTTAATTCACTGCCGACCTTGCTGATGTTGGACGAGTTTAATGTTGACAGAAGCCGCATTATTATCGAAATCACCGAATCAAAAGGCGATCTGGACAAACTCGTTGAAATTGCCGGCGTGTATCGTAAGCACGGCCTGAAAATAGCCATTGATGACTTTGGCGCCGGATTTTCTCAGCTGGAAAGGGTCATGTCCATACAACCTGACCTCATCAAACTGGATATGCAGTTATTCCAGAATGCAAGCAAAGGCGGCATCGCCAGCGATGTAGTGCATTTGTTATCTCGTCTGGCGAAACGCACCGGTTGCCGTATCGTTTGCGAGGGCGTAGAAACGGCTGATGACTTTCATTTCGGCTTGAGCTGCGGCGCCCAATATATGCAAGGCTATTTGTTTTCGCCCGCCACACCGGAATTTAAAGAGCCGATACATTATCGCCAACAAATCAACTCACTAAGAAAAACCTTTCTGAAAAAAACCTTAACCAAAGAAAGACACAAGATACAGTTTATCGCCAATATTAAGGGGTTGATTAAACTCCTGAAAAAAGCCCTGGAAAACGACTTCAATCTGAATACATTATCAGCACACCCGTTTGAAAACAGCGGTATTCTCCGGTTTTATTTATGCAATAACAACGGAGAGCAAATCTCATCGAACTTTAATTTTGCCGATGGCACGTGGTTTGAGGACACCACACAAATTGGCTTTAACTGGGCATGCCGACCGTATTTTTATCAATTGCTGGCGTTTGAGTCCGAACAAGACAGTTATCACATTGTGGAGTCGGAACACTATCGGGACTTTAACACGGACGTGCTTTGCAAAACGCTATCGCTCAGGCTGGATGATGAACGCGTCCTGTTAATTGGTATTGCTGCCGAATGGATATAATTAATGAATCAGGACGCAAAGTAGTGGATATTATCTTAATGATAGACCGTAACTCGCGCAATATTCTGGAGCGGCCTTCGGGGGCATCATTGAAGCATAGATAAATACCCGGAATTCAGCGAAAACAAAACGTGTAGATAGTTAGATATAGCAACAAAGGGAAATAGGCAACCTTACCTTTACCAAAACCACAGCAGCTACGGCCTTGTGGTGGCGATTGAGACGAAGTTATTGAACAACATATTTATACGCTACAGCAGGGAAATTGGGGACTTAAACATCTATGGACCATAAAGCTTGAGGCTAAGGTTTTAATTACTCGTGATGCAATAAAATCTAGTCTCTGTAGAGTGATGTGATTGGGCGTCTTATAGGTATATACAACAACTCCTATCCTGGGGAAGCACCAATGAAAACACTATTCTCTCCCGCTATTGCCATGATGAACAGGCTGAGTTACACATGGAAATTCACGGTACTGTGGCTAATATACCTAATCGCCATTACAGTAGTCATGTACAGCTTCTATGAAAGCCTTAGTCAGGTTAAACGCACATCACAACTAGAGCTGAAAGGCATCGCCTTAATTAAGCCAATTTCCAAAACTGTTCAGCTTATGCAACAGCATCGTGGCCTGTCGGCTGGGGTCTTGGGAGGCATCAAAGATTTTCGCGCCGCGCGCACCAAAAAGTTAATTGAAACAACGGCAGCCTTTTACACCTTAAAAAGTCAGCTCCCTACTCGTTTAGTCTTGGGCGAGGAATGGAGGCACATTGAAACTATCTGGAATAGATTGCAAGCTGATGGCCTCAACTGGACGGTAGACGAGAACTTTGCCACGCATACCCGTTTAATTGATGAGTTGTTGGACTTCGAGATGACTGTTGCGGATGAATATGCCTTGACCATTGACCCTGATCTCGATTCTTCTTACCTGATTGATACTGCCATTTGGAAGCTTCCGAGAGCACTTGAGCGACTGGGGCAGGTTCGCGCATTCGGCGCCGGCATTTTGGGCAAGAAACAGCTTTCAGAGCACAAAAAAAACACGTTGATTATTCTGATTGCCCAACTTGATGACACGCTCAAGACGCTCGTAATTAACTTCGATAAAACGGGCCAATACAATGCTCAAACATGGCCTCAGCTTTCAGAAACAAGCAAAGACATCATCAATTCGTCGCATAAAATTACCGACCTCGTGCGCTCGGATATCATGACCGGCCATTTTTCCGAATCCCCTAAAGAGTTCTTCAAGATCACAACAGATGCAATCAATAGAAACTACACGCAGATATATGAGGTTCTGCTACCAACAGCCCAGATGCTGGTCAATGCGCGCATTGAACGCGCAAACCATAAGCTTCTCATCAGTATCGGCACCATTAGCCTACTATTGTTGGTAGCGTACTATTTCTTCATCGGTAGCTATTACGCCATGAAGGGCAGTATTGAGTCGCTTGCCCGTTCGGCGCGAGTATTTGCCGGTGGTGATCTGCACGAGCGAGTTAATCTTGGCACAAATGATGAGCTTGGTCAGGTAGCTGACAGTTTCAACGAAATGGCCGATGGATTCCAGGCGCTGCTTACGACTCATATTGAAGACGAAAATCGTTTACGCGCCATCACGGATAATGCCCTCACAATAATATTCATGAAGGACCTGTCGGGGCGATATATCCATGTGAACCGCCTTTATGGGGAATTATTCCATATCGACAATGCAACAATTCAGGGTAAAACCGCTTACGACGTATTTCCACAGGACATAGCCGACGCTATTCGCAAGAGCGAACAAGAGGTGATCCAGTCTGGACAACCTCTAGAAGTAGAAGAATCAATACCGCACGATGACGGCATTCACACCTACATCTCAGTCAAATTCCCGCTTCGGAGAATTTCCGGTGAAATTTACGCTATCTGCGGAATTGCCACCGACATCACCGAACGCAAGCAGGCCGAACAATTGCTGAAAGAAAGCGAAGCATTTCACCGCGCTGTGTTCGATGCAGCGCCGGACGCCATATTAATTAGCGACGAGCAAGGCATTATTACCCAGGTAAACCAGTATGCAGAACACTTACTGGGTTACCGGAATGGGGAATTGCTTGGTCAGCCAATTGCTATTCTGATACAAGAACACTTGCGTGCCAATCATAAGGCGCTGCACCGCATGTTCGTTACGGCACCTAGCCATCGATTGATGGGCGTAGGAAGAGAGATGCGGGCATTGCGGAAAGACGGTAGCGAAATTGATGTAGAAATCAGCTTAAGCCCTATTCAAACGCAACATGGCCTATATATTGCCAGTGTGTTATGCGACATCACACAACGTAAACAAACAGAAGCGGAGCTTCGTATTGCTGCCGCAGCTTTCGAGTCTCATGAAGCGATGGTCATTACAGATCCCGACGCTGTCATTTTGCGGGTCAACAAAACCTTCACCGAATCCACTGGCTACACAGCCGAGGAAGCGGTGGGCCATAAAATGAATTTACTAAAATCAGGGCTCCATGATGCGGCCTTTTATACTGCGATGTGGGAGTGCATTATGCGCACCGGAATCTGGCAGGGGGAAATCTGGGATCGGCGCAAGAATGGCGAAATCTATCCTAAGTGGTTAACCATCACTGCAGTAACAGATACCTCCGGTGTGATTACTCATTTCGTCGGTACGCATCTCGACATCACCGAACGCAAGGCAGCTGAGGACGAAATCAAGCAATTGGCCTTCTACGACCCGCTTACCCGATTGCCCAATCGACGCTTGTTACTGAACCTGTTAGAACAAGCCAAAGCGACCAGTGCCCGTAGCGGAATGTACGGCGCGGTAATGTTTATCGACTTGGACAACTTCAAAACACTGAACGACACCCTCGGCCATGACAAGGGCGATCTACTGCTGCAACAAGTGGCAAACCGCCTCTCCGCCTGTGTCCGCGAATGCGACACTGTGGCGCGCTTAGGAGGGGATGAGTTCGTGATCATGCTCGAAAATTTGAGTAAGAATCCCTCGGAAGCAGCCATCCAAGTTGGAGCTGTCAGCGAAAAAATTCTAACCATGCTCAATCAGCCCTACCAGCTTGCAGGCATCAAGCATCACAGCACGCCAAGCATCGGTATCACCTTGTTCAACGATCATGGCAGGAACATTGATGAACTGCTGAAACAGGCCGATATCGCCATGTACCAGTCCAAAGCAGCGGGCCGCAACACGATGCATTTTTTCGATCAGACCATGCAAACATTGCTTACAGAGCGCGCCAGTTTGGAGGCGGATATGTACGGGGGATTGAAAAAAAAGCAATTTCTTCTTCACTACCAACCCCAGGTAGACGACGAAGGCCGAATAACCGGTGCCGAGGCACTGGTACGCTGGCAACACTCCCGGCGCGGCCTAGTGCCTCCTACAGAATTCATTCCGTTGGCAGAAGAAACGGGACTAATCCTGCCTTTGGGCCGCTGGGTGCTGGAAACCGCTTGTACCCAGCTGGCAACCTGGGCCACCCGGCGCGAAACGGCGCATCTTGAACTGGCTGTGAATGTCAGTGCCCGCCAATTCCGTCAAACTGACTTTGTGGATCAGGTTATGACGGTGCTTGACCACACCGGTGCCGATCCCTCCAAACTCAAAATGGAACTTACCGAAAGCTTACTGGTGTCCAATGTAGAGGACATCATTGCCAAGATGAGCGCACTGAAAGCGAAGGGAGTGGGTTTCTCGCTGGATGACTTTGGTACCGGCTATTCATCACTCTATTACCTAAAACAACTACCTCTGGATCAACTAAAAATCGATCAAGGTTTTATCAAAGATATCCTTATCGATCTCAACGATGCCTCCATCGCCAAGATGATCATCGCCTTAGCCGAAAGTATGAGTCTATCGGTCATCGCCGAAGGAGTTGAAAATGAGGCTCAGAGAGATTTTCTTGCTCACCAAGGCTGCCATGCTTATCAAGGGTATCTATTTAGCCGTCCGCTAACACTGGAAGCGTTTGATGCGTTTGTGAGACAAGTTTGACACCTATCAGAAAAAGGCTGGATTCAACTTTAAACGAGCGTCTTGATTGGCTAAAATAAAAAAGTGACCACCGCTTTCAAATGCCCGCCTTCTATGACAGGCATGGCCAGCATGGAGCTCAAGCCCCCTTCTGCAAGAGTGCAACCTGAATTATTCCTGATAACCGGAACTCCGGTCAGCCATACCCGGCCCAATAGCCCCTCGCCTTTGCGGACTGAGATGGTTTCAAAGATTTCCGCCAATTCATCATTCTGTTTGCTGTATCCTGCCTGGCACACCAGCCGCTGACCGCTTTCATCAGGCACCCATATCTGCAAACGTTTGGCAATCGGCGTCGCTTTGGCCGACAGAAATGTCATGATATAAACCTGATTTCCGACCACCGAAACCGGGATGCCCAGCGCCGTCGTTATCCCGGCTTTTCTGGCGTCAGCGCTCCTGATAAATGCGGGTGATTGCCCCAGATCCTCTATCAGCACAGGCATGCCTGTTTCCCATACCAGTCCCGGCAAACCGGAACCCTTGGTAAATTTCATTTTCCTGGATATGCCCTCAAAATCATCCAGCGTACCGTAATATCCGTCAGTAACGGCCAGTTCGGCGTTTTTCCCTGAACTGTTACTCCATAATTCTATCGCGCCTGCATGATGCTGATCGTCCCCGCACAAAAAAACCACCACGGCCATTAAAAACTCGCCTGAAAAAACAGGCAGGGCGATACCGCAGGTTAAGCCGGCTTTTTTAGCCGATTTTGTCCGTTTAAAATACGAGTGATCGAATTCCGTTAATACCACAGGGTGGCCTGCGGCCCATGCTTTGCCGGGCAAGCCTTCATCATAAGCGAAGGATTCTTTTTCGCTGGCGACCCGAAACTCATTCAGGGGGCCATACAGCCCTGCGCTGAACTCCAACCGGGCGCGATCTTTGGTGGGCACCCATATTTCCGTCACTTTAATAAATGTTTTCATATCAAGCCGTCTTCTTAAACTTATCGCGATTGTTCAACAACATCCCTTCCGCTTTGCTGCCTAAATAAACATAAACGCCCAGAGACACCAAAAGACAGGCAACCGCAATAATGATCCAGACGGCTTCAATAATATGCTGGCCATCACCTTGTAATGCGAACTTGAAGATCATCAACAAGGCTTCAATAGACACCGCAATAATAATCACGGCGATAAAGCGGGTAATCGTCCGCCGGGTTGAACTATGCCTAAGTATATCCTTGTATAACAACACCTCTTCTTCCAGCGTGGTTTTGCCCAAATCAAAAATGGCCAGCGCTAAAGTCAGGTAAATAACCACGCCAAAAGGAATTTCCATTATTTCTTCCGGCTTTATCATCGAATGCATCACTTTTATGCACTCAACCCCGGCGGCATAAAGCAGCACCAGCGCAACGGCAAATAAACCCAGCACAATCAGCGTATACATGGCTTTAAAATAGGGGTCGAAACGAATGCGCCTGCTGTCGCCGGTCAGTATCGCCAGCATGGAGCCAAGATCAATATCCAGCACAACGACGCCTTTTGTGGTACCGTCATCGTTGTTCATTTTCATGCTGGTGGACAGGCATAACTCCCGCCTGATGCTGGACAGATAAGGCTCGGTTACCGCCACGCCATCAGCCTTCATCGCGGCCACATAATAGGGCCGGTTACTGCGATCCGCTCCCGTGCCGATTTTTGGATGATTTTTGAAATGGCTGCCCGGCACATTCTTGCAGGTTTGTTTACCTTGCTCATCAAGCAGATAAAGAAGGCTTACAAACGGGTAATAGGAACACAAGGAATTGAGCAACTCGGTAAGTTCCTGATAACTTTTCTCGAATAATTTTTCATCGGCAAAACAGCTCAAAATAGAAGAAAGCAGATGATGAATGGCCGATCGATGTTCTTCGTATTTCTCAATAACATTGAGATGGCTCATTTTAGACATAACCGAAGCACCTGGGAATTAATGATAACTATCCGGGTAGTAGCAGGTTTTATGCCTGATTGCAGGAACGAGCCGGGCGGCCCTCCTCGGCACACCACTACACTGCCCAGCAGTCATCGGCAATCGCTCCTGCACCGCCGCATTCCATATTAAAAGAACTCAATTGGTGCAACACGAAGGAAAATCGCACACATTCGATGCGTTGTTTCCATGAACCCGAACAACCTTGCTTTAAAAGAGCAATTGATAACAGCTTGTATTTGCTTAATAATGCGCACAAGGAATCCATATGGCACTTTTGGCACAACGATTGCGTTCAACACTGAGAAGCTCCAATGACGGAGCGCTAAAAAATATGGGTTCAACGGCGAACCATCTTGACAAAGGCGTCTACCAGACTGAATGCATAGTGCATTCCGTTTGGAGGCGCTTTTTTTTGCCCTATTTTAAGAAACAAAAAACTGCCAATGGCTGGATTGCTTTTTCAGGCGAATTATTCTCAGCACGGATATCGAAATATTTACTACTTAACAATCTCAGTCATAAAGAAATCAGGTATGCATCATGCTAAATAACATGAAAAATTCCGGGCAGCTAACTATCAAAATGTGTTTTACGATAATTCTTGGCGCCTCGATCATCGGTTTTACGCTGTTCGGTTTCGCGACATTCAAGGCTATGAATACTGTTAATCTTGATGGCCCAATTTATCAGCGTATTGTCCAAGACAAAAATATTATTGCCGATGTTCAGCCTCCGTCTGAATATATCATCGAATCCTATCTGGTGGCGCTGCAATTGACCCAAGCCACCGACCCTGCTGAAATCAGCGCTCTGGTGACGCGTTTTCAACTATTGAAAACGGAATACGAGTCCCGTCATAACTATTGGCTAGGCCAGGCCTTGGAACAGGAACTCCATGCATCTCTGCTTGATCGCTCTTACCGGGCGGCGCAAGCCTTTTACAATGAAGCCGAGCAGCGGTTTCTGCCGGGTATCCAGACGGGCGACCGCGACGGCTCACAGGCCAGTCTTATACCAATGCACCACGCTTATGAAGAGCATCGTGT
This sequence comes from Methylobacter sp., assembly GCA_041660285.1. Lineage (GTDB taxonomy): Bacteria > Pseudomonadota > Gammaproteobacteria > Methylococcales > Methylomonadaceae > Methylobacter_A. The sequence goes on from JBAZWN010000033.1 coordinate 32,622, forward strand.
TGCCATTGACGAGGCGATGAAACTTATGTCGGCTCGTACCGTAGAAGATGAGGCGCAGGCACGCGGTACGAGACATTGGTACGAAATCGCCTTGATCGGCATTTTCGTATGCAGCGTTGCGGTAGCCATAGCGCTGACGACACTGATCAGCCGCGGTATTTTACGTTCGCTCAAAACCGCCCAACAGCTGGCGGGAGCCATTGCCAATGGCAATCTGAGTTCCAGCATTGATATTCATCAAAAAGACGAGATCGGGGATCTATTACGCTCCATGAAAACCATGCAGGATTCTATTAACGTTTTCGTCGCCAGCCTGGACGCCATGGCGCAAAAGCACGCCGAAGGCTGGGTCAAAGAACAGCTCGATGTTGCAAAATTCCCCGGCATCTATGGCAAGATGGCGCATGAAGTTAATGAATTGATTCAATCGCGCATCGCTATAAATAGAAGGCTAATCAGCATCGTCAACCAGTATGCCAAAGGTGATTTTTCCATGGACATGGATGTTCTGCCGGGCGAGACAATTGCCATTACCAAGATTATGGACAGCGCCAAAAAGACCTTCCTTGACGTTAACAACGAAATCAAAATGCTCGTAGAAGCAGGCGCCAAGGGCGATTTCTCAAAGCGCAGCGATGCGGATAGATTTGAGTTCATGTTCAAGGGGATTTTGACTAATTTCAATAACCTGATGGAAACTTGCGATGTCGGTTTCAACGACGTATTGCGTATCGCTAATACACTGGCTCAAGGCGACCTGACCCAAACCATCGACAAAGACTATCCCGGCACTTTTGGCGAAGTGACTGTCGGAATGAATGGCATTGTAAAAAACCTCAAAGGCCTGGTAGGAGACATCAAGGACTCCACCAACACCATAAACACAGCGGCCAAAGAAATCGCCGCCGGCAACAATAATTTGTCGTACCGCACCGAACAACAGGCCGCCAGCCTGCAGCAAACCGCCGCCAGCATGGAACAGCTGACCTCCGCCGTGCAGCACAATGCCGCCAACGCCCAGAAGGCCAAC
>JBAZWN010000034.1:0-33558 GCA_041660285.1 Methylobacter sp.
CAGCTTGACCGAGCGGCGTTGTTCCAGATGCGCGACGATTTGCTTTGCCGTGTAGGATTTAAAACGCTGCATGTCATGGCTCAAATTATCAGACGCGGCTATAAAGCTGAGTTGAGCAGCTTGTCTGCTCAAACGAAACTTATGCCCTTTGGGTATAAGATGCAGATGATTTTCAAGGATGACGTAACCGTAGAGTCGAAAGCCTGCGTCCCGCTGCAAAAAACGCCAAGAATCCAGAATGATGTTCACGGTTTCAGGGCGGGTAAACAAGGGCAGCCAGTGGTTTATCGTTGCAGTCAGGAAGTGTGGGCACGGGTCGCATTGGACGCGGTAGCGGCTTCTTGGCATGGTTGTGCTCCTTTGTGGTGAGAGTAAGACGGGAAGCTGGAGCTTCCACGACTGGGTTCCCAAGCTGGAGCTTGGGAACCAGCGGAAGGCGGATGGCTTGAACTAACGGTTAGGCATCGCCTTCAGCTCCACCTGAAGAAGTTTTCGGTCCAGCAAACATGTCAACAAGGTGATCTGGGAAGAGCACACCGATGCGGCCGTTCTGTGAGTTCCATCCAAGATCGCGCTTCTCACACATCAAATCAATCTGCTTCTTGACTGCCGGAGTCATACAGGTTGTCAGGTACTCGATGAACGCATTGACCGTTGCAACTTCGCCCTCCAGTCGGTGCAGTCCTACGGCCTTAATCTCAACACCCACCGACCGCTCCCACATACTCCGGTACTCCTTGAAGACCGGCACCTTCCCTTGGAAGTAGACCTCGTTGAAGGTGAGCTTGTCGAGAACGACATTACCGTGGAGGAGATCATTCCGTTCGTTTACGAGTGTATGATAGGCTTTGCACTCAGGGCTTGCATAGTCGATAGGTTTTGCGAAACCAAAGCATGTCATATGTAGAGTTTTGACGCGAACGTCGATTGGCTGGCGAATGGTGTTCTCTTTCAGCCTTTCGTCGGCTTTGAGCTCCGGGCGCATAAGCACGAACAGCAGAAAGTTGACATACGCCTCAGCCATGACAGGGAGCATTGAACGTATGCCAAAGCACAATCCGAGACCCTTGCTGTATCTACTTAGAACCTCTTCCCATCTGTTCTCACGAAATTCATCCACAGCCGCAATGTCTGGGATCTTCTGGGTCTCAGGTTGTAGATCCAAAGCCCTGACATCAAGCAGTAACTTCTCCACTGCGATGCGGAGTCGCTTGTAAGGGTTTACGAATTCCACCCACTTTTCCAGAGACTTGCGGACTTCGGCCATTTTCTGACCGTAGGCTGAGAAGTCAGACTTGATAAGCGTTGCCAGCTCAGCGCTGTCGGTGTCTGTTACGTCCAAGTCGCCTGTGATCAAGATTTCCGTTCTGAAGTTCATCCCAAGAACATATAACTGTCCGGCGGGGTGATCCAGCATCCAATCCCAGTGGATTAGGTTGTCGGAGTCATCGTTCCGGAAGAAGTTTTGGGGGCCGTTGGGTTTTCCAAACCTCGCCATGAGATAGCTGTAGAGGTCGGCTGGACTAAGTTCGTTCCTCCATGCCCAAGTGACGGCTTTTCCCTTCTCGCGTGAGTCATTCAATAGGCGCTCAAAGACGTCCTTGGAGTGCGGACATGTCAGGGACGCGAGGAAATTAGTTGGTAGTGACATTGCTATGCCTAACAAGTTATTATCTGGTGCTGGAAATATCCACTATACCAACCTTATTCAACCTTAGTTGATAAGAATATCTTTTAACGGTAGTTTATTTAAACTGGATAACACAACCAATACGGGTAAAAAACAATTTCCGGATAACATCAAATCATAGTTAATCATCAATTTTGAATGGCGGGTTTTGGCCGATGCTGCTATTCGCGACAGTCAGCACTCGACCTACGACGGCCACTCAGAAGTTGCGTTGTTAAGTCCGTGGGGTCTTTCACGTTAAAATGCGATCATCGCTATAAGTCCACCAATAATGCCTGAAAGCACAACGCCGACCACAATCACGAGCCTAGTCCGCAAACTAAAAGTGCGGTTGAGCATGGCCAACGAAGGCAGGCTAACAGCCGGCAGCGTCATAATGAGCGCCCCGGCAGGGCCCGCGCCCAACCCCAAAGCGAACATTGCCTGCACAATGGGTACCTCTCCAGCAGTGGGTATGACGAACGGCGTACCCGCTACCGCCATTGCAACGATCCAGAATATCCCATCATGAGCGCCAAGCACCGGGAAAAGCCAAGCCCTTGTGGCGCCAAGCAGAAGTACGAGAATTAGATACTCGGGTAAGAGTTTGATCGCGAGGGCCATGAATTCCCGGCCCCAGCGTGTCAGAAGGCTGCCTTTTAAGGCCTCAGCCTCAGGCAGCAAACCCTGTTCGAGCGAAACAGCTTCATGCTGGTCGCCATAACGCTCTGCTAAATAAGCAACCCCAAGCACCATCGCAATGCCTAACACAACCCTGAACAGAGCCCAGCCCCACCCCAGCACAAACCCCATGAATACCAGAGTCGCAGGATTCAGCACTGGGTTTGAAATCCACCAAGACACCACGCTACCAACCGATGCGCGGCTTTGGCGCATGCCGGCAGCTACGGGGGCGGCGCAACAGGTGCACATCATGCAGGGCATGGCAAAAAGACTGCCTAGTGCGATGCTCTTGAAGCCTAGCCTGCCAAGCGCCGCGCTCACCCACTGAGTCGGCAGAAGCACCTTGATGCCGGAACCCAGAATGAGTCCTAGAAGAAGTGCTTTCCAGATTGCTTTGCTATAGGCTATGGCGTAGTCCACAGCCGCGTTCCATGATACAGGCGGAGCGGAGACGGAATTCCCCGAAAGAATCGAATCGCCTATGAAATGATGACTCTGGGCGAGGAAGGCCTTAGCGTAGTAGGGCATCCATTTAACATAGGCGAATCCGACAATGGCCACGAGGGTAAAAATCATCGCACCGGCAAAAGGAAATAGGCGTTTTTCGTTCATTCTGACTTGCATGGAAAATCCTTCGCTTAAAGGCAGTGTGCGCAATTATGATCATGGCTCGAAATTATAAGCTATTGGCTGAACGAACGGACATGGAGAATTGAAACTATAACGCCAAGTTATTGCTGCCGGTCGCAGTGATCTCTTTTTGCCCGAACTGAAACCCTCAGATGTAGGCCGGAATAAGCCCGCCCGGCGACAGCAAGGGTGGAGCGTTTCCGGCAATCGGAGTGCCGGAAACCATCCGTGTCAGGTTCAATCCAAACAAATATTTTGAACCCGACATCAAAACACCCTAAGGGCTTTCAGCCTGGGTTTCGTTGATCCACTGTTTTCGCCAGCGCTTGCAGTTCGGCGGAAATGATCACCGGGTATTCGGGGGTATTGCTCAATTGGCGCAATGGCACGGGTAAACGGTTTAATTGGCGTCGAGCATATTCCCTGGCCTCGATCAGCGTAGGCTGCCCTGCTACAGTCTTTCCGCGCTGCATCACCCATTGCAGTAACGGCTGGCCTGCGCAAGGCGCATTTTCAACGGTTACGGTATCGCCGGACATCATGCCATCCTCATTGTAATTGCGATAAACCTGTTTGCGTCTAATGATTTTTCGCGCAATATTTATCGCTAAACGAGTGTTATTGATGCTGCTGGAAATGTAAAGTCCGGAACCGTTCTGTTTACCATTGCCCATAATCCGAGGTCTTGAGATGCATGAAAAACTGCCCTGTACTTTGATCACTTGGGAAGATGTTTATGGTTTATGCCACCAGCTGGTTCGGGAGTTGCGTAAGGCAAATTTCCGCATCGATGTCATCGTCGTCATAGCACGAGGCGGTTATGTACCGGGACGGATTTTGTCGGATATGCTCGGTATCCACGACCTGACCAGTTTCAAAATTGAGCATTATCAAGGCGCCTGTAAACAGCATGAGGCCTATGTTAAATACCCGTTAAACGCCGATATCAACGGGCGAAATGTCCTGCTAGTGGATGATGTCTGCGATAGCGGCGATACCTTTACCGTTGGAGTCGAGCATATTCGGCACTGCGGCAAGGTGAACGAAATGCGCACAGCAGCCTTACACCTCAAAACTGTTTCCACCTATATTCCCGACTTTTATGTCGAAACGGTCAGTGAATGGCGATGGCTTATCTATCCCTGGGCGGTTAATGAGGATTTGTCGAGCATGATTGCGAAAATGCGGCTTGATAATTTCGATGTGGCATTTCTGCAACAGCAAATCAAGCGGCGGCATGGCGTTAATGTAACCGACCGGCAGATAGAAGATGCCCTGATGTTGCTCCAGGGAGCAGCAAAGTAATAGCCAAAACGCTGCACCGGTTCAAGAAATATGAAGGTACTGGATACCGGCATTCCCTGCCGGTTGACGGCGGCTTGAAAAGCTGTCTTTTCGGCAAATATTGGGCGCTGATTGACAGCCTGATTTTATTTAACGGCGGTTTACACGGATTTTTTTATACTTTCGGTTTTTTCCCTGTTTGAATAGAAAACTTCTTGCTGGTTGGGATTGCCAAATTTTAATCTCAAGAGAAAATCAAAAACCTTGACGCAACAACAGATACGGGTTAAAGCTGTTTTCGGTTGTTAATATTTTCGAGTCCATAAGTGAGGTTTCTATCATGGTTAACCACGATCCATTTGGCGCGCATCAACAACTGAAAGCCGATAGCATCGGCTCGGCTTCATATTATTCCTTGTCCCGGCTTGAGAGCGTCGGCGCTGCCAATGTCTCACGGCTGCCGTACACGATAAAAATCCTGCTTGAGTCCTTATTGCGCAACTGCGACGGCGGCGTGATTACGCAGGATCATGTCTTGAGCGTCGCCAACTGGCAGGCGCAAGGCGCAAGGCAAGAAATCCCCTTCAAGCCGGCACGGGTGATACTGCAGGATTTTACCGGCGTACCGGCTCTCGTGGATCTGGCCGCAATGCGCGATGCCATGAAGCAGCTGGGCGGAGACCCGAAAAAAATCAATCCCTTGATTCCCTGCGACCTGGTGATCGATCACTCGGTTCAGGTGGATTATTTCGGCAAGGCCAATGCCCTGCTATTGAACGAGACAGTCGAGTTTGAAAGAAACGCCGAACGCTATGAGTTCCTCAAATGGGGGCAGTCTGCGTTCCAAAATCTGCGCGTGGTGCCTCCTTCTACCGGCATCGTGCATCAGGTCAATCTCGAATATCTTGCTCATGTTGTCTTCCGCAACAAGGATAACGTCTGTTATCCCGACAGCTGCGTCGGCACCGATTCGCATACTCCGATGATTAACGGCCTGGGCGTGCTTGGCTGGGGTGTCGGCGGCATTGAGGCTGAAGCTGTGATGCTGGACCAGCCCGTCTACATGCTGGTTCCCGATGTGGTCGGCATCAAACTGACCGGAATGCTGCCGCCGGGCGTTACCGCGACGGATCTGGTGCTGCGCATTACGGAGCTTTGCCGGAACTTTGGCGTGGTCGGGAAATTCATTGAGTTTTACGGTTCAGGACTGACCAACCTGAGTATCCCGGATCGGGCCACCATCAGTAACATGGCGCCTGAGCAAGGCTCGACGGTGAGCTTTTTCCCCATCGACGACGAGACCCTCAGTTACATGCGTTTTACCGGGCGCAGTGCGGAGCTGATCGATCTGACCGAGCGTTATGCCAAGGAACAGGGGCTGTTCCGTACCGACACTACGCCGGATCCCGAATTCACCCAGGTCATGGAAGTCGATCTCGGCACCATTGAACCCTCGCTTGCAGGCCCCAAGCGCCCGCAAGACAGGATTTCCCTCAGTCAGGTTGGGCCTACCTACAGGCAGACGCTGACTGCGCCAGCAGGCAACAAGGGCATGGGGCTGTCTGAAAATGATCTGGAGCGCAGCGGCATCGTGGCCAGGAATGATGCCCAAGAGAAAATCACGCACGGTGCCGTCGTCATTGCGGCGATCACCTCCTGCACCAACACCAGTAACCCGTCGGTCATGCTGGCGGCGGGCCTGGTTGCAAAAAAAGCGGTGGAGCGGGGCTTGAAAGTTAAAAACTATGTCAAAACTTCGCTGGCCCCCGGCTCACTGGTGGTGACGGAGTACCTGAAAAAATCGGGGCTGCTGACCTTTCTGGAACAGCTGGGATTCTATTTGGTGGGCTACGGCTGCACCACCTGCATCGGCAACTCCGGCCCGCTGGATGAATCCGTTGAAAAAGCGATACTGGAAAACGATCTGGTCGTTTCAGCGGTGCTGTCCGGCAACAGGAACTTTGAAGGGCGCGTGCATCCCTTGACCAAGACCAACTATCTCGCTTCCCCGCCGCTGGTCGTCGCCTATGCGCTGGCAGGATCAACGGCGCTGGATATTACCCGCGAACCGCTGGGCGAGGGCAGGGACGGCAAGCCGGTTTACCTGAAAGACATCTGGCCTGCGCCCTGGGAAGTGGCTGAGGTAATAAGGCAGTTTGTGACGCCCGATATGTTCCGGGAACGCTATGCGGATGTTTTTACCGGCACCCAGGCATGGCAGAGGGTTGAGGTTAGCGGCACCGAACTGTATGCGTGGAACGAGAATTCGACCTACATCAGGAAACCGCCGTTCTTCGAAGGATTGACGACAGCCCGGCAAGAGATACAGCCTCTTGCCGGCATGCAGGTGCTGGCCCTGTTCGGCGACTCCGTCACCACGGACCATATATCACCGGCAGGCCAAATCGCCCCCGGTTCTCCCGCGGCGCTATATCTTTTGGGGAAAGGCATGGAGCAGAAAAACTGGAATAGCTACGGTTCGCGCCGGGGCAACGACCAAGTGATGAGCCGGGGCACTTTCGCCAATATTCGCATTCATAACCAGCTGGTTCCCGGCGTTGAAGGCAATGTGACTATCCATCATCCGAGCGGCGAACGGATGACGTTTTTTGATGCCGCGATGAAGTATAAAGAAGCGGGCATACCGCTGTGCATCCTAGCCGGCAAGGAATACGGCTCCGGCTCATCCCGCGACTGGGCAGCGAAAGGCCCGTTCATGCAGGGTGTAAAAGCGGTCATCGCCGAGAGTTACGAAAGAATCCACCGCAGCAACCTGATCGGCATGGGTATTCTGCCGTTGCAATTTATCAATGGCGAATCGGCTAAAAGCCTGAAATTATCCGGGGCGGAAGCATTTGCCATCGATATTTCCGATGCCTCGGCGCCGCAGCAGGAAATTAAGGTTACGGCAACCGCGCTTGACGGAACCGTCACGGCCTTTAAGGCCGTAAGCCGCATCGATACGCCGATAGAAATCCAATATTACCGGGATGGCGGTATTCTGCGCACGGTTTTGCGGCAATTGCTCCTGCATTGCTCTACCTCCTGCATCCATGCAGTCGTAAAAAAACTGGTGGATTAATCATAACCGTCCGCTACGATGCAGGCGTCGGTTAACCTGCCAATGGTAGATTCTGGCGAGCAACGGGCGAATCAGCGGCAAGCCGATCAGCCAGGCCAGGGGCTTCAACAAAGGCACTTTGCTCATCAGCAGGATATACGCATCCATCTCGGACAGAATCCGCTGATTCTCATCCTGAACATGCAGTTCGGTTAGAGCCTTATGAGGGTCTATGCCGATTTTACGCAGCTGCTCTTCCTGGCCGGTGATGTCGATCCAGCAGACGGTTTCGCCTGTTTTTCCTGCGAGTTTTTCATAGGTCAGCCTGTCTTTGACGCATCTTGGACAGGCGCCATCGTAATAAACCTTAACTTTGGCTTCATCCCGGTTCATGTTGATTGCCTCCGATCAGCGAGGACGATAACGAAAATTACGCCACATCAGAAAGTATACAAACTCCATTCGGCTGATGTTGTTGGGTTGCCTCCTGTTTGGGGCAACCCAACACCCCCTCTACAAGCTTATTTGAGTTGCTGGTAGTACTGGGCCAGCTCCCTGATTTCTTCATCGCTCAGTTGCTGGGCAATCAAACGCATGCGGCTGTAAATATCGTTATGCCGCTGGCCGCTTTTGTAAGCCGCCAAGGTTCTCGCAAAATAATCGGCCTGTTGTCCTGCCAGCGCCGGGATATCCTGTTTTTCGCCCTGACCCTTTTTTCCATGACAGACAAAACAGGGAGGCAGGATGCGTTTGCCATCCCCCTCGCCAACCATTTTTTCCGCTCTGGCAAGATTCTGGCTGCCCGGTTTGTTTTCTTGCGGCGGCAGGGAACTGAACCAGACCGCCAGATCGGCGGCATCCTGCTCAGTCAGTCCTTTGGCAATGGAGGTCATCGAATCATGACTGCGATTGCCATTGGAATAATCGCGCAACTGTTTGTAAGTATAAGTGGCGACCTGGCCCGCAAGCGCCGGAATCGCTGGCAGCGTTTCGCTATCCCGCGATTCCTCCTTCATGCCCTGGCCTTTATCGCCATGGCAGCTCTGGCAGGATTCGGCCAGTTCCTTGCCCTTGTTCACATTGCCGTTTTTGACCAGGTTCAGGGCTTCAGGCGTCCAGGCAATCTGGGAGGCAGGTTCAGCATTGACCAAAGCCGGTGCAATAAACGCTAGTAATAGTAGCATTCGTTTCATGTTTAAAATCCCCATGCAGATGAACCCGAAGTGTTCATGAAAAAGAACTGTAAGATTGGAAAACCGAAGCTGATGGCCATTAAAACGGCAATCACTTTGTTCCAGGGTTTAAAGTCGTTCAGCCATTCAGGAAGAGACTTTACTGCATGCACCGGTTCAGCGAATTCAATCTGCTGGTCAAATGCTTCCGAAGCCGGATTCAACTGGGTCTTCGCCAGATTGTAGATAAACAGACAAGCTGACCCCAGCAATATCAAGCCGCCCAAGATCATCATCAACTCGTAAGGCTTCCAGGACAGCGTCAGCAGGTTATTGTAAACGACGCTGGAAATGCGGCGCGGCTGGCCTAACAAGCCCAGCACATGCCAGGGCGTCGTCAATATGCTCATGCCTATAAACCATGTCCATAGCTGAACCAGAGCCATTGATTCGGAAAACAATGGTTTTTTAACTAGCATGGGCCATAAATAATAGGCAATGGCGAAATACATGATGACGGTGGTGCCGGCAAAAATCAGGTGAAAGTGGCCGGGCACCCAGGCGGTGTTGTGGATCATGGCGTTCATCGCGTAACTGGCGTTGACGATGCCGCCAAAGCCGCCAAAAATCAGCATCAGCAGCGACAAAATGACCGACAGCACCATGGTATTGGTCCAGGGCAGGCTGCCTATCCAGCCGAACAGCCCTTTGCCTCCACGCAAGCGCCCGGCGATTTCCAGCGAGGCGATGACGGTAAAACCTGTCACCAGAGTCGGCAGGGCGACCACGAAGGTGCCGATAGCATGCAATAATTTCCAGCCCTTGGCCTGCTCAGGATCCATATAAAGGTGATGAAACCCAATTGGCAAGGCAAACACGGCCAGTACGATGAATGCCAGCCGGGCCATTTCATCACTGAACAGAAAGCCGCCCGCCTGTTTGGGCACAAACACGTAAAAAGCGGTGTAGGCAGGAATCAGCCAGAAATAAACGATGGGGTGCAAAGTCCAGGCGAATAGGGTTTTGGCCAGCCCCGGATCAACCGTATCGATCCAGCCCAAGGACAGCGGAATCAATTGAAAGAGCACCTCCAAGGCAACGCCGGCGCTGGCCCATAGCCACAACAACGCATTCATTGCGGTTGCAAACATGGCCAAAGGCACGGGTTTTCCGGGCTTGGCTTTTTTCCATTGAACAAACATCACCAGCATGATTGCGCACCATATCCAGGAACCGACAACCAGCAATGTCGCGCCGATATAAAACGCCGCATGCGCGACAATGGGCGGGTAAAACGTATAAAGCACCGAGGCTTTGCCGGACAGCAAAGGGATGGCGGCCAGCACGACGCCGGTCAAGGCAAGCCAGAATGCGCCCCAGGCCAGCGGCTTGTTCCAGACCGGTTGCTTCAGGCTGGCGGCGGCGATGTAGTAGCCAAAGCCCATGATAAAAAAGGTCGTCAGCACAAACGCCATCAATACCCCGTGAGTACTGACCGAGGCAAAATAAACAGTGGGCGAGTCCATAGCCGAGATAAGGCCGCTACGTTCCAGCACCTGATATTCACCCATGAAACAGGCCAGGATAAAGGCAATAAAAGCCACCCAGAGATGGCTTAACGCCAGTTTTCGTTCTGCTGCATCATTCATTGTTTGATCCTCCTTTGACAGGCGATTTTGCAGGAGCGGTCCAGTTTTCTTTGGCGATGACAGAAATATTGCTCCACATGTGGTTATGACCCAGGCCGCAATATTCATTACACAGCACAGGATATTCGCCCGGTTTCGGAAAAGTAGTGGTTATTTCCGCGACATAGCCCGGCACAATCATCGTGCTCATATTAGTCATGGGGATATGGACGCCGTGCAAGACATCCATGCTGACCCAGCGGAAGGTTAATTTGGTTTCGGCAGGAACGGTGATATGTTTGGGGAAAAAGGAATAACGTCCGGCTACCATTCTGATTATGATATTGCCTTTGTCATCAACCTGTACGCCCAGATTGTCCTCGGCAAACTCCTTGTTTAAATGCAGTCTGGCGGAATCGACTGTTTCAACCTTGCTGGGCGGGTTAACGCCGTGGAAAAGTGCATCGAGGGTGATGATGCCGACAAAAAGGCCAATCACAATTAGCGAGATGGTGATCCATTTTCGTTCCAGTTGATCGATATGAATGGCGCGAAGCTCTATGTAAAATTCCCGCAAGAGCTGTTCATATTTTTGTTTTAATGGCTCTATTTGCATAATGAACCCCTAGCCGCGCGGCAAAAATACGCCGTAATAAAGGAATAGCCACGCGACTACCATACCGCCGATAACGAGTGACATCAGGGCAAACGTGCCGACTGGCGGGCTTTCGAGAATACGTTTGCGATCTTTTTGACTCATATTGTCCATTTCATCCCCCTCTCTAATTTATTATTATTGGTACCCGATTTTCATATTACACCATTGCCTGCTATTTCAATAAAATCATTATGGTAATGACATGCGGCTATGCGGCAGAGGCAATCCACAATGAGTTTATGAGCCCAGTAAGCCAAATAAATTTTTGGGATCATTGAGTTCGGGTATTAAAGGCAACTCTGTTCCCAGTTGATATTGTTTCGCCAGTTCATAGACGACCCGGAGTATGGAATAGTCCTCCAAAGCAAAACCGACTGAATCAAAAAGCGTAATCTCGTGGTTATCCTGCCTTCCGGGCTTATTCTTGCAGACCAGTTCCCACAATTCGGCATAGATAAGATCGGCTCCACATTGCTGCACTTCGCCTTCCACCAGACTCTGCGGCTTGTATTCGACCACCAGTTTGACTTGGTTCAGGAGTTCACCGGATAGTTCGGTCTTCCCCGGACAGTCGCCGCCCATTGCAAGTATATAGGCGCCCGGTGCAATATCCTCAAATTCAAACAAGGACTGGCGTTTTTTGGCGGCAGTCGCCGTTATGACAATATCGGCATGGCGCACGGCTTCAACGATGCTGTTGCAAGGAGTCAGGCTGAACTTTTGTCCGGACAGGTTTCGTGAGAATTTGACCATAGCCTGCGGATCGGCATCAAAAAAGCGGACTTCTTTCAGGTGAAAAAAACCGGCGAATGCCGTTACCTGGAATTCCGCCTGCGCTCCGGTTCCAATAATGGCTAATGATTTTGCATCCTTGCGGGCGAGATATTTTGCCGCCAGAACGCCCGTTGCGGCTGTCCTGAATGCGGTCAATAAGGTCATTTCACTGATCATTAGCGGATAACCGCTACCGGCATCACTTAAGAGTCCTACGGCTACAACGTTGAGCTTGCCTTTAAGCGGATTATCAGGATAGCCGTTGACATATTTAAACGCATATAACTGCTGGTCTGCACAGGGCATCAATTCAATGACGCCGTTAGGATAAAATGTACCATGACGCGGGGATAAGATAAATTCGTTCCAACGGCCGAAATCTTCCTCCAAAGCGGTAATGACATGCTTGAAGAAATTTTCCAGGCCAATGATCTGTATCAGTTTCTGAATGTCAGTAACGGTAATAATTTTCATTAGGCATCAAGGTTGCCATCGGTTAAACCGCAATACGATCATGGAAGCATCCAAAGTAGAATAAGAGCTACGCACTTTTTTCCTGCTCCTCAAGTGAAAGCAGGAGACTTGTTCTATGGTTCTTTGCTACATAGCGCCAATGTTCTCCTGATATGGCGCCTTCAAGCCCCCACAAAAAATTCAGGCTTGGCTTGCATCCGGCACGCTTTACCATGACATACGCAGCGACAGACCCAGTTTCCCGAAGTTGCGTGAGCGAGAAGATGCCGGCAGCGCGAAGCATGTCTCTGGACTTCGGGCCAAGTCCGGGTATTTGTTCCTCTGTATCAGTGCGCATGCAAGGCGCTCACGGATGTAGATGTCCAATGTTGGTCATTAGATTGGAGGTAATCAGTCACTCAGTTTCTTCCAGTTGTCCGTCAATAATCCGGAAAAGCCCCAATTCTCCTCATCTATCTCTTGAATGACGATATGCGTATGCTCCGGCTTCTTGCCGAGTATGCGCACCAGCGAATCGGTTATGTCCTTGACTAACTCAGCCTTCTGTTCTCTTGTTGCACCTTTCGTGATTTGAATGTTTACATACGGCATGTTGTTTCCTGATGGTTATTTTGCAAATATTCTAAGTAACGGCTAGCTACAACGCTCTTGCTTATTGTTATAGCCGCAACTTGCGAGATCCATTGTTCACTGAATTCCGGGTTTCGTATTATTGGATCGCTCCAGTCCGAATTGAATGAAAAACTGGCCGGATCGGGGTGGCGAGTCCTGTTCGTAGCACAGCGCTTCAAGTATCAGGTTGCCTTCCTGTCCAAGCATAGCCCCGGTCAGCAAGGTACGGAAGTCTTTGCCGCCTATTAACTGGTGGGTAATGGTCAGGTACAACCTTGACAACTGCTTTTCCCTGATGACAGTGTCCAGCATTTGCGGGCCGGCAACAAGGTAAATGGTTTTGTAGCCCAGTCCGCTGAGCGTACGTATCAAAGGCGCGCCATGCACCATTTGATCGTCGCCGGTAAAAAGCAGTGGATACCCTAAGTCTTGCCAGTAACGGATGCGATCAGGGGCGGCGTTTTTTCCTGTGGCGATATAAACGTCTTGTGCATGTTCGCGGAGACTGCCGTGCAGCGGAAAATTCAGGCTGGCGCTGGCGATGATTACGGCGGGCTGGGGTTTTAAGCCATTGTTTCGGCGCCATTCAACAAGTTCCTTGTCCCTGACCTGCAATATATTGCCCAGGCGTCCTTCGCCCAGCGCCCGCATGTAGCCGCCGTGGGTAATGAGGCAGTCCGCCTGCGCATGCAGTTCCATGAACAGGCCAAAATCAGAGGCGGTTGTTATGTGCTTGGGTATGTACGTGCCTTGAACAGAGTCTTCCAGTGCAATGCGCCCGTCCAGACTCGACAGGAAGTTGGCATAAACAAAGGGCGATCCGGCCGCGCCCAGCTTGTGTAATTGATGGGCCAGATACAGGCCTTTGATAGGGACTTTTTCGCAGGAACCGGGATAAAGCCGTAACAGGTTTTTGTCCATAGTCATGTCGTCAGCATGGCGTCCTGCTTAAGATGATTGAATGCATCAAAAAAAGGGGCGGATAATTCCCGCCCCTTTCCTCCGAAGATATATTGGTATTATTTTTTGCTGCTGGCTTTAATGTGCTCTACAGCCGCTTCAACATGTTTAGCGGCTATATCGGCATGACCCAGGTTGCCGTGATCAATGGCTTCTTGCAGCTCACCGGAAGCTGCATCCAGGTGGGTTTTGGGCACGCCCTTGGCTACTATGGCGGCGGCCAGTGAATGTTCCAATGCCACCTTTGCGTGTTCAACCAGAACTGACGCATGACCTGCTTGACCATGGGTTATCGCCTGATTGGCGTGTTCCAGTGCCGCCGCAGCATGATCTTCAGCGAAAACAGAAGTACTTAAAAGAAGTAATAAAACGGCAAATATGGATACTAATTTTTTCATAAATCTCTCCTCATTAATAATTATAATTGGTTGTCGATGTCACGCTTCCTGAGAAAAATCACCCATCCTCTAAACAAAGTGCGGAAACTATTTTGAATCGACAGACATACTCTTACCATCATGCAATTTATTTTGCAATACCCATAAATTCAGTAAGGCGAGACATATTGGAAATAGGCAAGTGTCATCTTATTGGGATTGACTTTGGCAATCATGGCAAATCGAAATACTTTGCCGCACACACGAACTATGGCCAATTTTGAGCAAGCGATGGGTATAATGCAGCGATTATATTTATCCATTCAATTTAAACGACATGTCATTTTTTCTACATTCTAATCGCCAAGCGTTTGCCGGTGCATTCAGTTTAGTAATGATTTGCTTCACGCCGCCGTTATATGCCGATAAAACGGCATCATGGCTGGATGCCGTTACGGTTTCGGGTTATGCCAAACTGGCGACCAGTTCGCCTAACCGCGCGCCCACTGCCGTTGAACTGGATGATTTAAGTTTGTTTGTTTCAGGCAAATTTAATCGCTGGCTCAATCCCTTCTTGGAGGCCGAAGCCTACAAAATTCCGCTTTGGGAAGCAGGCAAGGGCGCGCAATTCAACAGCGCACAACTGGTCGTTGAACGGTTGTATAACGATATTCACGTCACAGAAAATGACACATTACGTGCGGGTAAATTTTTAGCGCCGATCAATCACTGGAATATTGTCCATGCTGCGCCCTTGGTATGGACGACGAATCGCCCGGTCACATCATCCTATTCCCGCGCCAACTACATTACAGGTATTAATGCCCGCCACGATTTCGATGCGGTAGCCGGCCATGCGCTTGAAGTCTATTGGCAGCCGGTGGAAGAATTTAATCCTAAAGCGTTCAGCGAACATGAGCGCCATTATCAAGCCGTCGCTGGCGCACGATGGATTGCTCACGAAGATCTGGATTATTACCTGGGTGTGGCTTTTCAACATGCCGATGTTGCACACAGGAATGAAACTCGTAATTCCATTAGCATGGACGGTAATTGGCTGCACAAGTGGTTTGAACTGGAAAGTGAACTGCTGTTCACCCAGGTTGATACCGATCAACTCCATTACCGCAATCATGACTGGGGCGGTTATGCGCAAATGGCGGTGCCATTGATCGGTCATTTTAATCTGATTGGCCGCTACGAACACTTTGAATTCGGCAATAAAACAGCCGCGACGAATACCGCGCTAGGCGGCATTGTGTATCGTCCTGTACCCAGCTTATCGTTCAAACTTGAATGGCAACAGACTCAGGGGAGTATTTATCACAATCAAACAGGACTCTACAGTTCGATTGCGGTGTTATTCTGATGAAACGATGGGTTGTTTTAGGACTTGTCGCCGCATTAATGCCGGTTTCAATCGTGTGGGCGGATTTATACATTATTGCCAATAAAGATTTGCCTGCCGCACAATTGGATAAAGATGACATTGCGGCGATTTATTTGCTCAAGAAAAAGCATTGGGAAAACGGCGAAGACATTATGCCGATTAATTTGCCCGCGCAAGCTGACGCCCGTAACCGATTTACCGCTGAAATTTTTGACAGTACGCCGGAGAAATTAGGCAGTTATTGGGACCAAATGCTGTTCAAAGGCGAGACTCCTCCAGTCACTCAAAATTCCGAGCAAGCCGTTATTTTGTTTGTGGAACGGGTTAAAGGGGCGATCGGTTATGTGGAAACGAAACCACAAAGTCAGCAGATCAAAATCCTGCAACAATTTTCAAGTAAGTAACCGGGTGAGTTCATGTCGCATTTTTCGCTTTCAGTTCGTTTAACGCTGTTTTTCAGTTTTATCGTGTTACTGGTAACCACGACGCTGAGTGCGGTGGTGTTCTATCAATTCGGCGAAAAAATAAATCAACAGATTGAGCGCAATCTTACCGGTATTGCCGATCATAAGGCCGCTGAGATCAGTAATGTATTGCTGTTTGAACGCACCAATTTACTGTCATGGCGGGCTTCGTCCGTCATGCTGGATGTGGTGGTGGACGATCTGGATAAACGCATTACCACCGAGCTGATAAATCTTAAAAAATATTACCAGTTACAAGGCGATTTATATGTGTTCAATGCGGCGGGCGTGCTCATCGCTTCGACGCAGCCGGATGTTTTAAAAACCCAACTGCCCCAGGCTTGGCAAACGCAACAGGATTATGCGCTGGTATTCAAACATGACGTGCCTTTTATTAACGGCAGTATCATCGCGCATGTGACGGCATTAAAGCCGCCGCAATTAAAAACCCAGGGCTATTTGGTCATGACCCATTCCTGGGAGGATATTAGTCGCCTGCTCGCGCCTAAAGACAGCAGCTTTGCGCTGCATAAGGCACATGAAGGAAATCAGGGAAGCGCAGACCTTTTTACGGCTAACGGCGTAAAAACAATCGAGATAAATGATGATTTTTCGGAACGGCCCTCATGGCTTTTTGACGGAATCAGCTATTTGGGTTCAATTTCAAAATCCGTATCAGTCGGCGATTTCAGTTTCCAGATTGCCGCGTTCATGCCCGAAAAACTCGCTCATCAGCCGCTACTTGAATTGACCAGGAATTTGCTGCTTGCCGCCGCTTTGGTTGGCGTGCCGATGCTTGTGCTGGTCAGCTTGCTCAGCCGTCTGCTGGTCACGCCGATCAAGAAATTGACCGCCACCATTCGCACGATCGAGGATTCCAACGATTTGTCGATCAAGGTGCCGGTTTCTGGGCATGATGAAGTTGCGGATTTAGGCAACGCGTTTAACCGCATGACGACTCGGTTAGGCGAGTTATTTAATAAATTCGTCGTAGTGGAAAAGGAATTGGAAGACTTGAACCTTAGCCTGGAGCATCAAGTTATTGACCGCACCGCACAATTGCAGGACACGCTGCAAAAGCTGCAATCCGCGCAAACACAATTGGTACAGTCTGAAAAAATGGCTTCGTTAGGACAATTAGTCGCCGGCATCGCCCATGAAATCAACAATCCCATCGGCGCCATTTATGCCAACATGCCGCCATTGGAAGAATACATTGACGATATCAAAGGTACGGTCGAGTTTGCCCAAACTTGCATGGATGAGCCGGGCACGCAAAAATTAAACGCCCACATGGAGCAAATTGACTACACGTTTGTCACCGAAGATCTGGCTAAATTGCTGAACAGTCAAAAGCAGGCGGCGGATCGCATTCGCAACATCGTGCTGTCGCTGCGTAATTTCTCCCGCCTTGATCAAGGTGAAGTTAAAATGGTACGGCTCGAAGAAGGCCTGGATTCGACCTTGCAAATGGTGCATCACAATTACAAGGATCGCATTACCATTGAGAAAGATTACGCACTCAATGAATCCGTCGAATGTTATGCCGGCGAACTAAACCAGGTGTTCATGAATATTTTGGCTAATGCGATTCAAGCCATTCCCGATAAAGGCAGCATTACCATCACCACCGCCAAGGTGAATGACCAAGCTGTCATTACTATCGCCGACACCGGTACAGGAATGCCTGAGGAGATCAGGAAAAAAATCTTTGACCCCTTCTTTACCACTAAAGGAGTGGGCGAAGGCACGGGCCTTGGGTTGTCGATTTCTTACGGCATTATTGAGAAACACCAGGGCACGCTTACGGTTGAATCCGAATTGAATTGCGGCACGCGCTTTATTATTACTATTCCACTTCGTTTAATTAAGGACTCTTAGAAAATGCACACGCTGTTACTTGTTGATGATGATCCCGATGTGCTGGCGACGTTAGCGCGCAGCTTTCGTAAAGGCTATAAAACGCTATCGGCCGATAGCGGCGAGGCAGGGATTGCGATTTTGAATGAGCAGCCGGTTGATTTGATTATTTGCGATCAACGCATGCCCAATATCAGCGGCGATCAGGTGTTAAGCCATGCGTTGCAAGTCCAGCCCGAAGCCATTCGTATATTGCTGACGGGTTATGCTGATGTTGAATCGCTGCTGACTTGCGTCAATGAGGCGCACATTTACAAATATGTCACGAAACCGTGGAATCCGGCTGAACTGGATTTAACCGTTGTGCGGGCGTTAGAGTCACTGGTTTTAAAGCGTGACTTGGCTACGGCCCGGGATCAATTGGAAGCCGCTTACAAAGACGCCGTGGTGATGTTATGTTTGGCGGCCGAAGGTAAAGATCCGGATACCTCTGCTCATTTGTACCGTGTTCAGCATTACACCGAAGCGTTAGCCATCGCCATGGGCATTGGCAGAGAGGCAGCCGCGCACATGGGTTTAATGAGCATGCTGCACGATATCGGCAAACTTGCCACACCTGATGCTATTCTGAAAAAACCCGGTAAGTTGACCGAGGAGGAGTGGGCGATTATGAGAGAACACTCTCTTGCGGGGGTACGTATTTTAGGCAGCAATCCGTTTTATGAAATTGCACGGGAAATTTCTGCGGGACACCACGAAAGTTATGACGGCAGCGGATATCCTCACGGCTTAAGCGGCGGATATATTCCGCTATCTGCACGGATTGTAAAACTTGCGGATGTTTTCGACGCGCTTACAACGCGACGCCCTTATAAAGAACCATGGACCATGGAAGAAGCGGTAGTACATATCGAATTACAAGCCGGTGGCGCGTTTGATCCGGCGATAGTGGCTGAACTCAAAAAGCTGTTTGAGGACGGGACGTTAATGCGTATTAAAACGGCGTATACCGCGCATTAATCGTGTGAGAAAAAGCAGGGAAGGCCCTTTTTGTGCCGCGTCGATGGAATCTGCCGCAAGCGGTTTTTCCAATAGCGGCTAAAGAATCTCCAGAACCTCCGGCAAAAAAAACTCGCTCACGAGCATTTGCCGGTGGGCAATGGCGTAGACGGTTCTTCTGCCCCATACCGGCTGGTTGATATGGGCTTCATCACGCGCCGTCTGCGTCCAGGTGGACTGCTGAATCAAGGTCACATCCATTTCTATGCGTTCCAGCTTGGGGTAGGAAAAAATCACTTCGCCCAGCGGGCGGCTGCCCAGGTGGGACAGGTTGCTTTTAGCGACCTTGATAGTGGTTGCCGGGATGATGGTTCTGGCCAGAATCAGCGGCTTGCCGTCCGCATGCAGCAAAACCTCGCGGGTCAAGCTGTACTTGTTTTCAGGCAGGTTGAGCAGCCTGCGCTCGCTTAAAAAAGGCGTATTCCATCGCTGCAGCAGAATCTTGACGGCAATGGCGTCGCCGTAATAATCGCGCAGCCGTTGTGTCAGCGAGCCCGGTTCATAGGTCCAAGACTGGACGCTTTCAGGCAGGGTATGGCGAACGCCTGACCGGTTTTCAATCCACTTGGGTTCCCGGTTAAATAAAAAGCTTTTAGTAGCCAACTGGATTAAACCTCTGCATATTCTGTTGATTCACCCAACCAGCGATCGATCAAGGGTTGTACGGCGTGTGGCGACTCGGTGAAAAACCGGTCGCCGATCTGTTGAATATTATCCAGCAAATCAGCATCCCTGGCCAAATCAGCAACTTTAAAATGCATCTGCCCGGTTTGCCGCGTGCCCATGACTTCGCCGGGGCCGCGCAGTTCAAGGTCTTTTTCGGCAATCACAAAGCCGTCATTGCTGTCGCGCAGAACGCCAAGACGGTGGCGGGCGGTATCGGACAAGGGCGTCTGGTACATGAGCAGGCAGTAACTATCGTTATCGCCGCGGCCGACCCGTCCGCGCAATTGATGGAGCTGGGACAGGCCGAGGCGTTCCGGGTTTTCTACGATCATCAAACCGGCATTGGGCACATCGACGCCGACTTCAATGACGGTGGTGGCGACCAGCAAATCGGTCTGGTGATTCTTGAACGCCTGCATGACGGCATCCTTATCGGCGGATTTCATGCGTCCGTGTATCAGCGCAACGCGCACATTCGGCAAGGCTTTGGTCAGCGTTTCTGCGGTTTTTTCCGCCGCTTCGCACTGCAAAACCTCGGACTCTTCAATCAGCGTGCACACCCAATAGGCCTGTCTTTTTTTGCCCACCCAGCCGTCAATCCGGTCTATGACGTCGGCGCGGCGTTCGGCGGGAATCACGCTGGTGACGATCGGTTTCCGGCCCGGCGGCAGCTCGTCGATAATTGATATGTCCAGATCCGAATATTGCAGCATGGCCAGCGTGCGGGGGATTGGCGTGGCGGTCATGACTAACTGGTGCGGCCTGATACCGGCCTGCTGGCCTTTTTCCCTGAGCGCCAGCCGCTGGTGCACGCCGAAGCGGTGTTGTTCGTCGATAATGATCAGGCCGAGGCGATGAAAGTTCACGCTGTCCTGAAACAAGGCATGGGTGCCGATGATAATGCCTGCCGTGCCGTCAGCCAGGGATTGTAAAACGTCTTTTCTGGCGGTGCCTTTGAGTTGCCCGGTCAGGTAAATCACGCGGGTCTGGAATCCGTCAAACCAGGCGCTGAAGTTGCGAAAATGCTGTTCCGCCAGCAACTCGGTCGGCGCCATCACCGCAACCTGATAACCTGCCGTTAATGCCAGCAAGGCCGCGTAGGCGGAAACCACAGTTTTACCCGAGCCGACATCGCCTTGCACCAGCCTCATCATCGGGTGTTGCGACCGGCAATCGGCTTCAATTTCCGCGATGACCCGCTGCTGCGCGCCGGTCAGTTTAAACGGCAGCGAGCGCAGGAAATGATCGGCGGTGACTTTATCGCCGGCAAATTCCGGCGCTTGCCAGGCTTTGGTTTTATTTTTTGATTTTCGAAGGCTCAGGTAATGCGTCAGCAGCTCTTCAAACGCCAGGCGTTTCAACGCGGGTACGCTGCCGTTTTGCAAGGCCTCAATCGTGACCGATTCGTCCGGCGCATGCAGTGTTTGGATGGCCTCTGCCAACGAGGGGTAATGGCATTGCTTTAAGATCGGTTCGGGTATCCAGTCGGTGAGCAGTTCAGGCTCCTTGGCGCACAGGTCCAAAGCCTGCTTCACCGCCTTGCGTATCAGATGCTGGCTGAGGCCTTCGGTGAGCGGATAAACAGGGGTCAGGCGCGTTTCCGTGATGCAGCTGTCAGGATTAGCGATGACTTTGTATTCAGGATGAACCATTTCCAGTCCCGCAAAGCCGTAGCGGACTTCGGCAAAACAGCTGATCAGCGTGCCGGGTTTCAGGGCGTTGTGCTGGTTGGCGGTGAAATGGAAGAATTTTAAGGTGATAAAACCGGTGCCGTCGCTGATTCTGCAAACCAGGCTTTTGCGCCCTCGGGGCAAAATATCGGTCAGTTCAACTTTGCCGCTGATGAGAACGGTCATGCCCGCCGCCAGCGAGCCGATGGGATAAACGCGGGTCCGGTCTTCATAGCGGTGCGGCAGGTGAAAAATCAGATCCTGGATAATACGGATGCCGAGTTTTTCCAGGCGGTTTGCCGTCTGGGCGCCTATTCCCGTTAATAAGGCGACCGAGCGATTAAGCGTGTTCGGGTTTTTCATTAACGGGGGAGCTGTTTTAGCGGGTGTTATGGAAGCCTAGGAAGCCGGATATTCCTGCGGCTTTAATACCATAATCGCATCCATTTCCACCGCGGCGGCTTTAGGCAAGGCGGCGACGCCAATAGCGGCGCGTGCAGGATATGGTTCATGAAAGTAACGCCCCATGATTTCGTTGACGATAGGGAAATGCGATAAATCGGTTAAGAAAACATTCAATTTAACGATGTCGGAAAAATCGCCGCCAGCGGCTTCGGCAACCGCTTTCAGGTTGTCAAAGACCTGGGTGATTTGTGCGGAGATATCGCCGTCAATAATGGTCATGGTTTCAGGAACCAACGGAATTTGTCCTGAAAGATAAACGGTGCGGTCTACTTTTACCGCCTGAGAATAGGTTCCGATTGCTCGTGGCGCTTTATCGGTGTGAATGATTTGCTTGGCCATTTTTGATCCTGTGGGTATGTGGGTAAAGGTTTTAAAGTAGGGAATCTTTTGAGTTTTACACTATGCCTTGACGCGGGTAATTTTTAAAACAATCGACAGCTCTTTCAACCGGCGCATGATCTTGGCCAAATGCACCCGGTCTTTGACCGTTAAGGTAATCGAGTCGACAGAAACCCGGTCGTCCTGATCGATAATGGTGATGTTTTCTATGTTTGAATTCAATTCGGAAATGACGGATGCGACGGTTGCCAGCGATCCGCGTTGATTGAGTATTTCTATGCGGATTTCGACGGGAAACTCGCCGGTTATATCCTGGCTCCATTCAACATCCAGCCAGCTGGTCGGTTTCTTCCTGACATCGGTACTGTTGCGGCATTCGTGATGGTGCACAACGATGCCTTTGCCGGGGTTGAAAAAGCCGATGATCGAATCGCCCGGAATGGGCCGGCAGCATTTTGCCAGCGTAATGACCATGCCTTCCGTGCCTTTTATGATCAAAGGCGTTTTTTTGGCTTGGTCGCTGTCATCCAGTTTAACGGCGGCATTCACATCATCCTGGGTGATTTGTTTTGCAATCAGGAAAGGCATTTTGTTACCCAGTCCAATATCTTCAAGCAACTCGTCCAGTGAATTTTTGCCGGTGATTTTAAGTATCGCCTGTATCCGGTCTTCTTCGACACTCTCCAGATGCAAATGCATGGCTTGCAGCTCTTTTTCCAGTAAACGGTGGCCTAAGCTGATGGCTTCTTTCTGTTTGAAATGTTTCAGGTGATTGCGGATGCTGGAACGGGCTTTGGCGGTGATCACGTAATTGAGCCAAAGCGGATTGGGTCTTGCCCAGGATGCGGTAATGATTTCGACAGTGACGCCGTTTTCCAGTTTGGTTTGCAGCGGCACCAGTTGCCTGTCGATTCTGGCGGAAACGCAGGCATTGCCCAGATCGGTATGCACGGCGTAGGCAAAATCGATGATGGTCGCGCCGCGAGGCAGTTTGATAATGCCGCCCTTCGGGGTGAACACAAAAACTTCCTGAGGGAACAGATCCACTTTCAGGTTGTCTATGAATTCCAGCGAGTCACCGGCTGATTTCTGGATTTCAAGCAAGTCTCTCAGCCATTCGTTGGCGCGATCCTGAAATGTTTCGGTTTTGTCATCATCGGATTTATACAGCCAGTGCGCCGCAATGCCGGATTCCGCCATGCGGTGCATTTCATGGGTTCTGATCTGAATCTC
This sequence comes from Methylobacter sp., assembly GCA_041660285.1. Taxonomy (GTDB): domain Bacteria; phylum Pseudomonadota; class Gammaproteobacteria; order Methylococcales; family Methylomonadaceae; genus Methylobacter_A. The sequence goes on from JBAZWN010000034.1 coordinate 23,130, forward strand.
AATGGGGACGCCGTAAGGCCCGATCAATATGGAATGCAGGGATTGATAACCATTGGCCTTAGGCAGGGCGATATAATCCTTAAAGCGGCCGGGTATGGGTTTGTACAGGTTATGCATAACGCCCAGGATGCGATAACAGGTATCAACATCGTCGCAAAAAATCCGGAAGGCGTAGACATCAAAAACATCGGCCAGCGAAATCTTCTTGTTGACCATTTTCTGGTAAATGCTGTAAAGATTTTTTTCCCTTCCGGCAACGTCACAATGCAATCCGGCCTGTTCCAGACGGTTTTTTATCGAGCTTTCTATGGTATCGACAATTTTGCGGCGATTGCCCCTGGCTTTCTTTACTGCGCTATTCAAAACGGCATGACGCCGCGGGTACATCGCCTCAAAACTCAATGCTTCAAGCTTGTGGCGTATGTTATTCATGCCAAGGCGATTGGCAATCGGGGCGTATATATCCAGCGTTTCGCGGGCAATGCGGCGCTTTTTGGCTGCGGACATGATGCCAAGCGTCTGCATGTTGTGCAGACGGTCCGCCAGTTTGACTATGATGACGCGTAAATCTTTGGCCATTGCCAGAAACATTTTGCGGACATTTTCCGCTTGGGTTTCTGCATGGGATTTGCTGTCAATTTTGGTTAATTTAGTAACACCGTCAACCAGCTCGGCAACGTCAGCGCCGAACTGGTCGAGCATATCTTTTTTGCTGATGGAGGTGTCTTCGAGGACGTCATGCAGGATGGCCGCCATAATGCCGCTGGCATCCATGCGCATTTCAGCAAGACTGATAGCGACAGAGACAGGGTGACAAATGTAGGCTTCGCCTGTTTTACGGAACTGGCCGGAATGCGCGGCTGCGCTAAATTCATAGGCATGGACGCATTGGTCAATCTGGCTTTGATCCAGATAGCCGGACAAGGTCTCGCATAAACGCCGGATCAGTTTGTCCTGAGGGCGTTCGAGCTCGATTGTGTCGGCTATTTCCAGCATAGGCGCTCAAAATTAAAATGATATCGGGTTCGGGTTGTGGTCGTGAACTTCGCCAACACGATGCAACAGATTGATGTTCTCAGTCGTGACATGACCTGCCGCAATTTCGCGTAAAGCGACAACAGTATCTTTATCCTTGCCGCGTGGAACAAATTCAGTTGCACCGTGACTGAGTTGACGCGCTCTTGCACCGGCTAATAAAACCAGCTTGAAACGGTTTTCTACGTGTTCTAAACAATCTTCGATGGTAACTCTGGCCATTTTTTAATCCTGATAAGGTTGTTAGTTAGGTCGGTTTTTTTCTTTAACTGCGTAATTTTAACACAGAAACGGCCGGAAGTTCCTTGCCTTCAAGAAATTCAAGGAACGCACCGCCGCCGGTGGATGCGTAAGACACTTTATCGTTAATGCCGTATTTGTCGATGGCGGCCAGGGTATCGCCGCCGCCCGCAATCGAGAAGGCGCTGCTTTCCGCAATGGCGGCTGCCAGCGATTTTGTGCCGTTGCCGAACTGGTCGAACTCGAAGACGCCGACAGGGCCGTTCCAGACGATGGTTCCGGCGGATTTCAGTAGTTGGGCGTACTGCTTGGCGGTTTCCGGGCCAATATCCATAATCAGATCATCCGCTTCAACGTCGGCAACTTTCTTGACCGTAGCGACTGCAGTTTCCGAGAATTCTTTTGCGCAAACCACATCAACCGGAATGGGAATGATCGAGCCATTCCGTTTGGCGGCTTCAATCAGTTGTTTGGCTTCGTCAATCAGGTCGGGTTCGTACAGCGACTTGCCGACCGGAAAGCCCGCCGCGGCAATAAAGGTGTTGGCGATGCCGCCGCCGACGATTAACTGGTCGACTTTTTGCGACAGCGTTTTTAATACGGTCAGTTTGGTAGAAACCTTGGAACCGCCAACGATGGCGACCAAAGGTTTGGCGGGTGTTTCCAGCGCCTTGCCCAGTGCGTCCAGTTCGCTGGCCAGCAAGGGGCCTGCGCAAGCAATCGGCGCGTATTTGGCGACGCTGTGCGTTGATGCCTGCGCTCTGTGCGCGGTGCCAAAGGCGTCCATGACAAAAATATCGCACAGGGCGGCCATTTTTTGGCCCAGCTCATCGCTGTTTTTTCCTTCGCCGACATTAAAACGCACGTTTTCGCAAAGAACGACTTCGCCCGGCGCGATGGAAATGCCGTCCAGCCAGTCTTTTTCCAGCCTGACCGGCTTGCCCAGCAAGCCTGACAAATGTTCGGCAACGGGCTTTAATGAAAACTCTTCGTCATATTGACCTTCGACAGGGCGGCCGATATGGGACAGCAAAATAACGGCGGCTCCCGCAGCCAAGGCTTTTTCAATGGTCGGCAGGCTGGCCTGAATACGGGCGTCACTGGTGACTTTGCCGTTTTTTACCGGAACATTAAGATCCTCGCGGATTAAAACCCGTTTGCCGGATAAATCCAGATCGACCATACGCTTAATCGACATAGTGTAGTACTCCTCGGTGTACGTTTTTTGTTAAAGGTGGATTAGTCTTGCTTCCATTTGATGGAGCAGCCCATGCTGGGAATCTGTTGTTGCGGGCCGTGGCCTGTTTCAGCGACAAGCTTCATGGCCTCGAATAAGTCCCGTCTGGTGCCGACGGGCGCGGTTTCCTTGCGGCTGGCATCCAGGCGGCCCCTGTACTGCAATTCAAAGTCGGCATTGTAGCCAAAAAAGTCCGGCGTGCAGACGGCGCCGTAATCTTTGGCGGTCTGCTGCGTTTCATCCAGCAAATAAGGGAAGCCGAAATTCAACCGCTCAGACAGCAGCTTCATGTTGTCGAAAGAGTCGGCGGGATATTCAACCGTGTCATTGGACATGATCGCGACAGAATTGATGCCCAGTTGTTTAAGGTCGTTGGTATCTCTAATGATTCGATCCAGTACGGTTTTGACATAGGGGCAATGATTGCAGATAAACATGACCAGCAAGCCGTTTTCTCCCATGCATTGCTCCAGAGACCATGTGCGTCCGTCAACGCCGGGCAATTCAAAATCGTGCGCTTTTTTGCCAAACTCACAGATTGGCGTTTCCAGTGTCACCATCATTGCACCTGCAGGTATTATGTAAAAAGAGGGCTAGTACTTATTTTAAAAAAACAGCTGCACTGATTATTGCCGCGCTGATCAGCATAGTCCACAGCATTTTGCGGTGGTTGTGCCTCATTTGCTGGCGCAACAAGGCCAGTTCCCGGTTTTGCCTTTCCGCCTGTTGCTTGGCATGGGCGGCGTTGTCCAAGGCTTTATAGACCAAGGAAGGGATTTCCGGGAACTGTTCGGCAAACTCCGGGAACTGCTTGATTATTTTGTCGATTTTAGCTTTAGGCCCCAAGCGCTCATGAAACCATTTCTCAAGAAACGGCTTGGCGGTCTGCCATAAATCCAGGTCGGGGTAGAGTTCCCGCCCCAAGCCTTCAATGTTGAGCAGGGTTTTCTGCAGCAAGACCAGTTGCGGCTGGACGTGCATGTCAAAGCGGCGCGCAGTCTGGAATAAGCGCAGCAGCAATTGGCCGAATGAAATATCTTTGAGCGGTTTTTCAAATATCGGTTCGCAAACGCTGCGTATGGCCGACTCGAACTCCTCTATCCGGGTCGACTCGGCAACCCAGCCGGATTCGACATGCATCTGGGCCACTTTGCGGTAATCGCGGTTAAAAAAAGCCATAAAGTTTTCCGCCAGATAACGCTGGTCGGACAGCGACAGGGTGCCGACGATGCCAAAATCAACGGCGATGTATTTGGCAGGCAGGTCGACAAAAATATTGCCGGGATGCATGTCGGCATGAAAGAAATTATCCCTGAATACCTGGGTGAAAAAGATTTCCACGCCGCGCTCGGCGAGCAGTTTGAAATCTGCGCCGCCCGCTTTCAGCTGCTCGATGTCGCCGACGGGTATGCCGTGGATTTTTTCCATGACCAGAACCTTCTGGCGCGTTAACGGCCAGTGGATTTCGGGTATGTAGATCATGTCCGAGTTCTCGAAGTTGCGGCGCAACTTGGAGGCGTTGGCCGCTTCCCTGATCAGGTCGAGTTCGTCTAGCGTGGTTCTTTCAAATTCGGCAACGACATCGACAGGGCGCAATCTCTTGGCGTCAGCCCAGAATTTTTCGGCAAAACGGGCCAGTTCATAAAGCAGCCCGATGTCGGAGCGGATGCGTTTTTCAATATCGGGGCGCAACACTTTAACGATAACGCTTTCGCCGCTGTGCAACACGGCGGTATGGACCTGGGCGACTGACGCCGAGGCCAGCGGTTCCGCGCTGAATTCGGCAAAGGCTTCGGTAACAGGCATGCCGAGTTCTTTTTCGATAATGCGGCGGGCGACGTCATTGCCAAAAGGTGGAACCCTGTCCTGTAGCTTGACCAGCTCATCGGCGATGTCGTCAGGCAGCAGGTCTTTCCGGGTGGACAAGGCCTGGCCGAATTTGACGTAAATGGGCCCCAAATCTTCCAGCGCGCGCCTGATTCTGGCGCCGCGGGATTCCGCTGAGTTTCTCAGCCAGTAGTTGGGTGAAAAAACCGCCAGAAAACGGACAGGCCGGAATAAATGGGTTTTTAAAACAATTTCATCCAGGCCGTGAAAGACCAGAACCCAGTTGATATGGATCAGGCGCAGTAATAATTTAGGGCGGATCACGTATTTACCTTTGTTGTGGAAGTGGGCGCTGCTTTTGTACTGTATTGCTGGAAATTAAAAGCTATTGTTTGTTCTGCAACGCATTTTTCAGGCGTTCAATCCTGCTTTGCAGGCGGTCAAAGTCGGTGCGCAGTTGATCAACCTGAGCGTAATAAATATCCGCTTCAGGCTTTGCGGGCAGATCGCGGGTTTCTTCCTGCAAAAATTCCGCCGCGTTCAATCTGAATGTTTCAATCGAGTCTTTGCCCCAGCTTTGCCCGGCGCGGAAAAATTTAGCCACCTTATGGGCAATAATATCGCCGGTGACATGCGACAGTTTTTCTTCCAGATCAATATCGAGTTTGGCGAACAGTTCCTGAAATTTGCGACCGGTATTCATGTCGCCTTCAATTTTCACTTCGCCTGAGAAAACGGAACGCATGGGTTTTGAGCTGAGCCCCATTAAGCCCAGCGCCCAGACCGAGCCGGTCAACCAGGTGTCGGGCTGGTCAGGAAACTGGTCCATGCACTGGATGGAATCGGTGGTGGGGCACAGGTAAATGGTTTCATCGAACGGCTGGATATTAACGGCGATGACTTTCCCGGCCAACGGCGTCAAAAAAAAGCCGCTGTCCTGATCCAGGGCAAGATATTGATTAAGTGCGGCTTCCAGCGCGCCAATCAGCAAGGGTTTGATGGCCATGCTAGATTTTATAACCCCGGTGAACTGCGACTATGCCTTGCGTCATATTGAAGTATTCGCAGCGTTCGAGGCCTGCGTTTTCCATCATTTTTTTCAGTTCATCCTGCTTGGGATGCATGCGGATGGACTCGGCAAGGTAGCGGTAGCTGTCTTCATCTTTGGCAACGATCTTGCCGATTTTGGGCAGCAGCTTGAATGAATAAAAATCGTAGACGGTTTCGGTGATCTTATCGACCGGGTGCGAAAATTCCAGCACGATAACGCGGCCGCCGGGTTTCAAGACCCGGTACATGGAGCGCAACGCCGCGTCTTTATCAGTGACGTTGCGCAGGCCGAAGGCGATGCAGACGCAATCAAACGTGTTGTCTTCAAAAGGCAGGCATTCGGCATTGACCTGCGCGTAACGGATATTGCCGACCAGGCCTTTGTCTATCAGCCTGTTGCGGCCTGTGCGCAGCATCTCGGAATTGATGTCGGCCAGGACTATTTGGCCTTCCTTGCCGACGCGTTTTTCGAACAGCGTGGTCAAATCGCCGGTGCCGCCCGCCAGATCAAGCACCTGGTCGCCTTTGCGCACATTGCTCAGTTGCACGGCAACGCGCTTCCAGATGCGGTGAATGCCCATGGACATCAAGTCATTCATGATGTCGTATTGTCCTGCGACCGAATCAAATACGCCGCGAACCAGGTTGACCTTGTCTTCTTTGGCTACTTGTTTAAATCCGAAGTGGGTGGTGTTTTCGTTTGTCATTGTCATGCCTAGTTGTGTAGCGGTTCTTTGCGTTTATGTCCGGCGGCTTCAATATTATGAAGGTAGTCGGCCCATAAGGTCGGGTATTCAGCGCCCAGTTTGTAAAGCAAATCCCAGGTATAGATGCCGCTGTTATGGCCGTCGCTAAATACCGGGGCTATTGCATAATTGCCTATCGGTTTGATCTCCTTGATGGTGACATCTTCCTTGCCGACCTGCAGGACTTCCTGTCCGGGTGCATGTCCAACCGCTTCCGCCGAGGGCGTATAGACGCGAATATATTCAGCCGGCAGTTTAAAAACGCTGCCGTCGTCAAAACTGATTTCAAGAATGTTGGAAACCTGATGCAGCTTGATTTCAGTCGGATGAGAATTGCAAGGCTCTACAGTTAAACGCATAGGGTTTATAAAATATAACGGCTCAAATCTTCATCTTGGACGAACGCGGCTAAATGTTGATCAACATAAGCGGCATCGATAAGGATGTTTTTTTCTTCAAGGTCCGAAGCATTATAGGAAATGTCTTCCAGCAGTCGTTCCAGAATGGTGTGCAATCTTCTGGCGCCGATGTTTTCCGTGTTTTCATTAACCTGCCAGCCCAGTTCGGCAATGCGCTGAATGCCGTCTTTGGCAAACATCAGCAGAACGCCTTCTGTCGCCAATAAAGCCGAGTACTGCTCGGTTAACGAGGCATCAGGTTCGGTCAGGATGCGCACGAAATCATCGGCGCTAAGGGCATCCAGTTCGACGCGGATGGGGAAGCGGCCTTGTAGTTCCGGGATCAAATCTGACGGCTTGGTCAGGTGGAACGCGCCTGAGGCGATAAACAGGATATGGTCGGTCTTGATTGCGCCGTATTTGGTGCTGACGGTGCTGCCTTCAACCAGCGGCAACAGATCCCGCTGCACGCCTTCGCGGGAGACTTCGCCGCCACCGCCGCCCAGTTCGGAGCGCTTGCAGATTTTGTCGATTTCATCCAGAAACACGATGCCGTTCTGCTCTACCGACTCCACGGCGCGCAGCCTGATGTCATCTTCATTAACCAGTTTGGCCGCCTCTTCATCCTGCAAAACCTGCAAGGCTTTCTTGATTTTCATCTTGCGGGAGTTGGTTTTGCCCGAGCCCAGATTCTGGAACATGCCTTGCAACTGGCTGGTCATTTCTTCCATGCCTGGAGGTGCCATGATTTCAACGCCTACGGGCGCAACAGACACATCAATTTCGATGTCTTTATCGTCCAGGTCGCCCTCGCGTAATTTCTTGCGCATTTTCTGACGGGTAGATTCTTCCGTATCGGAAAGCATGCCGCCGTCTGCTCTGGGCAGCAAAATATCGAGGATCTTGTCTTCAGCGGCATCGAGAGCCTTGTTCTGAACCTTGTCCATTTCTGCGGTGCGGGTCATCTTGACTGCGGTATCGACCAAATCACGGATAATGGAATCCACATCGCGGCCCACATAGCCGACTTCGGTAAATTTGGTGGCTTCTATTTTAATAAACGGCGCATTCGCCAGACGAGCCAGGCGGCGGGCGATTTCAGTCTTGCCGACCCCGGTAGGGCCGATCATTAAAATATTTTTTGGGGTGATTTCTTCGCGCAAGGCGGGATTAACCTGCTGGCGGCGCCAGCGGTTACGCAACGCAATGGCGACAGAGCGCTTGGCATTGGCCTGGCCGATAATGTGCTTGTCCAGCTCGTTTACAATTTCTTTAGGCGTCATCTCAGTCATTTGTTTACTCGTTGGGTTCTGCGTCGAGTTCTTCTATGCGCAAGTTGTGGTTGGTATAAATACAGATGTCAGCGGCTATATTTAAAGACCGTTCGACAATCTCGCGGGCGCTGAGATCAGTATTTTCCAGCAATGCGCGTGCTGCTGCCTGGGCAAAAGCGCCGCCTGAGCCTATCGCCATCAAGTCATATTCGGGTTCGATGACATCGCCGGTGCCGGAAATAATCAATGATGTTTTTGCATCGGCAATGGTCAGCAAGGCTTCCAGTTTGCGCAAGGCACGGTCTGTACGCCAGTCTTTAGCCATTTCCACAGCGGCGCGGGTCAAATGGCCGCGGTGCTTTTCCAGCTTGCCTTCAAAATGCTCAAATAAAGTGAACGCATCCGCTGTCGCTCCGGCAAAACCGGCTATGACTTTGTCGTGATACAAGCGGCGCACCTTTCGGGCATTGCCTTTCATGACCGTATTGCCTAAGGTGACCTGGCCGTCGCCGCCGATCACAACCTTGTCGCCTCGGCGAACAGAAAGTATCGTTGTTCCTCTAAACACTTTAAAATCCCAAAATTACCAAACACATAGGCTAATTTTACATGGTCTGAAGTTTAAATGTGCGAAAAAATCAACTCATGGAACCGTCGGCATATTGAATGGCGTTTTTGCGTTTAGCTGAAGTTCATAAAAACATGCTACGCTGAATCAAATAGTCAGAAAAGGGCACTCTTAATGGAAGCGCTGGATCAAATATCAACAACCCTGGCATTAACAATGGGCCTGGCGTGGGCAAGCGGCATCAATCTGTATGCGACGCTGTTCACTCTGGGTTATCTGGCCAACACCGGCAATATCGATTTGCCGCCGGATTTGCAAATCGTCGCCAACCCGATGGTCATGGGTGCGGCCGGCGTTATGTATGTCATCGAATTTTTTGCCGATAAAATGCCGGGCGTGGATACCGGGTGGGATGCCATATACACTTTTATCCGTATTCCTGCCGGGGCCATGCTCGCGGCGGGGGCGATTGGCGACCTGAACCCTGCCGTTGAACTGGCTGCGGCCATAATGGGCGGCGGTCTGGCGGCAGGGTCTCATGCGACCAAAGCCGGAACGCGGGTGCTGATCAACGCCTCCCCGGAACCTTTTAGCAACTGGTTTGCATCGGTAGCGGAGGATATTGCGGTTATAGGCGGAGTTTGGGCCTGCATTAATCATCCGATACTGTTCCTAATAGCGTTGGCGCTTTTCATTCTGATGATGATCTGGTTGTTGCCGCGGATATGGGTAGGCGTGAAAAAAGTCTTTGGTTTTATCGGCAACCTGTTCAGGAAAGAAAACGGCTCGAAGGGCCTGAATCCGCTCCAATAAAAAACATTATTTATTGACTGCCATCACATAATCGAGTCTAATGGCGCTCTTTTGTAGTTCCGCCCAGGTAGCTCAGTCGGTAGAGCAGAGGACTGAAAATCCTCGTGTCGACGGTTCGATTCCGCCCCTGGGCACCACTGCAGAAACACGCAACACCTCAAAATGCCCAGGTAGCTCAGTCGGTAGAGCAGAGGACTGAAAATCCTCGTGTCGACGGTTCGATTCCGCCCCTGGGCACCATGAATTCCAAAGGCCCCGTTTATCGGGGCCTTTTTTATTTCTGTTGTCAGGTCGTATCGGCATTCAATCTATTGAAAAATACGGTCTGTATTTGTTCCCATCCTTAAAGTTCGACAAGTTGTTGATCAATCATTAAACTCACCCTTCTTAGCAAGGGGGAAGAATGTTTACCTGGTTTAATGATTTATTAGTCGGCACAAACAGTTTTATGCCGCACGGCGCCTGTTATCTCTGGTTGCCATCAATTTTGTGGCTGCATGTCATTAGCGACACCATCATTGTGCTCGCTTACTATTCCATTCCTTTTGCGCTGTTGTATTTCGTTCATAAACGTACCGATCTGGTTTATCGCTGGGTGTTTGTGTTGTTTGGGGTTTTTATCCTTTTATGCGGCACCACCCATTTAATGAGCATCTGGACAATTTGGCACCCGGATTATTGGCTGGATGGATTGATCAAATTCGCCACAGCGCTTGTTTCAATAGTAACAGCCTTGCTAATTTGGCCGTTGATTCCAAAAGTATTGCAACTGCCCAGTCCTCAGGCGTTGAAAACAAGTGAAACATTTATTCGTGCTATTTTTAATGCTACGCCGGATGCCATGCTGATTAGCGATGAACAGGGAATTATTACCATGGTCAACCAGCAGGCTGAGCGCCTGCTGGGATATAAGGCTGATGAATTGATTGGACAGTCGATTGAAATTTTAGTGCCTGAATGCTTTCGTGCCGGTCATCCCGCGCTACGAGCTCAATTTGCCGCCGCCCCATTTACCAGAACGATGGGAATGGGGCGTGTGGTTCGGGCGCTAAAAAAAGATAGCAGTGAATTTGACGTGGACATCAGTTTAAGTCCGATTCAAACGGAACAAGGCCTGTTTTTCGCCAGCGCACTGCGGGATGTCACGCTCCGGAAACAAGCAGAGGCGGCGTTACAGGCAAGCGAGGAGCGTTTTCGCCGGATGGCCAATAACTCGCCCATTATGATTTGGATTGCAGATG
>JBAZWN010000035.1:0-31701 GCA_041660285.1 Methylobacter sp.
TCGGCGGTGCCGATGGCGGCGAGGGTGGCGAACAAGCTGGGCCTGGAAAGCAACCCGCATAATTTCCTGCTGATGCATGCCATGGGGCCTAATGTCGCCGGGGTGATTGGTTCTGCCGTGGCTGCCGGCGTGTTGTTGAGTTTGGTGAAATAGCAAGAAATGCTTAACACTAAGTGAAACGAATAAAGATGGCGGCTTTATAGTTGTTCACTCTTGGATTAAAAAAGCCCCGGTGAAAGTGATTTCACCGGGGCTTTTTTTTATGGCGAATCGAAAAATGACTAGAACAAGCCGGTTATCCTGCCATTATCATCAATATCGATCCTCTCCGCCGCCGGCACTTTAGGCAGGCCCGGCATGGTCATCATGTCGCCGGCGATGGCGACGATGAAGCCTGCGCCATTTGCCAGCCTGACGTCGCTGATTTCAACAATGTGATTGGATGGCGCGCCTTTGGCGCTGGGGTTGGTTGAGAATGACATCTGGGTTTTTGCCATGCAAATTGGGAATTTCCCGTAGTCCGCATCCCATGCCGCCAGCTGCGCTTTGACTTTGGCGTTTGCAGAGACACCGCTTGCTCCGTAGAGCTTGGTGGCGATGGCTTCGATTTTTTCCCAGAGGCTCAGGTTTTCATCGTAGACATAGTTGAATTGGGGTTCGCGGTGGTCAACGATGTTGACGACTTCTCTGGCCAGTTCTTCCGCTCCGGCGCCGCCTTCCGCCCAATGCTTGGAAACCACGCATTTTGAGCCCAGGACTTCGCACTTTTTCTTCAGCAAATCGATTTCAGCATCGGTATCAAAGGTGAAGTGATTGACGCAAACCACGCAGGGCAAGCCGTAATGATGCGTGATGTTGCGATAGTGGCGCTCAAGGTTTTCAAAGCCTTTTTCCAGCGCCGCCAGATTTTCATGGTTCAATTCTTCTTTGGCTACGCCGCCGTGGAATTTAAGCGCCCTGACTGTGGCAACCAATACCACGGCAGAGGGTTTGAGCCCTGACATGCGGCATTTAATGTCGATGAATTTTTCGGCGCCCAGATCAGCGCCGAAACCGGCTTCGGTCACCGCGTAATCGGCCAGTTTCAGCGCGGTTTTTGTCGCCGTTACCGTGTTGCAGCCGTGGGCGATATTGGCAAACGGGCCGCCATGAATGATGGCGATGTTGTTTTCCAGCGTTTGCACCAGATTGGGCTTGATCGCGTCTTTTAACAAGGCCGCCATCGAGCCTTGCGCATTCAGGTCGCGGGCATAAACCGGCGTTACCTTGTCGGATTTATAGCCGATGACGATGCGCCCCAGGCGTTCTTTGAGGTCGGCGCGGCTGGTGGCCAGGCATAAGATCGCCATGACTTCGGAAGCCACCACGATGTCATAGCCGTCTTCACGCAGATAGCCGTTGGCGGGGCCGCCCATGCCGACCACGATGTTACGCAGGGCGCGGTCGTTCATATCAACAACGCGCTTCCACTGGATGCGCCGCGGGTCTATGTCGAGAGCATTGCCGTGATTGATGTGGTTGTCGATCAAGGCCGACAGCAGGTTGTGCGCCACGCCGATTGCATGGAAGTCGCCGGTGAAATGCAGGTTGATGTCTTCCATCGGCACGACTTGCGAGTAACCGCCGCCGGCGGCGCCGCCTTTTACGCCAAAGCAGGGACCTAATGAAGGTTCGCGCAGGCACATCATGGTTTTTTTGCCCAGGCGGTTCATGGCGTCGCCCAGGCCCACTGTGGTGGTGGTCTTGCCTTCGCCAGCCGGGGTAGGGCTGATTGCGGTAACCAGAATCAGCTTACCGTCTTCCTTGTCGGTCAGGCTGTTGACATATTCCAGCGACATTTTGGCTTTGTAATGGCCGATGGGGTCCAGGTGTTCTGCATCAATACCGTACTTTTCTTTAACCAAGCCGATAATGGGTTTCATGTTGGCTTTCTGGGCGATTTCTATATCTGACATTGTGCCTCCTCTCCTGATCTGGTGTGTAGCTGTGTTATTTAATAATGCAAAAGCCTGCATCATTGCGGAATGATGCAGGCTTTATGGGCGAAAGCGGGCCGCTATATCAGCTGTAAACCGGGAAGCGGGCGCACAGGTTGCTGACCTTTTCGCGTACCGCTGCGATGACGCTTTCGTCTTCCATGTTTTCCATGACGTCGCACATCATATGGGCGATTTCAATCATTTCCGCTTCCTTAAAGCCGCGGGTGGTCGGCGCAGGCGTGCCGACGCGAATGCCGCTGGTCACGAAGGGGGATTGCGGATCGTTAGGCACGGCGTTTTTGTTAACGGTGATATGAGCTCTGCCTAAGGCCGCGTCGGCCGCTTTGCCGGTGATGCCTTTGGCGATCAAGGAAACCAGCATCAGATGGTCGTCCGTGCCACCGGAAACCACGTCAAAACCGCGTTTCATAAACACTGCCGCCATGGCTTGGGCATTTTTAATGACTTGCTGCTGATAAGTGCGGAACTCCGGCTGCATGGCTTCTTTAAACGCGACCGCTTTCGCCGCAATCACGTGCATTAAAGGGCCGCCCTGAATGCCGGGGAAGATGTTGGAGTCGAATTTTTTCTCCAGTTCCGGGTTGCTTTTGCACAGGATGATGCCGCCGCGAGGGCCGCGCAATGATTTATGCGTGGTGCTGGTGACCACGTCGGCGATAGGCACGGGGTTGGGGTATAAACCTGCGGCGATTAAACCGGCTACGTGCGCCATGTCGACAAAAAGGTAAGCGCCGACCTTATCGGCGATGTCGCGGAAGCGTTGCCAATCCCAGACGCGAGAGTAGGCGGAAAAACCCGCAACAATTACTTTAGGCTTGTGTTCCAGCGCCATGGCTTCAACTTGTTCGTAATTGATTTCGCCGGTTTCAGGGTGCAAGCCGTATTGCACCGCGTTGTAGATTTTGCCCGAGAAGTTGGGCTTGGCGCCGTGGGTTAAATGGCCGCCGTCGGCAAGGCTCAGGCCCAGAATGGTGTCGCCGGGTTGAATCAGAGCCATGAACACCGCCATGTTGGCTTGCGAGCCTGAATGCGGCTGCACGTTGGCGTAATCGGCACCAAACAATGCCTTGGCGCGGTCGATGGCCAGCTGCTCGACTTTATCGACGAACTCGCAGCCGCCGTAGTAGCGTTTGCCGGGATAGCCTTCGGCATATTTGTTGGTTAATACTGTGCCTTGTGCTTCCATGACCCGCGGGCTGCAATAGTTTTCAGAGGCGATCAGTTCGATGTGATCTTCCTGGCGCTGACGTTCTTCTTCCAATGCCTGGAACAATTCATCGTCGAAGCCTTTGATGGTCATTGATTTTTTAAACATGGTTTTCTCCTGAATTGATATTTGTCTGTTTTAAGATAAAGGCTGGATCAGCAGTATTTGCAGGTCGGCCACATTAGTGCCTGTTGCACCTGTATCTAGTAAATCGTTGGAACTTTTTAAGGCGGCGTAAGCATCGTTATTTTCGAGCAAGTCGACAGGATTGACGCCTGCTTGGACCATGCGTTTTATTGTATCCTGATCAACGATTCCGCCAGCGGCATTCGTGGGGCCGTCACGGCCGTCGGTGCCGCCGCTAAGAAAGGTCCAGTTGCCCGGCAAGCCGTGTTTTTCAGCGGCGATGGCAAAAGCCAATGCCATTTCCTGGTTGCGCCCGCCGAGGCCGTTGCCTTTGAGTATGACGGTGGTTTCGCCGCCCGCTACAAGCGCCACAGGTCTGCTGACGCCCCCGTTATCAATCAGCATCTTGGCATGGATGGCCAGTTTTTCAGCCTCGTCCCGCGCTATGCCGCACAGGTTGTCGCTGTACAGTTTTGTCTCATAGCCCAGATTTTGCGCGGCTTGCAATGTCGCGCTGACGCTGATTGAGTTGCTGCCAATCAAGGTGTGGCCGGTATTTTTGAAAGCGGCGTCGCCCGGCTTCGGCGTTTCTGGAACATTGCCCAGTCTGCCTTGTTCCAGGTGTTGCCGGATATTGGCCGGCACTTGATCCCAAATGCCTTTGGCTTTTAAAACCTTGATGGCATCGCTGAAGGTGGTGCTGTCAGGCACGGTCGGGCCGCTGGCGATGGAGCTTAGATCGTCGCCCAATACGTCAGATAAAATCAGCGCGTGCAAGTCGGCGGGCGCAGCCATTCTGGCCAAGCCGCCGCCTTTTATTTGCGACAAATGTTTGCGCACGCAGTTAATCTGGTTGATGGTAGCTCCTGAGGCCAACAGCAGGTCTGTGGTGGCAATCTTTTCCTGCAGCGTAATGGGGTCTGCAGGGTAGGGAATCAGCGCCGAGCCGCCGCCACTGACCAGCACCAGCACCAGTTCGTCTTTTTGCGCGCTGCGGACATGGTCTGCGACGAGCTGTGCGCCTTTGAGCCCTGCTTCATCCGGCAGCGGATGCGAGGCGCCAATGACATCAACGTTGTCGATGGGAGTTTCGTTTTCATAGTTGGTGACGGCAATGCCTCTGCCGGCCAGCATGTGCGCCGGGATGATTTCCTGAGCGGCTTGCGCCATTGCGCAGGCCGCCTTGCCAAAAGCGACAAGGTGGACTTTCGACCACCGTCCCAGCCGCTTTTGTTTGCTGTCATCTAAATTTAACAGTATTTCAATATGATAGTCGCTGGCAAACAAGCATCTTTTGACGGCCTTGTATGGGTCGGCGGCAGCCACGCCCGCTTGGAAAATGCTGGCGGCATTTTCCCTTATAGCGCTGAGTAAGGCTGGGCTTGGCTGGTTTGCAAAATTGCTCATTCAGGTTCTGTTGTAGCAGAGTGGATAGTGATTATGCCATTTCTTTAGCTAAGGCAAAGATATTTTCGGCATCGAAAACCTGTTTGTTGTCTTCAAATAGTTTTGCAATACAGGCGCGGTGCAAGGCGAGTTTTAGCGTACCAAAACCGATTGCGCCCCAGATGATTTTGCCATTGCGCTCGTTGCCTTTGTCCATCATGTCTATGCCGCCGATGCCGAGGGGAGGCGTTGCATTGGCGTCAGCCATCATTTCGATATGGCTGTTATGTTGCCATTGGTCTGCCGTGATCAGCTCAACGCCTGCGGCGCCGGTTGCGAAAACAATATTTGCATGTTCGATGGCTTTGGCTCTGGCATTGCTGTCAGCGGCTTCAATGGGGGTCAGGTTGACGCCAAAGCGCGCGTTCATGTCGTTGCAGGCTTGTACGGCACGTTCCATATTGCGCGAAGTCAGCGATACGTCCGCGCCTTCCTGGGCAAGCATAACGGCGGCGCGCTGGCCTACCGGGCCGGTGCCTGCCAATACAACGGCTTTTTTACCGGCCAGTGTGCCGCTAGCGGCCAGTTTTGCAACGCCTGCGGCCGCCGTGGTGTTGCTGCCGTTGCTGTCGAGCATGACCGATACCTGAAAGCCCGGGAAAAAGTGTTTTTGCACGGCGGTAAATAATTCTTGACCGGCAACCATGTCGCTGCCGCCAACGAAGATGGCAGTATTTTTTTTATCCTTGGGGGCGCGTGTGAAAATGGTGCCTTCCACTAGCGGGGTAACATTTTCAGGCGTTAAGCCTCCATGTCCAATAACATGATCGGCACCGCCATCATAGGCTACCACAGTATCGAAAACTGATGGATGAGTGTCGGTGTCGAATTGGAATAGCAGTTTTTTCATTAACTTACCTGTGTGGATTGGTTCGTATACGCTAAAGCTAACGCCCTCTGCCTATATCTGTCCACCATATAGGGTGGGAATGCCGCAAGAGCGGTCGCGGGCATGTAACAAAGCGATTATTAAACCGGCGTATTATACCTGATAAATAAAAGAGCGCCTTATTTAGCCCGTTTTATGTGTTATTAGGAGATTGTCACAATATTGTGGTGTTGTTAATGCGGAAGGATTGATATGCTTGCGTGTAGATGCTGATTTTCGTTATGATCTTAAAGAAAGAGTTTATGCGGCGATCATTAGCGGGTTGTCGGGAATGTCAAAGTGCGGGTTTGATTGCAATGTTTTCCGGTTATCTTAAAAGCCATCAAATAAATTCAGGAAAAATTATAAAAGTGAAGGAAAATAGATGAAAACACCGGTTCACATTGCGGTTTCAGGAGCGGCAGGGCAAATTAGCTATTCCTTGCTTTTTCGTTTAGCGGCGGGTGAATTACTGGGTGCTGATCAGCCAATCATATTGCATTTACTGGAAATCACGCCGGCAATGGGGACATTGCAGGGCGTTGTAATGGAGTTAAATGATTGTGCTTATCCATTGCTGCATGGTCTTGAAACAACAGACGATCCTAAAATCGCATTCAAGGATGTCGATTATGTGTTTCTGGTGGGTGCGCGTCCAAGAGGGCCTGGCATGGAGCGCAAGGACTTGCTGCAGGTGAATGCAGAGATTTTTGCTGATCAAGGTAAAGCTTTAAACGAAGTAGCCCATAAAGATGTAAAGGTTTTGGTGACCGGTAACCCAGCCAATACCAATGCGCTGATCGCTTTGAAAAACGCACCTGATTTAAAGCCGGAAAATTTTACTGCGATGACTCGACTGGATCATAACCGGGCGCTGAGCCAGTTGGCTGAAAAATGCGGTGTCTTGTCGCGAGATGTAAAAAACATGATTATCTGGGGCAATCATTCGCTTACCCAGTACCCTGACATACATCATGCCAAGGTAAAGGGGCGGGATGCCTTGTCATTGGTTGATAACGACTGGTTTGTGAATAAATTCATTCCTACCGTTCAGCAACGCGGGGCGGCAATTATTGAAGCCAGAGGAAAATCCAGCGCTGCCTCGGCGGCCAATGCGGCGATTGGACATATGAAAGCTTGGGCACTGGGTACTGAAGAAGGTGACTGGGTGAGTATGTCAGTATATTCGGACGGTAGTTATGGTGTTGAACCGGGGGTATTTTATTCTTTTCCTGTAACAGTTGTTAATGGCAAGATTAATATTGTAAAAGGCTTGGATATCAATGAGTTTAGCGCCCAAAGAATGCAGATTACAGCGGCTGAATTAAAAGAGGAAAGGGATTCTGTTAAGCATTTATTCTGATGAAATCAGCAGACATAAAAAAGGGCGGATAAACCGCCCTTTTTTATGTCTTGATAGCCGTTATACAACTCTGTCACGGGGCTCTTGGCCTGCAAAAAATGCAGCGATATTTTCAAGAACGCGGTTACCCATGCCGATACGGGTCTCTTCCGTTGCGCTGCCCAAATGAGGCAGCAACGCGACGTTATCCATATCCAGAAATCCGGGGTCTATATTAGGCTCGCCTTCGTACACATCCAAGCCGGCACCTGCAATCCAGCCTTCTTTCAATGCCTTGATCAAAGCCTTGCTGTCGACAACATCGCCGCGGGCGGTGTTGATTAAATGAGCTGACGGGCGCATCAATTTCAGGCGCTCTTCGTTGATCAAGTGCCGGGTCGCATCGCCACCCGGGCAATGCAGCGAGACGAAGTTGGCTTCTGTCAGCAATTCTTCAACGGTTGCACAGCGGACTGCTTGCAAATTGTCGATAATATCCTGTGCAGGCGGGTAAGGGTCGCAAAAAATAATTTTCATGCCGAAACCGTGGTGCGCTTTTCTGGCCATGGCTTGGGAAATGCGGCCAAAACCGATCAGCCCCAGGGTTTTGCCGGTCACTTTTTGTCCGAGCATATGAGTCGGGCACCAGCCTTTCCATTGCCGGTTGCGCACCAGCCGGTCGCCTTCAGAAGCGCGGCGGGCAGACATTAATAACAGCAGCATGGCGATGTCGGCAGTGCAGTCCGTCAATACTTCGGGGGTGTTGGTGACTATCAGGCCTTGTTCTTTGGCGGCGTTAATATCAATGTTGTTGTAGCCAACACCGAAATTGCCGATGATTTTAGCGCGCTTGCCTTCAACATTGAGTATATCCGCAGTGATGGGGTCGGTAACGGTAGGCAGTAATGCATCGGCGGTTTGCAGGGCAAGTTTGAGCTCTTCTGCCGTCATTGGGATGTCTTTTTCGTTCAGCTGTACATCGTAAAGTGCTTTTAATTTTGCTTCGACTTCAGCGGGCCATTTACGGGTCACAATGACTTTGGGCTTGCTCATTGAATATACTCCACACTCGGTTGGAAATGGAGACGTCGCTATGCAACGTCTCCGCCGCACTCTGTTTACGCCGTTGCTCGGTAATATTCTATGGCGGCTGCAACGCCGCTGCCGGGCTTGATGTCAAAACCACAGTCCAGCATCGCCATTTCAACGCCTGCGATAGCGCCGAGCATGGAAACATCGTTCATGTCGCCTACGTGGCCGATACGGAATACCTTGCCGGCAACTTCAGATAAACCGGCGCCCAACGAGATGTCGTATTTGCTGAAAGCGGTGCTGATGACATCGCGGGCATCTTTGCCTTCAGGGACAACAATCGCAGAAACCGTATCGGATTCAAAACCCGGTTGGGCGCATAATTTCATGCCCCAAGCGGCAACAGCCTTACGAGTGCCTTCCGCCAAACGGTGGTGGCGTGCGTAAACATTGTCCAGCCCTTCTTCCATCAACATGTCTAGCGCTTTGCGTAAGCCGTATAGAATAGGCAGGGAAGGTGTGTAAGGCGTGTAACCGTCCTTATTGGCGGTCATCTGGTCTCTTAAGTCCAGGAAACACCGTGGATAAGTCGATGCTTCAGTCGCTTGCAGGGCTTTCTGGCTGAATGCCAGGAATGCGCCGCCGGCAGGCAGCATGAAGCCTTTTTGTGAGCCGCTGATCGCTCCGTCAACGCCCCATTCGTCCATGCGGAAGTCGAGGCTGGCAATAGAGCTGACACCGTCAACGAACAATAATGCAGGGTGATTCGCGGCGTTCATCGCTTTACGGACGCCAGCGATATCGCTGGTAACGCCGGTGGCGGTTTCGTTATGCGTCGCCAAAACAGCCTTGATTTCGTGGTTGGTGTCTTCTTTTAAACGGGCTTCCATTCTGTCCAGAGGAATGCCTTTGCCCCAGACTTCCTGGTGAATCTCAACATCAAAACCCAGGCGTTTTGCCATTTCAGCCCATAAATGGCTGAATTGACCGAAACGATAGATTAAAACCTTGTCACCCGGATTTAAGGTGTTGGTCAAGGCAATTTCCCAACCAGCGGTGCCGGTCGCAGGGAAAATGAATGCTTGTCCTGTTTCTGTTTTAAAGATTTTCTTCAGGTCTTGCAAAAGAGGCTTTAGCAGGTTGGGAAACACAGGAGAGCGATGATCTTCCATGTTGACATGCATAGCATTCAGGATTTCACTTGGCACGTTTGTAGGGCCAGGAATATATAGGTGGTTACGACCAGCCATTGTATTGCCTCTTTTTGTTAGGTGGTTTAATGATGGATTAAAGCAGGTTGGGCCTTGGAAACTCTAAAGCCCACAGCCCCGCAATGATGACATAGCTGCCAAAAATCGGCAAGATCAGATTGTTACTTATGCCGAATATGCACGTTAAGAATTGACTTTGATGCCTCTGAAAGTAAAATGGTCGGTTGATTTTATGTCCGGCTCATGCCGGAGATAACTGTTCAAGTGCTGAAAATCAGTGCCCTATATTGATAATTGAAGTAGGAAAGTAACTAATGAGCCACACCTTATATACAGCCTCAGTTCAACGAGTTCAACGCTGTGAATTAGCCGTTCCGGGGTCTAGCCCTGAAATGTTTGAAAAAGCTTTGAAAAGTGGCGCGGATTTTATTTTCCTTGATCTTGAAGACGCTGTTGCACCGGATGATAAATTACAAGCCAGAAAAAATATTATCGAAGCGATAAACGATCTGGACTGGAAAGGGCACGGCATAACCATTTCTGTGCGTATCAACGGTCTTGATACGCAATACATGGTTCGCGATGTTGTTGATCTGGTCGAGCAATGCGGCGAGAAACTGGAAACTATTTTGATTCCTAAAGTGGGTGTTTATGCCGACGTATATATGGTTGAAGCGATGCTTAACCAGTTGGAAATGCAGCAGGGACTGAAAAATAAAATCGGCATCGAGGCGTTGATTGAAACGGCATTGGGCATGGCTAATGTTGAAGACATTGCACGCAATGGCGCATCAGGCCGTCTTGAAGCCTTGCATTTTGGCGTTGCCGATTACGCGGCAAGCAACCGCGCAAGAACAACCAATATTGGCGGTTTAAACCCCGATTATCCCGGCGACCAATGGCATGCTGCGATCAGCCGGATGACGGTTGCCTGCCGCGCCTTTGGCTTGCGTCCTATCGATGGTCCATTCGGCGATATTAAAGATCCTGAAGGGTACAAGCTGGCGGCAAGAAGAGCGGCGGCTTTAGGGTGCGAAGGTAAATGGGCGATTCATCCGTCACAAGTTGAATTAGCCAACGAAGTCTTTACCCCGCCTGCTGCTGAAGTCGACAAGGCAAAACGTATTCTGGCCGCCTTAAAAGAGGCGGCTGCACAAGGTAAAGGTGCTGCAGCATTGGACGGTCGTTTAATCGATGCTGCTTCAGAAAAAATGGCGAATAATGTGGTTAGAGCTGCTGAAGCGATTGCTGCAAAAACTAGATAACAACGCAACACAAAGAAAGGAGATGCTGTGGATATTCATGAGTATCAAGCGAAAGAAATTTTAAGCGGTTATGGCGTCAAAATCGCTGAAGGTGGGATGGCTTACAGCCCGGAAGAAGCAGTTCAGCGCGCCAGAGAAATTGGCGGCAATGTATGGGCGGTTAAGGCACAGATCCATTCGGGTGCTCGTGGTAAAGCAGGCGGCATTAAAATCTGCAAGACAGACGACGAGGTTGAAGCAGCTGCCGAAGCATTATTAGGTAAAACGCTGGTTACTCATCAAACCGGTCCGGCAGGCAAAGTTTGTTCAAGACTGTATATTGAGTCAGGCACCGATATCGCTAAAGAATTGTATTTCTGTTTTCTGGTTGACCGCAGCTCGGAACGTATCGTGATGGTGGGTTCCGCCCAGGGCGGCATGGAAATCGAAGAGCTGGCGGAAAACAATCCCGACGCTATTACCAAAATTTACATTGAGCCTGCTGTAGGCCTGCAAGACTATCAGGCGCGTGAAATGGCTTTTGCATTGGGCCTGGATCCTTCGCTGCTGAGCCATGCGGTTAAAACGATCAGGGGCTGTTACCGCGCACTGAGGGAGCTTGATGCCAGCATGCTGGAAATAAACCCGCTGGTTATCACCGGCAGCGGTGAGCTGGTTGCCCTGGATGCGAAAATGGGCTTTGATGACAATGCCTTGTTCCGCCAGCAAAAAATTTCCGAATTGCGTGATAAAACGCAGGAAGATCCCCGTGAAATGGCGGCTGCAGACCGTGGCTTGAGTTATGTCGGCCTGGACGGCGACATTGGCTGCATGATTAATGGCGCGGGTCTGGCGATGGCTACTATGGACATGATTAAGCTGGCGGGCGGCGAACCGGCTAACTTCCTCGATGTGGGCGGCGGCGCATCAGCTGAACGTACAGAAAAAGCGTTCCGTTTGGTACTGGCTGACAAAGGCGTTAAAGCCATGCTGGTCAATATTTTTGCCGGCATCAACCGTTGCGACTGGATTGCCGAAGGCGTTGTCGAGGCAGTTAAAAAAATCGACATGAAAATACCTTTAATCGTCAGGCTGTCAGGCACTAATGTTGATGAAGGTCGCAGGATTATCGCTGAAAGTGGATTGCCTATCATTACGGCAGAAACATTGGCCGAAGCGGCTGAAAAAGCGGTGCAAGCACGTAATGAAGCCGTGGCAAAGGGGTTATAAATGGCTATTTTAATTAACGAAAACACTCGCATTATTGTTCAGGGATTTACCGGCAAAATCGGCAGCTTCCATGCCCAGGACATGATTAACTACGGTTCCAACGTGGTAGGCGGCATCACTCCGGGCAAGGGCGGTCAAACACATTTGGGCCTTCCGGTGTTTAACACGGTAAAAGAAGCGGTAAACCAGGCCGGTGCCGAAGCCAGTATTATCTTTGTTCCACCAGCATTTGCTGCTGATTCCATTATGGAAGCGGCCGATGCGGGCATTAAATACTGCGTTGCGATTACCGATGGTATTCCTACCCAGGACATGATGACCGTCAAAAACTTTTTGCGCCGTTTCCCTAAAGAAGAAAGAATGATCCTGACCGGCCCTAACTGCGCGGGCACTATCAGTCCGGGACGCGCCATGCTGGGCATTATGCCCGGACATATTTATATGCAGGGCAATGTCGGCATTGTCGGCCGTTCAGGCACCTTGGGTTACGAGGCGGCCGACCAGATGAAGCGTCTGGGTATCGGCGTTTCAACCTCAGTCGGCATCGGCGGCGATCCCATCAATGGCAGTTCACACCGTGACATTCTGGAAAAATTTGAGCAGGACCCGGAAACCAAAGTGGTTGTCATGATCGGAGAAATCGGCGGGCCGCAAGAAGTTGAGGCCGGCATCTTTGCCAAAGAACACATGAGCAAACCGGTAGTTGCTTACATCGCCGGCTTAACTGCGCCGGAAGGCCGCCGCATGGGTCATGCCGGTGCGATTATTTCGTCTGCGGGTGAAAGCGCGGCGGAAAAAGTGGCGATGCTGAAAGATCTTGGCGTCACCATTTGCCCAACTCCGTCTGCAATGGGCGAAACGGTTGCGGCAGTATTGGCCAAGATGTAACTGAAATCCGGCGGGTACAAAAGCTGTGCCCGCTTACTCTTTGCTACACCTCCACTTTGCGGGGTGAGTCCAGCATGTGTTCGGCCAATTGTTTTCCAGCTTCGATCAATGGATGAATGACAAAAGTGGCGCCTAACCGGTAGAGTTCCTGTTCCTCGTCGGCGTGAAAGCAAACGGTGCCGATATGGCCGGAAAACTGGTGAGACTTTAATTGCATTATCGATGAAGATCTTACCTCGAATTCGGGTATGGTAAGGATAATCCCCTTGATTCTTGCCAAAGGCAGTTTTTCCCACAGTTCGGTGTCCTCCGCATCGCCATAAAGGACGCGCCGCCCGTCGGCGAGTAATTTTTCCAGCACTGTCGGGTCGGCATCCAACCCTAAAACCCGCGTATCCTGTTGATTGAACGCGAGATAAGCGGAAACGCCGGTGCGGCCCATGCCTATGACCAGCCATTCCGCGACGCCGATGCTGCTGGGTAATCTGTCCGGGTGATCGACCTTCTTCCTTTCGAAACGGATTAATAAAGGTTCCAGCAGCGAAAACAAGCGGTGAGAAAAATGATTCAATGGTGCCGCAATCGCCAGGGAAAGGGCCACCGCCAAACCGATTATAGACTCCCACACAGGAGGAAGCAGGTTTGCCTCGATGACGGAGTTTGACGTGATCAGCGCAAACTCGCTGTAAGTCATCAATGCTAGCGAAGAGACAAAAGCCGTTCTGGCACGCAGCCCTACCAGCAAAAACAGTGCGAAAAAAAGCCCGCCTTGCAGCGGCAGCAAGGACATTAGCGCCAATGCCTGCAAAATCTGGTCATAGCCCGGCAAGTCGGTCAAGCCGATTTGCAGAAAAAAAGCGACCAAAAAGGCTTCCTTCAGTCCCCACAACTTATCAGAAAGCTCATCTATGTTGATATGCCCGGCCAGCATAACGCCCATCAATAACGCGCCTATATCATTGGAAATGCCTACGCTTTCTGCCAGCATGCCGCCCGCCAGCGCCAGCGACACGCCTAACAGCAATTTCAATTCGTCGTCGCGACTGATATCAAGCAGGCGATACGCCAAAGGACGAAGAAAAGGGAGCAGCAACAGGCAGAGCGCCCAGGGCGTCGGTTGCCTGCCGTCGGCGAACGCCAGCAGGCCGATGGCGACAATATCCTGCAAAATTAAAATACTCAGAACATCCCGGCCATACATGGTGGAAAGCTCGCCGCTGTCTTCCAATACCTTAACCGCGAGAACAGTGCTGGAAAAGGCCAGACTGACGCCCAACACCAATCCCCCGGAAATATGCCCGCCGAAGCCAAAGAAAACAAGTACCGAAATTGTGGTTACGATAAGCAGGTGCAGGCTGCCGACGCTCAAAACTTCGCGCCGTAGCAGCGAACGTAGTTTCAGTTTTAAACCGACCGTAAATAACAGGAGTTCAATGCCGATATCCGCTATATGCGCCAGGGTTTCGTTGGCCTGGACACCGGCGATATGCAAAATATATCCCGCCAGCAAGTAGCCCACCAGTGGAGGGAAATATAAGCGACTGGTTATCAATCCGGCCAGATATGCCGTACCAACCCAAAGCAATTCCATAATAAGAGCCTATGCCGAGAGATATTATTGTTAGTTATCTTAACATGCAAAGCGGAACCTTTTTTGGGGCATTCTGTTGCAGCCGCTCAGCAAGTTAATTCAGTTGATTAATGCGGTTTATAGCACTTTTTTGGGATAAAAAATGAGCAATTATTGGTTGATTTTAAACGGCATCTTTTTGGCCATTGGACCGCACATTAGTCTAACGCTGTGAAATAGCCGTTATTCAGGTAGAATATAATATTTATGTGTCAACATTGCGATGCATTCGGCAATGTTTTAGTCGGTATATTTTTAAATGAAAATACTTATTCTTGGAGCTGGTGTTACCGGTTCATCGGTTGCCGAAGCGTTGGCGAGCGAAGAAAACGATATTGTGGTCATTGATTTCAGAACGGAGCTTCTCGATGCGTTAAAAGAGCGTTTCGACATCGCCACCGTCGCCGGTAATGCAGCCCATCCTAGTGTGCTGGAACAGGCGGGCGCTCATAATGCGGATATGATTATCGCTGTCACGGACCGCGATGAGACCAATATGCTGGCGTGCATGGTCGTTAATACGCTGTACAGTCGTCCGAAAACCATTGCGCGGGTGCGAGCCATCGATTATCTGAAAAATCCGCAATTGTTCGGTCCGAACGGCATTCCTGTGGATATTGTTATCAGCCCCGAACAAATCGTTATGGAGGCCATCCGTAATCTGATCGAGTTTCCTGGTGTTTTGCATATTTCCGATTTTGCCGGCGGTTTGGTGCGGTTGTTTTCAGTTAAGGTGGTGGCGGACGGTTCCTTAACGGGTAAAAAAATCAAAACCCTGAAAGAGCGCCTGGTCGGCGGTAAAATTCGCGTGGTGGCTATTTTCCGGCAAGGCATTCCGCTGGCGGTGAACGGCGAAGCCGTTATTGAAACGGGCGATGAAGTGTTTTTCGTGGCGCCTCATGAAGAAGTGCGCTGGGTATTGAAAGAATTGAACAAGCTGGAAGCTCCGTTAAAGCGAATTATCATTGCCGGCGGCGGGCACGTCGGTAAACGTTTGGCGCTGGCTCTGGAAAAAGACTATCAAGTAAAAATTATTGAAAAAGATGCCAGACGAGCCAAGAAAATTGCCAACGACCTCGATCATACCGTAGTGCTTTTAGGCGATTGCGCCGATGAAACCCTGTTGCTTGATGAATCAATCGACAGTACCGATTTGTTTTGTGCGATTACCGAAAATGACGGCGTGAATATTATCGCCGGTTCGCTGGCGAAAAGCTTGGGTGCGCGTAAGACTATCTGCTTGCTCAATCATGTTTCATACAGCAAGTTATTGCCCGATACCGGTATCGATGTCGCTGTGCTGCCCAACCAGGAAACGCTGGGCAGCATTCTAAAGCATGTGCGTCGTGGCGATGTGGCTCAGGTCAGTTCGCTATGCGGCGGTACTGCCGAGGCTATTGAGGCCATTGCGCATCATGGTAACGGCGTCAATTCCGTCGTTGGACGCAGGGTGGATTCCATTAATTTCCCGGAAGGCATTGTGATGGGTGCGCTGATCCGCAACCAGCAAGTCATTTCGATTCACCACGAGACGGTATTTGAAGAAGGCGATCATGTGGTGATGTTCGCTATGGATAAAAAACTGGTCGTAAACATCGAGAAGAAATTTCAACCCCTTTAATGGTCATGCTCGAAACGATGTATTTGAACCGTCCGCTGACTATTGTTTGGCGTGATACCATTCAGTTCGCAGCATTCTTGCTTTGGCAATCAATCGATGGCTTGCGGATTTTTGTTATTTGCCCAGCCATGCTGCATAACTACCTCTAAATGCTTCCATGAATGTCTTCTTTACTATCATACATATCTTTGGCGTAGTCATTATGGTCTTCAGTGGTTTGATGTCCACCTGTCTGGTGACTTCAAAAATAGCTGAAGACGGAGCCACTACAGCTTTTCTCCAAGGGACTTTGATTACATTATTGTCCGGCGCTTTAATGTTTATTCTGACAAGACGGTCGCCCAAAAAAGTGTCGCGGAAAGCGGGATTTTTATTGGTAACGATGTGTTGGGCACTGGCTTCGGTGTTTTGTACGATACCTTTGCTGCTGTATTTGCCTGGATTGAGTTTTGTCGATGCCTATTTTGAAGTCATTTCCGGCCTCACGACGACCGGGGCGACCATATTTAGCGGTCTTGATCAGATGCCGATGTCGATTAACCTGTGGCGGCATGAATTAACGTGGTTTGGCGGGATAGGCATCATTGTTTTTGCGGTGGCTATTTTGCCTGTTTTAGGTATTGGCGGTATGCAATTGCTTAAGTCGGAATCACCCGGTTCTGTCAAGGAATCCGATTTGCCTCCCCGCATAGCGCAGACCGCGAAAGCCTTATGGCTGGCTTACGTGGTTATTACCGTTGTTTGCGCCATCGCTTTACATTTGGCCGGGATGAGCTGGTTTGATGCGGTTTGCCATGCGTTTTCGGCGATGAGTCTGGGTGGATTTTCCACGCATGATGCCAATGTCGGTTTTTTCAATTCGCTGCCCATTGAAATAGTGCTGACAGTCTTTCAATTGCTGGCCGCGATGAGCTTCGGCACCCATTTCCTGGCTCTCCACAAACGCTCATTTAAGCCATACCTCAAGGACATGGAAGTGCGAGGCATGCTGATTGCAGTGCTCGGAAGTTGTGTTTTGGCGGCAGCTGTTTTATGGCATGCAGGCACCTATCCGGATTTTTTTACCGCCTTGCGCCACGCCACGTTTAATGTCGTCACCGTTGCCACCACCTCCGGCTATATGACTCAGGACTTTAATCTATGGCCTATTTTTGTTCCGATGTTGATGCTGTTTCTGAGCAGTATTTCTGTTTCCACCGGCTCTACAGGTGGCGGTATCCGAATGATTCGAACCATCATTCTAATGAAGCAGGCGCGCCTGGAGATGTTCAAATCCATTCACCCTTATGCGGTTAAGCCAATGAAAATCGGTGGCGCTGTCATCAGCAATGACGTTATTGCCTCGGTAATGGGATTCATTTTTCTGTATTTCATGTGTATTGTTGTCCTGGTATTCACGCTGCTGTTGAGCGGACTGGATTTTATAACGGCTTTCTCCGCTATCATCGCCTGTTTTAATAACGCAGGCCCAGGCCTTAATCTGGTAGGGCCTGCATCAAATTACTCTGTTCTGAGCGATTTTCAAACCAATGTTTGCTCCTTTGCGATGCTTTTGGGTCGGGTGCAAATATTCTCCATCGTTATTTTGTTCGTGCCGGAGTTCTGGAGAAAATAAGCGTCTTTGCAGATGGATTTTATGAGGCGTTATTGATTGAATAGCGCCCGAATTATTCAGGGCCTCAAAGTTTAAAAGGTGCCGCAGATGTCAAAATTGTTTTTTGCCTTATGGCCTGATGATCAAACCCGGCAAGAGCTTGTTCAATTGAGTCAGGCTATTCAGGCTGCCGGAATCAAGCCGGTGCATCCGCAAAACCTCCATGTAACGCTGGTGTTTTTAGGCAATGTCGATTTGGCGGCTGAATTATTGGTCAAGCAGGGTGTTGAGGCTATTTCTGCCGAACCTTTTGTGCTGATGTTTGACCAGATCAGTTACTGGAGCAGACCCAAGATTTTATGCCTTACCTGCCAGCAGCCTGCAAAAGCGAGCGTGACGACGTTGGTCGCAGCCCTGGATGCCGCGGTTTCAAGCTGTGGCATACAAACCGATAAAAGGCCTTATCTTCCCCATATCACTCTGGCCAGACACGCCGGACATTTACCTGATATAACCATCAAGCCGATCGTTTGGCGCGCCGAATCATTTTGCCTGGTTGAATCCTGCAGTGAGCCGGACGGCGTTCACTATAAGGTGATGCAGCGATGGCCTTTTACTACAAGTGTATCGTAGAGGCGACCGGCCGGTCGCCTTTAATCCGGTTTAATGTCTTTGATTTGGCTGGTGAACCGGCCTTGTGCGACGCGGGTCTGAACCATATCCCCCACGGCCAGCTGTTCGGCGGAACGGATAATTTTCCCTGAAGGCTGGTGGATTGCCATCGCATAACCGCGGTTCAGCGTTGCCAGCGGACTGACGGCATGCAAGGTTTGGCTGGAGTTTAATAATCCCTGATTAAGCTGCTCCAGCTTGCGCTCGATGGCGCTAATCAGGCGCTTGCTCAAATAAAGTTGCCGTTGTTTATGGCTGTTTATGGTGATGGTGGGGATGTGTCGCCATAACTGGGCCGTTCTTGCTTCAATAATGTTGTTGTTGTGGCGAAGTTTTGTTTGCATGGCTTGGTTGAGCCTTAGTTCAAGCTCGTCCATGCGCTGCACGTTTCTTGTCAGTTTTTGTCCCGGATGCTGTTGTTGCAGCCGCTTGGTCAGCCAGTCCAGGGTCTGCTGTTTTTGGTTCAGTTTCCGTTGCAGTTGTTGTTGCAGTCTCGATTCCAGATGCATGAACCGGGACAGCCATTGCTGCTGGTCGGGCGTTGCATGTTCCGCTGCTGCCGAAGGTGTTGCGGCGCGCAGATCCGCTACAAAATCGGCAATGGTAACGTCTGTTTCGTGGCCTACGCCTGAAATTATCGGGATTTCGCTGGCAAAAATGGCGCGGGCGACGATTTCTTCATTGAAGGCCCAGAGATCTTCCAGCGAGCCGCCGCCCCGCCCGAGAATAATCACGTCGCATTGTTTTAGCTTATTAGCCGTGGCTATGGCTCTGGCGATTTCATGTTTTGCGTTGTCGCCCTGTACGGCAACCGGGTAAATAATAATCGGCACAGCGGCAAAACGCCTGTTTAACACGGTCAGTATGTCCCTGATTGCTGCGCCTGACGGTGAGGTGATGACGCCGGTGGCGCTTGGCAGGACGGGAAGGCTTTGCTTGTATGCGCTATCGAACAGGCCTTCTTCCGACAGTTTCAGCTTTAACGCATCAAACGCCCTGCGTAAGGCGCCGTCACCGGCTTCTTCTATCTGCTCGATAATGAGCTGGTAGTCGCCTCTGGGCTCATACAGGCTGACTTGCGCCTTGACGATGACCTGCTTGCCGTTTTCAGGCTTGAATGACAACCGGCGCTGTTGAGCGCGGAACATGGCACAGCGTACTTGGGCATTGGCATCCTTCAGGGAAAAGTAAATATGGCCGGAAGAAGGGGTGCTTAAATTGGATATTTCACCCTCAACCAGAACAGACAGGAAGTGCTCGGCGAGCAACTGACCGGTTTCACGATTAAGCTGTGTAACCGTAATTATTTTGCGCTGCATGGTTAATAATTAAGCGTCTTTTTTAAGTGTCATATGTCGATGTATTGTAGAATATTTGCCATTCATGTACTACAAAAAGGGGTGTTCGTGGCGTGGGTTCTTTTATTTTCTGCGGGATTCGCGGAAATAGTATTTGCTTTAAGTCTTAAATATAACGAGGGCTTTACCAAGCTCTGGCCGAGTATCGTTACGATGGTGTCCGGCGGCTGTAGTTTTTATTTGTTGGTGTTGGCAATTAAAACATTGCCTCTGGGAACTGCTTATGCCGTTTGGACGGGTATGGGAGCGGTAGGCGTGGCTGTCTTGGGTATTGTTCTTTTTAAAGAATCTGCCGACTGGTACCGCTTGCTGTCAATTGCGCTGGTAATCGCCGGAATTATCGGCCTTAAATTAACGGACAGCGCTTAAGGTGCTGCACCTTATTTTTCAGTCACCGATTGAAATAGCGGTTTTGGAGCGTATTGATTCCGGCGATGTTGTGGTGTTCCTTGAAAACGCCGTGCTGCGGATCCTGCAAAATGGTTTGCTAAGCGGTACGTTAACGCAGCAGCTTAAACACAACCGCCTTTGTGTCTTGTCCGATGACATTGCTGTTCGGGGAATCGCTGCGGATGAGCTGGTTAACGGCATCGAAGTGATTGATTATGCCGAGCTGGTTGAATTGACGGTTAATAATCCGGTGATTCAATCATGGTCTTGATGGCTCAAGGTTTGTGCGTGCAAACAACCGAACAGGGCTTTTTAGTAAATCCCGCTGACTGGAATGAAGATCTCGCCAAGCGGCTTGCGGAACTCAATAATATTCAGTTAAGCGATGCGCACTGGGAAATTATTTTTTTTATCCGGCGTTATTATCAGCAATTCAAGCATTTGCCTAATGCACGGGTTTTTACCAAAGCCGTTTGCAAGGAACTGGGCGAGGAAAAAGGCAACAGCCGCTATCTGCATAAACTGTTTCCCGACGGGCCGTTAAAATACGCATGCAAGCTGGCCGGACTGCCCAAGCCGCCAACCTGCCTGTAATCATCCCTGCTTAAAGCGGTGAATCAACCGCCTCTCTTTTTTGTTCGGTTTGTGGTCGTTGCCGCTGAAATCAAACAGTTCCCGCTGTTCACGGTTCTTGATGATTTGCTGCTCGCGTTTTGCCAGACTCTCGGCGCTTTCCTCGTAGAGCAAAACCGCTTCTTTAGCTGAACGCCGCTGGCTATTGATGGCGGTGATTGTGATCTCCCACTTGTAATTGTCTTTGCTGATGGACAAGGTGGCGCCGGTTTTGACTTCCTTGCCGGGTTTTGCGCGTTGGCCGTTGACATGAACTTTCCCGCCGGAAATGGATTCGGCGGCCAGCTTGCGGGTTTTAAAAAAACGCGCCGTCCATAACCATTTATCCAGGCGGATAGCTTCGAGTTCAGACATTTAGACTATTTCATTGCCGCTTTCTATCCACGCTTTAAATCCGCCGGCCATGCTGACGGCGTTATTAAATCCCATCTTGTTTAATGCTTCTGTCGCCAACGCTGAGCGGCCGCCGGTTTGGCAGTAGACGATGATATGGGCATCCTGCTTGTCCTGAAAATCAGGATGCGAGCCTATTTTGAATTCCAATACGCCAC
Organism: Methylobacter sp.; assembly: GCA_041660285.1. Lineage (GTDB taxonomy): Bacteria > Pseudomonadota > Gammaproteobacteria > Methylococcales > Methylomonadaceae > Methylobacter_A. Next base: position 21,044 of record JBAZWN010000035.1, read on the forward strand.
GAGGTATGTTGAAAGCGCCGGGCAAGTGACCTGTTGCATATTCGGCAGGCTCCCTGACGTCCAGGATAAGGCTGGTCTCCAGCGCATTTTTTGCGGCGGCAGTATCACAACAAACAATATTTTGTTTGGCTTGGGCGACAAGATCCATTGCGGTAAGGGCCATAATCATCTCTGGAAAAAAAATAACAATAATGTTATCAACAAATAAGTTGCAGAAACCAGTTTTTTATATGATCGGCTCTGATTTAAAAAAGGAGGGGAGCAGATGTGGTGTTAAGGGTGACCGTTTGAACGGCCACCCTCACTGGAATTACAGGCTGATGTGTTTTTTCAGCTCTTTAGGCAAAGAAAATACGACTTTTTCTTCTATGCCTTGAATTTCAACAGTCGATTGTCCGCCCCATTGCTTTAAGTGGCTGATAACCTCCTGCACCAAAACCTCCGGCGCGGAAGCTCCGGCGGTGACGCCGACCACGGCAATGCCGTCAAACCAGCTCTTCTGCATATCTTTTGCAGTATCAATCAGATAGGCCTGTTTGCCGAGTTGTTCGGCGATCTCGCGTAAACGGTTGGAGTTGGAGCTGTTTGGCGAACCGACGACGAGGATAAGATCAGCCGTTTTGGCCAGTTCATAAACAGCATCCTGGCGGTTTTGCGTCGCATAGCAGATGTCGTCTTTTTTCTGTTCCTGAATGGCTTTAAAGCGCGCTCTTAATGCATCGACCATAACCTTGGTATCGGTCATCGATAAGGTGGTCTGCGTGACATAAGCCAGATTATCGGGATTTTTTACCACCAGATTTTTAACGTCTTCCGGAGTTTCAACGAGATAAATGCCGCCATTGTCGGCGGATCTTTCATATTGCCCCATGGTGCCTTCAACTTCCGGGTGTCCTGCATGGCCGATCAGGATAACTTCTCGCCCCTCTTTTGCATGTTTGGCGACCTGCAGATGGACTTTGGTAACCAGAGGGCAGGTGGCGTCGAAAACCGTTAGGTTACGCTCATTGGCTTCCTGCTGCACCTGCTTGGAAACGCCGTGAGCGCTGAAGATCAGATAAGAGCCGACCGGCACGTCGGTTAAATCTTCAATGAAAATAGCGCCTTTTTCTTTAAGGCCGTCAACAACCGTGCGGTTGTGAACAACTTCGTGACGGACGTAAATCGGAGCGCCGAAAGCCTGGAGAGCCTGATCAACGATTTCGATGGCCCGGTCTACACCGGCACAGAATCCACGGGGGTTGGCGAGTACAATTTGCATATCTTGACTTCTTTGCTAGGTTAATTTGAAGTTATTTTAACTCAACATTGTTTCCGATACGATAATTCCATCGGAATCGGCATATAAAAAATGATTTTGTTTGAAATTGACGCCGGCGAAAGTGATTAGTATGTCGCGCTCGCCATGGTCTTTTTTGTGGCTTTTTAAGGGATGCGTGTGCAGTGCGCGTATGCCGATCGGGAGCTGGTTGATAAGGGCGGAATCCCGAATGCAGCCATAAACAATAATTCCCTGCCAGCCGTTATCGACGGCAAGCCTTGCCAGATTGTCGCCCACCAGGGCGCACCGGTGGGAGCCGCCGCCATCAATAACCAATATCCTGTTTTCAACTTTTTCTTCCAGGATTTTTTTGACCAGGACATTGTCTTCAAAAACTTTTACCGTAGTGATCTGGCCGCAAAATGTCGGGTTGGCGCCGTAAGATTTGAATAGAGGCTCGGCAATCTGGAAGTGCTCTTCATGTGAATGGGCATCGCAAAGGTCGGCAGTGGTAAAAGTCATGATTCAAGCCTCGCAGGTGAATGTAGGGGCGACCGGCTGGTCGCCCATTTTAGGTGTAGCGCGCCAACAGGCCATTGCTGCTGCTGTGGGTTTCCGGGATGGGTATTTTTACTTCATAACCGCCGCCGGATGCCTCTTCCATAGCCTGCCCATACATGCCTTCCATGCGCTCGACGATAATATCCTGATTGCCTTCCGGCAGTATCAGTTCCAGTTTGTCGCCGACCGAGAATTTGTTTTTGACATCGACTGTCGCCAGTCCGGTTTCCTTGTCATAGCTTCTTATTTCGCCGCAAAACTGCTGTTGATGGCTTTGCGAATAACCGGTCATATAGTTTTGCTGTTCATGCGTATGGTGGCGCTGATAAAAACCGTCGGTGTAACCCCGGTTGGCAAGGTTTTCCAATACGCCGATCAATTCAGGCTGAAATGCGCGGCCTGCCAAGGCATCGTCAATCGCCTGCCGGTAGGTTTGCGCGGTGCGCGCCACATAATAATGCGACTTGGTTCGGCCTTCTATTTTAAGGCTGTCCACGCCGATTTCGACCAGGCGCTGCACATGCTCGATGGCTCTTAGGTCTTTCGAATTCATGATGTAGGTGCCGTTTTCGTCTTCCATCACCGGCAGCAACTCGCCTTTGCGGCCTTCTTCTTCCAGGAAATACACATTGTCCGCCAGCGGGTGCCGTTCCGCGCCGCCGCAGCTGGCGTTGCTGATGTCGGACATCGACAGCGCCGCGCCATCGAGCACGTAATCGCCTTCGGCATTTTCATGCGCGGGCAGCGTATCGTATTTCCAGCGGCAGGAGTTGGTGCAAGTGCCCTGATTGGGGTCGCGGTGGTTGAAGTAGCCGGACAACAAGCAGCGGCCGGAATAGGCGATACACAACGCGCCGTGGACAAACACCTCAAGTTCCGTGTCGGGACAAAGCTGGCGGATTTCCTCAATCTCGTCCAGCGACAGCTCGCGGGACAAAATGACGCGCTCAACGCCCATGCTTTTCCAGAAGTTGACCGAGGCATAGTTGACGGTATTGGCCTGCACCGACAGATGTATCGGCATGTCAGGCCAGGCTTCCCGAGTCATCATAATCAAGCCGGGATCGGCCATGATCAATGCGTCCGGCTTCATGGCGATAATCGGGGTAATATCCTTGATAAAGGTTTTGACCTTGGCATTGTGCGGAATCACATTGGTCGCCAGGAAAAACTTCTTGCCCAGTTGGTGAGCCTCATCAATGCCCTTGGACAGATTATCGGCCAGAAAATCATTGTTGCGCACCCGCAGACTGTAACGGGGCAGTCCTGCATAAACGGCATCCGCGCCGAATGCAAAGGCATAGCGCATGTTTTTAAGGGTTCCGGCAGGTGAGAGCAGTTCTACTTGTTTCATGTTGATGCGAGTCAGTGAATTTGTGAGTATATTCTACCACCATCCGATGCAAGCAAAAACGGGAGAGTTTGAATGTGGATAGTGTTGTTTATAATCGCGGTGCTGTTTGTGCTGGGCGGCGCGTTGATATTGTTGCGATCGGCCAACGCGCATAAATTGCCTGATAACGTGAAAGCGCAGCCTTATGAGGACGATGACGATTAGACTTTCAGGGTAAAAGTAACCGGCCCGTTATTGACCAGCGCAACCTGCATGTCCGCACCGAACCGGCCGAATTCAACATGGGGGTAGGTTTGTTTTGCCAGTTGTTGCAGATAGTCGAACAGCTCCTTGCCTTGTTCCGGCGGCGCGGCTGAAACGAAACTGGGACGGTTGCCTTTTTGCGTGTCCGCCGCCAGCGTGAATTGCGGCACCAGCAGCAAACCGCCGTTAATGTCCCTCAAACTCAGGTTCATGCGCTCATCACTATCGGCAAAAATCCGGTAGTTGAGTATGCGCTCCAGCAGGCGTTCCGCACTTTTTTGAGTATCCTCTTTTTCGACCGCCACCAGCGCCATGATGCCGGTGCCGATTTCGCCGATGACTTCATGGTTGACGGTGACTTTAGCGGTGGTTACCCGCTGGATGATGGTGATCATAATAATGCTGAATTACAAAGTCATATCGCTAAAATTAGCCTATCCTACAACAAGTGCAAAACAGGCGGCAGTTCATTGTTAGTCATTATACAGGCAGGGTCATGAGAATTTTATGGGTTTTATTGTTGTGCTTGCCTTCGTGGGCTGGCGCAGAAGTCTACGAGTGGAAGGACGCGAAAGGGAGCACGCATTTTTCCGACCGCGCGGTTGCCGACGCAAAAATAGTCGAGATAAAACCGGGCCATGATTTTTACCAGGTTAAAACCGTTTACGATGGCGATACGGTGGTGCTGGAGGATGGCCGCAAGGTCAGGCTGCTGGGCATCAATACGCCGGAAGTCCAGCACCGGGGCAAAATGGCGGATGCAGGCGGAGACGAAGCCAAGCGCTGGCTGACCGATAAGCTGCAAAACACCAAAGTTAGGCTGGAGACGGACGCCGAGAAGACGGACAAATACGACAGAATTCTGGCTCACCTGTTCACCGAAGAAAAGGAACATATCAACCTGCAACTGGTTGAAGCGGGCTTGGCGGAGGCCAGTATTTATCCTCCTAATCTGCTCTATGTGGACGAGCTGGTCAAAGCGCAGGATCAGGCGGAGCAGAACAAACTCGGCATTTGGCAGCGCCCCGAATATGCGCCTATGCCGGTAAGCAGTTTGACTGAAGCAGGGCATCCAGGCTGGACGCGCCTGGTGGGCAAGGTGGTTAACGTCCGCAAAACCCGAAAATCGGTTTATCTGGAGTTTTCCGATTCATTTGCGGCGCGTATCGAGAGTAAATGGGCGGATTTATTTCCCGATGTGAAAGGTTATCTGGGGAAGAATGTCGAAGTGCGCGGCTGGCTAAACAAAAACAGGGGAAAGTTTTCCATGTTAATCCGTCATCCGAGTGCAATTAAGCGGCTTTGAAATATTTGTAAAAGTTCAGATTTGATTTGGCAATATTAAGCTAATTCTGGCAATGAATGGCTCAGTACGGTTTGGAAATGCCTGTGAACTTGTGGTTCTCCCATTAGTTACAAATTATCGACAGTCGTCTGTTAAAAGGTATTGAAAATTTGCCAGTAAGGGACATCGAAGTTGATCGCTAAAGTTGGTAGTGCAGTGTTTTTATTGAACTCGTTCTATGCATTCACTGGCAAATCGGGAGCGGATTCTGGAAAAATATTCGGCCTTGTTTTACAGGCCTAGGTCGCTCAATCCCGGATGATCATCGGGGCGTCTGCCTAGCGGCCAGAAGAACTTGCGTTCGGACTTTGTGATGGGCAGATCGTTAATGCTGGCGTAGCGGCGCATCATGAAGCCGTGTTCGTTGAATTCCCAGTTTTCATTGCCGTAGCTGCGGAACCACTGCTCGGAGCCGTCATGCCACTCGTAAGCAAAACGCACGGCAATCCGGTTGTCGGTACAAGCCCATAATTCCTTGATTAACCGGTAGTTTAATTCCTTGGCCCATTTGCGCGAAAGGAGCTGGCGAATTTGCTCATGGCCGACCGGAAATTCGGCGCGATTGCGCCAACGGGAGTCTTCTGTGTAGACAAGTACTACACGGTCAGGATCGCGGGTGTTCCATGCGTCTTCGGCTATGCGCACCTTTTGGGCGGCGGTTTCAGGTGTAAAAGGTGGAAGTGGCGGTTTGTTTTCCATGTCTGATCTCCAGTAGCAATTAGTGAGTGTTATACGTAGACAGAATTGTCTATTGTAAATAATCGTATCCTTTGTAGACAGATCTGTCTACAATATTTATATGCAAACGAATATAAACCAAGATAGGCGCTCTCTCCCTGCGCGCGAACGCATCCTTCTGACTGCGCATGATCTTTTCTACCAAGAGGGTATCCGCGCAACCGGCATTGACCGGATCATTGCCGAGGCAGGCGTCACCAAGGTGACCTTCTACCGGCATTTTCCGAGTAAGAATGATCTGATCTGTGAATTCCTGGAATACCGGCATCAACGCTGGATGGCGTGGTTCATTGATGCGCTTCAACGCCACGGTGGTGATTTGAATGCACTGATACCGACTTTGGCAGAGTGGTTCCAGAATGGCAATTTCCGCGGGTGTGCTTTCCTTAACGGCGTTGGGGAGCTTGGCAGTACGCTACCTGAGGTGGTTAAGATCACGCGTAGCCATAAACAAGACATGACAAAAGCTATTTCAGACTTGCTCCCCCCTTCCGAGCTTCGCGAACAGTATGCGCAGGCCATCTCAGTGGCGGTGGACGGCGCTATCGTTCGAGCGCAATTCGATGAAACTCCCGATGCAGCGCTTAAATCACTGAGCCTAGTCTTAAATTTGCTTAAAAAGAGTCCATGATGTGACTTTTGTCATTTTGTCACCGGTGAATTGCAGCGTTACTCAGTTCAAAACAAATGTTCGACCGTTTCAACATGGATCAAAATCAAGCGGATTTTATCAAACTTTAACCTTTACCTTCCCGTCTCACGAGGTGAGTATGTCAGAAGAATCAAAGCCAATCGCTGTCACCGCATCGGAGGTGCCGGCACGAATTAGACCTTCCGTCTATCCTGAACCATTCGCATCGCGCATGGCAGGTCGAGAGAAGCGCCCACTTGGCGATTTCTTTGGCCTCACAAACTTTGGCGTAAACCTCACGCGCCTGGCTCCTAACGCAATTTCGGCTCTTCGTCATGCCCACACCAAGCAAGACGAGTTTGTTTATATCCTGCAGGGGCACCCAACACTGCACACCGACGAGGGGCGCACCCAACTCTCTCCGGGAATGTGCGCCGGCTTCAAGGCGGGCACCGGCAACGGACACTGCCTGATCAACGAAACCTCAGAGGAAGTGGTGTATCTCGAAGTCGGCGATAGAACGCCGGGGGATGAAGGCAGCTATCCCGATGACGATCTCAAGGCCTTGCTAGTGGAGAGCAAGTGGAAGTTTGCCCATAAAGATGGCACGCCGTACCTATGAGGCAAGCGCCAAACCTCGAATGAGGGCTAACAATCACATCAAGTTCGCTCCCTATGATAGCCCGACGCTTGTTCCTCGCGCGGTTTCTGTGGAGCGTTAACGCATAGCTTTCAAAAATCACTGACCGGAAAGGGTTGATTATGTTCAGTGTTCGATTTTGTTGTAACTGAATTTTAAGAATGTCTGATTAAGCCAGAGCCTTTACAAGCCATTCCTGTTAAATGCTTGAGTAACTTCTTGACGGTTTCCTGAATAGGGGGTAGCTTCCAGACTAACACCGAATTCCATTGCTCCTGTTTTTGTAATGCACAAACTTTGCCTTTAGGAGGTCAAAATGAATGAAGATACATTTAACATGGAAATTAGGAAATATCTGAAAATTGTTGGAATTACGTCACAGCGTGAAATCGAGCATGCTGTTTCCAAAGCTATTGAAGCGGGCAGGCTGAACGGTTCGGAAACCATAGCGGTTAAAATGACGCTGGAGGCACCTGCGGTTGGCATCAGTCACTGCATCGAGGGGAAAATAGCGCTTGAATAGCTTACATCCATGTAGCCTGGATACCGGCACAAATCTGTTTGGAACAGATTTGCATTAACCCGGAGGGTGTCAGGCAGGATAGCCTGACATGAGTCCATGCCGGTATGACGCTGTCGGAACAATCCGGTGATTATCCTGGGCTCAAGTCCGCCACGGGTGCGCCGGCAAATCAGAAACGCCGATTGTTTCAGCCCCGGCTTTGGCGACGCGATGATCGTTTTCCACCGAACTGCCGCTGACGCCGATAGCGCCGATCAGGACGCCATCCTTGTCAACGATAGGAACGCCACCGGGAAAGGTGATTAGCCCGTCGTTGGAATGCTCAATCCCGTAAAGCGGCCCGCCCGGTTGCGATAGCTGGCCGATTTGTCCCGTGTTCATGGCGAAGAAACAGGCGGTCTTGGCTTTCTTGATGGCGATGTCCACGCTGCCTACCCAGGCATTGTCCATTCTCACGAACGCCTTCAAGTCAGCGCCGGAATCTACGACGGCGATACACATCTGCGTGCCGATTTTTTTTGACTCGGCAATTGCCGCAGCCATTGCCTGTTCGGCCAGTTCGTATGTTACATGCATGGTCTATCTCCTCTATTCGTTATCAAAAGTGCTTAACGGTTTAATGATATTCCCTTTATTTTGGGGAAATCATTTTTTCCGGACGGATGAGCTCGTCGAATTCCTCTTCGGTCACAAAACCGCCGGAGACCGCCTCTTCACGCAACGTGCTGCGATTTTTATAAGCCAGTTTCGCAATTTTGGCGGCATTGTCGTAACCGATGCGCGGAGCCAGGGCGGTTACCAGCATCAGCGAGTTTTCCATAAGCTCGGCAATACGGTCAGTATTGGGTTCAATGCCTGCAACGCAATGATCGGTGAAACTCGTCACCGCATCGCCGATAAGGCGGATGGATTGGAGCACGTTATAAATAATGACTGGCTTGAACACATTAAGCTCCAGATGCCCTTGCGCTCCGGCAAATGTGACGGTGGTGTGATTGCCCATGACCTGTGCGCAAACCATGGTCATGGCTTCGCATTGGGTCGGGTTCACCTTGCCCGGCATGATGGACGAGCCGGGCTCGTTTTCGGGCAGCGACAGTTCGCCGATGCCGGAGCGCGGGCCTGAACTCAGCAGGCGAATATCATTGGCAATTTTATTAAGGCTGACGGCGATGGTATTCAACACCCCGGAGATTTCCACCATGGCGTCGTGCGCGGCCAGCGCCTCGAATTTATTGGGCGCGGAGACGAAAGGAAGTCGGGTGAACTTAGCGACTTCTTCGGCAAACTTGTCTCCAAAACCCGGCTTTGAGTTCAGGCCGGTGCCCACGGCAGTGCCGCCTTGCGCCAGGGGATACAGCCGTTTGAGGCTGTCGTTAATCCGGTCGATGCCCAGTTGCACCTGGGCGGCATAGCCGGAAAACTCCTGCCCCAGCGTCAGCGGGGTCGCATCCTGCAAATGCGTCCGCCCGATCTTGATTATGTCGCTCCATGCTTGGGACTTGTCGTACAGTGCCCGATGCAAGTGTTGGAGCGAGGGAATCAGCAAGTGGTGCAATTGCTCGACCGCAGCGATATGCATGGCCGTCGGGAGGACATCGTTTGAAGACTGGCTGCGGTTGCAGTGGTCGTTCGGATGAACCGGCGTTTTAGACCCCATAACGCCGCCGAGACGCTCGATAGCCAGATTGGAAATGACTTCGTTGGCGTTCATGTTGGACTGGGTGCCGGAGCCGGTCTGCCAGACGACAAGCGGGAAGTTGTCGTCCATACTGCCGTCGATAACCTTCTGAGCCGCATCGGCTATGGCGTAGCCGATGTTCTCGTCAATGTTATTCAGCGCGATGTTTGATAATGCGGCGCAACGCTTGACGATGCCCAGCGCGCGGATCAAAGGGCGGGGCAGGCGTTCATTGCCGATTTTGAAGTTAATCAGGGAGCGCTGGGTTTGCGCTCCCCAGTATTTGCCTTCGGGCACTTGTATGGAGCCGAAAGAATCGATTTCGGTGCGGGTATCGCCTGGCTTGTTTTCCATGATTTGCAATTAATACCGGATACCGGCAATATGCTGAGATTATTCGTTAGGCTTTTTCAGCATTTTGCGCACATCGCCCAGATGCATTTCCTCCTTGGCGATCATGCGGCGGGCATATTCCTCAAGCAGAACGTTGCGCCCGTTAACCAGCGCCAGCAAGTCATTATAGGCGGACAATGCTGCCGTTTCATGATCCAGCGACTCCCGCAGGATATCCCCGATATCGTGGCGGTGAGTTTCCAGTAACGCGCCGATGCCCAGGGAAGGATGACCGTTAAAATGGGTGATCAATTCGCCCGCTTCGTTAGCGTGACTTAAGGACTCGGTTGCCTGGCCGTGCATCCAGGAAACAATGGGAATGCGGTTGTAGCCAAAAACCATCAATGCATAGTGTGTGTAACGAACAACGCCGGCCAATTCCGTTTCCAGAATTTTATTGAGTACCTTAACCACTGCGTCATTATCGATTCCGGTGTTAGCCATGACAGCCTCCTAAGTCAGAATGAATGAGATTTGACTATAACCGTTTTTCTCCTGTTTGGATAGAAAACTTCTTGCTGCTGGGCTTGCCTGTTTCTCGCCTCAAGATGGAATAAAAACCTTGACGCAACAACAGATGCGGATTAAAGCTGTTTCTGGTTATTAATATTTTCGAGCCCAGCAGGGAGGTTTCTATCATGGTTAATCACGATCCATTTGGCGCGCATCAACGACTGAAAATCGATAGCATCGGCTCGGTTTCGTATTATTCCCTGCCTCGGCTTGAGACCGCAGGCGTTGCCAATATCTCACGGCTGCCGCACACGATCAAAATCCTGCTTGAATCGTTACTGCGCAACTGCAACGGCGACGTGATTACCGAGGAACATATCGTAAGTGTCGCCAACTGGCAGCCGCAAGGCACACGGTATGAAATCCCGTTCAAACCGGGACCGAATCACCTCAATCAAACCGTCTTGACCGGCATAATTACGCGCACTGGAATAGCGCCAATGTTCCGGCTGGTCCACGTAGCCCCGCTTTACGGGATTGTGATGAATGTAATCCAGCTTTTGACGCATAACCACCTCAGATTCGATGATTTGCGGATGATTGCCTTCTTCCCAAACCTGATAAGTGGTCTCCTGCTTATGGGCGCGTTTAAAAAACGCCAGCAACTCCAACAGCTTGACCGAGCGGCGTTGTTCCAGATGCGCGACGATTTGTTTTGCCGTGTAGGATTTAAAGCGCTGCATGTCATGGCTCAAATTATCAGACGCGGCGATAAGATGCAGATGATTTTCAAGGATGACGTAACCATATAATCGAAAGCCTGCGTCCCGCTGTA
>JBAZWN010000036.1:0-31210 GCA_041660285.1 Methylobacter sp.
AAATAACGCTGCACCAGCGCCGACATGAGGTTGATCGCAACCACCAGCATGATCAGGAACAGGAACACGATCCCCATCCCCACAAGCATTAACTCGATCCCTCTGCTCATTTGTTCTGTCATGATCGTTTGCCGGTTAAAAATTTTAATTGCTGCATTGTATCATTAGGCATAAATGAGAACTAATCGATAATCTGTATCTGCAAGGCAACGATTCATGGGAATATTGTCTTTAGTCCGCTTTGGCGGCGCTGCTTTGAAAGCGTACAATAAGCGTTTCGCAAACGGGTAAAAATGTAAAAACATGACAGATAAAGACAACGAGCAATGGCAGGCTAAATTAACGCCTGAACAATTCAGCATTTGCCGACTGAAGGGTACCGAGCCGCCTTTTACCGGAAAATATGCCGATTGCAAAAAAGATGGTATCTATCATTGCATTTGTTGCGGTAATCCTTTGTTTGATTCTGCGACCAAGTACGATTCAGGTTCCGGTTGGCCGAGCTTCTGGGATGTGTTGTCTGAAGACAGCGTGGCGGAGCATGTCGATACCAGCCACGGCATGCGCAGGGTTGAAGTGACCTGCAAATCCTGCGACGCGCATTTAGGCCATGTGTTTGAGGACGGTCCTCAACCCACCGGGCTGCGATACTGCATCAATTCCGCATCCTTAGACTTAAAAGAAAGATCATGAGCGCTCAACATCAGGTTCAAAAATTACTCGATTTTATCGATGCCAGCCCCAGTCCCTGGCATGCGGTTGCCAGCATCGAGGCCCAGCTTGCAGCATTCCGGTTTGTAAAGCTGGATGAAACGGCCAAGTGGGCATTGCAGCCGGGTGGGCGTTATTACGTTGTGCGTGACGACTCTTCCATTATTGTGTTTGTGCAGGGGCAAAAGCCGCTGGCCGAAACCGGGTTCAAAATCATCGGCGCACATACCGATTCCCCCGGTTTGAGAATAAAGCCGAATGCCGCCGGTAGCTCGGACGGCCTGTTAAGGCTGAGCGTCGATGTCTACGGCGGGCCTATTCTGGCGACCTTTGCCGACAGGGACTTAAGCCTTGCAGGAAGAATCGCTTATAAAAACGATCGGGACGAGATTGCCAGTATGCCGGTCAAATTCGATCAGCCGCTGCTGCGCCTGCCCAATCTCGCTATACACATGAACAGGGCGGTTAATGACGAAGGCCTGAAGCTGCAAAAGCAGAATGAATTGCCGCTGATCTTGTCGGCAGTGACCGAAGAACAATTACCGCAAGCCTATTTTTCAGCGCTCTTGCAACAGCAAGCAGGCATAGCCGCTGCGCGAATTTTGTCCTGGGATTTGGCGGTGTACGACACCCAGAAAGGCGCTTTCTGGGGTGCGGAAAACGAGTTTTATGCCGACAGCCAGCTGGATAATCTGGCCTCGTGTCATGCCGCATTGCAGGCGTTGCTGGATGACGCTGTTATGCAGTCGGACAGCACGCTGGTATGTGCGTTCTTCGACCATGAAGAAATCGGCAGCCAAAGCAACAAGGGCGCTGACGGCAGCTTTCTGCCCGATGTGCTTGAGCGCATAGCGCTGGCGACTTCAACCGGCAGCGAGGATTATGTCAGGGCGCTGGCAAAAAGCTTCATGGTCAGCGCCGATATGGCGCACGCCTATCAGCCCAATTTCCCCAATGCCTACGATCCCGGACATAAAGTCGGCGTCAATAAAGGCCCGGTGATTAAAATCAACGCCAATCATAACTACAGCTCTGAAAGCGTTTCGGCGGCAATGTTCGCCGGCTGGTGCGAGCAGGCCGGAGTGCCGTACCAGAAATATTCGCACCGCTGCGATATGCCCTGCGGCAGCACTATCGGGCCGATTACCTCCGCAAAACTGGGCATACGTTCAATCGACGTCGGCAACCCGATGTGGGCGATGCACAGCATCAGGGAAAGCGCCGGGGTGCTGGATCACGATTACATGATCAGAGTGATGAAACAGTTTTTTGCTGCAAGTTAATTTATTTATACGCAAGCTCGTCATACTCGCCGGGAGCGGGTATCCAGTGCCATGGAGCCTGGATTCCGGCAATCCATGCCGGAATGACGATCTTGAATTGTATGATCTTAAATCTGACAAAGTAAATTGATGACGCCCAACCTGGTCCCCTTTGACGGCGAGCTTTATTTAATCAAACAGTTTTACCGGCAGCCGGAATCCGATCTGCTGTTTGCACAGCTCAAAGCCGATCTGGTCTGGCAGGAAGAATCCATTTTTATCTATGGGCGGTGGGTTAAAGTGCCCCGCCTGATGTGCTGGTACGGCGACCCCGATGCCTGGTATCGTTATTCGGGCGTTAATCACCAGCCGATGCCTTGGACTGCGACGTTACAGGCAATCAGGGAAAAAGTCGAGCGGCAATGCCAATGCGCCTTTAACAGCGTATTGGCCAATTTGTACCGTGACGGCAACGATTCCATGGGCTGCCATGCCGATGATGAAAAAGAGCTGGGGCCAAATCCCGTGATTGCGTCTGTGAGCTTGGGCGATGAGCGGTTATTCAGGCTGCATCATAAAAAAAGCAAAGACAAACTGGATATCGTTTTAGGTCATGGCGATTTGCTGGTGATGGCCGGAACCATGCAGCACCACTGGATGCATGCGGTGCCGAAAACGAAAAAATTGAAAACACCGCGGATCAATTTGACGTTTCGGGAGATTAAGGTGGACTGATTCATCTCGTACCCGTCTATTTGGCGGTTTTTGCATGATTACTGATACTTTGTTAGTATTCATGGCAGACAAAGGAGCAAATATGAACGAAATTTTCTTTATTGTAGAAGACGCCCCGGAAGGCGGCTATACGGCCAAGGCGCTCGGCGAATCGATTTACACTGATGCGGACAATCTTGAAGAACTTCACGCCAATGTCCAGAATGCAGTTCGCTGCCATTTCGATGAAGACAAAAAGCCAAAGATGATTCGCCTGCATTTCGTTCACGAAGAAGTTATCGCAGTTTGAAACTCCCCCGCGACATCGACGGAATCGAGCTTGCAAAAGCGCTTGCCGAACTCGGATATCATATCACCCGTCAGGCCGGTAGCCACATACGCCTGACAACCTTTGAAAACGGCGAACATCACATAACCATCCCCGCCCATAATCCTCTGAAAATCGGTACATTGGCAGCGATCTTCAGCGACATCGAATCGCACTTCAAGTTTACGCGAGATGAGCTGTTGAAACGCCTTTTTCATTGATTCCTTTTGACCCGAGTACGCCGGTAAAAGAGCCGCACCCAAAACCACAGCTCACAAGCCCCGCCTGCGATGAAAGCAATATCACCAAAACCCGATAATCCGAAACCATAGAGTGTAAATGCGGCAAGCAAGATTGCGACAGTGATAAGGTGATATTTCATCCGTACTCCTAAAGATACTTGGTTTGTGGTTCAGGTGTGGTTATTCTGTTCAGCAAGCAATGACTGAGAAGCGCCGTCTCCGATAGCTACGTTGGGGAAACTGAACGGATCAACGCCTTCAATACAAGCCACGTTGAAGCCAAACTCGCCGGGGTTGCTTCGGCGTTGATGGTGCGTGTAGATGCCGCAAACTTTACAGAAATAATGCTTTGCGGTCATTGTGTTCCATTGGTAGAGAGTGAGCATGTCGGCGCCCTTGGTGACCCGCAGTCGGCTGATGGGAGCGCTGGCGATGATGGCGCCTTTGCGCCGACACAGCGAACAGTTGCACCGGCGAATATTCTCCAATCCGTTTTCAAGATCGACTTCAAACTCAACTGCGCCGCAATGGCAACTGCCTTTTTTCGTTTCCATGAGTTGCTCCTTAGAGAAATGATAGGTTGGACAGCAAGTCAGAAACCATACTCGCGCTCGACATGACAGACCCGGACACGAAACTTCCTGTACCAGTCCTTCGCCCGGCTCTGAGCTTGGCAATGAGCAATGTTTTCCTTCCAAGCGGTTATCGCTTCCCGGCTTTCCCAATACGAAACGGAGATTCCGATCTCCTGCCTCGCACTCTCGAAGCCGAGAAAGCCGGGTTGCGTTGAGGCAAGCTCCAATATTTGTTTTGCCGTTTCAGCATAGCCGTTGTCACCGTCAGTGCGGACGGACGTGAAGATGACGGCAAAGTACGGCGGTTGTGGTGTTTGCGCGGGTGAAACCATTTATGCTCCTTTTGTTATCCCATTTGAGTTCAGGGTTGGATGTTTGTCGGCGACAACGCGAACCATGCCTGCGAGTCCCGGCTCGATACGAACCGTGAACCCTCTGGCTTGAAGCATCGTGGATACCCACTCCGGCGACAGCCTGAGTTTCCGGTAGCCGCTGACTCGTAGTTGCCAGGTAGAATCGTTTCGCTCGTGAAGCACATCGTGAACGGTAACGTAGTCTGTGGAGTATTCAAGAAAGCAGGTCAGGATGCGATCATTGTCACTCCTTACGGGGATAAAACGACCCTCCCCAACGAGAGGGGATGTGTAGTCTCGAAAGGTGGTAATGAACGTGCCGCCAGAATCCAGCGACTCTGCAACAAGAGAGAACAGTCGTTCGACGGACTGCGGCTCTGATAAATGAGTCAATGTGTCGCCCATGCACAGGATGAGGTTTGCTTTCGTGTTCAGGTGCTTTTGAAAGGCCAGCAGATCATCCTCCACCGTCCGAACGGGCAGCGTCTCGGCATGATCCCGTAGCCCCTCAAGCAATAGTGATGAGGTGTCGATGGCGAGTACCGAATAGCCGCGGCGAGCCAGCGGAATGGCGTGCATGCCGAAGCCTGCTCCGAGATCAACAGCGGTTAATCCGTTCGACGGATTCGGGCAAATGGCGTCGACCTCACTTTCGCCGCGAGATATGGCGGCATCAAAGCCGCCTGCCATCCATAGGTAAACAGGAGCAAGGTGATTTTTGTAGTGTTCTGAAACGGTAGTCATTAGGGTGAGTTCCAAGTGTCTAACATCTGAGGTTACTTTCGCGCTTTCGCTGCGGCTCTAAGCCGGAGTGCGACTTTATCACCCTTTTTGGAAGGATGTCGAAGTGCATGGCGAATGAGCCATTTTACCTCGTTTGACGATTCGATAAGCCAACGCTCGCAAATTTCAAATACCATTTCAGGATGGTCTTTCGCAATATCGCCAAGATGGTTCGCAACACTGCGGCGCACATAAAGATTTTGATCGTCTTTTAGAGCTTCGAGTATTGGGAGTACAGGAGCCGGATTCGAGATGAATGCAGGAATTCGGACTGCCCAAGGCAGTCTGGGGCGAGAGCCTTCCGAACAAAGCCGCCGGACATGCGGGTCTGGGTCAGAAGTCCATTCAAGCAATCGCGACAACGTCCGTTCTTGTTCTCGGATCAAGAATTGCCGCATGGAAAACTCCGCACTGAATCGTTTGGTGAGTTGGTATTGTGCCTCCATAGAAACATCGAATGGATCTTCCCCATCGTTTTCTTCTGGCTCCAGGCCGTATTCTGCGACAAAACAAACATGCGGAAGATAAAAAAACACGGCCAATCCGAGCTCATCCGTGCGAGTCAATGGCGGGGTCAAAGACGCCAAAAGTATTTCTATGGCTGTCGCGTATTTGCCGGGTAAATATTGGCGAAGCGTTCGCGCCAGTTTTTGACCGCGATCCAGAATACCAAGCGGCTCCAAGCTGTCCAACGCAGCCCCGCTAAACGCCACTGCATCAAACTGCGGATGCACAAGCGAGATATTATGCGCCAGGCACTCCACTGCCTCTGACCCAAGCAGGTGTTTCAGCGGTGTTCCCTTTTGGATGGAGTTCGGGGCAGCGGGAATGCGCGGAATGCTATTTGATTCAATACTCATTTATTCAGTTTAGAAAAATCTATGTAACAATCAACTCCGTGTGTTCCGTCTATGACGGTTTGCTAGCGCGAAACCGTCTTACGGGTTCAAGATCGACCTCAAACTCAACTGCGCCGCAATGGCAACTGCCTTTTTAGTTTCCATGATTGTCTCGTTCTAGAAGTGGGAATGTGGGTACTGCATAGCGTTGAAGTTGGGTATTGCCGTATGCGGGTGTGCTCAGCTCAGACGGAACAGGACTCTTCGATCATTCTTACGACCTGCTCGAATTGATGCATATACCAGTCACCGTCACCTTTTTCGTTTCTGCGATGTTCTATGAGCGGCATTAAGCATTTCCATTCGAGTGCAAGATTTTGATTGATGGTTGGAAGGAGGTTCTTGCGCAGGTCATCCGACAATGAAAGGATCATCCAGCAAAGATTGTTCGTACGGGCCATGAATTCCCTGATCGTGTCGATGTCGCTGCTGGTGAGCAACATGCGAAGTCGCACTTCCGGGTCCGTGTGGTTCTTCAATAATTCAAGCAGCTTTCCACGGATTATCCGAATTGTCGGACAATTCCGATACGTTTGGATGTCGCTGTTCGCCTGCAAAAGTACCTGGGTTGCTCTGGTATGTTCCGCCACGCGAATCTGATTCCACGCAAACCGGGCGGCAACTATCGCGATTATCGTTAGCGCGACATTTGCGATAGCCGAAACTGCGTTCCAAAATATTCCCCAGTCAATTACACACATTCGTCGATCTCCTTCCTCGCAGTGCGCGCCAATAGGCTAACGGTTGGTTGGTAAGGGGTATGCCGCTTACTGAGCTTAAGCGAAGCCGCCGAACCTTGATAAAAACAAAACTTCAAAACCGCCAACGGGCGGTGCGTCCCTTTGACCGATTTGTTAGATCACTTTTATTCTGTGTAATTAACCATGTATAAAGCGTACTTACATGGATTTTCTTCAGTTCGCTTGGCTTCTTCTGTAACGCCAATTTCAAACCCTTTAAAAACTTTAATTCTATAAGCAAACACTAAAAAGTCTTCACAAAAAATTACTAAATCACTAAACAACATATCTGCCAGTTCATGAAAAGCCATGCCAGATTTATCCCTTGGTGGATGGTGAACTAATTTTCCTGATTCATCAGGAATACTTAGAAAACCTGTGGATTCTATGGTTTTACAATGAGCTACTGTATCTCTATATGGGCTCACCCATTGCTGCATCCAAGGTATTGAAACTTCTATCATCCTTATCAGCCAGTCTGCCCTATCAAGGGCTGTTTTATTTAAATTATTCTTTAATGATTTAAGTACTTTATTCCCGCTATCACCATATGTTTGTAATTTGATATTGCCGATTGGTGATAATATTTTGACTAATATATCAAGAGTGGCTTTTCCCTGTAGCAAAAAAGCTTCAAATTCCTTTTCTGCGCCTGTAGAACGATCTGCGTTACCTTCCTTCAATTCTTTGCGCACTGTTAGTTGTTCTGCAACGATCCTATGTAAGTTTTTTCGGTGGTAGTTCACAGTTTCAAGCTTTTTCATAACTTCAAGAACAACGCCTAAAAGCTCATCCATGCTTCTCTCATCAATTTGAATAGCAATTTTTAACTCACAAATTTGCATCCAGAATCTATTTGAGAGCTCAGGATCTGATGTTATTCTGCTTACAATGAACTCTGACGTCATAATGATGATTTAACTAATATTAGACATCTTAATAGACACAAAACATTGCATCATTTGTTTATCTAATAACTTACAAAAATTAAAAATCATTGTTGGTTTATTCTGTTGTGTAAATTTAGCAATTAGCCTAGATGAAGATTGCGGAATCTAGGACTCATCATTTCTTACCCTCTTATAGCCTTAAAACCAATATCAGTACGGTAATAGACATTATCCCAGTGGATAGCGTTGGTTAGCGTATAGGCTTTACTTTGAGCTTCCTTAATATCATGACCCAAAGCGCAAGCGCACAACACCCGTCCGCCCGCCGTGACCAGCGCGTCGCCGACTTGCTGGGTGGCGGCATGAAACACTTTGCGGTCTTCGTGCTCCTCGTCAGGCAAGCCGGAAATGACTGCGCCTTTTTGATAGGTATCGGGATAACCGCCCGCCGCCAGAACCACGCCCAATGCGGCGCGCTCGTCCCAGTCGCTGGTGGTTTTGTCGAGATTGCCGGCCAGCGCGGCCTCGCAAAGTTCCACCAGATCGCTTTTCAAACGCATCATGATCGGCTGGGTTTCAGGGTCGCCGAAGCGGCAGTTGTATTCCAGCACTTTAATGGTGCCATCGGTCGAAATCATCAAGCCTGCATAGAGAAAGCCGGTGTAAGGCAGTCCGTCTTCGGCCATGCCTTTCAAGGTCGGTTCGATGACTTCGCGCATAACGCGCTGGTGAATTTCAGGGGTGACGACCGGGGCAGGGGAGTAGGCGCCCATGCCGCCGGTGTTGGGGCCTTTGTCGCCATTGTCGCGGGCTTTGTGATCCTGGGAGGTCGCCATAGGCAGGGCGTGTTTGCCGTCGGCAATGACGATAAAGCTGGCTTCCTCGCCGGTCAGGAATTCCTCGACGACGACGCGGTTGCCCGCTTCGCCGAACACGTTGCCGGACAACATGTCCTCGACGGCGGCTATCGCTTCCTGTTCGGACTGGGCGACGATAACGCCTTTGCCTGCCGCCAAGCCGTCGGCCTTGACCACGATGGGCGCGCCTTGCTGCTTTATATAAGTTATGGCTTGCTGCTTGTCGGTAAAGGACTGGTATTTCGCCGTCGGGATGTTGTGGCGGATCATGAAGTCCTTGCAGAAAGTCTTGGAGCCTTCCAGTTGCGCGGCTTTCGCGGTCGGGCCAAAACACTTGAGTCCCGCTTGCTGGAAACGGTCAACGATGCCTAAAACCAAAGGCACTTCGGGGCCGATGATGGTCAGGCCGATGGCTTCTTTTTGGGCGAATGCCAGCAGTGCGGAAATATCGTCGACAGCGATGGCGATATTTTCAACAGCAGGCTCAAGCGCTGTGCCCGCATTGCCGGGAGCGACAAAAACTTTTTCGACTTTGGCGGATTGTTTGGCTTTCCAGGCGAGGGCGTGTTCACGGCCGCCGCTGCCGACGATGAGGATTTTCATGGTGATTCCCGTTTCTTGGTTATTTTGTTAATGCCTGAAATGACGCATGCCGGTAAAGACCATCGCGATATTATGCTCGTCGGCTGCGGCAATGACTTCATTATCGCGCATGGAGCCGCCGGGCTGAATGACGGCGGTGATGCCCGCTTCGGCGGCTGAGTCTATACTGTCCCTGAACGGGAAGAATGCGTCTGAAGCCATCGCGGAACCCGGAACATCCAATCCCGCATCGGCGGCTTTGATGCCGGCGATTCTGGCCGAATATACACGGCTCATTTGCCCCGCGCCCACGCCGATAGTCTGGCCGTTTTTGCAGTAAACGATGGCATTGGATTTGACGAATTTGGCGACCTTCCAGGCAAACAGCAAGTCGGTCAGCTCCTGTTCCGTAGGAGCGCGTTTGCTGACTATTTTCAGGTCAGAGGCGTGGATTTCGCCGATGTCCTTGTCTTGCACCAGCAAGCCGCCGGAAACGCGCTTGAACTCAAGGGAAGGGTGGCTGGTGTGACCCCAAACGCCGCATTCCAATGCCCGGACGTTTTGTTTTTCAGCCAGCACGGTTTGCGCGCCGCCGCTGATGGACGGGGCAATAATGACTTCGACAAACTGGCGCTTGATGATTTCTGCGGCAGTTTGCTCGTCCAGTTCCCGGTTGAAAGCGATAATGCCGCCGAATGCCGAAGTGGGGTCGGTTGCATAGGCTTTGTCATAGGCGGCAAGGATGTTGTCAGCCTCGGCCACGCCGCAAGGGTTGGCATGCTTGACGATAACGCAGCTTGGTTTGTCTGTGAATGATTTGACGCACTCCAGCGCGGTGTCGGCATCGGCAATATTGTTGTAGGACAGTTCCTTGCCCTGAAGCTGTTTTGCCGCGGCAATAGTGCCTGAGGACGGTGTTTTTTCCCGGTAGAAAGCCGCATTCTGATGAGGATTTTCGCCGTAGCGCATGGTCTGGTTGCGGTAAAACTGCAAGTTCAGCGTTTCCGGGAACTGGATGCCTTCAATGTTGCCAAGATAAGTTGCAATCGCGGTGTCGTAACGGGCCGTGTGTTCAAAGCTTTTTAGCGCCAGGTTGAAGCGTGTTTGATGGGCAAGGCTGTTGTCGCCGCTTTTCAGTTCGGCAATAACCGCTGCGTAATCGGCCGGGTTGACGATGACCGCGACATCCGCATGATTTTTGGCGGCGGCGCGGATCATGGTAGGGCCGCCGATGTCGATGTTTTCAATGGCGGTTGCCAGATCGCAGGCCGGATTGGCGATGGTTTGTTCAAACGGATATAAGTTGACGACCACCATGTCTATCGGCTTGATGCCGTTTGCGGCCATCACCGCATCGTCTATGCCCCGGCGGGCCAATATGCCGCCGTGGACTTTGGGGTGCAGGGTCTTGACCCGGCCATCCATCATTTCCGGGAAGCCGGTGTAATCGGAGACTTCAGTCGCCGGAATGTCATGTTCCGCCAGCGTCTTGGCCGTGCCGCCGGTAGACAGGATTTCAACGCCTAATTGATGGAGTTCCCGGCAAAAATCGACGATACCGGTTTTATCGGAAACGCTGACTAGGGCGCGATTGATGGTTTTGTTCATGCAGACCTCAGGAAAAGGTTGGTTTTGGATAGAAGGGATTGCGGGCAGGTTTTAAGCTAGACGTGCCTGGCCGGGTGTCAGGATATGCCGTAGTGATCCAGTTTTTTGCGTAAGGTACTGCGGCTCAAACCTAGCGCTTTAGCTGCCTTGGTTTGGTTGTATCCAGCGTGTTCCAGCGTCGCTTGCAATAAAGGCTTTTCGACTTCGCTCATGACTATTGCATGCAGATTCACCGCGTCATGGCCGTTTAATTGAGAAAAATACATCTCTATTGTCTGTTTAACATGTGCAGACAAAGGAACGGCGGTTATTTTTTTGCTGTCTATGTTAATAGTTTTGGCCCTTTTTTGAGATGCTTCTTCCATGTTATGCAGCGCTATCTGTTGTTAAAAGATTAAACGCCGAATTAATCAGCGCTATTTGTTGTGATGGTACTTGTGCTTGATTAATACTGCTTTTGGTATCCTGATTGATGGACTCAATATGCTTAAGATACCAAGCTATATGCTTTCGTGCCATTCTAACACCGCTTGTATTGCCATAGAAGCTATATAGTTTGTCCAAATGGTTCATGAGCGTGGCGTGTATGGCTGTAATTGTTGGTTTTTCAAGGTGTTTGCCGTGGTTGATAAAGTGATTTATTTGACCAAAAAGCCATGGGTTTCCCTGAGCAGCCCGGCCGATCATAATGGCGTCCGCGCCGGTTGAGCGCAGCACGCTGCTGGCTTTTTCAGCCGAATCAATATCGCCATTGGCGATCACCGGGATGCTGACCGATTGCTTAACTTTTTTAAGGGTTTCATGCTCGGCCTGACCGTCAAATTTGCAGGCACGGGTTCGTCCGTGGATGGTCAAGGCGGCAATGCCTGCATTTTCAGCTATTTGGGCTATTTCAACGGCATTGCGGTTGTGCAAATCCCAGCCGGTACGGATTTTTAATGTTACCGGAATATCGACGGCATTAACAACCGCATCAAGGATTTTTTTGACCAGCGCCTCATCTCGTAACAGGGCAGAACCTGCGGCGACCGAACAAACCTTTTTTGCCGGGCAGCCCATATTGATATCAATGATCTGAGCACCCCGCTGGACATTAAACTTTGCCGCATCAGCCATTTGCTGGGGGTCGGTGCCTAAAATCTGTACGGAGCGCAGGCCGGTTTCACCGCTATAATCGGTTTTTAACAGCGTCCTTTTATGGTGACGCAAGGCCGGATTGGAGGCCACCATTTCGGACACAGTCAAGCCCGCGCCGAATTGTTTGCACAATTCCCTGAACGGGCGGTCACTGATACCGGCCATCGGCGCCAGAATCAGTTTGTTGTCCAGTTGATAGGGGCCTATTTGCATAAAAAACAGAGGCGCTGCATTACAGCGTCTCTACGCCTCAAGACTGTTTATCGCCAGCATCATTCCAGATCGGGTTGTCGCGGTCTTCCGGTTCCAGTTTGACAATATCTTCAGGATAGATATGCCAGAAAGACTTATCGATCTTGGCGTTGTTATAGCTTTCTTTTTTGTCATGACCGAACGGGCACCACCAGTTTTCAACGATCTTGACCATATAGGCATGCCATTCAAACAGGGCGACACTGTACGGGCAGTACCAGGTGCAGTTCAGGATCCAGAACAGTTTTGACTGGGACGTGCTGGCTTTGAACGAGCCTTGCATGGTGATTTGATTTTTTAAGGTATAGCGATGGCTGGCCCTGTCAGGCAGGAAATCGGCGTAGGTTTTGAGGTTTTTGGCGCCCACCATACGCAAGTGCCAGTAAGTCATATAGGCGCTGGCAAACACGAAGGGAAGGGTAAGTATGGGCAGATAAACCAGAACCATGCCGATGGCTCGTTGCAATACCGGGATTTGTTTGTAGTTTTTGCCAATTTCAACGCGGCCGGAACAGGAATCGCAGGCTTTCATTTTTTATACATCCTCATTTTTTAGTTGTTATAGGTGTTATGGTTGGTTTTGTAGAGTCTTGGTTAAGCAGTTGGTAAATGCTCAGGCAACCGGCGCAGCAAAATTTTTGAGTGCCGTCACTGGTGGTCAGGGTAAATCCCGTAATTTCAACGGGTTGACCGCAAAGAACACAGGGTTCTTTATCTTTTGCAATTGCCATAAAGATGTCTCATATTTTATAAGCTTGATGATACCGAACAAAAGAAAGTTTTTAAATATTCTGTTTCAGGCGCAGCCGGATCGATCGGGTGGTCGGGCCCCTGTCCTCCGCTGGCAAAAAACACCAGATGGCGGTCTATATGCCGACCCGAGGAGCGCAAAATCTCATGCAGATTTTCACGGCTCAGATGGTGGGAGCAGGACGCCGAGACCAATATGCCGTTTTTGGATAGCACTTGCAGGGCAAGGTGATTCAGACGGCGATAAGCTTCGTAACCTTGTTTGAAGTCTTTTTTGCGTTTAATTAACGCCGGTGGATCCAGCACGATAATATCATAGAGCCGGTTCTCCTGGCGGGCGTCTTTAAGAAATTCAAACACATCACTGCGCACAAAATGCATGTTGTCCTGAACCCGGTTGAGCTGCGCATTTTCCTGGGCAAGCGCCAAAGCGCCTTCCGAAGCGTCCACGCAGGTGACTTCCGCGGCCCCGGCCAAAGCGGCGGGAATGCCCCAGGCTCCGGTATAGGAAAATAAATCGAGCACACGCTGGCCTTTGGCAATGCCCGCCACAAACGCGCGGCTGCAACGGTGATCATAAAACCAGCCGGTTTTTTGTCCTTCCAGAATGTCAATTTTAAACCGGGCGCCGTTTTCTTCAATGATGAGCGGGTCAGGAAGCTTGCCGTAGGCTATTTCGGACTCCAGGCTCAAGCCTTCCAGTTGCCGCTGGCTGTTATCGTTTTTCAGGACAATGGCTTCCGGATTGAGCAGTTCAATCAGCGCCGCAAACAGTGATTCTTTGCGCTGCTCTATGCCTGCGGTGGTTATCTGCACCGATAAGACCGGGCCAAAGCGGTCGATTACTAGGCCGGGCAGGCCGTCGCTCTCGCCAAAAACCAGGCGGTAGTAAGGCTGCGTGAAAAGTTTTTCGCGAAGAGCCAGCGCGGTAGACAGGCGCTCTTTAAAGAAGTTGGCGCCGCATTTCAGGTTGGGTTTTCTGGACAGCAGACGGGCGCATATCAGTGCCTGCGGGTTTATGTAGGCGGTGCCCAAGGTTTTGCCATCATCGCTTTTTACCTGCACCAGGTCGCCCGCGCTGAACTGTTCAAGAGGGGAGCGTTTGGTATCAACTTCATTGCTGAAAACCCACAGATGCCCTTTGCGCAGGCGCTTGTCCTCGTTCTTTTTTAAATAAATTTCCGGGTGAGCCATATTAGTAAGTGAGGTCAAAGGTGTAACCGCCAATTTTGGTTTCCGGTGCGGCGATGTTCAGGCTGATTTCTGCGCTTGCATCAGCGGTCATGACGGGTGTTGTAACGGAGCCTTCAGACAGATATTCCTTAGGCCTGAAAACCCTATGGGTAAAAGGCTTTCCAGTGTAGTCGAGCAATGTCAGTCTGACGTCCGGGTAAGGTTGTGTAAAAGCCGCCTGATTGCTGATAACTGCCTTGAACAGGTAGGCGTGGTCTGGTAAAGCGGTAAACGAGCCTTGCAACACCGTGAACTCGTCCGGATTTTTGTAAGCAGGCAGGCGGCAGTTCAGTTGGACGCATATTTTTTCCAGAACGGGGCGAAAGATTGGGTTCTGGCTGAAATGATAGCCTTCAAAATACACTATTTGTCCGACAAGCAGCAGCAAGGCGATAATCAGTCCCACGCCCCAATACGCGCTACCGGGCATGTTCTCCCGGCTCCATGGCAAATCCGTTACCGGCGGGCTTGCGACGGCTTCATCCGCTGCCGTTTCGCTGATAAGCTCCAGCACGTCGAACGTTTCAGAACACCCTTCGCAGCGCAGTATTCCCCGGCTGGCGCGTAATTGTTCCAGTGTCAGGGGGTATACCTTTTGACATTCCGGGCATTTGGTAAACATGACTCAGTGCTTGACGCCCTCCAGTCTGATCCAGTCTTCCTGCTGTACCGGCGCTTTGAACGTTATGTTCTGCTGATATGCGCTGATTACGGATTCGGCCTGCTCATGCAATATGCCGGATAAAACCAGTTGCCCGCCGGGAGCAACCAGGGTGGAAATCTGTTCTGACAGCTCAATTAAGGGTTTGGCCAGAATATTGGCTAACACAACGTCGGCCTGGAAAGGTGAGAACTGTTCGGGGAGATAACATTTTATTTTATCCTGAACATGGTTTTTTAAGGCGTTGTCCTTTGTTGCCGTCAATGCCTGCGGATCTATATCAACGGCGTGAGCTTCCTTTGCGCCCAGTAATATCGCCGCAACAGCCAGTATCCCCGAACCGCAGCCGTAATCGATAACGGTTTTTCCGGTCAGGTCATGGCTGGCCAGCCATTCCAGGCATAAGGCGGTGGTCGGGTGGGTGCCGGTGCCAAATGCAAGCCCCGGATCCAGCGTCAGGCAAACCGTTCCGGGTTCATGCTGCTCCTGATCTGTCGGGCAAACCCAGAGCTTGTCGGCAAACTTCATCGGCTTGTAATATTCCATCCAGGCGCGTTCCCATTCCTGATCCGCCACCTCTTCATGGTGCCAGTTGTGCAGTTGCGCTTGCTGAAACTGGTTGAATACCAGGGTTTTTATCAGTTCCGGCTCGGCGTCCAACTCATAAAGCGCGATAACCTCGGTGTTGCTCCATATTTTGGTTTCACCGATGGCGGGCTCGTAAACCGGCTCGTCTTCAGCATCCATATAGGTAACGGACACTGCGCCGAGATTGCTGAAAAAATCAGCAAGCCGAGGCGCGGTGTTTTCATCGGTGGTAACGGAAATCTGGTGCCAGGCCATGATAGGGATCGTTTTGTGTGGGAATGGAGATCTAACTGTTTACTGCAAGGGAGTGAGGATCACGAGGTTTCGTTCGTGATCCTCACGGCGACCAGACTTAATAAATGCCCAGTTTCTTTTCCAGATAATGAATATTTTGTCCGCCGGCTATGAAGGCGCTGTCGGTCATAATCTCGTGCTGCAGCGGGATATTGGTTTTAATGCCGTCTATAACCATTTCGCTTAATGCAGTGTTCATGCGGGCAATGGCGCTTTTGCGGTCTTCACCGTGAGCAATCAGTTTGCCTATCATGGAGTCGTAGTAAGGCGGGACTTTGTAGCCGCTGTAAATATGCGTTTCGCAGCGGATGCCCGGACCGCCAGGCATATGGAATTTATCAATCGTTCCAGGGCAGGGCATGAAGGTTTTCGGGTCTTCCGCATTCAGGCGGCATTCAATGGCATGGCCTTGAATTTTGACCTGATCCTGCGTGATCGACAGCCGTTCGCCTGCGGCGATACGCAGTTGCTCTTTGACGATGTCAAAGCCGGTCACCATTTCAGTGACCGGATGCTCAACCTGCACACGCGTGTTCATTTCAATAAAGTAGAACTCGCCTTTTTCATACAGGAATTCAAAAGTGCCCGCGCCCAGGTAGCCGATATCGACACAGGCTTTGGCGCAGCGCTCGCCTATGGCTTTGCGCTGCGCTTCGGTGATGCCCGGCGCTGGCGCTTCTTCAACCACTTTTTGATGGCGGCGTTGCATGGAGCAATCCCGTTCGCCTAAATGAATGGCGTTGCCGTGTGAATCGGCCATAACTTGAAACTCAATGTGGCGAGGGTCTTCCAGGAATTTTTCCATGTAAACCGTGTCATTGCCAAAAGCGCTGCCTGCTTCGGCTTTAGTCATGGCGATGGCATTCAGAAGTGCGGCTTCCGTATGAACGGTGCGCATGCCCCGGCCGCCGCCGCCGCCTGCGGCCTTGATGATGACCGGATAGCCGATTTCATGCGCCAGCTTCAGGTTCTTTTTATTGTCATCCGTCAACGGGTCGCCATTTCCGGGAACGCAAGGGATCCCCGCTGCTTTCATGGCTTTTTTTGCGGAGATTTTGTCGCCCATCATGCGGATAGTGTCGGCATTCGGGCCGATAAAGACAAAGCCGCTTTGTTTTACTTTTTCAGAAAAATCGGCGTTTTCAGACAGGAAGCCGTAGCCGGGATGGATGGCTTCCGCGTCAGTCACTTCAGCGGCGCTGATAATGGCTGGAATGTTTAAATAGCTGTCAGATGATGCGGCCGGGCCGATACAGACGGATTCGTCGGCTAGACGCACGTGCTTTAAATCCCGGTCCGCGTCGGAATGCACGGCAACAACCTTAACACCTAATTCTCTGCAGGCGCGCAAAATGCGCAATGCAATTTCGCCGCGATTGGCGATAACGATTTTATCGAACATGAGTCCCCCGTTTTTCCGAATTATTCAATAATGAATAATGGTTGGCCATATTCGACAGGCTGGGCGTTTTCAACCAGAATTTTGGTGATGGTGCCGCTTTTATCGGCTTCAATCTGATTAAGGATTTTCATCGCCTCAATGATGCAAAGCGTGTCGCCTACTTGAACGGATTGGCCGACATCGGTGAACACTTTTGTGCCGGGCGAGGCGGAACGGTAAAACGTGCCAACCATCGGCGATTTAACGACATGGCCGGTGATTTTTTCTTCTGAAGACGCTGCTGGAGCTGCTGCGGCGGCAGGAGCTGCGGCTACCGGCGCCGGCGCGTAAGTTACGGGGGCGGCAGAATAACGGTTAATGCGGATTGATTCTTCGCCTTCTTTGATTTCCAGTTCGGCAATGTCAGATTCTTCGATAATTTCGATGAGTTTTTTTATTTTTCTAATATCCATTGTTTATGGTCTCTCGGCTAATAACTGATGAGCGGCCTGTAAGGCCAGTTCGTATCCTGTTGCGCCTAATCCGCAGATAACGCCTTTGGCGATATCCGAGAAATAGGAATGTTTTCTAAAAGGTTCGCGTGCATGGACGTTTGATAAATGAACCTCTATGAATGGGATTTTTGTCGCCAGCAGCGCGTCACGGATAGCAACACTGGTATGAGTGAAAGCTGCTGGATTGATAATGATGAAATCAATTCGGTTTTCGTAAGCCTGGTGAATCAGCTCGACAATCTCGTGTTCGGCGTTGTTTTGATGAAAATCAAGCCGATGATTTAACTCGGCGGCCTTCTTTTCAAGAGACTGCTTTATGTCAGCGAGTGTTTGGTTTCCATAATGGCCGGGTTCGCGAATACCTAGTAGATTTAAATTCGGCCCATTTAATACGGTAATATTCGCCATTAATGTGTCATTTTTGTAGGTTTAAGGAACATTTAGCCGCTAATTTTACCGTGTTATGGGATTTTGTCCAGATATTCTGTTTTTAGCAAAAGATAGCGACAGAATGACCGTTATTTGAAGTCTTTACTCGCAGATTGGTTGTTTTTAAAGGTGTTGGTGCGGTTGAGCCAGCTTTGGGTGGTTGAAGAATGATGGGTTAGTTGAGATATTGCAGACAAGGGCGAGCGCTCTCTGGCATTAGTAAAGAGCATGTCTCATGCATTGGGGAGCGATAGTATCGGAAGGCATTATTCTGATTTATCATTTTCGGAGTTTATTTTTAGCCAATAGAGAGAATAAACAGCAATAATGACTAAATACACGCTAAGTTCAGTTAACATAAGAAACCTCTTTTGTAGCATCGAATCGATACTACAATGGGCGTGACGCCTTGTCAACTAAATATTGAATCGCTACTTTATTGTCGGTCGGATTTAAGAGGCGACAGTAGTCACAAGCCCTTGTATGGAATAAGGTTGAGGATTGTTGTGGTTGGCAAGCTCAAACAGCAGCCTAGCTTGGAGGCTAAATTCAATTCAACAGAGGATTAATGATGTCCAATATCCGCTCTCTTGAAAATTCCCCTGGTTGCCGGTGAACAATTTGCCCTTGCGGATTAACAACAATTGTATAAGGGATGGCATCAACAATATTGCCCAGTTGATGAGCCAGCGTAACGCCATTATCACCGCCAATTAAAACCGGATAATTGATGTGAGCTGTGGCGGCGTATTCGGCTACCGGCTTTTGCTCTTCCAGAGCAATGCCAATAAACTGCACGCCTTTGGCCGAATAGTGTTCCTGCAGGGCAATGAACTCAGGAATTTCTTTGCGGCAGGGAGGGCACCAGGTCGCCCAGAAATTTATGATCAGTATTTTGCCGCGCCATTCTGAAATGTTGTGCTGGTTGCCGGACAGGTCGGGCAAGTTGAAGTCGGGCAACGATGTAGCGCCGGTTTCTCCCTGGGGCGTTAAAAAGCGCTGGGCGGCAATGCCGATGCCCAAGGCCAGCATGGCGGCGATGACGATTATGCCGGTTTGCTTCATGATTTGACGCGCTGCAGGGATTTAATAAAAGTACCAGCATCCTGATAGCCTATGACGCGGTGCGCTGGGTTTTCCTGATTGTTGGAAAAAAACAGGACGCCGGGAGGCCCGACCAGGTTGAATTTCGCCAGTAGGGCTTTGTCGTCTGCCGAGTTTTTAGTGACATCAGCCTGCAACAGCACAAAACCGGCGAGGGCCTGTTTAACTTTGGGGTCTGCAAACGTATAGGTTTCCATTTCTTTACAGGAGATGCACCAGTCGGCATAAAAGTCCAGCATGACAGGTTGATGGTTGGCATTCGCCTGCTGGATTCTGGCTTCGAGTTCCGTCAGCGAGGACACTTTTTCGAAGCTGATGCCTGGTTCTGCCGCCTGAGCAGCGTTCAAGGCGATTCCTTGCAAGGGCTTTAAGGGATTGCTGTTGCCGATGCTGAAGCCGATCAGCAATAGCAGGCCGTAGGCCAGCATCATGATGCCAACGCCTTTCCAGAGTTTGCGCCAGCCGGAGCTGCCTTCAGGCAGCGGATCTATAGCGCTGAGGTAAATGGCGGGGAGAATAAGCAGCATGGCCCAGAGCATCATAATCACGGTAGCCGGCAAAATGCGGCTCAGCATCCAGACTGCAACGGCCAGCATGATAACGCCAAAAACCGCCTTGGTGGAATTGAGCCAGTCTCCGGCTTTCGGCAATAGTTTTCCTGCTGAAGCGCCCAATAACAGCAGAGGAACGCCCATGCCCAGGCCCATCATGAATAAGGCGCCGCCGCCTAGTACGGCGTCCCCCGTCTGGCCAATATAGATCAGCGCGCCAGCCAGCGGCGCGGCGACACAAGGGCCTACGATGAGGGAAGATAATGCGCCCATGATGGCGGCCCCCCATAGCGAGCCGTCGCGGTGCCGTTCGCTGGAGTTATGCAGCTTGACTTGCAATGATTTTGGCACTTCCAGGTGGTAAAAGCCAAACATGGATAAGGACAATATGACGAAAATGGCGCTGAACAGTCCGATAATCCAGGGCTGCTGGAAAGTGGTTTGCAGGTTGCTGCCGAATAGCGCCGCGAGTATGCCGAACACCGTGTAGGTGAGTGCTGAAGCAACGACATAAGAAAGGGACAGGAAAAACGCTCGGGTGGTGGTAATGCGGTTGCCGTGGCCCACGATAATGCCCGATAAAATCGGTATCATTGGGAAAATGCAGGGGGTGAGCGATAGCAGCAGCCCGAAGCCGAAAAAGCTGAGCAGCACCATCCACAAGCTGTCATGTTGCAAGGATTGTACGATCTGATCCTGCTCGGAAAGCTGTACATTGATTGCCTGTGGGGTGATTTGCTGCGCGACGGGAAGAGCCAGATCAAGTTTCTTGCTCATGGGCGGATAGCAAACGCCGCGGTCGGCGCAGCCTTGGTATTTCGCCTGCAGGGTGATGGTTTGCGCCGAGCCGTTTGAGCGGGTAATGGGCAGGTCAAAGCTGAGTTCATCATGGAAGGTTTCAACCTGCCCAAAGGCTTCATCTTGCTTAGGCGTGCCTCTGGGGATGGCATAGGTTCCCAGTTGAGTGCCGGCCGCATTAACCAATTCCAGCTGGATTTTTTCCCGGTAAAGATAATAGCCGGGAGCAATCCTCCAGTTAACGTGCAGCGTATGGTCATCTTTTACCGACGCGAAAAACTGGAAAGCCTGTTCCGGCGGCAGTAATTCGTCTTCAAACAAGTTGAGCTTTAATGCGGACTCCTTCCTGACCAATTGTTCAAGCGGGTCGGCTTTGGCGGCAGGTCTTGCCGTTGGCAGCTTGAGGTCTAAAGTCGTTTTTTGCGGCGGGTAACAGATGCCTTTATCGGCACAGCCCTGATATTGCACCAGAAGCTGTACGGAAGAAGCGCCGTTGGCTGTTAAAGGAACCGGAACTTTTAGGTTATCGCGATAAATGACGACATCGCCGAAAAACTCATCATGTTTGGTTTGCCCGGCCGGAAATACAGGGTCGCCTAGCTGGATTTGTCCTGTTTTAGACTCGGCGTGTATTTTATTGCGATAAAGATAATAACCATCGGCAATGTCCCAGGAAATTTCAATCTGGTCGGCGGAAACCGCTTTTGCGGAAATCTTGAAGGCCTGTTCGGGCGGTAACAGCTCGTCGGCCCCCAGAGCAAAAACCGGATAGTTGGCAATCGACAGGAAACAGAGAAAAATTATTTTAAAGAATGGCATGAGGCTATCCAATGCAAGTATTCAGGTAGGCCGCGCTCGACAGGGACGGCAATTATTTCAGGAAGATCATAAGGGTGGTGGCTGGCTATTGCAGTTTCAATGGCCTGATAGTCGTCTTTATGCGCTTTAATCAGCAGCAGGTGTTCCTGGGCCGATTCAATCTGCCCCTTCCATGTGTAAATAGAGGTGATGCCGGGCAAAATGTTAACGCAGGCGGCCAGTTTACCTGTGACAAGCAGGCGGGAGATTTTTTCCGCAGTGTCCTTGTCAGGGCATGTGCACAGGATTATGTCGATGGCGTGTGGCATTTTTCGGATCACTAAAGCTCAATCGTAGATATTATCCTAGAAATTAACGGGGATTGCCCTTATATTGTAATAACTATGAGTAAGATTATAAGAGTATTTAGATGAAAATTTTCCAAATCCTGTTTCTGGTTGTTCTGATTATCCCGTTTGCAGAAATTTATTTGCTGTTACAGGTTGGCGGAATTATCGGCGCATTACCGACTGTTTTATTGGTGGTTTTTACCGCCGCATTGGGGGCCTGGTTATTGAGGCAGCAGGGTTTTGCAACTTTCCAGCGTTTTCAGGAGAGTTTGGCGCAAGGTGTGATCCCCGCTTATGAAATGATTGAAGGCCCTATTATCCTGGTGGGCGGTGCATTGTTGTTAACGCCGGGTTTTATCACCGATGTTTTGGGATTTGCCTGCTTAATCCCCCAGTTACGCAGAAAAATTGCCCAATATATAATAGAACATCATCTTATTCAGGCGGGAGGGCATTTCCAGCAGGCGAGTACGGCTGAAAAGAATGTATTGGAAGGCGAGTTTCGCAAGGAAGATTAATTGGGCGGCTGCAGCATGTTCAAAACAATGCGTTTGCCGCCATTACTGAAGAGCTACTTCCCTGTAGTTCTTCTTCGCCGCGTTATTTGCTTTTCTTAGGGCTGCCGGCAGTATCAAGAGTGCTTTTGTGCATTCCTGAATAGACAGGACACCAGCCTGAATAGCCGGTCGTCATAAGAATCAGGCCAAGCAGCAATAATGCGATTGTCGCGGTGAAAATAGAAATAACAATCAGCCCTGCGCCAGCATACAGGCGGTAAGTTTTTTCTTTCTCACCAACATTACGTTCAAATTTCATCATACGTTTATAATCAAAACTCATCTTAAATCCTTCTGTGTCTAGTTATTATTCTTTTTTACCAAAGCAACGGCTCTGTCTGTCATTATGGAACCAAAAACAATATACACAGCTACAAAAAATGTGCAAGAAATAAAATACCAACAGCAGGTGCCTTAAGCAATGGATGTCACTTCAATAATAGACCCTTTAAATGATGCACAGCGTCAGGCTGTGACGGCACCGGCTCAAGCCATGCTGGTTTTGGCGGGTGCCGGTAGCGGCAAAACCCGTGTGCTGGTGCATCGCATCGCCTGGCAGATTCAGGTGGAGGGGGTGTCTGCGCACAGCATCCTGGCGGTCAC
Source organism: Methylobacter sp. (assembly GCA_041660285.1). Taxonomy (GTDB): domain Bacteria; phylum Pseudomonadota; class Gammaproteobacteria; order Methylococcales; family Methylomonadaceae; genus Methylobacter_A. Next base: position 22,546 of record JBAZWN010000036.1, read on the forward strand.
TTTTACCAACAAGGCGGCAAAGGAAATGCGCGGCAGAATTGAAAATTTGCTGAATATGTCCGCTCATTCCATGTGGATAGGGACTTTTCACGGCCTGGCGCACCGGCTGTTAAGACGGCATGCCAAACAAGCCGGGCTGCCGGAAACGTTTCAGGTGATGGATTCCAGCGACCAGCTGCGGGTCATCAAGCGCCTGTTAAGCACGCTCAATCTCGATGCCGACAAGTGGCCGCCCCGGCAAGTGCAGTGGTACATCAACGCCCAGAAAGACGAGGGCATCAGAGCCAGGCATATGGTCGATTCCGGCGATATGTTCCAGCGGCAAATGCTGGTGATCTATAAAGCCTATGAAGAGCTGTGCGACCGCTCCGGCCTGGTGGATTTTGCCGAATTGCTGCTGCGGGTGCATGAGCTGTTGCGTGACAACCCGGATGTGCTGGAATTTTATCAGCAGCGGTTCAGGCAGGTTCATGTCGATGAGTTTCAGGACACCAACACCATCCAGTATGCCTGGTTGAGGCTGTTGACTCAGGGCAAGGACAATATTTTCGTGGTGGGCGATGACGACCAGTCCATTTACGGCTGGCGTGGCGCGAAAATTGAGAATATTTACAATTTCCAGAAACATTACCCGAACCATCAGGTTGTCAAGCTGGAGCAGAACTACCGCTCGACAGGCAATATCCTGAAAGCCGCCAACAATGTCATCGCCAACAATGACGGGCGTATGGGCAAAGAATTATGGACCGATTCCGGCGACGGTGAGTTGATTTCCTTGTACGCGGCATTCAACGAGCAGGACGAAGCCCATTTTGTGGTCGAGCGCATCAGGGCGTGGGTCAATGAAGGCGGGGCGCGCAATGATATCGCCATTTTGTACCGGTCCAACGCCCAGTCCCGGCAGTTTGAAGAAAGATTGATGACCACCGGCACGCCCTACCGGGTTTACGGTGGTTTGCGCTTTTTTGAACGGGCGGAAATTAAAAACGCGCTGGCCTATTTGCGGCTGATGTCCAACCGCAATGACGATGCCTCGTTCGAGCGGGTGATCAACACGCCGACGCGCGGCATAGGCGCCAAAACCATCGACGATATCCGCGGCATAGCGAGGGATCAAAGTCTTTCGTTATGGGCGGCAGCCATCGCGCTGATTAACCAGCGTACCCTGTCGGCAAGGGCGGCCAATGCCCTGATAGGCTTTTTGGAATTGATCAAGCAGCTTGAAGGGCAGGCGCAAGAGTTGGAGCTTTATGAGAAGGTCAAGCTGGTGGTCGAAAAATCCGGCCTGATCGAGCTTTACAAGAAGGACAAGGCCGACAAAGGCGAGGAAAAGGTAGAAAACCTGGAGGAGCTGGTCAACGCGGCGCGGCTTTTTGATGTTGCCGCAATTGATCAGGAAGATGGCGAGAACATGAGCGAGCTGGATATGTTTTTGGCCCATGCCGCGCTGGAGGCCGGTGAAATGCAGGGCGACGACTATGACGACTGCGTGCAGCTGATGACGCTACACTCGGCCAAAGGCCTGGAGTTCAAGCTGGTGTTTCTGGTCGGCATGGAAGAGGGCTTGTTTCCATCCCAGCAGTCCGTTGAAGATGCCGGGCGGCTGGAAGAAGAGCGCAGGCTTTGCTATGTCGGCATGACCCGCGCCATGCAGCAGCTGTACCTGACTTATGCAGAATCCAGACGTTTGTACGGCAGGGAAAGCTATCCCAGGCCGTCAAGGTTTCTGCGCGAGATTCCGGCTGAACACATTCAGGAAGTCAGGATGCGCGCCAATGTGAGTCGGCCTGTTACCGCAGCAGCGAAGCCGAAGGTTTCATCCCTGATGGAAGGAAAATACAAGCTGGGACAGCGCGTCAGTCATGCCAAGTTCGGCGAAGGCGTGGTGCTGCAAATGGAAGGCGACGGCGCGCAGGAAAGAGTGCAGATCAATTTCAAGCAAGCAGGCATGAAATGGCTGATGCTGGCCTATGCTCAGCTGGATGTATTGTAACGCAAGAGATGGCGGCAATGAGTAGGGGCGACCGACCGGTCGCCCTTTATGAAAAGCATCAAATTATAGGGAATTAACGGCGTTCAATTCCTGGAAAGCCTGCTCCAAGCGAGTCACCATGCTCAGCTGGCCTGCGCGCAGCCAGACGCGAGGGTCGTAGTATTTTTTGTTGGGCTTGTCGTCGCCGTCGGGATTGCCTATCTGGCCTTGCAAATAGGCCTCGTTTTGCTTGTAGTAGCCCATGACTCCGGTCCAGGTCGCCCACTGGGTGTCGGTGTCGATATTCATTTTGATGACGCCGTAATCGATGGATTCCTTGATCTCGGCAGCGGACGAGCCTGAACCGCCGTGGAACACGAAATCCAGCGTGTTGTGCGCTACGCCGTATTTTTCGGATACAAACTTCTGCGAATTGGCCAAAATGGAAGGCGTCAATTTCACGTTGCCCGGCTTGTAAACGCCGTGGACGTTGCCAAAAGAAGCGGCGATGGTGAAACGGTTGCTGATTTTGCTGAGCGCCTCATAGGCATAAGCCACATCTTCCGGCTGCGTGTAAAGAGCGGACTGATCCATCTGGCTGTTGTCCACGCCATCTTCTTCGCCGCCGGTGCAGCCCAATTCGATTTCAAGCGTCATGCCCATTTTTGCCATGCGCGCCAAATACTGGCCGCAAATTTCGATATTTTCTTCCAGGCTTTCTTCAGACAGATCCAGCATGTGCGAGCTGAATAACGGCTTGCCGGTTTCGGCAAAATGTTTCTCGCCCGCATCCAGCAAGCCGTCTATCCAGGGTAACAGTTTCTTGGCGGCGTGGTCGGTGTGCAGGATAACAGGCACGCCATAAGCTTCGGCTACGGCGTGAACGTGGCGAGCGCCGGAGATGGCGCCCAGGATAGCTGTTTGCTGGCCTTCCAGCTTAAGTCCTTTGCCGGCGACAAACTGCGCGCCGCCGTTGGAAAACTGGACAACCACCGCGGATTTTACTTTGGCCGCAGCTTCCAATACCGCGTTAATCGAATCGGTATTAATGACATTGACCGCGGGCAGGGCAAATTTGTTTTCTTTACAGATGGCAAAGATTTTTTGTACATCGTCGCCGGTTACGACACCGGGTTTTACGACGGTCGAGATTTTCTGTGACATGTAGGCGTCCTGTTTCAATCATATTTAAAAATACATGTTTATATTATTGCACGGCTTATAACAGAGTGGAGTATTTTTCCGGCGCTGTTTAAAAACCATCATCAAATGATAAAGGTCGGTTAATATAAGCAAAAGTCAAAGAATCTGGCTAAATTCATAAGGTTTAAGGAGTGTTTTGTGAATGTAACAATCAGGCAGCTGCAAGTTTTTGAAATGGTGGCGCGGCACTTGAGTTTTACCCGTGCGGCTGAGGAGCTTTTTCTGACGCAGCCTGCGGTCTCCATGCAGATTAAGCAGTTTGAAGATATTGTCGGTCTGGCTTTGTTTGAGCGCCTGGGCCGTAAAATCTATTTGACCCAGGCGGGAGAGGAAATGTACCGGCTGAGCCGGGACATTACTTCAAAACTGGCTGAGGCCGAGGCGATCTTTGATGAAATCAAGGGGCCGGATGGCGGCCGGTTGCTGGTTTCCGTGGCCAGCACGGTTCAGTATTTTGCGATCCGGTTGCTGGCCGGTTTTTGCCGGGAATATCCCAATGTTAATGTTAACCTGAATGTGACCAACCAAAAGGGTTTGATTCAACTGCTGGAAAATAATGAAACGGATATCGTGCTAATGGGGGAGCCGCCGGAGGGGATGAGTCTGGTGTCAGAGCCTCTGCTGGATAACCCTTTGGTCGTGATTGCGCATCCTAATCATCATTTGAAGGATAAAAAAGGCATTTCATTGGATGAGTTAAAAAACGAGGTTTTTTTGATGCGGGAACAAGGCTCCGGCACCCGCACCTCGGCGGAAAGTTTTTTCGCCAAAAACGGCATGAAAATTTCAGCCAATATGGAAATGAACAACAACGGCGCCATCAAGCTGAGCGTGGAAGAAGGGTTGGGCTTGGGGATTGTTTCCCAGCACACGATTGATATCGAGGTGAAAACAGGCCGGTTAATCATCCTGGACGTGCAGTTTTTCCCGCTGGTCAGGAAATGGTACATGGTGCGCCGGGAAGGGAAGCGGCTTTCCGCCGTAGGTACCGCGTTTGAAGATTTTGTCCGTAAGGAAAAGTTCAGGTTTGTGCGGTTGCCGTAGGAGGGGCATAAAGGGCGACCGGTCGGTCGCCCTGATAACCTAAGGCGTTAAACCTTGTCCGGCGGTAATCACCTTCAACGCGTTGGTGCCGCCTTTTTCCCCCGTCAAGTCGCCTTTGGTGATAATGAATTTATCACCGTCTTCAACCTGATTGAGCTTCCTTAATTCGTCCACGATTTCCCTGTGCACTTCGACATGATCCTGTGCTTCATGCGTAAAGTAAACCGGGAAAACGCCGCGGTATAAAGTGACCTTGCCCAGCGTTTGTTCTTCGCTGCTGAACGCAAAAATGGGAATGCCGGAGCTGATTCTGGACATCCATAAGGCGGTGGCTCCGGACTCGGTTAAGGCGGCGATGCCTTTGATTTTGGTATGGTTGGCCATATACATGGCGGACATTGCGATGGCCTCGTCGATACGTTCAAACTGAATGGCCACGCGATGGTCGGAGATGCGGACAATGGGCTGTTTTTCAGCCTCCATGCAGATGCGGTGCATGGCTTCAACGGCTTTGACCGGGTGCTTCCCTGAGGCCGTTTCTGCAGACAACATAATGGCGTCTGTGCCGTCAAAAACGGCATTGGCAACGTCAAAAACTTCCGCGCGGGTAGGAATCGCATTTTCGATCATCGATTCCATCATTTGCGTGGCGGTAATGGCGACACGGTTGAGTTCGCGCGTGCGTTTGATAACCTGTTTTTGCACGGCAGGCAGGTTGGCGTCACCGATTTCGACACCCAGATCGCCACGGGCAATCATGACGGCATCGGATGCCAGAATAATTTCGTCGATAACATCCAGGGCTTCCGCCCGTTCAATCTTGGAAACGATGCCGGCGCGGCAGCCTTCAGCCAGCAGCAGGCGGCGCGCTTCATGAAGATCTTCGGCAGTACGCGGAAAAGATATGGCGACGTAATCGCAGTTAATCCGGGCAACGGTCTTGATGTCTTCCCGGTCTTTGCCGGTCAATGCGGCTGCGGAAAGTCCGCCGCCCAGCAGGTTGATGCCCTTGTTATTGGACAGGTCGCCTCCAACAACAACTTTGCAGTTAACGCGCATGTTTTCAACATTGACCACATCGAGAACTATGCGGCCGTCATCCAGTAGCAGGCGGCTGCCGGGCTTGACTTCGTTGGCCAGGGGTTTGTAAGTGATGCCGACCTGGGTATTGTCTCCTGCGTTGGCGTCAAGGTTGATGTCCAGGGCAAAGTCCTGGCCCTCATTCAGAAATACCTTGGTGTCTTTAAAGCGGGCGATGCGGATTTTAGGGCCTTGCAGGTCAGCAAGTATGCCCACGCGCCGTCCCAGTTTGCGGCTGAGTTCCCGCACGGCATTGGCCCTGTCTATGTGATCCTGGGCGGAACCATGAGAGAAGTTCAGGCGAACAACGTCAACACCCGCCTCGCACAAGGCTTCAAGTACACCGGGTTTATCCGTAGCAGGCCCCAGCGTGGCTAAAATTTTGGTTCTTCTTAATTGCATCAGGTGCTCAGCCACTTATTTTGCGTGCAATAAAGCAATGGTGGTATCCAGCATGCGGTTTGAAAAACCCCATTCGTTGTCATACCAGGACAGGACTTTGACGAAATTGCCGTTCATGACTTTGGTCAACGATGACTCATAGATCGAAGAGGCAGGATTGTGATTGAAATCAATTGAAACCAGCGGTTTTGTGTTGATATCCAGTACGCCTTTCAACGGGCCTTCGGAGGCTGTTTTCAGGATTTGGTCGATTTCTTCTTTAGTGGTGTTTCTTGAGGCCTGAAAGGTCAGGTCAACGACTGAAACGTTAATAGTCGGCACGCGCATTGCGAAACCATCCATTTTCCCGATCAGTTCAGGCAATACCAAGCCTACCGCTGCCGCTGCGCCGGTTTTTGTAGGAATCATGGATTGCGTTGCGGAGCGAGCACGGCGTAAATCGCTGTGGTAAACGTCAGTCAGAACCTGGTCATTGGTGTACGAATGAATGGTGGTCATTAAACCATGATCAATGCCGATGGTGTCGCATAAAGGTTTAACCAGCGGAGCCAAGCAGTTGGTCGTGCAGGATGCGTTGGAAATAACGGTATCTGAAGCTTTCAGGACATCATGGTTTACGCCATAGACTATGGTCGCATCAACATCGTTGCCGCCGGGCGCGGAAATGATGACTTTCTTTGCGCCTGCGGCAATATGAGCAGAAGCTTTTGCTTTGCTGGTGAATAAGCCGGTGCATTCGTGAACGACATCAATACCCAGATCGGCCCACGGCAGTTTTGACGGGTCTCTTTCAGAGAAAACCCTGATTTTATCGCCATTGATAACAATGTAGTCGCCGTCAACGCTGACGTCATAAGGGAATTTTCCATGCACAGAGTCGTATTGGGTCAGATGCGCATTCGTCGCGCTGTCGCCTAAATCATTAATTGCAACAATTTGAATTTCATGGGTACGGCCTGATTCGTACAAAGCGCGTACGACATTGCGTCCAATGCGGCCATAACCGTTGATTGCAACTTTAACTAACATAGAGATTCTCCAGAGTGGGGATGTGAAAACGTAATGAAAACGGTAGGACAGCGCTTCCGTGTATGGTGTAACTATAGCAAAATCGGGGGGGATTAGTCCATTGGCGCGGAAAACAGCGGCGGCGGGTATAGGCGTGTTGTCATGCATCTGTATTATAAATCGTTAAAGACAAGAGTTTACAATTGACTGTTCACGGCTGCAGGTTTGCCTGGAGATAGGCAAACAGAGATAATGCGCGGCTGAATTTAAAGTTTGAATCGAAGACTATGCATACCACTACAACAGTGAAGGGCTGACTTGAAAATAATTTCTCACCCGCTGCTTCAGCGCATGAAAGTATGGCAGCTATGGCTGTTCTCGGTAATCCTGTCGGTGCTATTGACCGAGGCCATTGTCGCAGTCATGGGGCTGTTGCTAAAGGGGGAGGTGCCTTTCGATTATCTGCTTACCGGGTTGGTTGCATCATGTTTTGTGGCTTCTCTGGTTGTGGCTATGTTGGGCTACTTTCTTGAAAGGCTCACCGAGAGCCAGTTGCAACTGCACGCCATTATTGAGGCTGAACCCGAGTGCGTGAAGCTGCTGGATGCAGACGGGAAATTATTGCAGATGAATCGTGCCGGATTGAATATGATCGAAGCGGATTCTCCTGATCAAATCATTGGCCAGAACATGCTTCAGCTTGTGATGCCGGAATACCGGAATGCCTTCATAGCCCTGGCGAAATGTGTGTTCAAGGGCGAGTCCGGCAACCTGGAGTTTGAGCTCCAGGGGTTGAAAGGGTCGCGTCGCTGGCTGGATACGCATGCGGTTCCCTTGCGCAATTCACGCGGACAGATCACGGCATTGCTTGCCGTCACTCGCGACATCACCGAAAGCAGGGTGTCGGGAACGGCGCGGCAGGAAGCGCTGGATCGTCTCCAGAAAATTGCCAGCCGGGTGCCCGGCGTTGTATTTCAATTTCAGATGCGTCCCGATGGTAGTTCCTGCTTTCCTTTCGCTAGCGAGCATATCAGGGATATCTATCGGGTCAGCCCAGAGGAGGTTCGAGAAGACGCATCCAAGGTATACGCGATTATACATCCGGATGATTACGACAGCACCGTCGCATCCATCCAGGCCTCAGGGCGGGATTTGACGCCTTGGCATCATGAGTACCGGGTGAAGTTTGATGATGGTACGGTGCGCTGGCTGTTCGGCAATTCACTGCCGCAACGGGAAGCGGACGGGTCGGTGCTTTGGCATGGCTTCATTACCGATATTACTGAGCGTAAGCAGGCGGAAACAGACCTGCGTATCGCCTCTACGGCCTTCGAATCCCAGGAAGCCACAATCATCACCGATAAAAATCAAGTCATTCTCCGGGTCAATCAGGCTTTTGTCCGGGTTACCGGCTATAGCGTTGAGGAGGCTATCGGAAAAACTCCCGCCCTGCTCAAGTCAGGGCGGCAGGATGCCCAGTTTTATCGGGCTATGTGGGAAAGCCTGTCTCAGGATGGGCACTGGCAGGGCGAAATATGGAACCGGCGCAAGGACGGCGAGGTGTACCCCGAATGGCTCAGCATTACCGCCGTAACCGATGAAGATGGTCAGGTCACCAACTATGTCGCATCATTTTCCGACATCACTGAGCGCAAGACGGCGGAAAACGAGATCCAGAACCTGGCCTTCTATGATCCTCTTACCCAGCTTCCTAACCGCCGGCTATTGCAGGAGCGGTTGAAGCACGGGATTGACGTGGTACGACGCGAAGGCAAACAACTGGCCTTGCTGATGCTTGACCTCGATCGTTTCAAGGCGGTCAACGATAGCCTGGGGCATCAGGCGGGCGACGTGTTGCTGCAGCAAGTCGCTGAAAGAATCACTGGCCGATTGCGCGATGTGGACATGGTTGCCCGTCTGGGCGGGGATGAGTTCATCGTTTTGCTGGAAGATATT
>JBAZWN010000037.1:0-31098 GCA_041660285.1 Methylobacter sp.
ACCCACGGCAAAGCTCAATTGCGTCATTTTTAAATGCTCTTCGGCAACCTGTTTCAACTCGTTGGCAATGCCCACTTCGACCCGATTGACTTCCATATTATGCTCGGCTTCGTGATGCGCCTGCTCCAAATCGCGGGACAGCTGTTCGCGTTCAGCAATCAGTTTATTTAATTCGACATTAACCGCTGCAACCTGCGGCGCCAGATGCGCGCTGCCGCCAAAGGGAACGGTAACGCCGATGTTGAAACTTGCCGTTTGATTGCTTCGAGGATCATGAGTCATCTGGTCACTGTTGACGCCAACGGCAACATTGGTCTGGCCTGATCCCACCAATTTAACCGTATCAAGTTGTGCCTGTTTACGTTCGATCTGGCTATTAATAGCCACTAACGCCGGATGACTTTGCTGGATTTTCAGTATGTCAGCCAGTTTCTCCTGATAATCGCCGGGGACTTTGGTCATTTGAGTGATGCTGGAATAACGCTTGCGGGCATGCATTAATTCCGCTTCGGCCAGCGTTACCATTGAGCGTTTTTGCAACGATTCTGTCTGCGCCAGCAATAAATCAGCTCTGGGCAAGTCGCCCAACTCAACACGCCGCTGCACTTTGGCCAATAACTGGTCGGTAATCATAAGCTCGGTTTTCGCCTGCTCATAACTTAAGTTTGCCAGCGCAATATTCCATAAAGCATTTCTAATCAAGCCCGCCACGCGTAATTTAACCGCATCCGCTTGTGACATTGCGCTGTTTTCTGCCTGCTTTGCAAGCGTCTGTTCCGCATCGCGCTGGCCTAAATTCCATAACGGCACCTGCACCACGCCATCGATATAATGCAAGGTGCCGCTGCTCGCTTCCTGGAACCGAAGCCCTGCTTGTGATGCGCCGGCTGTCCAGCTGTCGCCACGCTGAGAAAGAGCCGCCGCTTCTTCTTCCAGCGAATTAAGCCAGGTAACATCAGGGTATTTTTCCAACGTCAGGTCAATGACCTTGGATAAACTCAAAGCCGCATCACTCTCAATGGGGTCATGATGCTCGACAATATAAGCTGGATCAGCAAAACTCAGCGCTGTTGTCAGCAGGTAAACAAACAAACACTTACTGAAAAGGTTCAAGAAAAACATAGGTCAAGCTCAATGCGGCTTTAGTGCCGCGTTATAAATAAAACCAACAAGTTCCTTAAGGAACTAAAACATCATCGGGGATTATTGAGCAGGAGGCGCGCGCGGGGATAGCGATGGAATAAACAACCGACAGACAAACTGCGCCGATTGCGGAGAGAAATTGGTATCAAAAGGGGATATTGCGACGTTAAATACTGGAGCCTGTTGATGCAAATAATGGCTGTTATCCAAATCTGCAACCGTATTAACTTGTTTATCTTTCATGCCGGCATCGACACCGACTATGATTCCTTCTGAACTGGAATCATGGCTTACCGCCTGAAACACAAAGGCATCATGTTCAACGCCATACATTTCAAGGCCGGGAACATGCAGCCCCAAGTTTGAAACTTTCTCTCCGGCGTGCGCATGCACCAGCGGTGCAATCAGTTGCAGTATCGCCAGAAAAATGACAAGAAATTTGCGTAGTGTTGAAAACATGCGCACAATGCTATGCTATTAAATGATAATTAACAACTTGTTGTTTGATTATTCGCCCCAATAATGTATGAAACCTGAACTTAAATTTAACTTTGTGAGTGTATGAACAAAACTACCGGAATTATTGCTACCTTATTAATCGGTCTTACCTTAACTTTAGGCGGCATGTCAGACGCTGATGCCAAACGTTTCGGCGGCGGCAGCTCTTTTGGCGGCAGATCTTCCTACAGCGCACCGTATCAACGCTCTGTCGCTCCACCTGCTCGCTCGGCCAACCCGCAACAGGCTGCTACGCCAAACCAGGCGGCCAAACCGGGCTGGGCCAACCGTGGCGGTTTGATGGGCATGTTGGGCGGTTTGGCATTGGGTGGATTATTAGGCTCGATGTTCATGGGCGGCGGCTTTCAGGGCATTAACTTTATGGACATGCTGATTTTTGGCGGGATTGCCTTTTTACTCTATAAATGGTTTGCCGCCAAAAAAGCGGGTTCTGCGCAACAGCCTGCCTATAACCGGACGGTCGACAACAGCTATCAGGATACGGCTTCATCCTATCATCAGCCCCAGGAGACTCAGGCTGATCCGGCAGGTTTTGACACGGACATCCTGTTCAAAAAAGACAAAAACAATACCGCCTCGTCTGATTCCTACGTCCAGCCTGTTCAACAGGATACCGGATTCGTTTCAGCCGTTATTCCCAAAGACTTCGATCAACAGGCATTTCTCAGCGGCGCTAAAATAGCCTTTGCCAATCTGCAAAAAGCCTGGGATGAACGTGATCTTGCCGAGATCAGGGGACTGACAACGGATAAGGTATTTGCTGAAATCCAGGATCAGCTTAAGGCATCCGATGCTGAAAACCGCACTGAAATACTGAAACTGGAAGCGGAACTGCTCGAAGTCAGGGAAGTCGGTTCGGAACTTGAAGCGGTGGTGCTGTTTGACTCCATCATGCGCGAGGACGTTAACGCTCAAGCTGAGCAGGTCAGGGAAGTCTGGCACTTTATCAAACCGAAAGTCAGCATCCAGCCCAAATGGTATCTGGATGGCATTCAGCAACTGGCGGATTAAGTTAAATTTTCATCGAAGGTGTAGGCCGGAATAAGGCCAACCAAGCGTAGCGCAGAATGGGCGTTGCCTACATGGATGTAGGCAACGCCCGTTTTCGTTTGTGCTGAAACAGGCTTACTCCTGGCGAAGCGCCCGCTTCTTGTAGCGGATCGACGAAAACACCGACAGCGCGATTAATATGGCGCCCGCCAGGCCGGTTACCACTTCAGGAATATGATGGGTCATGCTAACCAGCATAATGCCCGCCAACACCCCGATGGCGTAATGAGCGCCGTGCTCCAAAAACACATATTCATCCAGGGTGCCTTTGTGCACCAGATACACGGTCAGGCTTCGCACAAACATCGCGCCGATCGCCAAGCCCAGCATAATAATGACCACATCCTGGGTAATCGCAAACGCGCCGATCACGCCGTCAAATGAAAACGACGCATCCAGCACTTCAAGATAAATAAAGCTCATCATGCCGCTCTTTTTAAGCGTCGCAACAACTTCTTTGCCTTCTTCCTCATGCTCAAACAGGGCAGCAAAACTGTCCACGATAACAAACAGGATAACCCCTGTGACACCGGCAACCAGCACATCCAGACGGATTTCCTGCGGCAGGTAGTTTTGGACGATTAACAGCGGGCCTAATGCCATGATAATCTCAATCGCTTCAAGCTTTCCGAACGAAGACATTTTTTCTTCTATGTAGCCCAGCCAGTGCAATTCCTTATTCTTATTGAATATGAACGAATAAAACACCATCAGCAAGAACATGCCGCCAAATGCCGCAATCTGCACGTGCGATGCTTCCAAATGTTTGGCATAAGTCGCAGGGTCTTTTAACGCCATCTCGGTTACGCCCATAAACCCGATACCGGTGGCCGCCGAAACAATCACGATGGGAAACAGCAGGCGCATGCCAAAAACGGCAATCAAAATCCCCCAGGTTAAAAAGTACTTCTGCCAGCGTTCACTCATACGCTTTAATATTGATGCGTTAACAACCGCGTTATCAAATGATAAACTGACTTCGAGAACTCCCAGAATCATGGCGATAAAAACCCCCATTACTCCTGCCCAATAAAACGCTGCCCCTAGGCAAATTGCTGTGACGATAAAAGAAAGACGGAAATGCTGCATGTAATACTCTTCAAAGATTAGTGTTTTTGTTGCGCAACTATAAGTGCATTTAATTTAAAATCAACATTTATAAAGATTTGAGCTCCGTTTTGCCGATTAAATCTTCCCAGTAATTCAATATTTTTGCTTCTTTTTTGTAAAAGCAAAGCGTAAGCACCAAATTACGAAAATGCCGAGCAATCACAAAAATGATAGAATTTTCAATTTTAATTGCTAATGCATAGACCCTTATTCCGGCTGGTTACTTTGCTGTGGTTCACATTCTGCTCATTGCCTTTATGGGCGGAACCCGAGCAGCCGGCCGAAAAAGTCTCTTTACAGCTCAAGTGGCTGCATGCTTTTCAGTTTGCCGGCTACTACGCGGCAAAAGAAAAAGGCTTTTACGCCGAAGAAAATCTGGATGTCACTATCCGTGAGCGTATTCCCCGCATCAACAACATTGAGCAGGTTCTAAAAGATGAGTCTCAATACGGCGTAGCCGATACCAGCCTGCTGGAACAACGGCTTGGCGGCGAGCCGGTGGTGGTTTTGGCGTCCATTTTTCAGCATAGCCCGCTGGTGTACATTACCTTAAAAAATTCCGGCATAGTCAGCCCCTATGAGCTTAAGGGCAAACGGGTAATGGAGGACAGTTATGACAATGCACCCTTGCTTGCCATGCTTTATGAAACGGGTGTTTCTGCTGATGACTTTACCCATTTGGATGATTCCTTTAACCCCGACGACCTGACCAACGGAAAAGTTGACACCCAGGCCGGCTATCTCACCGATCAGGTTGATTATTTCAAAAAGAAAGGCATAGAAATCAACATCATTGATCCCCGCAACTACGGCGTGGATTTTTTGAGCGATAATCTGTTCACCACGGAACAGGAAATCAATCAACATCCGGAAAGGGTTCAGCGTTTCCTGCGCGCCTCGCTCAAAGGCTGGGATTATGCGCTCAAACATCAGGACGAACTGATCCAGATCATCCTCAGCAAATACAACCCCGGCAACCGGCTCTCTGCCGATCACTTGCGCTTTGAAGCACAGGAAACGGTAAAGATGATTTTGCCGGACACTATTCCGATTGGCAGCACTGACATCAAGCGTTTTCAACGTATTGCCGACACTTACCGGCAACTGGGCCGGATAAGTTCAGCAGATCATCTGGAGGGCTTCATTTCTGGACAGGGAAAGCAAAACAAGACCCGTTTCACCCAGGCAGAAAAGCTATGGTTACAAGCGCATCCCGTTATTCGCGTTGGCATCGACCGGGATTTCGCGCCTTACGAATGGATCGACTCTGACGGAAACTATGTCGGCCTGAGCGCGGAATATACCGCTCTGGTCGAGCAGCGTCTGGGTGTCAAGCTTGACATAGTGAGGAATAAATCCTGGCCTGAAATTCTGCAAATGGCGCAGCAGGGGGAGCTGGATATGATTTCCGACATAAACAAAACGCCGGAACGCGAGGAATATTTAAGCTTTACCGAACCTTATCTCAGCAATCCGGCCATCATCATCGATAACGACAATAGCGGCTTTATCGGCACCATGGAACGCCTTGCCGGAAAACGGGTGGCCGTGGAAAAAGGTTACTTCATACAGGAATTGCTGGCACGCGACCATCCCGAAATTCAACTGGTTCCCGCCAAAAACGTACACGAAGCGCTGAGAATGGTCAGTAACGGCCAGGTAGATGCCTATATTGGGGATGCTGCATCGGCAAACTATGCGGTAAAAAAGGAAGGCTTGCTCAATCTCAGCTTTGCCGGAGAGACGGAGTACCGAAGCTGGCACAGAATGGCCGCCACCAAAGCCAATCCCGAGCTGGCAAGCCTACTCGCCAAAGCGCTGGCCGACATCCCGAAATCTGAAAAAGACATCATTCAGAACCACTGGTTAAGCTTGAAAGCAGAACCCGGCATAAAAATTGAAACCCTGCTCCAGTATGGTGCTGCGGCGCTATTGCTGCTCATTTTTATTATCAGCTGGAATATGCGCTTGCAACGCGAAATAAGGAGACGAGAACAAGCTGAAAAAAAACAGCGTATGGCAGCCAGCGTTTTTGCCTGTACCCAGGAAGGCATCCTGATTACCGATGCACAGAGTAACATTATTGATACCAATCAGGCCTTCAGCAACATAACGGGGTATTCACGGACTGAAATGCTGGGCAAAAATCCTAGCCTGCTTAAGTCCGGGCTTCACGACGCCGATTTCTATGAGGACATGTGGCAGACCGTCAACCATCAGGGCTACTGGCGAGGCGAGGTGTGGAATCGTAAGAAAGACGGCGAAGTCTACGCCGAATGGCTCACTATTTCTGCGGTTGCCGATGAACAAAGCGAGATCACTCATTATATTGGCACTTTTTCCGACATTACCCAGCTTAAAGAACATGAACGGAAACTGGAGCTTATTGCCCACTACGACCCCCTCACTGGGGTGCCGAACCGGATTTTATTTGCGGACCGCATGCATTTGGCGATTGCCCAAACCAAACGTGAAGACTGCTTAATGGCGGTTGGTTACCTTGACCTCGATGGTTTCAAGCCTGTTAACGATAGATTAGGCCATGAAGCGGGCGATCAGTTGCTGATTGAAATTGCCCGGCGCATTAAAAATACCCTGCGTGACGGCGATACCATCGCCCGGTTGGGCGGCGATGAATTTGTGTTTTTATTGCTGGGGCTGGAAAAAGTTGAAGACTGTGAAATTACTTTACACCGCCTTCTGGAAGCCATCATCGCGCCTGCTACTTTGCAAAACCAGATTGTCTCTGTATCGGCAAGTATCGGCATCAGCATTTTCCCGACGGACGACACCGACCCGGATACGCTGCTAAGACATGCTGATCAAGCCATGTATCAGGCCAAACAAGCGGGTAAAAACCGTTTTCAAATCTATGACGCAGAGCTGCATCGCCAACTCCATGCGCATCGCTCAGCCCTCAACCGTATTAAGCAGGCGCTTGAAAACGAGGAATTCGAACTTTTTTTCCAGCCCAAAGTCGATATGCAAAAAGGTTTGGTGTTCGGGGCTGAAGCACTGATTCGCTGGCGGCATCCTGATCGCGGCTTGGTCATGCCGGATGAATTCTTACCGATGCTTGAAAACAATGAATTTGCTATCAAACTCGATGCCTGGGTTATTGACAGGACATTGCAGCACATAGAGAAATGGCAGCATCAGGGATTGCAGCTCCAAATCAGCGTCAATATCACTGCCAGATCGCTACAAGCTGCCGATTTTGTCCAGCAACTCCATTGCGCATTCGAACGCTACCCGACCGTCAAACCGGCTCATTTCGAGTTGGAAATACTGGAAACCGAAGCGCTGCATGATTTGACGCTGACATCCCAGGTTATTAAAAACTGTCAAGAATTAGGCGTACAATTTGCGCTGGATGATTTTGGCACCGGCTATTCCACGCTGAGCTATCTCAAACATCTGCCTGTGGAAACACTAAAAATCGACCAGACTTTTGTGCGTGATATGCTGGAAGACGAAGACGATTTAGTTATCGTGCAAGGCGTTATCGGTTTAGCCGACTCTTTCCGGCGGCAGGTGATCGCCGAGGGCGTGGAATCGATAGAACACGGCATCGCTCTTCTGCATATGGGCTGCCACCATGCACAAGGCCACGGCATTGCCGAACCCATGCCGGCCTCCGACCTTGCAGCGTGGGTGAAAAAATGGGAAGCGCCGATGGAATGGAAAATATCCCGTCACCATCAAAAATATTAAATATAATCTGCTCAAGGATTATCCGGCATCAACCTTTGCAACTAACCGACATGACCTATAACGAAGACTTTTTCATCCTGGCCAATCAGCTGATTGAGGCCGGCCGCTTCATCGACAG
This sequence comes from Methylobacter sp., assembly GCA_041660285.1. Classification (GTDB taxonomy): domain Bacteria; phylum Pseudomonadota; class Gammaproteobacteria; order Methylococcales; family Methylomonadaceae; genus Methylobacter_A. The sequence continues at coordinate 7,655 of JBAZWN010000037.1, forward strand.
CAAAGGCTGGGTGCCGGCAACCAGCGGCAACTTTTCCGCGCGGCTGCCTGACGGCACCATCGCCATTACCGTTTCCGGCAAGCACAAAGGCCGGTTGCAGCTGGACGACATTATGTTGATCGATAGTGACGCCAACTCTCTGGACGGTAAAAAACCGTCGGCGGAAACGGTATTGCATACCTCGCTGTACAAACGTTTTCCAGAAATTCAGTCGGTGCTGCATCCGCATTCGATTAACGCCACGCTGTGTTCGCGGATTTTCAAATCCGAAATCGCGCTGGAAGATTATGAGCTGCTAAAAGCCCTGGCCGGCATTGACACCCACGAAAGCCGGGTGGTCATCCCGATTTTTTCCAACGACCAGAACATCCCCCGCCTGGCAGGGCAAGTGGATCAGTACATGGACCAACACGGCGCCATCTATGCCTACATCATCGCCGGACACGGGCTTTATACCTGGGGCGGTTCGGTACAGGAAACGCTGCGCCATCTTGAGGCGCTGGAATTTTTATTTGATTGTGAATTGCGATTACACGGAACCCAAAGACTATGAGCGCGTTAACCGTTTACCCCGATAACCAACCTACACTTGGCGAAACAGCCACCGATTTTTCCGCCATCCAGAACCGGCTCAATGCCATCGGCGTGCAGTTTGAGCGCTGGACGGCCAACTGCGAATTGGCCGCCGATGCCGACCAGGACACCGTGCTGGCCGCCTACAGCGATTCCATCGACCGCCTGAAACAGCAATACAATTTCCAGTCCGTTGACGTGATCAGCTTAAATCCGGATCATCCCGACAAAGCCGCCTTCCGGCAAAAATTCCTGGCTGAACACACCCACGCTGATTTTGAAGTGCGCTTTTTTATCGAGGGTCGCGGCCTGTTTTACCTGCATGTCGAAGGTAAAGTGTACGCCGTGCTGTGCGAGCAAGGCGATTTGATCAGCGTCCCGGCCAACACCACGCACTGGTTCGATATGGGCGAGAATCCCAAGTTTAAATGCATCCGCCTGTTCACCACGCAGGACGGCTGGGTGGCCGACTTTACCGGCAGCGACATTGCCCAATCCTTCCCTACCCTGGATCAGTACGTGGCAGGGTTGTCATGATTAAAGCCATCGTCACCGATATCGAGGGCACGACCTCGTCGATTCTATTTGTTAAGGACGTGCTGTTTCCCTATGCGCGGGCAAACCTGGCTGACTATGTACGTCATCACGCAATTGAGCCGCAAGTTAAAGCGCTGCTGGAAGATGTCTGCAACGAAGTCGGCTCGGAGCTGTCGATTGAACAAATCATCGACCAGCTGATCCAGTGGATCGACGAAGATAAAAAAGTCACGCCGTTAAAGTCACTGCAAGGCCTGATCTGGGAAGCCGGTTACCGGCAGGGCGACTTCAAGGGCCATGTCTATGCCGATGCCGCTGCAAACCTCAAAGCCTGGAAAGCTCAAGAGCTGGATTTATACATCTATTCCTCCGGCTCGGTTTACGCGCAAAAACTGCTGTTCGCGCATACCGAATACGGCGACTTGACGCCGTTATTTTCCGGCTACTTCGATACCCATGTCGGCGGCAAAAAAGAAAAACAATCGTATGACAACATCGCAGCACAGCTTGCGATACCGGCAAGCCAGCTGCTGTTTTTATCGGATATTAAGGAAGAACTCGATGCCGCCAGAGCCGCAGGCTTCCACACCATATGGCTGAACAGGGACAGCGCGCCCGACCCGCAAGCTGAACACCGGCAGGTAAGCAGTTTTGATCAAATCAGTCTTTAGGCAGAGCGCTTACTTCGACATCCGCCAGCCATAATTGAGAAACCAGCGGCTTCGCTTTATCCAGTGCAGCGCTGGTCCAAAAGCATTCCGTACCGGCTCTTGCCGCATCCGCCAACAGATTGTCCACTTCAAGCCGGCGGTGAAGCTGCCGCGCAACGGCGGCGGCGGAATCTATAACGGCAACGCCGGAACCTGCTATGTCCCGTATCAGCGGCGCCAAGAACGGATAATGCGTACAGCCCAATACTATCGTGTCGGCTTCCCGCTCCAGCAATGGCAGCACATACTGCTCAAGCAACAGCCGGGTTTTGTCGCCGGACAGGTCGCCTGCTTCCACCTGTTCAACCAATCCGGGACATGCCTGCCCCAATATCTCGACGTCAGCGCCATGTCGCGCAAACAACTGCACAAAATTATCGCTGGCCAGTGTCCTGCTGGTCGCCAGAACGCCGATAACCCCTGACTGGGTGTTTGCAGCCGCAGGCTTCACCGCAGGCTCCATCGCGATAATCGGCACAGAGAACCGTGAGCGCAAGGTTGTTATCGCCGCGCCCGTTGCCGTGTTGCAGGCAACGACGATGGCCTTGACGTGTCGGCTCACTAAAAACTCGCTGATGGCAATCGACCTGGCCTCGATGAATTGCTGGGATTTATCGCCATACGGCGCATGGGCCGAATCCGCCACATACAGCAAATCTTCACCCGGCAGCGCCCTGCGAATCTCGCGCAAGACCGACAAGCCGCCAACGCCTGAATCGAAAACACCAATGGGATTTGCGGCACTCATTTTTTGGAACCTTTATCTGTCAACTCAGGACTCTAAATTTTAAGACGAGGACAGCTCACTAGTGCCTCCGATAATTATTATATTCTACCAATAACTATCGGACTTGGCTTATTCAACTGATAATCAGCAAGGCCAGATAGGGTACCAGATTAAACATAAGCGTGCCCATCTTATACAAAGCCATGCCTGCATAATGAATTGAATCGAACCTCTCAACCGACAACTTGAACCACCGGCTGTGGAGCCGGTAGATCCAGTCATGTGCAAACATAATAAAGAAAAACCAGTAACACACGAAGCCTAAATTGATCAGGGTAGCCCACCCTAAAAACTCACGCAGCGTTTCTATTGCCATCATCAATCCTCCTTTTTATCAGGTCTAAAGCTCACGGTTACACAGAACTTAAACACTATGACATTCAAACCGAGTGCACAATTCGTATTAATACCTATCGTTCATCCAGTTTCTTCATAGCCGGCAACTAACTTCACCAGACAATTAAGAATCATTTTTACACTGGTGGGTTTGCCCCATTCATGCTCCTGCGCGTAAACCAAATAACGCATATTCAGGCGGTTAATTTTTCCTCCAATAAGTACTCCTACTAATTGTATAAACAGATTTTTTTACTTAACCTGAAAACACCAACCCTATTCCAATTGATTTTCTAAGGTTAATGGACTAAAGTCCCATGCACTCATTCCACTGACTTGGCACTTTAGCAACTGAAGTTTATTGTTAGTTACGTTAATTAACGCTGCCCCTCGTTGATGGGGGAATGTGCGCTCAACGAGTTGCGATAGCAAACCGTCTTTTACCTAGTTTCGACAAATGAAAATATTATTTTTTGCTGTAAGTTTAATACTTTCGGGATGCGCGATTCCTTTCAAAGAGAAAGAAGGAACCAGCTATCACTTGATAGTTGGCATCGGTTTGATTGCCGTTAACGATAAAAACGAAGCGGCGACAGTGACCAATACACGGGTCATCGGAATATCGCTATCGGATCAACCAGGATTGAAATTTGCTGCGGGATATTCTAGCAATAAAGTAGTTACTGTATCTGGTAGTTCAAAGGTCGTCTCCCTCGGTGTTTCAGAAAGTCCGTTGGGGGATATTTCAATAAATTTCAATCATATGAAAGTAACCCAATAGGAGACTAAACTAATGGCACACAAAAAACATTTCTTATTTTTTCTTGTAACTGCGCATACCGCACTTTTGCTTTTAGGTTGTGAAGCCGTGCCTAGATCAGTTGTGGCGTTCACAGGTACAAATATTGGTTTGGATATTTCAGAAAACCCTACCACTCAAATGCCACATATGAAACTCGGCTATAACAGAGCTGAAGGCGCTTTCGTGAGCGATAAAGTTTTCCATGAAAAAAACGGCCAAAAAGAAAGCGACGATGTGGCGAATGTTCTCATGGAATTGCGCTATGGTGATGGCAATAATATAAATCCGTCAATCTATCAACGATTGGCTGTGGGTAAAACTGCAGTAACGCAGGATGGAGCTACGGCATTGTTCTTAAGAAGTGCTGACGGAACTATTCCAACCAAAGAAGCCGTTGATAACGCAAAAAATGCAATAAAAGCACTTAGTCCTGAGAAGCTCCAACCAATTAAGTGAAAAAGGAAAATTTACTATGATAACCGACACACAAATCATTAATTATCAATTCGATGACAATCTCGAAACGAATTTGAATAACTTCTTGAATAGTGATAGAGGCAAGAGCTATAAGCTCATCTCTTCCTTCTGCCCCCCAGTAGTTGATGGAAATATTTACGTGTTTTTTGTCTTGCAAAAAGAAATAGCAGAGTAGCAAGGCTATAGGGGGGAGCGCAAATAGGCAATCCACCTCAGTTTTAAAGGCTGAGACAGTTTGCTGTCGTGAAAACATCCTACAAACTACGATAGATTTTTACCGTTAAACAATTCGGTAAAGGGGAGCGTGCCTGCGACAATCAAACGCGTAATACATTTTTGTTACCACAGGAGAATTCAATGACACCCGATCAAGCTTACGAACGCCTTTTGGATGTATCAGGGGCACTTTCATTACTTGTTGTTCTTGCAATGTTGTTAGAGCGTGCACTTGCCTTAATATTCGATTATCACTGGTTCCAAAAATTGTCTGAGAAGTGGAAAGGCTTGAAAGCTCCGATAGCTTTTTTTGCTTCTTGGTTTACATGTAATTATGTCAATTTTGATGTTCTTAGTCTGTTATTTCCATCTTCAACTGGCGCACATGAACCAAAAGAAATAGGTATTCTAATAACTGCGGCTATTGTGGCGGGTGGTAGTGCTGGTGCCATAACGTTGTTTCAAGGTATTTTAAACTTTAGTCGTGACTCTCGAACAAGTTTAATAGAAGCAAATAAAGCAAAAGCCGAAGCTAACCTAGCAGAAGCTAATGCACGTAGAGACAAGGCTGAAGCTGAAGCCGCTGTGTCAAAAGCCAAGAAAGAAATAACTGAAGCAGAAACAGCCGAAGTATTAGCAAAAAAGAAACAGCCATATTCTCAATTATCCCCAGATGAAGAAGAAATTGATGGATGTTGCATTGGTCATGCTGGGCATACAACTTCAGATGAAGACTTACCTGCTGCCGAAGGAGGCGTGTTACAAATATGACATACTCATTAATTTGGTTACCTGATGTGTTGAAGAAAGCAGGACTTAAAGTAGCCTTAATACCGGGTTGGCAAAGTCGTGGTCATGCCGATGTTGGCTCTATTTTCGGCGTTATTTGTCACCACACCGGTACTTCAAAAAGCGGAAATATGCCCAGTCTTGATACGTTAATTAATGGGCGCTCTGATCTTCCAGGCCCTTTGGCACAACTTGGACTTGGTCGTGATGGAACGTATTATGTGGTTGCTGCAGGAAAATGTAATCATGCAGGGAAAGGAAGTTGGAAAGGCAATACCTTTGGCAATACCAATTTCATAGGAATCGAAGCGGAAAATGGAGGGCGTACAAATGATCTTTGGCCGGAAGTGCAAATGGACGCTTACCGCCATGGTGTAGCAGCTATCCTAACCCACATTGGACAAGGTGCTGATTTTTGTGCCGGACACAAAGAATACGCCCTGCCAGCAGGTCGCAAACCCGACCCACTTTTCAACATGGATGATTTCCGTTCTTCAGTTGCCGAGATCATGAATGGTTCCGTTCCTGCACCAAAACTTATCCCAGCTGTCGAACCTTTAAGCCAAACAGGTAGAGCTACCCTTCGCCGAGGCGCTATTGGCGAACTTGTTAGGCAAATGCAAACAAAAATTGGCGTTACTGAAGATGGTAATTTTGGCTCTAAAACTGAAGCAGCATTGCGAGCGTTTCAACGCGATCATGGTCTTGTTCCAGATGGTATTGTCGGACCAAAGACATGGGCCTTGTTAGACAGCATTTCATAATTTGCCTTTAAATCAATGAGAGACAAACTCCATTGATTGATCAAAGTAGCAATTTATACTTTATTTTAGTAGCTTTGAAAAAGTGGTGAAACGAATGAAAGATTGTATTTATGCATTAAAACGTACAGTACTGACAATTTTCGGCGACATCAAAATATTTAAATGGCCGTTTTTTGTTATTTATCAGCCGGCTTCTTTTCGCGTTAAAGGGCGGCATACGCGAAAGATTATGGCGTGCATTCTTCCGGGAGATGTTGTCATGCGGGCATATGTCGACTATTTGGACGGCTACTTCATACCCAAAGGTGAAAGTGGATGCAGCCACAGCGGCCTTTACGTTGGCGATAATCAGGTCGTGCATTCAATAGCCGAAGGCTCAACATTGATTGATATTATCGACTTTTGTCGCGCCGATAAAATTATCGTCCTACGTCCAAGCGATCATCAAGCATGGGCAATCGACCATGCAAAAAAATGTGCTGATGAAAATATTCCATACGATTTTAATTTTACCCCAGGACCGGGCAAATATTATTGTCATGAATTCACAGCTTCTTGTTACCCTGATTTGAAAATAAAACCGTTGAGTAGAAAAATCTTAGGCTTCATTTCCTCCCCCAAAGCATTTTTAGCGGATTCTTTTTACACAAATAAAAATTTTAAAAAAATCTATCCTTAAACGTATAAGCTAAAGAGAGGACATAGATGCCATATGATGAATATTACAAACCAAACAACTCTTTCATCTTTTGCCCCGGGCTTTCCGCACGCATAAACGCTTCGCCAACCAGGAAGGTGTAGATGCCATTATCCAGCATCAGCTGCACATCTTCATGGGTATGAATGCCGCTTTCGGTGATGATCAAACGGTCTGCGGGAATATCGGCTTTTAAATCCAGCGTGGTCTGCAAAGACGTTTCAAAGGTGCGCAGGTTACGGTTGTTGATGCCGATCAGTTTGGTATCGAGCGTCAGTGCTCTTTGCAGCTCCTGCGCATCATGGACTTCCACCAGTACGTCCATGCCCAGTCTGGTTGCGGTGTCTGACAGCTCATGCATCTGGCCGTCTTCCAGCGCGGCGGCGATCAGCAATATGCAGTCGGCGCCCAAGGCGCGGGCTTCGTATATCTGGTAAGGATCGATCATGAAGTCTTTTCGGAGCACCGGCAGCGGGCAGCGTTCCCTGACCATTTGCAGGTAGACTTCCGAGCCCTGGAAGTACTCTTTATCGGTTAGTACCGACAAACAGGCCGCACCATGCATGGCGTAATCCTGACCGATGGCGATCGGGTTAAAGTCTTCCCTGATCACGCCTTTGCTGGGCGAGGCTTTTTTGATTTCGGCAATAATGGCCGGTTTCTTGGCCGATGCCTTGCTTTGCAGCGCGTTATAAAATCCGCGCGGCCCTTCCACGCCGGCGGCGATTTCTTCCAGATTGGCGATGGTCATGCCTAATCTTCGTCTGGCGACTTCTTCCGCTTTGGTAGCGAGGATTTTTTTTAAAATATCTGGGGTATCGGTCATGGTTTCTGGTCGTTTTATGAAGTTTTTGAGTAAGCGATCAAGGCATCGAACTTGGCTTTCGCCGCGCCGCTGGCGATAAGCTGCCGGGCCTTTTCTATGCCAGCGCCTAAGGAATCGGTGATGTTGGCCGCGTAAATTGCAGCTCCCGCATTGAGCGCCACTATGTCCCTGGCCGCCCCTGGCTGATTATCCAGCACGGCTTTTACCATCGCCAGGCTGGACGCCGCATCGGTAATGGCCAGCTCGGCAAGGCTGGCGCGTTCAAAGCCGAATTGCTCCGGCGTAACCGTGTAGGTGGTGACGTTGCCGTCTTTAAGTTCGGCAATCGTCGAGGGCGATGCAATGCTGATCTCGTCCAGTCCATCGTCGGCATTCACCACCAGCACATGCTGGCTGCCGAGTTTTTTTAACACCTGCGCCAGCGGCTCTACCCACTGCTTGGCGAATACGCCGATCAGCTGGTTGGGCGCGCCAGCGGGGTTGGATAATGGGCCTAACAGGTTAAACAGGGTTCTGACGCCCATTTCCTTGCGCGCATTGCTGGTGTGCTTCATGGCGCCGTGATGTTTGGGCGCGAATAAAAACCCGACGCCGATTTCGTTCACGCATTGCGCGGCCTGTTCGGCGGTTAAATCCAGATTGACGCCGGCGGCTTCCAGCACATCGGCGCTGCCGCAACTGCTGGAAACCGAACGGTTGCCGTGCTTGGCAACTTGCCCGCCCGCGGCAGCGACCACGAAAGCGCAGGTGGTGGAGATGTTAAAGGTATTCGCGCCATCGCCGCCCGTGCCGCAAGTGTCGATGACATGCTCGCCTTTGACATGTACCTTGCTGGCCAGCTCGCGCATCACTTCGGCGGCGGCGGCAATTTCGTCTACGGTTTCGCCCTTGCAGCGCAGCGCGATTAAAAATCCGCCGATTTGCGCGTCGGTCGCATTGCCGCTCATGATGGTGCGCATGACGCTGCGCATTTCATCGGCAGTGAGGTTCTGCTTGTTCAGCAGGGCTTGCAGGGCTTGTTGGATTTGCATGAAGTCGGAACGGTTACCTTTCCAGGAAGTTGCGCAACAGATCATGCCCGTGCTCAGTCAGAATCGACTCGGGATGAAATTGCACGCCTTCAATATCCAGCTCTTTGTGCCGAACGCCCATGATCTCGTCCAGTTTGCCTGCTTCATCCTGCGTCCAGGCGGTTACCTCCAGGCAATCGGGCAAGGTTGCCTGTTCGATGACCAGCGAATGGTAGCGGGTGGCGGTAAACGGGTTGTTAAGGCCTTTGAATACACCGACATTATTATGGTAAACCAGCGAGGTTTTACCGTGCATGATACTTTTGGCGTGGATGATGTTGCCACCAAAGGCATAGCCTATGCTTTGATGCCCCAGGCACACGCCCAGAATCGGCAAGCGTCCGGCAAATTTCAAAATGGCCTCAACCGACACGCCCGCTTCCTTGGGCGTACAAGGCCCCGGCGAGATCACCAGCTTATCCGGCGCGAACTTTTCTATGTCTTCGACCGTCACCTGGTCATTGCGCACCACGGTGACATCGGCTCCCAATTCGCCCAAGTACTGCACCAGATTATAGGTAAACGAGTCGTAGTTGTCGACCATGACCACCTTGACTGCGCTCATGACTGCTCCCCTTCCAAGCCTGCTTCGGCCATACTGACAGCGCGGAATATCGCCCGGCCTTTGTTCATGGTCTCATCCCACTCGTTTCTGGGCACGGAATCGTAAACGATGCCGGCACCGGCCTGTATATGTAACATGTTGTTTTTGATGACGGCGGTTCTGATCGCGATGGCGGTATCCAGATTACCGGACCAGGCGATGTAGCCGACTGCGCCCGCATAAACGCCGCGCTTGACGGGTTCCAGCTCATCAATGATTTCCATAGCGCGTATTTTCGCTGCGCCGCTGACGGTGCCGGCAGGAAAAGTCGCAGCCAGCACGTCAAAGGCATTCTTCCCATCTTGCAACTGTCCGGTGACATTGGACACGATGTGCATGACGTGCGAATAGCGCTCGACGATCATTTTATCGGTCAACTGCACGGTGCCGATTTCCGCGACCCGACCCACATCGTTGCGGCCCAAATCGATCAGCATTAAATGCTCCGCCAGTTCCTTGGGGTCGGCCAGCAGATCCTGTTCCAGCACCACGTCCTGTTCATGCGTCGCTCCGCGGGGGCGCGTACCGGCAATCGGGCGAACGGTGACGATATTGTCTTCCAGCCTGACCAGGATTTCCGGCGACGAACCGACGATATGAAAATCGTCCAGGTTCAGGTAAAACATGTAAGGTGACGGGTTCAGACAACGCAGAGCCCGGTACAGATTAAGCGGCGAGGCGGAATAGGGGATGGAAAGCCGCTGCGACAATACCACCTGCATAATATCGCCATCGGTGATGTATTCTTTGGCCTTCAGCACCGCGTCTTCAAAGCCCTGCTGGGTAAAGCCCGAGATAAAATCAGACTCATCGACCTTTTTAGGGGCCTGATGCTTGTCCGGTTTGGCTTTCATTTCCCGCAGCTTGACGGCCAAATCACTCAACCGGGCGACAGCGCGGTTATAGGCATCATGCTCTTCGGGGTTGGCGTGAGTCAGCAGCAGCATTTTGCCGGACAGGTTGTCGAACACCAGCATTTCTTCCGACACCATCAGCAGGATATCCGGATTCCCCAGCGGATCGGGTTTTCCTGCGCTGCGCAACTTCGGTTCGATATAGCCGATAGTCTCGTAGCCGAAATAACCGACCAGGCCGCCATTGAAGCGGGGCAGATCGGCGATGTCAGGCACGCGGTAGCGCTCCTTAAACTGCTCTATCCAGACCAGCGGATTGTCGTGTGTCACTGTTTCCAGTATGTCGCCGTTTTGCTCCAGACTGATGTGATTGCCGGTAATTTTGACGACAGTTTGGCAGGGCAGGCCGATAATGGAATAGCGACCCCATTGCTCGCCGCCGTGGACGGATTCAAATAAATAGGAGTAGGGACCGTCGGCCAATTTCAGGTACGCGCTCAACGGCGTATCCAAATCCGCCAGGATTTCCCTGCTGACAGGGATACGATTGTAGCCCTGCCTGGTATATTGATTGAATTGTTCTGGGGTCATTACCGTTCAACTGCGCCCTGCGCATTCTGTTAAGCTAAAATAAATCGATCAATCCGTTCTCAGCTCTTGCTATCAAGCCTTAGCCAATTCAGCGCGCATTTCATCAATCACTTTTTTGTAATCAGGCTGGCTGAAAATCGCTGAACCCGCCACAAATGTATCGGCGCCGGCAGCTTTAATTTCGCGGATATTGTCGGTTTTAACGCCGCCGTCGATTTCCAGGCGGATGTTAAAGCCGCTGTCATCGATTCTTTTTCTGACCTGGCGCAGTTTTTCCAGTGATGACGGGATGAATGACTGGCCGCCAAAGCCTGGGTTGACCGACATCAATAAAATCATGTCCAGCTTGTCCATGACATAGTCCAAATGATGCAGCGGCGTGCCGGGATTAAACACCAAGCCAGCCTTGCAGCCGCAGTCTTTAATCAATTGCAGGGTGCGGTCGATATGCACGGAAGCTTCCGGGTGAAAGGTGATAATGCTGGCTCCGGCTTTAGCAAAATCAGGGACGATGCGGTCTACCGGCTCTATCATCAAATGCACGTCAATCGGCGCAGTAACGCCGTGCTTTCTCAACGCTTCGCAAACCAGAGGCCCGATGGTGAGATTCGGCACGAAATGATTGTCCATCACATCAAAATGCACAACGTCGGCACCCGCTTTCAGTACATTATCAACTTCCTCGCCCAGTTTGGCGAAATTAGCTGAAAGAATGGAGGGTGCAATCCAGTTTTCGTTCATTTTCTGATCCTCTAACTTAAAAATTATTAATTATATCTTTTTTTTGTCACAAGCTCTTGCGTTTACAATATCGATACTTGAAATCGTACGGATAAACTTAACTCATGAAACTGGTAACCTTTACTCATAACAATGAAGCCCGCGTCGGCGCTGTCGTTGATGGCTTTGTCGTTGACAGCAAAAATAATACTAAAATCCCGGCGACCATGCTTGAGTTTCTGAGCGCAGGTTCCAGCGCGCTGGACGCCATGCAGCAGCAAATCGACAGCGGCAACGACCGTATCGCGCTGGATCAGGTCAAGCTGTTAGCCCCGGTGCCAAGACCGGGCAAATATTTGGCGATCAGCCTGAACTATCCCGACCACATCAGCGAAACCGGCCGCGACAAGCCGGAATACCCTACTTTTTTTACCAAACAAGGCACTTGCGTGATCGGGCATGGCGACGCCATACACCGGCCCAAGGTCTCGGATAAGCTGGATTACGAAGGCGAGCTGGCTTTCGTGATCGGCAAACGCTGCCGCCATGTGCCTGCCGATAAAGCCCGCGAGGTGATCGCCGGTTTCACCATAGCCAATGATGTGTCAGTGCGCGACTGGCAAATCCGTTCGCCAACCTTTACGCTGGGCAAGTCATTCGACACGCATGGCCCGCTGGGACCATGGATCGTTACCAATGATGAAATCAGCGATCCGCATAACCTGAATCTTAAAACCTGGATTGATGACGAGCTGCGTCAGGATTCCAATACCCGGCACATGATTTTCAACTGCTATGAAATGATCGCCTATTTATCGCAGGCCATGACGCTGGAGCCTGGGGATGTTATTGCCACGGGCACGCCCAGTGGCGTCGGCGTGAAAATGAAGCCGCGCGGTTATATGCTGCCGGGGCAAACCGCCCGGATTGAAATTGAAGGCATCGGCACGCTGGTTAATCCGGTTATCGAGGAACCGGATGATTGGATGTATTAACTGATGTTATGCAAAGACTAAGAAACTTTGCTTCCCGCTGGGCGGGGAGGGACTTGCCCCCCGTCCATTAATCTGTAAAGCCCCAAGCGGCCGTCCGCCTGTGGTTTATTTTTAAAAGTTGCAGTCCGCGGATGGGTTTAGTCCTTCCTGGCCAATAGACAACTCAGCCTCTCCTTTCGGGTAAGTGATGACCCAAATGCTGTCGAAATCCTGATCCTCCCAGGAAGGCGGATTTTTTACCCCCAATTGCTCGGCAATATGTGGAATCGCCTTGTGCTCCCAAACCATCAGAACCGTACCGGTTTTTTCCAGTACATTTTTGGCGACTTTTGAATAGTCATCTTTCTCGTATTTGCTATCGACCGTCAGATTATACTTAATGGCGAACGGGCTAACCGTCTGGAACATTCTGGCATGTTTCGTCTCTTTGCCCAGCCCCAGCGTAGGAACATAGGTGTAATCCGGTATCTTGAATTTTTGGTATAGAACCGCCGGGAGTTGCAGGGCGCGATTCTCGCCCTGGCATGACAGGTTGTCGCCGGCATCGGGCTTTTCCCCGTGCCGGATCATAACCACCGTCAAGTTGCTGTCAGGCGCGGCTTGGGCGATGCAGGAAAACGATAAGCTGAATACGGCAATTGCCGCCAGAACGAGTAGATTATGTTTTTTCATCAGACTTCTCCTCTTTGCCTAGGGGTTAGGTTGCAGGCATTATAGTTCGTCCGTAGAATAAATGGCCCTCAAGCGCTTTTCTTAATCGTAAAAAAACTTAACTTGCCAACGCTCTTTTGAACCACGGCCCTGGCCGGCAAAGGAAATACCACGGTAACTTTCAGGCCGCCAAATTCGGATTCGTCCAAAACAAGTTCGGCGCCATGAATAGCGGCGATTCTTTGCACGATTGAAAAACCAAGGCCGGTGCCCTGCACCTTGTTCGCCGTTTCGACACAGCGATGAAACCGTTTCAAGGAATTTTCGTATTGATCCGGCGCTATGCCGGGTCCCGAGTCCTCAACGCAAAACTGCAAATTATTTTCTGTCCCGGTCACGCTAACCCTTATCATCCCCTGGACCGGCGTATATTTGATGGCATTATCGATAACATTTCTGATCAGAATATTGATCAGTGCAGTATTCGCAACAATCGGCATCGCATTGACTTCGTCATATTCCAGTTGTATCCGCTTTTTATGCGCCTCAGGATCCAGCTCGGCAATGATTCGCACCACTTCACGGCTGAGCACCGTCGTTTCTTTGGCTAAATACTCGGTACCCGATTCAATGCGCGAAAAGGTCAGTAACTGCTGCACCATATGGGTCATGCGGTTGACGGCTTGTTCAATCCGTTTGAGCGCCTGATGGCGAACCGTCTCATCACTGGTACGCATTGCAACCTGCGCCTGGGTCAGCAACCCGGCTAACGGCGTTCTTAATTCGTGCGAAGCATCGGCGGTAAACCGGCGCTCGTGTTCAAAGGCCTGTTCAAGCTGGGCGAACAGATTATTGATCTCATTCACTACCGGAACAATTTCATTGGGCAGTTTTTTAATTGACAGCGGCTTAAGATAACTGGCCTCACGCTTGGATAATGCTATTTCCAGCCGGTTAATCGGCTTTAAGGAGCGGCCGACAATAATCCAGATAACGATGCCTAGAATCGGCAGACCTACCAGAAACTGCATCACCAATTGAGCCGAGATCTCATCCGTTAATTCGGCGCGAATTTCTTCCTTCTGGCCGACATGGATAATATATTCGCCGTTTGAACTGGAAATACTGAAGACATGCCACACATGACCATCAATATTGGTTTCACTGAAGCCATGCGCTGCCGGGGAAAAAGCAAACGTTGGCGCACTTTCCGAACGCAGCAATAAGCCGTCATTTTTTGACCACAACTGGAAAGCGACTTTTCTTTCGTATTTATGGCCTAAGGCGTTTGCCTCCAAAAGCCCGTCAAATACATCCCATAACTGGTCATCAATATTTTTTTTGCTGAAGCCATGCACCGCAAATTTTCCTGCGTTTTCCGAACGCAGCAACAAACTGTCCCCTTTAGCCCAGAGCTGAAAAGCGCTTTGTTTTTTATTTTTACGCCCGGTATAGGCGTGTAGCCGTTCATCCGTCTGCGTTTGCGCCCAGTGCTTGGATAACGAGCCTTCCCGCACCAGGCTTTCCACAAACACATGCAGCACTTTGGCCGATTGCGCCAGTTCCGCATCAAACAAACTGGCGACTTCGTCGCGGGTGACTTTGTAGCTCATGTAGGCCGTCACGCCCCAAATCAGCATGGATGCGGAAAGCAGGCTAAATAACAGCAGTTGGCGTAGCGAATAATTCATTAATCTTCATCGATAATATAACCCACACCCCTGACGGTGCGGATAATGGACGGGTCGAGTTTTTTCCTCAGGTGATGGATATGAACCTCGACGGTATTGCTTTCCACATCCGAATCCCATGAGTACATGCTTTCTTCAAGCCGGGCGCGGGAAATAACCTTGCCGATATTGCTCATTAAAAAACTCAGTATCTCAAACTCTTTTTGCGACAGATCGACTTTTTCATCGTTCCAGGTAACCTGGTGCGAGGCCGGATCCAAAACAATGCCTTTGTACTCGATATTGGGCACGCTGCGGCCTTCGTTCCTTCTCGCCAGCGCCCTCAGCCGCGCGCAAACTTCGTCCAGTTCAAACGGTTTGATCACAAAATCATCGGCGCCGCTGTCCAGCCCCTCTACGCGATCAGGGACGGTGTCTTTGGCGGTCAAAACCATCACCGGCGTTTCATCCTTGCGCGCCCTTAACGCCTTCAAAATATCCAGGCCTTCCATATCCGGCAGGTTCAGATCCAGTACGACCAGCTCATAACAGTTGAGCTTGAGCGCCTCATCGGCAAGCTTGCCGTTGGTCAGCCAGTCAACCGCATAACCTTCCATTTTTAAGCCTTCGACCAGACCCTCGCCCAGTATTTCGTCGTCTTCAACCAGTAAAAGTCGCATATGCTCTCGCTTTAAAAATAATTAGTCATCAACAAAAAGACACAAGCGTAATCAAGCAAAGTTAAGTCCCACTTAAGTTCCATGTAGGCTTGAAAGCCGCACGGTAATTTATTCATCAAAGGCTCGCGTGTTAAACTGACGGCTATTCTAAACCATCTATCTAAAAATCTCTTGCCGCCGCTTAGTCTCTATATTCACATTCCCTGGTGTATTCAAAAATGTCCTTATTGCGACTTTAATTCGCACGCGGTTAAATCCGATACGCCTGAAACTGAATATATAGCGGCGCTGCTGAATGATCTGGCCGAAGACATACAGCGATATGGCATCACCCGCCCCCTAAGCAGCATTTTTATCGGCGGCGGAACTCCCAGCCTGTTTTCGCCTGAATCCATCGATCGCCTGTTACGCGGCATAGAGCAGCAGCTGGCGCTTGAAGACGGCCTGGAAACCACCCTTGAAGCCAACCCGGGCACTTTCGAGAGCCATAAATTTGCCGAGTTCAGGGCGCTGGGCATTAACCGCCTGTCGATCGGCATACAGAGCTTTAACGACCAACTGTTAAAAAAACTGGGCCGCGTCCATTCAGCGCAGGAAGCCATTCATGCCGCCGAGATCGCCCATCAGGCGGGCTTTGACAATTTCAACCTGGATCTGATGTTCGGCCTGCCGGGCGCAAATCCTGACAGCAGCAAAATAGACGTAGAAACAGCAATAAGCCTCAAGCCCACGCATATTTCCTTTTACCAGTTAACGCTGGAACCCAATACCTGGTTTCACAAGTTCCCGCCCAAGCTGCCCGATGATGAGGCGATCTTCGCCACGCAAAAAGACTGTCAGCACCTGTTGGCGGAACACGGCTATCAGCAATATGAGGTCTCCGCCTACAGTAAACAAGGCCTGCAATGCCGGCATAACTTAAACTATTGGCGGTTCGGCGATTACTTAGGCATAGGCGCGGGCGCCCACGGCAAAATAACCCAAGCATTGCCGCAGCAAATTATTCGCAGTTTCAAGCCCAAGAGTCCGGAACAGTATTTAAGTAATTCACACCAAAACGGCGGGACTGATGTTATTGCTGTGGCGGACCTGCCTTTGGAATTCGTCATGAATCATTTGCGCCTGAAGCAGGGCTTTACGCCGGAGACGTATCAGGCCACGACAGGCCTTGCTGTTGAAACGCTGGAACCGGCTTTATCCGCCTGCCTGAAACAAAACTTGCTTATCCATAAAAACAATCACTATTATTGTTCCGAAGAAGGCTGGAATTTTCTGGACAATATTTTGGAAAAATTCATTCCCTAATCCCTTGCAACTCCACTATCCATAACATCATGCTTGATTATCAAAAAGACTTTATTTCCTACGCGCTGGACTGCGGCGTTTTAAAATTCGGCGAGTTCCAGCTAAAATCAGGCCGCACCAGTCCTTATTTTTTCAATACCGGTTTATTCAACACCGGCGCCCAGCTTGGAAAACTGGGACAGTTTTACGCACAGGCATTGATTCAATCCGGCATTAACCCGGACATTCTCTACGGCCCGGCTTACAAGGGCATTCCGCTGGTCAGCGCCACCTCTATCGCCTACGCCCAACTAACCGGCGAAGACATTCCTTTCGCCTTCAACCGCAAGGAAGCAAAAGACCACGGCGAAGGCGGCAATCTGGTCGGCGCGCCGCTGCAAGGCAAGGTGCTGATACTTGATGACGTGATCACTGCCGGCACTTCCGTCCGGGAATCGGTGGAAATCATAAGGAATGCCCACGCAACACCGGCGGGCGTATTGATTGCCCTGGACCGGCAGGAAAAAGGCCAGAACGACATTTCCGCCATTCAGGAAGTCACAGAACGTTTTGCAATGCCGGTTATTTCAATCATAACCCTGGCGGATATTATTGAGTTCTTAACGGCTGATGCCAGCAGCGGCCAGCTTGATGCGATAAAAGAATATCAGCGTCTTTATGGTGTTTAAACAGAACTTTCATATGCGGTTGGGCGAATTCACCGGGTAGTCGCCCCTGCAAGAAACCCTTTATTCCTTTCTAAAAATCAAATCCCAAACGCCGTGACCCAGGCGTATGCCGCGTTGCTCAAACTTTGTTAATGGCCGGTAGTCCGGACGCTCGCAATAATCATTGCTGTTGCTGGCATTGCTTAAACCGGCCCCTGCCGACAGCACCTCCAGCATGGCTTCCGCGTAATTTTGCCAATCCGTTGCCGCGTGAAAATAACCGCCGGTTTTCAATTTCCTGACTAATAACTCCACGAAACTGGGCCGGACTATGCGCCGTTTATGATGCTTCTTTTTGGGCCAGGGGTCGGGGAAGAACAGATGCACGCCGGCCAGACTGTTGTCGGCGATCTTTTGCTCGATAATCTCAATGGCGTCATGACAATAGATCCTGACGTTATTCAGACCTTGCTGATCCAGCAGCATCATCAAATGCCCGACGCCCGGCCGGTGCACCTCAATGCCGATATAATCGTTCTCGGGATTGGCGGCGGCCATCTTGGCCAAGCTGTCGCCATTGCCGAAACCTATTTCGACAATCAACGGCGCATCCCGCCCGAACACCTGGGCGAAATCATAATCCGCCTTGGAATCGAGGCAATACCTGTCCCAATGGTTATCCAGAGCCAGTTGTTGTCCCGGGGTGACGCGGCCTTGGCGGCGGATAAAGCTGCGGATTCTTTGGGGGAAATTTTTTTCGGAAGAGAGCATGGTAACCAGAAAACATAAAGGGCGCCGGGCGGCGCCCTTACAAAATCAGAAAAATAAGCCGTCTATAGGCGATGACGCGGAAGCAAAACGCCTTCTCGGCATGCGTCCGGCTAAAAACGCTTCCCGGCCGGCCTCGATGCCTTTGCGCATGGCCGAAGCCATCAGTACCGGATTCTTGGCGGCGGCAATCGCGGTATTCATCAATACTCCGGCGCAGCCCAGCTCCATGGCGATCGCGGCATCGGATGCCGTGCCGACGCCGGCATCGACCAAAATGGGCACCTTGGCGTTTTCAACAATGGTCAAAATATTATACGGATTGCGCACGCCCAAACCGGAGCCAATCGGCGCGGCCAGCGGCATGACCGCCACGCAGCCAATTTCCTCCAGCCTTTTGGCGGCAATCGGGTCATCATTGGTGTAAACCATGACGTCAAAGCCTTCTTTTACCAGCTGTTCAGCGGCGATATAAGTCTCTGCCACATCGGGAAACAAGGTTTTCTGGTCAGCCAGCACTTCCAGCTTGACCAGCTTGTGGCCGCCGAGCAGCTCCCTGCCCAAGCGGCAGGTTCTTACCGCGTCTTCCGCGGTGTAACAGCCGGCGGTATTGGGCAGGATGGTGTATTTATCCGGCGAAATCACATCCAGCAAATTAGGCTCGCCGGGATTCTGGCCGATGTTGGTGCGCCGGATAGCAACCGTCACAATTTGCGCGCCGCTGGCTTCGGTGGCCAGACGGGTTTCTTCCAGATCCTTGTATTTTCCTGTCCCGACCAGCAGCCTTGAATGGTAAGAGACGCCTGCAATAACAAAGGAATCATCCTGTCCGCCGCCAATGGCATGAACAATTTCCAGGCGATCCTGGGCATGCAGCGCCTGCGCATCGTATCGGTCAAACGGCAGAATTTCCTTGTTCAACTCAACCGCTATTTTTTTACCTTTCAGCCCCATATCGGCAACAATATCCGCAACGCTGCTGTTTTCAGCGACGTCGCGGGTTTCACCATTTACATAAACAAGCATGTATTTAAACTCCAGCTTTATTGCTTGTCGCCCTGCGTTTTTGCACGGCAATAGCAAATTTTTTCAATAGCGGGACGGTATCATCCCAGCTTAGGCAGGCATCGGTGATGCTTTGCCCGTAAGTTAAAGGCTGCCCCGCAACAACATTCTGGCTGCCCCCTTTCAGGTGGCTCTCAACCATGACGCCCATAATCCTGCGGTCGCCGTTGGCGATTTGTCCGGCCACATCCTCGCCTACAATGAGCTGGCGCTGGCACTGTTTCAGACTATTGGCATGGCTCAAATCAATCATGATATTCGGTTTGATATTGGCTTGTTCCATCGCTTCCGCAACACGCTCGACACTGACCGCATCATAATTAGGGTGATCATTCCCGCCTCTTAAAATGATGTGCACATCTTCATTGCCCGTCGTTGAAAAAATGGCTGATTGACCGGCTTTAGTCAGCGACAAAAAGTGATGCGGGCTCATTGCCGCACCGATTGCGTCGATGGCTATCTTTATGGTGCCGTCAGTCGCATTTTTAAACCCGACCGGGCAGGACAAACCCGAAGCCAATTCACGGTGAACCTGGCTTTCCGTGGTTCTGGCGCCGATGGCGCCCCAGGCAATCAAGTCCGAAACGTACTGCGGGGTGATTAAATCCAGATATTCCGTTGCCGCCGGTATGCCTTGCGCATTCAAATCCAGCAATAATTTCCTGGCAACGCGCAGACCCTTATTGATGTTAAAACTGGAATCAAGGTTCGGGTCATTAATCAGGCCTTTCCAGCCCACCGTGGTACGCGGCTTCTCAAAATAAACCCGCATAATAATCAGCAGGTCATCTTTCAATTCGTCTTTAACCGCTTTCAAAAGCCGGGCATATTCCTGCGCGGCTTCTGTGTCATGAATGGAGCAAGGCCCCACGACAACTACTAGCCTGTCATCCTTGCCTATCAATATATTGTGGATGTCTTGCCGTGCCTGCAGGGTGGTTTTTGCCGCCGCCTCGCTAATCGGCATTTCATTGTGAACCTGAACGGGCGCAATGACTTCTTGGGTCGCACAAATTCTCAAGTCATCAGTTTTATATTTAATTTGCATGGAAGCTATCAACTCGTTGCTTTATTGCAGGATTGGTCAGACTCGACATTTTAACTGTTTTTACAATGCTTTTGTTAGTTTTTGCCAGCCTCATTTGTAAAACCTCATGGTTGCCCGAAAGACTTATTAAACCGCGTTATTTCACACACTAAAGTGTGCGATATGCCACAGTTTTATTAAGGGCATTCTCCGCTTAAAAGCCTGTAAGCCAGAGATTACAAGGCGTTACAGGTTTGGCACGCAATGTGCAAATATTAACAAATCATGAATTACTCATGAAACATTGCACCGTAAAAAAATCAGAGGAGAAAAATGAAAAAATACGCACTATTACTGGGAATTAGTTATTTAGGCAGCGGAATGGCTGCCGAATCCGTGTCCACCGACAAATCCAATGCCAAATCCGGCCAGAAAAAAGAGAGTACAAAAAAGACAGATGAGGCGCTGGTCTTGGACACGCTGACCATCAAAGCCCAAAAAGCCAATATCGATCAGCCGTTCGGCTCCTATCTCGACCCTTCCAAAATTGCCTTGGCCAGAACAGCCACCAGCGATACGGCGCAAATGCTTAAAGGCACACCGGGGTTAAGCTTCTCCGGCGGCGGCGGCATTTCCAGCCGCCCCATTATCCACGGCATGGCGGACGACCGCTTGCGGATTCAAGTCGATGGCATGAACTTGATTTCGGCCTGCGCCAATCACATGAACCCTGCGCTGTCTTATGTTGCCCCTTCCAGCGTGCTGAGCGCCCAGGTGCTTGCCGGAATCACGCCGGTCAGCATGGGCGGCGACAGCATCGGCGGCACTATTCGCGTCAACTCAGCCGATCCCGAATTTGCCGAGGACGGCAAGGCTCCCTTGATAAAAGGCCAGGCCTCAACCTTCTATCGCAGCAACGGCGATGCACGGGGCGGCAATATTGCCGCCTCCATAGCCAACGAACATGCCGAAATCAAGTACACGGGCTCAACGGTACAGTCCCATAATTACAAAGCGGGCGGAAATTTCACTACTACAAACACAAAAAACGGCAATGACGTGGTGAGTTCCTCGTCCTATAAATCCGAAAACCAAGCGCTGTCGCTGGCCTTGCGCAACGACGACCATCTTGCCGTCATCAAGGTGGGACAGCAAAACATCCCTTATCAGGCTTTCCCCAACGTACGCATGGACATGACCGGGGATGACAGCTGGTTCGCCAATGTCTTCACTAAAAGCAACTTTAAGTGGGGTAATCTGGAAACCCGTGCTTATCACGAGGACGCCCGGCACAAAATGAACTTCCTGAGAGACAAAATGTCTACGCCAACCCGTACCATGCCTATGGATACGCATGGCGTTAACCAAGGCCTGTCGGTAAAAGCCAATATCGACATTACCGACAAGCACTTGCTCACCGTGGGCAGTGAGTATCAGCGTTATCGCTTGGACGATTGGTGGCCTCAGATCGGCGCCGACCCAATGAAAATGATGCAAGGCCCCGGACCGTTCTGGAATATCAATGAAGGAAAACGTGATCGCGTTGATCTGTTTACTGAGTGGGAAGGCCGCTGGAACCAACAATGGCTGACTCAACTTGGCACCCGTGTCGGTATCGTGGAAATGAATGCTGGCAATGTCATGGACTACGGCACGCTCACGACTGATGCAAACACGTTCAATAGCCAAAACCGCAAACAAACCGATGTGAATATTGATTGGACAGCATTAGCGCGTTATACCTTCAACGATATGCAGACTTATGAGCTGGGGGCCGCTAGGAAAACCCGCTCACCCAACCTTTATGAGCGCTTTGCTTGGTCTCGCGCAGGCACTGGCATGATGTCCATGCCTATGAATATGCTTATGAACAACTGGGTGGGCGATGGCAACGGCTATGTCGGCGACATTAACCTTAAACCGGAAATCGCGCATACCGTCAGCGCCACCGCCAACTGGCATGACGCCAATCAGGAAGACTGGGAAACCAAAATCACGCCCTTTTACACCCATGTCGATCATTATATTGACGCCGGTCTTTGCCAAACAGCGGCCAATGGTGCGAAATGCGCCAGCCCTACATCCGAAGGCTTTAATTTGCTGCAACTGGGCAACTACAGTGCGCAGCTATTCGGCGTCGATGTTTCCGGTTCCAAACTGTTATTGGAAACCGGCAAATACGGCAACCTGACCGGTAAAACCGTCTTGAATTATGTCAGAGGGGAAAACAACGACACCGGCGGCAACCTGTATCAGCAGATGCCGTTCAATGCGACGGTAGCGCTTGAGCATAAGCGCGGCGGCTGGTCCAACACTATCGAAACGCAACTGGTCGCATCTAAAACAGACGTGCAAACCGTCCGTTTGGAGCCTAAAACCGCAGGCTTCGCACTGCTCAACCTGCGCAGCAGTTACACCTGGAAGCATTTACGGGTCGACGGCGGCATCGATAACCTCCTTGACAAGAATTACGCCCTGCCTTTAGGCGGCACTTATATAGGAGAAACAAGCACGCCGGGAACTGCGGTTCCGGGCATGGGCCGCTCATTCAACGTCGGCATGACTGTAAACTATTAAAAGTCCTTATCTGGACGGGGCTTCCTGCCCCGTTCATTCATGCCCTGGGGAATTCACAGCTTAAAGCCCGAACTCTTCCTGTCAAAATATTCTCGCCATCATGTGGCACGCATCGCGTGCCACTTTTCTTTTGAGTTGTCCTTGCCGGCTAATTTTACAATTAGCCTTATGCCTGAAACAGAAGCTTTATTAAAACGTGTTATTTAACACACCAAAGTGTGTCATCTGCCGCGCTTTATTAAAAACGCTATCCGATCAAAAACCTGTAATCCAGAGATTACAAGGCTTTAGTGACGTGGCATGCAATGTGCTCTATCAACAGACCAGCCATCACTATAAAAATTAAAATAATGAAAAAATATGCACTGTTGTTGGGCGTTAGTTATTTAGGAAGCAGTATTGCCGCCGAGCCGGTGAAGCCTAAAAAAACTGATAAACCACAAATTACCGCCAAACAAGCCCGGTCAAAAACCGATAAATATCAGGGTGCGGACATGGTGACTTACGGGACTGTGACTGACAGGACGTTTCCGGATACCACCAAGGCAACGCCCACCTATACGATCGATGCGGCAGACGTCAAAACAAAAGTTAATGCTACAACGGTTGAGGATACTATCAGGTATGCTCCAGGCGTATTGATCCGCAAGCGTTTTATGGGCGACCCGAACGGCACCTTGGGCATACGCACTTCAAACACGTTTCA
>JBAZWN010000038.1:0-24993 GCA_041660285.1 Methylobacter sp.
TTTACGTCGACTTTTTTACTTAACCTCCCTGGCTTCGTACCGCCTCGCCAGAATACCCTGGCCCGAAGGAACTGCGCATTATACAGCCCTCTTCATCTCCGTCAAGCGGTTATTCTTACTCGCGCAAACTTTCTTTTCCCGACCTGATAAACATGCTGAGTGCCTGCCGATATTTCCAGCTTTGGATCCGAGACTTTTTCTCCGTCAATCTTGACTGCGCCCTGCTTTATCATGCGATTAGCCTCTGACGTGCTATCCGTTAACCCGGCATCCTTCAATATATTTGCAATGCCGTAACTTGCGCCCTCCATCTTGAGTTCCAACTCATCCATTTCATCAGGCATCGCGCCACGCTGAAATCTGGCTTCAAAATTCTCCAGCGCTTTATCAGCTGCCGCCGCATTATGAAATCTTTCTATAATTTCCTGAGCCAGCCTTACTTTGTAGTTTCTTGGGTTAGCGCCTTGCTCGCACTCCTTAGCCCATAAGCTAATTTCAGCCATAGACCGGAAACTCAGCAGTTCAAAATAACGCCACATCAGCTCGTCCGATATAGACATCAATTTACCAAACATATCATCAGCCGAGTCAGCTATGCCTATGTAGTTATTGAGTGACTTGGACATTTTTTGCACGCCATCCAATCCTTCCAGAATCGGCATAGTCATCACCACCTGAGGTTTCTGCCCGTAAACCTCCTGCAACTGCCGTCCCACGAGCAAATTGAATTTTTGATCCGTGCCGCCCAACTCCACATCAGCCTTCAATGCCACCGAATCATAGCCTTGTATTAACGGGTACAGAAATTCGTGAATCGCAATGGGCTGCCCGCCCTTAAAACGCTTGCTAAAATCATCGCGCTCAAGCATTCTGGCTACAGTATGTTTTGCAGCCAATTGAATCAAATCAGCCGGAGACATGGCGTTCATCCAGCTCGAGTTAAACATCACCAGAGTTTTAGCCGGATCCAGAATCTTGAATATCTGCTCTTCATAGGTCTTGGCATTATCGATAACCTCATCCCGGGTCAACGGCTTGCGCGTAACGTTTTTCCCTGTCGGATCACCTATCATCCCGGTAAAATCACCAATCAAGAACAGAACCTCGTGCCCAAGATCTTGAAATTGCTTTAACTTATTGATTAGAACCGTATGCCCTAAATGCAGGTCAGGCGCGGTAGGATCAAATCCTGCCTTGATACGAAGCGGTCGCCCTTCTTCCAGCTTCTTAATTAATTCCTGCTCAACCAAAACCTCATCAGTCCCTCTCAGAAGGTGTGCCAATACTTCCTCTTGCAATTTCTTTCTCCAAATCCAATTTATTTAAGCTGCGCTATTATAGAATTAATGCGCCGCTCCACAGAATAAAACTTTTATATGCCGATAATTGGTAAAAACGTTTAAAGTCTTCTAGAATGATTAACAATTGTTTTGATTTAAGAACTCCAAATATAAATTATTCGACTTCTACCTCGTGAAATATAAAAAATATACCCCTTTGTTTTTAGGAATAGGCCTAACTTTTATTGTGCTCGCCAATCATCCTAATTCAAACACGCCAAGCACCGGCAACTTACAAGACGACAAGAATCAAAGCGCCGCTCCTCAGGAACCCGTTAAAACGAATCCTTCACACATAGTCAACTACGAAATCCACCCCGGAGAGAATCTTTCAAGCATCTTCTCCACACTGAACTTAAGTAAAACCGAACTAGACCAGATTGTTAATGCGAATGCTGCGGGCAAACAATTTGCAGCTATCTCAGTTGGAAACACCCTGCAAGTAAAAACGGATCAGTCCGGCCAACTCGAACAACTAACCTATAAAATAAACGCCGTTGACACACTAACTGCCACACGCAGCAAGGACAGCTTTACCGTCGAACTGACCAGCAAAGAAGTCACCCGGCAACTCACCAGCGCCCAATCAACCATTGAATCCTCTTTGTTCACTGACGGGCAAAAAGCCGGTCTATCGAATAAGCTGATCCTGCAACTGGCCAATATTTTCGCATGGGATATTGATTTCGCCACCAACCTACAAAACGGCGACCAATTTACTGTTGTTTATGAAAAAATAATCGTTGATGGCAAAGAAATCGATACCAGCGAAATTATTACCGCTGAATTTGTTAACCGCGGCAAAACTTTCTCCGCGGTCAGATACAAAGACCCTGCCGGCAATGTCAACTATTACACTCCTGATGGCAACGGCATGCGCAAAGCTTTTTTAAGCACCCCTGTTGATTTTGCACATATCAGTTCACACTACGACCTGAATCGTAAGCATCCTATTCTAAACAGAATTCGCGCGCATACCGGCGTTGATTATGCCGCAAGAACAGGCACCCCCATCAAATCGACAGGTGACGGTAAAATCGTGTTTCACGGCAATAGAGGCGGCTACGGCCAAGTCGTGATCATTAAACACGGCGAACGCTATGAAACGCTGTACGCTCACATGTCCAACTTCAAAAAAGGCCTGAAAGACGGCAGCCCCATTAAACAAGGCGACGTTATCGGTTATGTCGGCCAGACAGGCCTTGCAACCGGCCCTCACTTGCATTATGAATTCCGCATCGACGGAACTCACCACAACCCGTTAGCATTAAACTTGCCGCATTCTTTGCCGATAAGCAAAAACCTGCTGGCTAGTTTCAAGGCGCAAACCCAGCCCTTATTAGCTCAGCTTAACCAAGCTAAAGCGCGAACTTTGTTTGCCAAAAACTAGCGCTCCTTTAACTAACGCCATCGATGTCTGAGCTTTATATTGGACTCATGTCTGGAACCAGCCTCGATGGCATTGACGCGGCCATTGTTGATTTCAACGGCAATAAAGTCAATCTTGTCGACTTTAACTACCTACCCTTTCCCAGCGATATTCAATACACCATCCAGCAACTCAACACACCTGGCGCGCTAATCTCGCTCAAAGAATATGGCGCAATGGACACACAGCTTGGCCATTTGTTTGCAGAGACTGCAAACACCTTGCTGGCTAGAGCCAATATCCCCGCTGCATCGGTCAATGCCATCGGCAGTCACGGACTAACTATCTACCATGCACCCGACAGCCGATTCCCTTTTTCCCTGCAAATCGGCGACCCCAACATTATTGCCGAAAAAACCGGCATTACCACCGTGGCTGATTTCAGGCGCCGCGATATTGCAGTCGGCGGCCAAGGCGCACCACTGGTTCCGGCTTTTCATCAGGCTGTTTTCCACCACCCTGATGAATCCCGCTGCATCGTAAATATTGGCGGCATCGCCAACATTACCGTGTTGCCTAAACATCAATCCGCAAAAGTCATCGGCTTTGATACCGGCCCCGGCAACACGTTAATGGATCTATGGATCAGGCTGCACCAGAATGTTGGATATGATAAAAACGGCGCATGGGGTCAAACCGGTAAAATCGATCATGATTTGGTAGCTTTATTAAAACAAGACCCCTATTTCAACACCGCTCCGCCCAAAAGCACCGGCAAAGAATATTTTTCACTGCCCTGGGTCTACCAGTATTTCGACGCATCCAATTACAGAGCCGAAGACATACAGGCCAGCCTGTGCTTTTTAACGGCAACAACCATTTGCGATGCCATCAAAAGACACGCGCCAGCTACCGAACGCATATTGATTTGCGGCGGCGGCATTCATAATGATTACCTGCTGGAACTCATTCAGCAGAACATTGAATGCCCTGTTGAATCAACCGAGCGCTACAACCTTCATCCGGACCATGTTGAAGCCATGGCTTTCGCTTGGCTAGCCAGACAAACCATGAACCATCTGCCGGGCAATCTTAAAGAAGTCACCGGAGCGACTGACGCTGTCATTCTTGGAGGGATTTATCAGGGAAAAACAAAAAGGGCGACAATCCTGTCGCCCGGCGAGGGGGAGAAACTGTAGAACAGTTACGCCGAAAAAGAAGACCCGCAGCCGCAGGTAGTGGTCGCGTTAGGATTGCGGATAACAAACTGGGCACCCGACAAATCCTCTTTATAATCAATTTCAGCGCCGGTTAAATATTGAATGCTCATCGAGTCAATCAATACGGTGACGCCGCCGTTTTCAACGCTGGTATCGTCTTCATTGACTTCTTCATCAAAAGTAAAACCATACTGAAACCCTGAACAGCCGCCGCCTGAAACATAAACTCTCAGCTTCAGATTGTCATTGCCTTCCTCGGCTATTAATTCACCCACCTTGGAAGCGGCGCTGTCGGTAAAAACTATTGGATTAGACATATGTTTAACACTATAAAAAATGGAATTGGATAGAATTATGACTATACCAAGTTTTTTAGTCAAGAATTATGGATAAAGGGCAATTGTCTTCAACCCCAGCCCTTCTTCCAGCCCAAACATCAGATTCATATTCTGCACCGCCTGCCCCGCCGCGCCCTTAACCAGGTTATCGATCACCGACAGCACCACGATAGTTTGGCCTCCCTGCGGTTGATGAATCGAAATCTGGCAGTTATTACTGCCCCGGACATTCCGGGTGTCGGGATGTGAACCTTGCGGTAATACATCGACAAACGTCTCATCGGCGTATCTTTTTTCGTACAAAGCCTGCACATCCTCCAGATTACCACTCATCTGACCGTATAAAGTCGCGTGTATACCCCGAATCATCGGCGTTAGATGCGGCACAAAAGTCAGTCCGACTGGTTTTCCTGCCACCAGATCAAGCCCCTGGGCAATTTCGGGCAAATGCCGATGCCCGCCGACCGCATAAGCCTTAAAACTCTCGCCGGTTTCGCTCATTAACGTCGCCAACTCCGCTTTGCGCCCTGCCCCGCTGACGCCGGACTTAACGTCGGCAATCAAATGCTTTACATCGACCAGATTGTTTTCGAGCAACGGCAAGAAGCCCAACTGCACGGCTGTTGGATAGCAGCCTGGGCAAGCGATTAAGCTGCTCTGCTTAATCGCCTCACGATTCACCTCCGGTAAACCATAAACGGCCTCGGCGATCAGCTCGGGGCAGGCATGCTCCATGCCGTACCACTTGCTCCACTCCTTTGCATCTTTCAACCTGAAATCGGCAGACAGGTCTATCACTTTTACGCCGCGCGCCAGCAACTGCTCCGCCATCAGCATCGCCGTGCCGTTCGGCGTCGCAAAAAACACCACGTCGCATTCAGCCAAGGCTTCGACTTCGGGCAGGCTAAATACGGCACCGATGGAACCCCGCAAGCTGGGATAAAGCGCATCCACTCTCAAGCCTGCATCCGAGCGCGAAGTGACAACCGACACCTCAACTTCGGGGTGCATTGCTAAAATCCGCAATAGCTCAACACCGGTATATCCGGTCCCGCCAACAATACCTGCACGAATCATCTGCTTTATCCCGTCCTACGTTTCATAAAAACAATCACAGTATATAATAACCCCAACTCTGCTTATTGACGATGTTGTAAATATGCCGCTTCCTGACCAGATGATTGCCATTGAAATTGAAAACGGCGTTTTAAAGCCAGTCAAGCGCGCCATACCCGCGCCGTCAGCCACCCAGGTATTGATTAAAATCGAAGCCGCCGGTGTCAACCGGCCCGACATCATGCAGCGCAAAGGCCTTTATCCGCCCCCGCCCGGCGCATCCGACATTCCTGGGCTTGAGGTTGCAGGAACCCTTCAGGCATTAGGCGGCAATATCACACATCTGCATAAGGGCGACCGAGTCTGCGCGCTGGTGACCGGCGGCGGTTATGCCGAATACTGCCTCGCCTCGGCAGCGCTGTGCCTGCCCGTGCCGGATGGCCTGTCTTTTACCCAAGCCGCGGCATTGCCGGAAACTTTTTTCACCGTCTGGAGCAATGTTTTCGACCGCGCCCAGTTGCAGCCCGGCGAAACGCTGCTGGTGCATGGCGGCGCCAGCGGCATAGGCACAACAGCGATACAACTGGCCAAAACCTTCAATGCCAAGGTCATCGTCACCGCTGGCTCAGAAGCTAAATGCGAGTTCTGCATACAACTGGGCGCCGATGCAGCTATCAATTACAAGGAGCAGGATTTTGCCGACGAGATCAAGCGGCTTACCGAAAACAAAGGCGTCGATGTTATCCTGGACATGATCGGCGGCGACTATTTCCCTAGAAACCTAAAATGCATGGCCGACGACGCCAGGCTGGTGCAGATTGCTATTCAGAACGGCCCGAAAGCCGAGATAAACCTACTGCCCGTCATGCTTAAACGGCTGACCATCACCGGCTCGACCTTAAGGGCCAGGGACGAAGCTTTTAAAGCGGCAATCGCAGCTAAGTTACTGGAAAAAGTCTGGCCTTTACTAGCATCCGGCGCAACAATCAAACCGGTTATACATTCAACTTTTGCGCTCACCGACGCCGCAAAAGCTCATCAACTCATGGAAAGCAGCCAACACATCGGCAAAATCATCTTAACGGTATAAAACTATGACTTACACGACGCTCATCTCCACACAAACACTCAATCAGCAGCTTAACAATCCCGGCTGGATCATCGTTGACTGCCGCTTCTCCTTAGCGGATACTGAAGCCGGCGCCAAAGCCTACCGGCACGGACACATCCCCAATGCCCGCTATGCCGGACTGGACAAGGACCTGTCCTCGGCGATCACCGATTTTACCGGCCGCCATCCTTTGCCAGACTTTGCTTTACTGGCAAAAAAACTGGGCGACTGGGGCATCGCCAATAACAGCCAGGTTATTGCTTATGACGATGCGGGCGGCGCTTTTGCAGGCCGTCTCTGGTGGCTGTTGCGCTCTATGGGGCACGACAAGGTTGCGGTATTGGATGGCGGCATCAAACAATGGCAAAAACAAGGGCTTGCCGTCACCACAACGTTGCCCACTGTAAAACCCGCCACGTTCAGGCCGTATCTGAACGAAGCTGCATGGCTTAATGCGCTACAGGTGCAAAACAGCATGGCAAAAAAATCCATTCGGCTGATCGACGCCCGAACGCCCGAACGCTACCGCGGCGAACAGGAACCCATAGACCCGGTTGCAGGCCATGTTCCCGGCGCATTAAACCGCGCTTTTCAGTTAAATCTGGACGGCAACGGCTTATTTTTATCGGCGGAACAATTACGCGAGCAGTTTAAACGCCTGATAGGCAATACATCGCCGCAGCATGTGGTTCACATGTGCGGCTCCGGCGTCACCGCCTGTCATAACTTATTGGCGATGGAGCACGCGGGGTTAACCGGCTCCAAACTTTATGCGGGATCGTGGAGCGAGTGGATCAGGAATAAAAACAGGCCAGTGGCGAAAGGTTAGCCTTAATGCGGCGTGCGGTCACCGTAGCCAGTAATCGACCAGCAACCCTAAAAATACAGCCAGACCGAACCAGTTGTTGTTTAAAAACGCTTTGAAACAAAGCGTTTTTTCCCGGTGGAAAATCAATTTCTGCTGGTAAGCCGACAGGCTGGCCGCGACCAGAATACCGCCATAATAAGGCCAACCGGCGTGCGCCATTTGCCCTACCGTGATCAGCAGGCCGAGTATGGTGATCTGCAGGACACCCATGATTTGACGGTCGTAAGCGCCGAAAAGTATGGCTGTCGATTTAATGCCTATTTTTAAATCATCATCCTTATCGACCATGGCATACATGGTGTCATAAACCAGCGCCCATAACACAACAGCCAAATACATCACCCACGCCACGGGCGGAATGGTGTTTATCTGCGCGGAAAAAGCCATTGGCACTGCCCAGCCGAAAGCGATGCCCAGGTAAGCCTGGGGCAACTGGGTGTAGCGCTTCATAAACGGATAACTGGCGGCGAGAAATGCGGCGATAAACGACAGCATGATAGTGTAGGTATTGAGCAACAGCACCAGGCCGAAAGCGCACAAGCACAGCACGACAAAAACCGTCAGCGCTTCCTTGGGACTTACCCTGCCTGCGGCGATAGGCCGCTGCTTGGTGCGCTCCACATGCGGGTCAAAGTCGCGGTCGGCATAATCGTTAATCACGCAACCGGCGGCCCGCATCAGCACAACGCCCAGACAAATCACGGCTAAGACCAGCAAGTCGGGCTTGCCGTCACTGGCAACCCACAGCGCCCACAAGGCCGGCCACAACAAAATCAGGATGCCGATAGGCTTGTCAAATCGCGCCAATAGCCAGTATTGTTTAATTCGATCCATAATCATCTTTATTGCCGCTGCCTTTTCCAAGACGTGAATTTTGTTAAAAATGCTATTATAGCTTTTTTACTTTAATGAGCGCGGAACCATGAGCGTAAAAATCTACCACAACCCCCGTTGCAGCAAATCACGCCAAACCTTGCAATTAATTCAGGAGCAAGGCATTGAGCCGGAAATTATTGAGTATCTTAAAACGCCTCCCAGCGCTCAGGAACTGGATGACATCCTGAAAAAACTGGGCATGGAGCCTCGCGAGTTGATGCGCAGACAAGAAACCGAATATAAGGCCAACGGCCTGGACGACGCATCACTGGATAGACAGGCGCTGATCAAGGGCATGGTGAACCACCCCATCTTAATCGAGCGGCCTATTGTCATCGCCCATGGCAAAGCCGCCATCGGTCGCCCGCCGGAAGCTGTACTGGCTATCATTTAATTGCTCGATTTATGACGAAAATCCTGGTTCTGTATTTTTCCCGCAATGGTACAACCGCAGAAATGGCCAATCATATCGCCCGCGGTGTAGCATCGGTTGACGGCGCTGAAGCGGTGCTCAGAACCGTCCCCGATGTGTCAACTGTCTGCGAAAAAACGGCAGAAAGCATACCCGCTCACGGCGCAACTTACGCTACGCTTGACGATTTGAAATCCTGCGACGGCCTGGCGCTGGGCAGCCCCACCCATTTCGGCAATATGGCCGCGCCGCTAAAATACTTTATCGACAGCACCACAGAAATCTGGTTTTCAGGCGCACTATCCGGCAAACCCGCCGGAGTCTTCACCTCAACCGGCAGCATGCACGGCGGACAGGAAAGCACCTTGTTATCGATGATGTTGCCGCTGCTGCACCACGGCATGCTGATACTGGGCTTGCCCAGCACCGAACATGCTTTGCGAGAAACCACGTCAGGCGGCACCCCATACGGCCCCAGCCACGTATCGGCAGATCACGCCGGATTGAGCGATCACGAAAAAACCTTGTGTAAAGCTCTCGGTGCGCGCCTGGCTAAAACCGCGCTCAAACTGAAACAACCCGCATGAACATAAAACCGGTTTATTACCACATTATTGCCCTGTCAGGATTTTTCGGACTGTTCGCCCTGTTGATGCTTTGGAATACCGTGCTTGCGCCATCCACCCGCTTTCCGGTAGCGCTGGTTTTATTGTTCGCCGTTACACCGCTATTGCTGCCCATGCGTGGCCTGCTGAACCGCAAACCTAAAAGTTGCGCGTGGGCGGCTTATGTCAGCCTCATTTATTTTATCCACGGTTCTGCCGAAGCTTACGTCAACGCCAGCGAACGCCTGTATGCATTGCTGGAGATCATGCTGAGCCTGATGCTTTTTTTCGGCGCGGCATTTTATGTGCACTTTGCGGGAAAACAGAACTGACAATGGCGCAGCAGCTTCCATTACATTTTGAATTCAGGGCCAATCAGACCTTTAATGATTTTTTCCCAGGCATCAATCAGGAAATCATCGATCACTTGCAACGCTGCATCGCAGGCCTGGGTGAGCAACAAATTTTCCTCTGGGGCAGACAGGGACAAGGCAAAACTCATCTGCTGCAAGCCTGTTGCCATCAGGCGCAAAATCAAAGCCTCAGTTCATTCTATTTTGATTTGTCGAATGCAGAACTGCCTGCCCCTTCAATGCTGAGCGGGCTTGATGAGTGTGATTTGGTTTGTTTTGACAACATCGAACGCATAGCCGGTAACGAGGAGTGGGAGCTGGCTTTTTTTAATTTCTTTAACCAGCATCATGATCGCGGCCACAAACTGATCGTATCGGCATTTTCCGCACCCAATGACATCGCCATTCAGTTGCCCGATCTTAAAACACGTCTTAATTGGGGGCTGACCTTAAAAATACAGCCTTTATCCGACAGCGACCAAATCGCGGCATTAATCTTTAAAGCTAATCAAATGGGCTTTGAAATCACCCCCCAAGCCGGACGCTTCCTGCTGACGCATTACCACAGGGATCTGGCTTCGTTATGGAACTTGCTGGAAAAACTGGACAAGGCGTCACTCGCCGCCAAACGCAAATTAACCGTCCCCTTCTTAAAGCAGATTCTGGACGAACAAAGCCATGGCTAAAGTGCTTGTCATCGGAGCGGGGGCCGTCGGCGCTTTTTACGGCTCGCTGCTGGCAAAGGCCGGGGATGAAGTTTCGGTAGTTTGCCGCTCCGATTACGATCAGGTCAAGCGACACGGCTTTATCATCGACAGCCACCCGCTCGGCCGCTGGAATTTCATCCCGGCGCACGTGTTGAAAAATGCTGCTGATTTTGAAGGAACGGCTGATTACATCCTACTCTGCACCAAGGTCATTCCAACACTGGATCGCGCCACCCTAATACGCCCGGCCGTTGGCCGAAATACCGCGATAGTCTTTATCCAGAATGGCGTGGAAATAGAGCAGGAAATGCTGGATGCCTTCCCCGATAACGAAGTCGTCAGCGGCCTGGCGTTTATTTGCTGCAACCGGGTAGGCCCCGGCGAGATATTGCATCTGGCATACGGACGCCTGGCTTTAGGCAATCTGCCGAACGGCATCAGCAATAAAACCGCGCAGCTTTGTGAGTCTTTCAATCAATCCGGCATTGAGTGCAACGCCAGCGAAGACATTGTTACCGGACGCTGGCAAAAATGCGTCTGGAATGCGCCGTTTAATCCGCTATCGGTATTATCAGGCGGTTTGCCGACGTTGGACATCCTGCAAACCCAGGAGTCTTTCGTGCGCAGCATCATGCAGGAAGTTTGCGACATCGCGGCAGCATGCGGACACCCCTTGCCCCACGATATTGTTAACATCAATATCGAACACACCTACGCCATGCCGCCTTATAAAACCAGCATGCTGCTGGATTATGAAAGCGGCCAGCCGATGGAGACGGAAGCCATCCTGGGCAATACACTGCGCGCCGCCCGGCGGCTAGGCATAGCCGCTCCTCATCTGGAATCGGTCTATGCGTTGATGAAACTCAGGGAATTGAAACTGGGTTATTTGGAATAAAAAATATAATCCGCCGTATAAGGAACCCGTACCTCGCCGCCTATATGGTTAGCGTCACATCCTGATACAGGCGGCAGGCCTCCATGCGTGTTAACCCGGTTGATATAGCTTGTGTCCGAAAACATGCCGTTATCCTTATGCGAGATTATTTTCACAAGCAGCCAGGAAATAGACGAACCCGGCGTAACATCGATTTTATTAACTATCTGGCCGACTACGCGGCTCCCTTCTTTATATTCCCAGATAGGGCCGGCGTAATGTTTCCCCACAATCCGGCCCGCCGCATCAAATAGTTTGGCATCGGGCGCCTGCAGCACCCACGAATACTTGCCTTCACTGAATGCACATAGATAAATCTGGTCACCCTTCGCGTGTACAGTCAAAAAAGGAGTGTTACCAGCGGGCGCTTTAATCTGTTCAGGTATTGAGACCTGGGCATAAGCCGCGCCTTGCAACATTAGCCATACACACACTATTTTTCTTATCATTCTTATTCACCATGGCATTGGCGTTCCGTCATACTTAACGAAACTACCGGATTGATTCAATGAAAAACCCTCTATCAAAGCACGCATTCCAGCGATGCTTTCATCGGCATTAATTAACGCGTTAGGCCCGCCCATATCGGTTTTGACCCAGCCGGGATGAAAAGTAAGCACGCCGACGGACTGATTTTTAAGCCCTATCGCCAGACTCTTCATTGCGGCATTCAGCGCAGCCTTGCTTGAACGATACAGGATACTGCCGCCGCTGTCATTATCCGCGATACTGCCCATCAGGCTGCTGATATTAACAATCAGTTTTTTATCGCTGCATTTGACTTGCTGCAAAAACGCTTCGGCCATTTTCACAGGCGCCTGGGTGTTAATCACCAATGACTTGGCCCATGCCTGATAATCAAGCCGGCCAAAACCGCCTCCCTGCAAATCCCCGTAAACGCCTGCATTATTAATCAAAACATCAATGCAACAATCCGATAATTTACGCGACAAGGCGTCAATCTGGCCGAAATCAGCAACATCCAGTGTTTCCAGCTGAATATTGGGGTGGCGACCGGCGAGATTATTCAAATCGAATGCATCATCCGGGTTACGGCAACAGGCGATGACATGCCAGCCCTGTTCGGCATATTGGCGGCAAAACTCCAGGCCCAAACCGCGGTTAGCGCCGGTAATTAAAACTGTAGTCATTTTATTGCTCCCATAAAAAAGCCTTCTGCATCAACAGACGCAGAAGGCTTTTTATACTACTTAAAAATTAAGCTGAAAAGTTTTTTGCAGCAAAATCCCAGTTAACCAATGCCCAGAATGCTTCCAGATAGGCCGGACGCGCATTGCGGTAATCGATGTAATACGCGTGCTCCCAAACATCGCAAGTCAATAAAGGCGTTTGACCGGTTGTTATCGGGCAGCCCGCATTGCTGGTGCTAACCAGCGCCAAACTGCCGTCGGCATTTTTTACCAGCCAAGCCCAGCCTGAGCCGAACGTAGTGACTGCGCACTTGGTAAATTCTTCTTTAAACTTTGCAAATGAACCGAAAGTTGCGTTGATAGCATCGGCTAAAGCGCCGACAGGTTCGCCGTCCGCATTTGGCGCCAAGCTGTTCCAGTAGAAGGTATGATTCCAGACTTGCGCCGCGTTATTGAAAATGCCGCCGGAAGATTTTTTGATGATTTCTTCTAGCGATAAACCTTCAAATTCAGTTCCAGGAACCAGATTATTCAGGTTTGTCACATAAGTTTGATGATGCTTGCCATAATGAAACTCCAAGGTTTCTGCAGAAATATGGGGCGCTAATGCATCTTTAGCGTATGGTAGGGCAGGAAGCTCAAAAGCCATGGGATTCTCCTAAATGAAGTTGTTGTAAGGTATTGCGTGCAAACCGCCGGCAACAAAAATAAATACCAAGTGATTTAATAAACAATTACTTTAGCATTGCTCGCCAATTAAATAAAGCAGGACTTTTTATCGCAGCCTCTCTCCATCCCTTGAATTATCATTGCACCACAAAGTTATCTTATAATCTTCCTTTCTTTAATTTATATATCGCGCAGCATGGCTATAGAAATAGAACATAAATTTTTACTCGCGAACGACGACTGGCGCAAACACATTACCCGGTCGGTAAAATACCGGCAAGGCTATCTAAGCTCCCAAGCCACCAGCTCAATCAGGGTCAGGATAAGCGATGACCATGCCTGGTTGAATATAAAAAGCGCGACGATTGGAACCCATCGGCATGAATACGAATACGAGATCCCGATATCCGATGCCAACGAGATCATAAATAACCTTTGCAGAAAGCCAATCATAGAAAAAACCCGCCATTTCGTCACTGACAATGCACATGTTTGGGAAATAGATGAGTTTGACGGCGACAATCAAGGCTTGATCGTCGCCGAAATTGAACTGGCGGAAACAGGGCAATCCTTTTCAAAACCGCACTGGCTGGGGCAGGAAGTCACCGATGATTTGCGTTATTACAACAACAATCTCGCCATACATCCTTATTCAGAATGGCGTGAAAACTAATTATTTCATACACCTATTGAAATAACATGAGTTTTATTCTATATTTCTCGCATGAGGAAAGCGCTTTTTGTTGTTTTATTACTACTATCGACTCAATGTTTTGCGGAGAACCTACAAGACTCCCTGAAAAACATCGAGTTTGAGTGGGCGTCTATTTACTACAGCACCCCTAAAAACAAGCAAGCCCCCGCTTATGTTCGGCTGCTGGACAAGACAACAAACCTGGTCCGGCAATACCCGAACGCTGCCGAGCCTGTTTTCTGGCAGGCTGTTGTAAAAGCAAGCCATGCCGATCATCAAGATCCATTTTCTGCGCTTAATGCCATCCATGAAGCACGCGATCTGCTAATCAAGGCCATTAAAATCAATCCGGAAACCATGAGCGGCTCAGCCTATGTGACCTTGGGCACGCTCTACTATATGGCGCCTAAATGGCCCGTCGCCTTTGGCGATGACAAAGAAGCCCAGAAAATGCTGGAAACCGCGCTTAAAATCAATCCTGACGGCATTGACACCAACTATTTCTACGGCGAATTTCTTTTGCTGCATAACAAGCCCAAAGACGCCGCCATATACTTTGAAAGGGCATCAGCCGCGCCGGCGCGCGCCGAACAACTTTATGCCGACAACCAGCTCAAAGCCGAAGCAAGACTGGCTCTAAAAAACACGACAGAACGAAAAATCAGTGGCGAAAAAGGCATATTCTTGTCCTTATTTAACTCTGCAAGCACAAAGTAAGTTTTACAGCCCCGCAGTTCCCTTGGTAAAATTCGCATTCGCAACAAACTTGGCGTTCAATCAGTCAATGCTTTCTGCTAGAATGACCCTCTAAATTAAAAATCAACTTTCCTGGTAATAATTATGGCTTTTGTAGTCACCGAAAACTGTATCAAATGTAAATTTACTGATTGTGTAGACGTCTGCCCTGTAGATTGCTTTCATGAAGGCCCTAACTTTCTAGTTATTGATCCGGAAGAGTGTATTGATTGCACATTATGCGAGCCTGAATGCCCTGCCAATGCAATTTTTGCGGAAGATGAATTACCGGAAGGACAAGAAGTTTTCATCAAGCTGAATGCAGAGTTATCCAAACAATGGCCATCAATTACTGAAGTGAAATCGCCTTTGCCTGATGCTGACGAGTGGAATGGCAAAGAAGGCAAACTCGACCTGCTGGAAAAGTAAAACCCTAGCGGCAAATGCCCTTATTTTTCCCTCGACAGTGACTCCATGTTGTCGACAAGGCGCACTCCAAATCCTCAAGGCAAGATATTACCTTGAGGATTTATTGTTCTGACTCTCTACAAAACAGAAATCGTCAAAGCAAACACAAAAGCAATAATCACATAAATTGCGAACAGACTTTTTGGGCCAAGCCCTGCTTTTACCAGCTTCAATTCATCCAGCAGTTCACGTTTAACATCACTCGCGTTAATGATTCTTTTACATCGCCCCCGAAGCGAGCGCCTTTCTTCATTCGCTTCCTCTTCGGCAAGAATCTTGTCAACTTTTGAGTAAAAACAGCCACATTGCGGACATGTCATATCACGGCCACTCCGCTCATGGCCGCATGATGGGCACTTGCTCATTTAACACTCCGTTTAGAATCATTCAAATCGATACGGTTCCATATGAATTGACTCAACCTGACAGCCCAGCATAACAATTCGCCCGTTATACCGCTCATTTCCTGTTGAGGAAAATTCAAATAAAAATGACCTCCGTACACGAATTTTCCCAGCTTCATTCCTTCTTAACCCGATACCGTCCAACGCAACATACTCATCCAGCATTTGAACTTCCATGCTCAAGCAATGCGCTCGGGCTGCCTTAAGGGCAAGTTCTTTTACCTGCTGCGCTTTTGACCAGTACAGATACGCAACCAGCAATAAAGCTATTAAAAAAATATCGTCCAACATTACCCAAGATATTATATTGCTAACTAAAGTTGAATTTATTGCACTAAGATTCACTACCAAAACTCGACGGCAACCCTTGGGATTGAGGTAAGCGTATGCTATTTTATTGCCCATCGCATCTGCTTTCTGGAAAACTTATGAGTTCTGAACTTAGCACCATCGAAATACCGCCTAAATCAGCTCATAAATATTCTATTATATGGCTGCATGGACTGGGGGCGGACGGCCATGACTTTGAAGGAATTGTCCCTGAACTGCATTTAACCGCAGAGCCTAATATACGCTTTATTTTTCCCAATGCCCCTATTCAGCCGGTAACCATCAATGGCGGAATGGCCATGCGCGCCTGGTACGATATTCTGGAAATGTCGCTGGCACACAAAGTTGACAGCAATGGCATTTATCAATCGGCGGCGTTGCTTGACCGAGTTATCCAGCAAGAAATTGACAAGGGCGTTCCATCGGCAAATATCTTGCTCGCCGGATTTTCCCAAGGAGGCGTGCTTGCGCTTCATACAGGACTAAGATTCCCGCATAAATTGGCCGGAATTGTTGCATTATCAGCCTACTTGCCAACAGTCGAACAATTAAAGACGGAACGTTCAGCCGCCAACAATGCCACACCCATATTTATGGCCCACGGCATGGTAGATCCCGTTGTAGTAATTGAGGCCGGCAAGGCAGCATTTGATAAGCTAAGTTCCATGAAATACAGCGTTGAATGGCATGATTACCTGATGGAACATAGCCTTTGTATTGAAGAAATCGGACACATTTCAGCTTTCATCAATTCCATTTTCAAATAATGTGAAATCCGGTTTACCGCGCAATTGAGCAGAATAGGTATCCAACGCGGCCCTGCTAAATGCAAAGCGCTGTAACAACTAAAAAAATAGCCGACCTGATCCAAGTATCGGCTAATGAGGAGGAAGATAGGCTAAAGTCGACAAAGCCGGCAAGAGACTTAGCCACATCTCTTGCCGGCCCACATTTCAATCAGCCTTTTCCGGGCAGCATGCCTACTGAGCCAGGTTTAATTCGCTTGCAGGTAACTACTACGTCTTCCAGATGGCACTGCTTTTTACCGCTATTAGCGCCTGTACATTCTTTACAAACCGCCTTTCCTTCATCCTTCACTTTTTCAACATGCCAGCCGTAGCCTTGCGTCTGGCAAAACTTTTTGCTGTAGTTATTAAGGTTATAGGGTTTTGAAGCATTTGCTATGGCTTCAGATTCTGCCGCGCAGCCAGGTGATGCCAGCGTATTGGCCATAAGGTCTCTGTAAATATATTCTGTTGCCGATGCTGTTCCTGAAAAAAAAGTTAAAGCCGCCAACAGACATATTAAATTAAGTTTCATTAGTTCTCTCCTGCTTATCATTGTTTTAAGTGATGTACTCATGAAAATAGCCTCCAGTCATGAAATTGAACGACTTCAAGTTCAGTTCAATACACGGATATTCATAAGAGCATGCTCCTCTTCCACCTGCTGCTTAATCGGGGCGAATTTTTCATTTTCACTTTGTTTAATCATGGCAATAGCCGCCAATATGACAAACACTGTGGAACCGACATACAACCAAAACCTGTCTTTTTTTTGTGTTTTTTCGCTCATTGTCTTCTGCCTTTTATTGTTTCAACTCATTAATGGATGCAAAACCTGATCATCTCCAAGGTCGGCACCGTAACCCAATCCCACTGAAGATTTTGCTGTTCAACTAAGTCCAGCGCATTCCCCAGATAAACTACTTCACTCCGATATTTTGAATGGTTAACAGCATCAACCGGACTGATAGAAATACTGTATTCATAAAACATCGCTTTCACTTAGTAGCGTATCAATACTATAAAAGAAGCCAAAGAATGCTGTCAACAAAATATCGATTCGATACAAAATTAACCCGCAAACCTTCCTCCTCTTCGGCCGGGACATTACTGAATTGAGGGGCGCGCACCTTAAATTTATTCAAAATCATTCATAAACGTGGTTTTATGGCATTAATACAGCGCATCCAGAACTGCACCTTGACAGAAATTCTGCGATAATAGGGCATTAATTTTCCCGCGTATGGATTGCCGATCTATTGCAGCCCATAACTATTACTCAACACATTAACTTATGAACGAAAAAACATTTAAACCCTGTGATTTGGTTATCTTTGGTGCGTTAGGCGATTTATCCCGTCGGAAATTGCTGATTTCTTTGTATCACCTTGAAAAAGCGGACTTAATCTCGCTTGATACCAAAATTATAGGCGTAGACAGGCTCCCCGAAGACACGGCAGGATTTATTGCAATAACACTCAAAAGTTTGCAGGAATTTCTGGGAGAAGCCATTGATGACGCGGTGTGGGCGAAACTTTCCGCCAGACTTTCGTACCTTCAAATCGACTTAACCCAACCGGATCAATTCCAGCAACTGCACGCGGTGATTGATCAAAAAAACCGGGTTATGGTGAATTACTTTTCCGTACCGCCCTCATTATTTAAAAACATTTGCACTGGCCTTGATAAATCCGGCGTACTCACCCGCGAATCACGCATCGTCATGGAAAAACCCATAGGCCATGATCTTGCGTCATCTAAAGAAATCAATGATGAAGTGGCCAAGGTTTTCAAGGAAGATCAGGTCTATCGGATCGATCATTATCTGGGCAAGGAAACGGTACTCAACTTGCTGGCGTTGCGTTTTGCCAATTCCATTTTCACTACCAACTGGGATCACAACGCCATCGACCATATTCAAATTACCGTTGCAGAAGACATCGGCATTGAAGGTCGCTGGGGATATTTTGATGATGCCGGACAATTACGGGACATGGTGCAAAACCACCTGTTGCAGATTTTGACATTTATCGCCATGGAGCCGCCCGTTAACCTAGATGCCAAAAACATACACCGCGAAAAGATAAAAGTCCTGAGCGCATTGCGTCCCATTACGGCCGACAATGCGGAACAAACTACCGTGCGCGGCCAGTACACGGCCGGTTTTCATAAAGGAAAGCCCGTGCCCGGCTATCTTGAAGAAGAGGGAGCCAATCAGAAAAGCACCACGGACAGCTTTGTCGCATTGCGCGTCGACATTGATAACTGGCGCTGGGCAAATGTACCCTTTTATCTGCGCACCGGAAAACGAATGCCGGCCAAGCGCTCCGAGATCGTGGTTCATTTCAAGCAGTTGCCGCACAATATTTTTAAAGACAGCTACCGCAACCTGCCGGCCAACAAGCTTATTATCCGCCTTCAACCCAATGAGGGCGTGGAAGTGCACATGCTCAACAAAGAACCGGGCATTAATGAAACCATTAAGCTGCACCAGACCAAGCTGGACTTAAGTTTCTCCGATACGTTTAACAATTCCCGTATTTTTGGCGCTTATGAACGGCTATTGCTCGAAGCCATGCGAGGCAATTCCGCTTTGTTCATCAGCCGCGATGAAATTGAACAGGCCTGGACCTGGGTTGACTCCATACAAAACGCATGGAATACGCTCAACAATGCACCAAAGCCCTACTCCGCCGGAACCTGGGGGCCTGACGCATCCGCTGCCCTGATTGCGCGTGACGGCAGGGCTTGGGATGAATAATTTCTACACAAGCCAAACTACCTTAAGCCTTTAACCAGTAGCGATACAAAAGGAACACACATGCATCCCGTATTAGAAA
The DNA here is from genome assembly GCA_041660285.1 of Methylobacter sp. Classification (GTDB taxonomy): domain Bacteria; phylum Pseudomonadota; class Gammaproteobacteria; order Methylococcales; family Methylomonadaceae; genus Methylobacter_A. Next base: position 19,269 of record JBAZWN010000038.1, read on the forward strand.
AAGTTACTAACGAAATTATTGAGCGCAGCCGGGAAAGCCGTGCCGCCTATCTGGCGCGTATTGATGCGGCTGCCAAAAAGGAGCCACATCGCGCCGAACTTGCTTGCGGCAACCTGGCTCACGCCTTTGCCGCTTGCGGAGCCGGGGAAAAAAGCGATTTAACCGGACATCAAAAAGCCAACATCGCCATTATCTCTTCTTATAATGACATGTTGTCGGCACATGAACCGTATAAAGATGCGCCTGCGCTGATTAAGGCCGCCATCAAGGAAGCCGGTGGCGTTGCCCAGTTCGCCGGCGGCGTACCCGCCATGTGCGACGGCGTTACGCAAGGCCGTCCGGGCATGGAGCTATCGTTGTTCAGCCGTGATGTAATTGCCATGGCTACAGCCATAGGCTTGAGCCACAACATGTTTGACGGCGCACTTTACCTGGGCGTCTGCGACAAGATTGTGCCGGGACTGCTGATCGGCGCCCTGAGTTTTGGCCACTTGCCCGCCGTGTTCGTGCCTGCAGGCCCTATGCCCAGCGGCTTGGCAAACAAGGAAAAAGTGCGTATCCGCCAGCTTTACGCCGAAGGCAAAATCGGCCGCAAAGAACTACTCGAATCCGAGGCGGCGTCTTATCACAGCCCAGGCACTTGTACGTTTTACGGCACGGCAAACAGCAACCAGATGATGGTTGAGATTATGGGGCTGCATCTGCCCGGCAGTTCGTTCATCAACCCTTACACGCCATTACGTGATGAATTGACCAAGGCCGCCGCCAGACAGGTTCTAAAATTTACCGCGCTGGGCAATGATTTTCGTCCAATCGGCCATATGATCGACGAGAAAGCGATCGTCAACGCAATCATCGGCTTATTGGCAACAGGCGGCTCGACCAATCACACCATTCACTTGGTCGCCATTGCACGTGCTGCCGGCATCAAAATCAACTGGAATGATTTTGACAATCTTTCCCGAGCAATACCGTTGCTGACCCGTATTTATCCAAACGGTCAGGCAGACGTCAATCACTTCCAGGCCGCTGGCGGCATGGGCGTATTGATTGCCGAACTGTTAAAGAACGGCTTATTGCATGAAGATATTCTGACTGTTGCAGATGAACGCGGCATGAAGAATTATACGCAAGAACCAAAATTGATTGACGGCAAATTAATATGGGAGCCTTGCCCTGAAGCGTCTTTGGACACGGAAGTTATCAGCACCGTCGCCAAACCTTTTGCCGCAAGTGGCGGCTTGCATGTCATGCACGGCAATTTGGGCCGCGGGGTATCCAAAGTTTCTGCAGTATCAGAAAAACATCAGATCGTTGAAGCGCCTGCGATGGTGTTTGATGACCAGGACGATGTGGTTGCCGCCTTTAAACGCGGCGAAATGGAAAAAGATGTTATCGTAGTACTCCGCTTTCAGGGACCAAAATCCAACGGCATGCCGGAACTGCACAAACTGACTCCACCATTGGGCGTCCTGCAAGATAAAGGCTTCAAGGTCGCCTTAGTCACCGACGGCCGGATGTCCGGCGCTTCAGGCAAAGTGCCCTCAGCCATCCACATGTGCCCGGAATGCGCCGAAGGCGGCCCTTTAACAAGAGTACGTACCGGAGACATCATTCGCCTGAACACCCAAACCGGAGAAGTGAATGTACTGGTAGACGCGGCTGAATTTAATGCGCGTACTCCCGATACCAACAGCTCCACAGATCACCACCATGGTATGGGGCGTGAACTGTTTAGCGGTTTCCGACTGGGTGCGTCTTCCGCTGAAACAGGGGCCGTTAACCTGTTCATCGACGACTAAACATTGCATTGACTGATCTTGCCGGGGCGACGCAAAAACAAGCCTGCTGCTCCCGGCAGATTAATTCAATCCTGCATCATCGAATCAACAAATACTTTGGTAGAACAATGAATCAAAACAACTGGAAAATCCAACCTGACATTATTTTAAATACTTGCCCCGTGATGCCTGTAATGGTCATCCAGAACCTGGACGACGCCGTTCCTTTGGCCAAAGCCTTGGTCGCGGGCGGCATCAAAGTGCTGGAAATAACACTGCGTACTCCTATTGCGCTCGAAGCCATCAAACTTATCACGCAGGAAGTCAAAGACGCCATCGTCGGCGCAGGCACCATTACCACCCCGGAACAATTAAAAGCCGCCGAAAATGCCGGCGCTGTTTTCGCTATTAGCCCGGGGCTGACGCCAACGCTTTTAGCGGCAGCCAAAGCCGGAAATATAGCGTTAATTCCGGGCATATCGACATTGTCGGAACTGATGCTAGGCATGGAATATAGCTTGGATCATTTCAAATTTTTCCCGGCCGAAGCTGCTGGCGGCATACCCATGCTGAAAGCCATCGCCGGCCCCATTCCGCAAGTCACTTTTTGTCCCACTGGCGGAATCTCCCCTGAAAACTATAACGCCTACCTGAAACTAAGCAATGTGGCCTGCGTGGGCGGTTCATGGCTGGCGCCTGCAGATGCCGTAAAATCAAAAAACTGGGGCAAAGTCACCGAACTGGCAAAAGAAGCCATTGACAATGTAACTCCGGCTTAATAACTAAAGTTGCCCTATTTTTTTTGATATAACATAATGAAAACGCAGGTGTTTGAAATGCCTTTATTACTTCCTTTCCAAACACCTGCTTCACATCATTTGCTGAGCTGGCTTTTTATACCGGAACTTTCAGTTTATTAAACCTTCATATGATGTAGCTTGACAACGATCAAACCCGAGAAAAAGCCATGACTAAACAACGCAACGTTACTTTAAATGAGGAAGCTCAGTCTTTATGCGAGCTGCCCATTTTATCTGGAACTACAGGGCCTGATGTATTAGATGTCCAAAGCCTGTATAAACAGACGGGCATGTTTACTTATGACCCCGGCTTTACTTCCACGGCCAGCTGCAGCTCATCCATAACCTATATAGACGGCGAAGCGGGGATTTTGCTTTACCGCGGTTACCCCATCGAACAACTTGCAGAACAATGCACTTTCCTGGAAGTCTGTTATTTACTGCTGCATGGTGAATTACCCAACGGCAACGAACTGGAATTATTTGTGCAGGAAATCACCATGCACACCATGGTGCATGATCAGCTGACAAATTTTTTCAAAGGATTCCGCCGAGATGCACACCCGATGGCTATTATGGTTGGCGTAGTCGGAGCGCTATCGGCTTTCTATCATGATGCCCTGGACATCCGGTCTAAAGAAGATCGCGCCATATCCGCCATTCGCCTGATTGCCAAAGTACCGACTATCGTTGCCATGTGCCCAAATACAGCACCGGCTCACCGTTTATTTATCCTCAAAACAAGCTGAGTTATGTCGAAAATTTTATGCGAATGATGCTGTCGACACCTTGTGATGAGTATTCGCCAAACCCGGTGTTGGTACGGGCGCTGGACAGGATCTTGATCTTACATGCCGACCATGAACAAAATGCATCAACCTCGACCGTCCGCTTGGCCGGTTCCAGCGGCGCCAATCCTTTTGCCTGCATTACAGCCGGGATTGCTTGTCTGTGGGGAGCTGCACATGGCGGTGCTAATGAAGCCGTGCTGAACATGCTGGAAAAAATTGGTGATGCTTCAAATATTGAAACATATATAAAGAAAGCCAAAGATAAGGATGACCCGTTCAGACTCATGGGCTTTGGGCATCGAGTCTATAAGAATTATGACCCCCGCGCCAAGTTGATGCGTGAAACCTGCCATGAAGTGCTGTCAGAGCTGGGGTTACATGATGACAAGATATTTAAACTCGCCCTTGAGCTGGAACGTATTGCTCTTGAAGACGAGTATTTCATTGAGAAAAAACTCTATCCAAATGTCGATTTTTATTCCGGCATTGTGCTGCATGCATTAGGCATACCCAGCAACATGTTTACGGCCATCTTTGCTATGGGCCGAACCGTCGGCTGGATTTCGCATTGGGACGAGATGATCTCTGACCCAGAACAGAGAATCGGACGTCCGCGGCAGCTTTATACCGGTGCAACGAGACGCGACATACCGCCGCAACACATCAAATCCATCTAGGACAACTAAGCCTAAAAACCTGGAATCTCCAGCTCGATCCATAACTTTTCGCGCTATATCAGCTATAACTCGGAAGTAAGAGAACCGCACTGCTTTATCTCGTTATTTTCGCAACCTTGGCTTGACTATAGACAGATTTTTACCCTATCCCCTAAAAAAACCTTCAGACATAAAAAAAGCCGGATAAACCGGCTTTTTTTCAACAGAAAGACTATTAATCTTCTATAGTGACAACTTCAGGCCTATCAACCAGCTCAACATAAGCCATAGGAGCATCATCTCCGGGTCTAAACCCGCATTTCATAATACGCAAATACCCACCCGCTCTGTTTTTGTAACGGGGACCCAGCTCATTGAAAAGCTTGGTTACAACATCACGGTCACGCAATCGAGAGAAAGCAAGACGTCTTTTAGCTACGCTGTCTTCTTTAGACAAAGTAATTAAAGGCTCAGCATAGCTTCTTAATTCTTTAGCTTTCGGCAAGGTTGTTTTTATCAGTTCATGCTTAAATAATGAACTGACCATGTTACTAAATAGCGCCTTACGGTGGCTGCTATTTATATTGAATTTTCTTCCGGATTTACGATGTCTCATTGTAAGAAGACCTAATGTTAGTGTGTTATTGCGTGAGTTTGATCTGCAAGGTTTTCAGGTGGCCAATTTTCCAAGCGCATACCTAGAGACAAACCTTTTAAAGCAAGAATATCTTTTATTTCTGTTAAGGATTTTTTGCCAAGATTTGGAGTCTTCAATAACTCAACTTCAGTACGTTGAATCAAGTCCCCAATATAAAAAATATTCTCGGCTTTTAAGCAATTAGCAGAACGTACTGTCAACTCAAGATCATCGACAGGGCGAAGCAGAACAGGGTCAAATATCTCTTCAACTTCAACTACTTCTTCTGCAAGCTGCTCATTTACTTTTTCAAAATCAACAAAAACAGAAAGTTGGTCATGAAGTATTGTAGCTGCCAACTTGATAGTCTCTTCTGGGTCAACTGTTCCGTTGGTTTCCAGTTCAATTATTAATTTATCAAGATTAGTTCGCTGTTCAACGCGGGTACTTTCAACCTGGTAAGCCACCTTAACGATAGGGCTAAATGAGGCATCAAGCTGAAGCGCACCAACGACCAGATTATTTTCAGCATTTGATTTACGAACACTTACAGGTTCATATCCTCTGCCTCTGCGAACCCTGATCTTCATATTTAAGACGCCAGCCTGTGTTAAATTGGCGATCACTAAGTCAGGATTAATAATTTCAACATCATGAGGAATTACAATATCAGCAGCTGTAACGCAACCTGCTCCATTTTTTGATAGCGTAAGCTCAACTTCATCTTTAGAATGAAGAATAACCGCTAGTTTCTTTAGATTAAGCAAAATATCGATTACGTCTTCCTGAACACCCTCAATGGTGGTGTACTCATGAAGGACGCCTTCAATTTCAACATCTGTAACCGCACAGCCAGGAATTGTAGACAAAAGCACACGTCTCAATGCATTTCCAAGAGAGTGTCCAAAACCTCTCTCAAGGGGCTCAATAACGATCTTAGAATGATTAGGTGTTTTGCTAACAACCTCAACTAATCGAGGCTTCAGTAAGCCAGAAATAGAATTCTGCATTTATATCCCTCAGAACTGCAATTATTTAGAGTAAAGTTCCACAACCAACT
>JBAZWN010000039.1:0-23989 GCA_041660285.1 Methylobacter sp.
TGCTTCATAAGCAGCGCCGCCAGTGGAGAACCGATCATAGCGCCGCCGCCAAACCCCATGATCGCCATGCCGGTAGCCATGCCGCGGCGATCCGGGAACCATTTGATCAAGGTGGAAACCGGCGAGATATAACCCAACCCTAAGCCAATGCCGCCAATCACCCCGGAGCCCAACAGCATCATCCAGAACTGATGCAAATAAACGCCCAAAGCCGAAAACAACATGCCGCCGCACCAGCACACCGCGCTCACCACAGCGGCTTTGCGCGGCCCGACATGCTCCAGCCAGCCGCCCCAAATAGCCGCCGAGGAGCCCAGGAACACAAAAAACAGCGTGTACATCCAGCCCAGCGTGGATATTCTCCAGTCACAACCGGTAACAAACAACTCCTGAAAAAAGCCTACTTCAGGCCCGCAGGAGATGCTTTCGGTAATGCCCAACGCTTTGGAAAGAGGCAGCCAGAAAACGGAAAAACCATAGGCCATGCCGATGCATAAATGAATCGCCAATGCCGCAGGCGGCACCAGCCAGCGATTAAAACCGGCACCCGCAATAATGCGTTCCTTGTCTAAAAATCCTGTTGTGGTGTTTGTCATAGAGCCTCTTTAATTGTGTGGGATTGCCCCGTAATTCCGGGATATGAATTAATCTTTTTATTATCGGGGATGCTGCTTGACCTGTAAAACTTAATTAATAATCAATGCAAAGCGATAACAGCAAATTTTGCTTTTAGTGTCCGAGACGCGGTAAGCTGCAATCCGCAGGGTGAAATAGCGGTAGCGTATTGCCCGTATGTTTACTTAACATGCAAGCCCTAATTCAACGCTCAAGCGGGACTGAGCAAAAGCCCGCAGCCCCTTAGCTTCACGCTGGCTGGTCACTAGACTGCAACATATTCGGTATCTCTCATGGCTATAAAGACCTTGAAGGGGCAGATATTTCAACATCAATAGAGAGAGGGGAGTTGGATTATGAGTGATCTACATAATATCGCGCCGAAAAGAGTTTTTCTTGCGCTGACCTGCATTGTGTTAATGGCAGGTTGCGCGAGTTTTGAAACGGAAAGCAATCTCGAACCTGTGCCGGAAATAAGGCCAGGTATTGGCTACTTACCGGTCGAGGCGCTTCCCAATAGCCTGGCGCTTCTTCCTCCCCCACCCGCTGAAGGTTCGACTTCTCTCGCACTTGACAAGGACGTAAGCCGAAACAGCCTCACTTTACGCGGCACCCCACGCTGGGACTTGGCGGCTGAGGACGCCAACCTGAAGTTTCCGCAGGCGGCCGGCACCTTCTCCTGCGCGCTGAATGCTCCCATTACGGAGCAGGACACACCGCATCTCTACATACTTCTCCACCGCACTCTTGCCGATGCGCACGAATCTACCAAAGCGGCCAAGAACCATTACCAGCGCGCTCGCCCTTTCATTATAAACAAAGAACCAACCTGTACGCCGGATGAGGAAACTCATTTGATGAAGAGCGGCTCTTATCCTTCGGGGCATACGGCTATTGGCTGGGCATGGGCGCTCATCCTAAGCGAGGTTGCACCAGAACGGACTGACGCAATCCTCTCCAGAGGCCGGGCTTTTGGGCAAAGCCGTGTGATATGCAATGCTCACTGGCAGAGCGACGTCATTGAGGGGCGTTCTGTGGGTGCTGCCGCAGTTGCTCGACTGCACTCCGATCCCGTGTTCCGGGCCGCGATAGAAGCGGCTAAGGCCGAACGTGCAACTGTTCACGCCAAAGGCCTGAGACCTCTGCGTGACTGTGAGGCCGAGGCTAAGGCCCTGGCACTGTATCCGCCGACGGCGCCATGGCCGGCTAACAAATAAATTCGGTTATCTCAATTAGAGTCCACATGGACGCTGAAAATATTCATCAAGTATTCGACTGGCTCTGGACTTCCGGCCAATTGTCCGAGAAGGATATTACGTGCCTGCCTGCGCTCGGTATCGAGGCGGTTATCAATCTGGCTCTCCCGACGTCATCAAATGCCCTGCCTGGAGAGGCTGAGTTCATTGCACAACAAGGCATTGCCTACATTCATATTCCTGTGGAGTGGGAACGGCCTGAACTTCATCGGTTAGACCAGTTCTTCGGCACGCTCAGGGCCTTCGAGGGATGTAAAATCTGGGTACATTGCGCAAAGAACATGCGGGTATCTGCTTTCATCTACCTGTATCGAAGGTTGTGTCTGGCAGAGAGCGAGGAAGCCTCAGCCCATCCAATGCAGGAGGTTTGGGTGCCCAATGAAACATGGCAAGCATTCATTCGTAATGCTTTGAACGCACACTCTAACCCTGCATTCGAGAGGGGCGTACCCAAAGCGGTGCGCCCCTCAATTTGAACATTGAGCGGATACTCAATCTTCCCTGCTTCTAATTTGCACTTAAAAATTTCTTCGGCGTGAACTGATGAAGTAATGGCCGCCTAATGTTGAAAAAAATTACGGCTGCTTCTTTGCTTCCGCCTGCTGCTGTTTACCCGCAATCAGGATACGCGCCAGTCTGCGCAGTCCATCGGAAGAAATATCCAGGCCGAAAGGCGCGCCTATCCGTTCAAGCTCATAAATTACATCGGTGGCCGCTATGAATGTTATATAACGCAGACCCTGTATGCCGGGCAACTCCGTTGCTATGGTTTTTAATACAGGGGCCAGACGCTGCCAGGTATCGGTAAAAAATACCCGGACCGGATCGGCGCTACCGGCATCATGCTCCTTTAATCCCGCCTTAAAGGCTGCACGGGAATCCAGCAGAATTTCCGTCAAGGCCTCACGCAGCTCTTGTGATTGCGTATCATCGGATGCCTGTTTAATGGCCGAGCTCAGGAACGCGTCCCACTGCAGCCATGCAGTCTCCCATTGTTTTTGCTCCGCCTCGCTAAAAGCGGGCGCGGGTTTTGCAACAGCCATCTTGGCCGGTGCATTGAAGGCAAGCTTAATGCCGATGCCGTTATCTCCGGCTTTCACGTCGCTGAACTTGAGTGAATCCAGTACATTCTTGACGTCGGCTGCATTATCCTTGGGCAAGAAATGGGACAGCGTTTGATCAATGTTGCCACGGGATTCGTTCAAGTCGATTTTTACTGCGGCCAGTTTGGGTTCGGCAAAACGCTTGATCAAATCCTGAAGTTTATCGATGGTCAAATGGCGGCCTTCCCTATCATAGGCGCTGGCCTTGGTGATGGGAAAGCTAAGAACAGAATGTCCTGAATCAAGCGTCGGTTGCTGAAAAGTTTCTAAAATCCCCCGCCATTCCAGCACGGTCAAACATTGCCCGCCTACACCTGTCCCGAATCGCGCCTGAACATTATTCAACAGCCGGACCTGACCACTCTGACCGTTGATTTCAGGATCGGAAAGCTTCAAATAACTGCATCCCTGGCGGTCATTCCAGAGCTCTGCGACATTGCCTTTGCCGGTATACAACTGGGTAACCAGTACTTTCTTAATCAGGCTGTAATCAATCTGCAACGGGACGCTAAGCTGATCGGCTGCGCTGCTCCCGGCAAAAATCATGAACATGCTGAAAATGGCGATTACGAAACTTTTATTCATCGGTTTTCTCCAAAAAATCGAATACTTGACACCATAAACTAACTTCGCAAGATGAACTCAGCATGAACCATATACTATCATTCCGGCATGTTCGCCATTGTCTGCGGAGCAGCCAACTCAGCCGTTACAAGCCCCGGCTGTTTCTCGGGTATGTATTTGGGCCGCGTAAACTGGCCGCCAATAAACAAGTCATTACTGACGGTCGCCACATTCTCCAGCCAGCGGGAAGATGCCTGACAGGCTTCCGAATAGGGAGGCTCTTTGCACATGTCCACTCTGCCATCACCGAACAGATTAAAATGCAGCCCCGGCAATGGCCGCACACGCATGCCCGCCAAAGGAGCGGCGTAATCCATGATCGTCGGTTCATTGAAATTGAGCAGGTCGAGTATCAGCTTGGGCACTTGATAAAGCGGCAAACTGCCGATTTTAAGCGGTCCGCGCTGGCCATCGATGATAATCATCGGCGTGCGCACATGAAACTTGAACATCTCCGGCGTAAATTCACTGCGATTGGCGGTCAGCACGCCTGACTCCACGTAGCCCGCAAAATTCTCGCCCAGAAAAGGCAGGTGATCGCCGAAAACCACGATAATACCGTCAGGATCGCGCTGCCGCATTTGATCAAGAAACACCATCAGCTCCCGCGACTTGTAATACACCGTGTTGGCGTAAGCCGGCACCTCCTCGACCTTGGATGGCGAAGCCACTTTGTTCGGCCTGCTTTCACTCAAGGGATAATTCCAGTGACCGAAATAAGTCACGATGTAATCCAGCATCGGCTGCTTGGCGTCCAGCGATCCGGAGATTTTCTCCAACACCTGCCGGTACAGCGAAGCATCGGAAAGAAACTCACGATTCATGTCATCAAGCACGAAATCCTGCAGCGACCAGTAGGTCTGAAAGCCCATGCGCTCATAAGCATTTACGCGGTTCCAGAATACCGGCACATTGGGATGCGAGGCAATTGTCCGGTAACCCTTCTCGGCAAGAATGTGCGGCAAGCACGGCACTTTGTTGAGCAACTGCCGTTCAAATTTGACGTTGTGTTTCACTACCGGAAATCCGCACAACACCTCAAACTCGGAATTTGCGGTAAAACCGCCGAACACCGGAGTCAACGCATGCGAGTAATCCGCGCTCTTCCACAGCTTGCGGAACTCGGGCGACAGAGGGTTTTGCTTGTAATTCGCTTTCTTCAGCTCATTAGGATCCCAAAAAGATTCCAGCAGCACGATGTGTACGTTGCGTGGCGTAAACGCTTTTACGTCCGCCACCTTTTTTGGCGCCGCAACCAACAATTTCTCGGCCGCCTGCTGAGCCATGTCGGCGTCGGGCGGGGCATCCGCTATGGCAAAATAACGAGCGCCTTCCTGCAGGGAGTAAAGCGTCGCGCCATGCCACACATAATTGGATCGCTGATCCCAAACCGAGTTTCCAAAGTGCTGATCGATAGAATCGGCAATGACGGCAGGCTTGTAAATCAAAATAAGACCGAAAAGAATCACCGCCATGCTGGCAAGATAGGAACTCCAATGCCGCATGGTGAAGTTGAACAGCACCAGACTGGCAATGGCGGCGAGCGGAATAGCCGCCACAAAAAAACGCCAGCCCTCGAGAATCAGCAACAGCGACTGCAGCGCATAAACATCGTCCGGCATAATCGGCCCGCCGAAAAATGATATTTTTACGGCATTTCCCACATACAAAATGCCCATCACCAGAGCGTGAATCACAAGAAAAATCCACAATCGTTTCGAAAGAGCAAAAAGTATATAAGCAACACCCAGCTGCAACAGAAAATCGTAAGGCACCGCCACGGGCAGTATCTGCACATCAAATTTAAAGGTACTGATCAGATAATACAACGCATAAAGCAGCGTCGTAGAGAGTAGCGGCACTAATTTTGACGGCATAAATCGGGAGTGAAGGCTGGCAGAGGTTATTCGGCTTAAATTTTTCCATATTACCACAAGCCAGATACATCGCCGCCTTTACCTGCTTCACCCGCTTTATTACCCTGACTTTCTGCACTATATAACTATTGCCCGCCACTCTTCATCCATCATAGAATGACCGCCCTCTCAATCTCTTTTTTGGATTCTTTAATGTCAGATACAATTTGGTTCAGAACCGGCGAAGCAACGGTATTTTCCAGTGAAGGTCAAGGCACCGACGCCATGCCTGAAATTCTCATAGGCAGCGTAAAAGGGCCAGCGGGCAACGCTTTCGCTACTTTGATGGGACAAACTGAAGGCCACACCCGCATGTTCGCCATCCGGGCCTGCAATCAGCAAGTAAAGCCTGCGACGATAATGGTTCCTAAAGTCACCATTAAATCGACTGCTTATGTGGAGTTATTTGGCGGCCCCGTGCAATCGGCCATTGCCGATGCCGTTCTGGACAGCGTCATCGCCGGCGTTATTCCTGCCGATCAGGCCAACGACCTGTGCATTATTGCGATGATCTGGATTGCCCCTGAATGCGCAACCAACCCTGACCTGGATCGCAAAGATTTATATCGCACCAACTACGAAGCGATGAAACTGGCTATTTCGCGCGCCATGAGCAATTCGCCCAGCATTGAAGAATTAATCGCCAACCGGCATAAAATTGTCCACGAAATGTACGACCCGGAAACCGGCGAGTCTCAGTGGTAAGTCGAGACTAACGATAAAGTGACGTAGCTCCCGCCTCTTTTTTACCGTCCGTTTAGAGGCGGGAGCTGTATTTTGATCCGGCCGGGATAGCGATAGAATTGACTTTACACCATTATCCTACAGCCGATTTATATTGGGCAGCAGACAGGAAAACCAGTTGATACAACTCTTTTTGTTGCGCCTGCTCAAATTCGTAGTTTTCCGAATTTAATCGCCAGTTGGTAATCACATGGTATCCGCCCTTGGTATATCCAGCGTAGGCATTCACAGCCGTTTGATGGCCATTGCCGTCGGGACCGGAAGGCCCATCAGCCTCAAACTTTGCACCATAGGCTAATAAGCTCTGGTGAACGCCTGCCTTCGTAAACTCGCTCGGCGTTGTAAACCCTGAGTACAACTGAAGGTTAACGAAATCCATGTTGTTGTTTACGGCCTCAGCATCCAGATTGCCTACTTCGGCTGGAGAGAGCGTCAGGTAATAATGTTTATCTGTTTGTTGTTTAAACCGGGCGCCTATGGCATTGACCAGGAGTTCGAATTGGTTTTGGCTGGTTTGATCGGAAATCGGAGACTCCCAATCTATATCAAAACCATCCAGATCAAAATACTTCAGGTACTCCGTCAGATTAACGGCAAAATTGTCAGCATTCTGCTGGGGTGAGTAATCGGGATGCGAAAATATATTCGAAAGCAGGCTTCCATCGCCCCAATTCAGCGTAACCGCGATTTTAATGTCGGGATTGTTTTTCCGGGCATCCCGTATTACATAATTCATGTAGTCCTGGTTGGTCAGTCCCTGGGGGTGTGCCGAAGCGCCGATTTCAATGGTGTACGAAGATCCGTCACCAACGGGAAAAGTATCGGAGCCTGTAGGAGTTGTGGTTACAAAGCAAAGGTACAGGATATCGACAGCTTGGTAGACATTGTCTTGGATGAGCGTCTGGTAGCAACTGTTGGGACTGTTGTAATTTGTATTGGCGGGTTCGTCTTCATTTAAGAAAATCCACGCATTAACCAATTTAGTTGTTGAGTTCATAGTTTTCTCCCGCGAGCCAAGAGAGAGCAATAACGATCCTCCGCTTATTGCTCCCTGTTTTGCCTGTTTATTTACATGCAGCAATCATGGGTTGTCCAGATGCAGTACAGCCTTTTTCATTGCTTGTGGCATCGGTTAATGCTCCGGCCGAGTTGACTTTAATAGTGTAATTACAACCAGCACCGCCGCCAGATCCCCATGGGGAAGAGGAGCTTGTCCAAGTGCAGGTTTTTCCAGCAACTTTAAAAGAGATTGGGGCTGATGGCGTAAAAGCATACGTGATTGTGCCAGAAGCGCCTGGATTGGGTGGGGTAATGAAATCTGCAAGAGTGGTAATGCTTACTGTATCCGCATATGCAGCGGCCGACAGGAACACTGAGGCAACAACAAATAAAATTTTTTTCATAACATTTTCCTTAAATGATAACGCAACAGAATGGATAAAGGCGATGGCCGAGACCCATCACAGATGCAAAAGTGAATAATAAAACCCGCCAAACGCTACAACCGATTGCATCCACACTAACGCAATACTTCCAAGCTCAAAATGAACCGTGATTCAATAATGTTTAGCAGCAAAGCGTGGTAAGGCCGCTTCGGTTTTCCCGATTTGACGAGGCATCAGTCTGGAACGAAAAACAGCGCTTGTATGCAAGCCTGGAATGATTTTTCTGCAAGCCTAAACTGGTTCTTTGTAAGCCTAAGATGTTTTTAGGCGCGGAAAAACCGGAAAGCGCTTTTTTCGTCGTCCATTAATGTTAACCTGAGCTTCTGGGGTCTTTTCTCAGGTTTTCTTGAATAGGGATTTACCAGCCCTGATACAGTCCTTTTTACTCAAAATGACAACAGGAGCGTCAGCGAGGATAATAACCACTCACCCTGAACATTAAGCGCACAACATGAATAAAATAGAATTTGATGCCTGCCCAGAGTGTGATCTGTTACTTAGCACAGCCCTGCCTGCCATTGGTGAAAAAGCGCACTGCCCCCGTTGCGGATACCTGCTTCAGCGTCCGCGCAAACAAAGCATCGAACGCACTTTTGCGCTGTCTATTGCCGGATTGATATTAATATTTCCAGCTAATTTGATGCCGTTAATCGGCATAAAAATGCTGGGCAGTACCAAGGATGGCACGTTGTGGTCGGGCGTGGTTGCGTTATTTGAAGAACACATGTGGGGCGTTGCCGTACTGGTGTTTTTATCCAGCATTTTATTTCCGCTGCTGAACATCATCCTGTCCTTGCTGGTCAGCGCGCATCTTTATTTCAAAAAACCGAACCGGCATCTGCCGCACTGGATGCGCTGGTTGCAACACATGGATGAATGGGCGATGCTGGAAGTTTATATGCTGGGCATTATTGTCGCCTGCGTTAAACTGGCCTCCTCTTCTGAACTTAAATTCGGTTTTGGACTCTACGCATTCGTTGCCTTGCTGATCGTAAGCGGCATGCTGGCAAGCAGCCTGGATAAGGTTCTGTTCTGGCGGCAAATCGGGTACCTGAAAAAATGAAATCGAAAAAGACCGCCCTGGCCCAAGGCTTTATCCGCTGCCATGATTGCGGCTATTTATCGAAAAGAACCGGCAAAAACAGCTATTGTCCGTTATGCGGCGGCCGCTTGCACCCGCGGCTGCCCAACAGTTTTCAGCGTACTGCCGCCTTGCTGTTGAGCGCCTTTAGCCTGTATATCCCGGCCAATATTTTTCCGATTATGACTGTCACCCGCTTGGGCGTCGGCGAGCCTCATACCATTCTCGGCGGCATTATTGCGTTAATTCATGGGGGCATGATGCCTATAGCCCTGCTGGTTCTGGTTGCCAGCATCCTGGTGCCCTTGTTAAAACTGCTGGGGATCAGTTTATTATTGCTCAATGCCCATTATCGCTGGCAAGGCCATGCCAGGAAATGGACTATCATATACAGAATTATCGCTTTTGTAGGCCGCTGGTCGATGCTGGATATTTTTATGATTTCAATTCTGGTGTCTCTGGTTGACATGGGCGGTGTGGCGCAGGTTATCGCAGGGCCTGCGGCAACGGCGTTTGCTGCGGTCGTGGTGTTAACCATGTTTGCCGCCAAAAATTTCGATCCACGATTAATATGGGATAACCAGCGCTAAAATGAATGACTTTATCGACCCTGATGCGTCAGAAGTGACCATCAATAAAAAAACCGAATTGCCGCTGGTATGGTTTTTACCCTTGATTGCCCTCCTGGTCAGCGGCTGGTTAATCGCCAAATCCATCCATGAAAAAGGCCCGGTTATCACTATCAGCTTCCCTACCGCAGAAGGTCTGGAAGTGGATAAAACCAAAATCAGATACCTGAATGTAGAAATAGGCAAAGTCACTGCAATCTCCATCAGCAACGATTTAAAAACCATTCTGGTTACCGCGCAAATGAACAGCTCCGCGGCAGGTTACTTAAATGAAAACACCAGCTTCTGGGTGGTGCGGCCACAAGTAGGCCTGGGCGAGATTTCAGGGCTAGGCACATTGCTTTCGGGGCCTTATATCGCCATCAAGCCGGGCGACGGCCCCAGGGAAGATCACTTTACCGGACTAACCACCGCGCCCTTGCTAAAACACAACGCCGAAGGGTCGCATTTCATACTGGAAACCAATAATCTGGGCTCTATGAAACCGGGAACACCGATCAATTTTCACGGCATAACCGTAGGCGAAGTGCTCAGCCACACGTTATCCGAGGAAGCCAATGCAATACGGTTAACTGTTTTTATCAACAAACCTTACGACCAGTTCGTCAGAAAAAACACCCGGTTTTGGATAGACAGCGGTGTCGATCTATCCGCCGGTGCCGACGGCTTTAAAGTCAGAACCGGGCCGTTGATTTCCTTATTAAGCGGCGGCATTGCCTTTCGCGCCTCTGCCGAGGATACGGTTGAAAATATCCAGCCTGAAAACAGCGTTTTTCCGTTGTACGATACATATGAGCTATCGACCCAGATTGTTTATCAAAACACCTTAAAATACGTCATGTATTTCAACGGTTCGGTACGCGGCCTGACCGTGGGCGCGCCGGTGCAATTGCGCGGCATACCGATCGGCAAGGTCACCGACATCAATCTAGAGCTGGACAAGAAGACCGCTGAAATACATATTCCGGTAATCGTCGAGCTGGAACCGGATCGCATCAAGGAAGTGAATAACCAGCACAATGTCAGTGATAAAGACATCATGGAACAGTTGATCAAAAAGGGCTTGCGCGCGCAATTACAGACCGGCAGCCTGCTCACCGGCCAACTGCTGGTCGATTTGGATTTTCATCCGAAAAGCAAGATTGTGTTAAGCGACAATCAAAGCCTCTATCCTGAGTTCCCGACAACCGCCAGCTCACTGGATCAGTTTACCCATTCCGCCAATATCATCATGGATAAAATCGCCAAACTGCCATTGGAGGATTTGACTGTGGAAGCCAATAAAACCTTGCAGTCATTACAAGGCACGTCAAAAGCAGCCACAACCATGCTGGGCAGCGCAGATAAAACCATGAACTCGGCACATCACGTATTAAACGCATTAGAACCGGGATCAAGCACCCACTACGAACTGGAGCAGTTGCTTCAAGAACTTACCCAAGCAGCAAGCTCGGTCAAGCAACTGAGCGACTACCTGGAACAAAATCCCGACGCGTTGATTCGCGGCAAAAAAGAGGAATAAGGCTTATGCTAAACAAAATCCCAACCGGGTTAATGCTGCTGTTAATCAGCGCCCTGCTCCCGGCGTGCCTGTCAACGCCGTCAACAAATTTTTATGTCCTGGAATCGCTAAACCAGCCATCGGCATCGACAGCCGAAACGGCAAAAAAACGCCTGATCGGCGTAGGCCCCCTATCCATGCCAACATTGCTTGAACGCAAACAAATTGTGACCCGACTGCCGGATAACAGCATACAAATCGCGGAGTTCCATCAATGGGCATCGCCTTTAAAAGACAATGTCACTCAAGTATTAACGCATAATCTGGCAAACCTGCACCCCAATGACATCATCAGGGCTTATCCCTGGGTTGCATACGGCGCGGTTGACTACCGTATCCTGGTGGATATTATCCGATTCGACACCACCCCGGAACAGACGGTAAACCTTGAAGCCAACTGGGCAATAATGGATGAAAAAACGCATACCCTGTTAAGCAATGGCCGCTCCAAAATCGAACATACGCTTAATGATCCGTCTTATCCAGGCACAGTCAAAGCGCTAAACAAAATACTCAGTGAATTCAGCCAGGAGTTATCTCTGGCTTTAAGTAAAATAAAATAAAAGCCTTATAAAATAGGCTCTGTAGTATGGCCACAGGCATTTTGTTCTTGGATTAACTTGAGAAATCCTTTAAAATTGCCGAAGTTTGGGGTGTTAGCTCAGTTGGTAGAGCAGTGGACTCTTAATCCATGGGTCCAGGGTTCGAGTCCCTGACGCCCCACCAAATAAATATCAAAGGCCTTGGGTAAACTACCTAAGGCTTTTGAATTTTTATCCCTCGGCACAAAAACTAAAATAAAATCCTATTTATCTAATAGGAAATCCAAGCCGTATTGCTTTGAACCTCCGCTTTTGACTCTTTCCGGCTATTTGAACAACAAGTCAAAAATAAAATTTTCTGTTCAATTTATTCTGCAGGTGTTGAATGGTGCTGGCTATGTCCCGGTATTTCATCATTGCCGTGCGCGCGCTTCTGGGCGTCAAACCATTCATGAAGAGCCTCAACAAACTGAGGATATTCAGTTGAATAATGAATCTGAGCACCATTTGGCAAAGCTTTATATTCAAATTTTATATCGTCAGTTTCCGCCGTTTTTAACTGGGTGAGCCCAGGCATATCAGCTCCGTGTACACGTTCAGTCGCAGAAAAATCGCCCTTTTTGAATTCATTGGCAATTTTAAGCAGATGTTCCTGGATCAATTTTATTTGCTGGGTATTGTCTGCTGATTTGGCGACAACATGCTGAACACCGCCATGAACTGTTTTGGTAAACGTTTGCAGGGTTTGGTCTAATGCATATGGCACCACTTGCTGCATGTGTTGACGCACTTCATCAACCGGCTCAGGGCTGGTTTTTTCAAGAGCTGGCGTTATTGTAGAAAAAAGCAAAAGTCCAATAAATATCAAGCTGTAATGTTTCATAATCGTACTCCACGTTTAGTTAAGACCAAATGAAAACATCGTATCTTGCAACTCTGTCATAGTAGACACACTTTTCGCGCACCTGACTCAATAAACGACGCTACTTAAATGAACAAAGCTAGAATCTGGAGCATAGTGGAAAAAGAAGTACAGGGTCAAGTCTTTACTTTTTCTTGTCTATCTTTTTATTCGGATGACAGCGGCTTTACAGCCTTATTGTTTTTCTCTGCTTGAAATTTGAAGCACGGCCCCAATTTATTCAACTACTTGTAACGTAGCGCATTGCCTACAGAGATTCAGGCAAAGGAGTAGCGGAAGCTTTAAAAGTGGTTAGGACTTGTGCATTAAACACATGAATATCATTCAATTATGCTTGTTTTATAAGAGTAGCCAATTCCTCACGCTCAAGACGCTTGACCAACGTCAGAATAAAGATACTATTAAGCATGCTATTAGCAATTCTAAACCGAAACTAGGCTGTTAGCCGTTGCCATGAAATTTAAACTATCCGCTGCCACACTGGCTTTGAGCCTTGCACTCTTTCCTGTCCCACAGCAGGCCGTTGAGATCAGTAAAATCGAATTGCCGGATATGGGTGACTCTTCCGGCGCACTGATTACACCCGCCGAAGAAAAAGAGTTTGGTGAAGCATTTTTCAGAAGCCTGCACTCGCAAATCACCATCAATCAGGATGCCGAAATTCAGCAGTATATTCAGACCATTGGTGAAAAACTTGCAGCCAACAGCGATGCTCCGAGCCAGCCGTTTCATTTTTTTGTGGTGCTGGAAAAGGACATCAACGCTTTTGCGGGACCCGGCGGCTATATTGGCGTAAACTCGGGCCTAATTTTAATCACCGAAGCAGAAAGCGAATTGGCGTCGGTGATGGCGCACGAAATTGCGCACGTTACCCAGCGCCATTTATATCGCGCTTATGAAGCCGCCGGCCGCTTATCAATTCCTACTGCAGCCGCTACCCTGGCCGCTATTTTATTGGGTACTCAGTCACCTGCGGCGGGACAGGCCGCCTTGGTAGCCATTCAGGCTGGCAGCGTTCAGTTTCAAATTGATTTTACCCGCGAAAACGAAGCGGAAGCGGATCGTGTCGGCATGCAAACGCTGGCAGGCTCCAAGTTTGATCCGCGCAGCATGCCAACTTTCTTCGAGCGGCTACAACAGTCCAGCCGTTATTACGGCCAGAATATCCCCGAATTCTTAAGAACCCACCCGGTCACCGCTTCTCGTATTTCCGACACGCGCGGACGTGCTGAAACGTACCCCTTTAAACAATACGCTGATTCGCTCGGTTATCAATTAACCAAAGCAAAACTTCGGGTTTTAACCAGCTCCGACAGCGCTGACGTACTCAAATACTTTCAATCCGGATTGACACAAGGCACGACTGAGCAGCGCACTGTTGCCCGCTACGGCATGGGATTGGTTGCACTTAACTCGCAAAAATTCGACGAGGCTGAAGTCACTTTTCAACAACTGGCAAAAGAATACCCTAATCAGCCTCAATATGTAGCCGCTCTTGCCCGCACAGCACTGGAATCGCGGAACTACAGCACAGCCCTTGCCCGATATAAAAAGTTAACCGAGCAGTTCCCTGATAACGAAGCCATTAAGCTTGAATATATAACTTCGCTGTTAAAAGCGGGTAACGCCGAACAGGCTCGAAAGAACTTGCTCCTGTTAAAACCTAAAACCCAGCAACAGCCAATTTACTCGCAACTGTTAGCGCAAGTTTATAGCGATCTAAATCAACCGGCTGAGTCTCATCGCTATCTTGCGGAATACTACTACGCGACGGGGCAAACCAGGGAAGCCATTCAACAGATCAGACTGGCTCAACAGTCAAAAGACCTTAATTTTAAATTGTCCTCTATCCTCAATGAGCGGCTCAGCTTTTTTCTTGAAGAAATGGAAGAAGCCAGAAGTAACCGCTAACAAAGGCTAAGACATTGGTGCAAAGCCATATCTGAATGACCGCTCCTGCGGTTTTATGGCATTCCCACCTCCATGACGGTCAAATGTATAAAAAGGAGCGGAAGCCTTCCTTAACGCTTGCTTAACAAAAAGCACTGACTGCCTGCTATTTTGTTTATTAGTAGTCGCTAAAATTATATAACTATTTGTTTTTATTATATATTTTCGACACGATACTATTTTTCATAAAAAACCCTAATTTTTAATAGACAGTGGTATTTTATTTGAATAGAATCCACACCAGCTTAACGGAGTGAGCACGGTTTAATCACCGACTGAGGAGGGAGTAGTCTTTTAGACTATGCTGATAACAATAATAAAATAGGTATTACTGCTTGGGTTGAGATGTACAGGCGACACACTAGTACAAAATAATAATTATAATAACAAACTCAACATGCCCGCTTTATGCGGGCTTTTTATTGCCCGCATAAAGCGATAAGTTACATGCTCACCCGTACACCAATCCAGCCCGCTCTTGGCGCACCGGGCGATACAAAGCGGCCATCGTTAAAGCCGGGCAAGACTTCATTGGCCTGCCCATAAACACCGAAAGAGTTATAGTTAGTGTCGAAAACATTATTGACCTTGCCAAATACGGCAAAGTTCTTGGTGACTTTATATTCCGTCGTGGCATTAAACAGCCAGTAACCGGCTAACGGCGCGGTGCTATTGGCTTCGTCGCCTCTGAAATACTTATCGCCGCTGTATATGCCATCGATGCCCAACGACACGCGCTGCCATAAATCGACGCCCACAGCCGCCTTATAGATATGCTCGGGGATACCCGGAATTCTGTCGCCTTTGGTAACGGCCATTGCCTGGGTGGTATCCAGCGGGTTTTGAATATCGAAACCGTCCAAAAACCGGGCATTTAAATAGGTATAGTTGGTCGAAAAATGCCAGTCGTCAATGCGGCTGAACAGCTGCGGATAATTAACGGTCGTCCCCGCTTCTATGCCGTAGCGCTGGGTCTTGCCCACGTTGCTGAAATAACCCTGGCTGATAATGCCGCTGGAAGCATCACGGCGAAAAATAATGTCGTTGTAATTGATGGTATTGAAATAACCCAGGTTCCATTTCAAATCCCCCTTACCTAACAACTTATCCAAATCGCCCCTGAAACCGCCTTCCCAGGTATTGGCAACCACTTGTTCCAACGGAGGATCGGCCACAAACGAGTTGGGCAATTTACACGGCGCAGTCGGATCGGCGCAGCTTAATTCCATCGGCGTAGGGGCTCGCGCCGATTCGCTATAGCTGCCGTACACATTCAGATTATCCCTGATTTGATAGGTCAGCCCCGCGGAAGGGTTAAGCCGTTCAAAGGTATGCGATCCATCCAGGGTTTTTGCAGGGTCTTTTATATACTTGTCTTCCATGTTGATATGGCTATAGTTGTAACGCCCCGCTACGGTGGCCGTTAACGCATCGGTAATGGAAAAACTGTCAGTCAGGAATACGCCCGCTGTTGAGGTATTGGTATGCAAGCGCACCCTGGATTCATCGACAAGAATCCCGCTTTGCGTCGTGCCCCGGGTATCGGTCAGCGAACCCAGCTCGGTGTCCGACCCGAAATGCGTTTCGGCATAATCGTAACTGGTGCCGACAGTCAGGTTGTTTTTATGCTTGAACAAGTCCTGGGCGAACGCTGTCTGCAAGGTGCCGCCGCGGCTGCGCATCTGGGTTTCGCTGGTGTTGTTGGTTGCGCCTTCGACCGCATCGTCTGCCAGCACTTCATTACCGTTAATATCCTCAACTTCCTGCTCATCGGGGCCAGGGTTCTCGCATAAATTGCCGGCATTGCCAGGGAGTAGACAGGCATCATAGTCGCTGTTGTCGCCGTTAAAGGTTCTGACCCGGTTCTGCCTAAAGTAGGCGTTGCCGCTCACCTCTATATCATCAGCCAGATCATAACTGCCTGCCAATTCGGAAAAAAACATACGGGTAATGGTTTGATCGGGATGCGTAAAAACAGCTTTTCTGTTTTGTTGCTGCAACTGGATAGGCGCGGCGCCGTTGCCCCGCATATTGTTATCATTGCCGCCCAAGGTCAGGTCTAAAGAACCTTTATCGCCACGCCAGCTCAAGGTACCGAATGCCTGATCGGCCTTGGTTGGTGAAAAATCCCGCCAACCTGCCTCCTTAAAATGATGCAGGTCTACAAAATAACCCCAGGTACCGTTATTCCAGCCGCTGCTTAATTCCTCCGACTGCCTGTCCCAGGAACCGCCGTAAGCTTCAAACTCATGTTTGGGCGCTGAAAACCCGGTTTTGGTCTTGATGGATATAGCTCCGCCCAAACTGTTCAGGCCGTAAACCGGGTTAGACCCCGGATATAAAGCCATCGAATCAATCGCCCCTTCGGGGATTAAATCCCAATTGACCGTGTCGCCAAACGGTTCGTTAAAGCGAACTCCGTTAACATAGGTCGATAGCCCTTGCGGCAATCCCAGCAGCGGTGAAGCGACAAAGCCGCGATAGGAAACGTCCGGCTGCAACGGATTATTTTGCGCCTCGTTAATATGCACGCTACCCAGATAGCGGCTGATGTAATCGGCCAAGGTGATGCTTTGGGTTTTTTCCAGCTGGTCGGAAGAAACAGTCTGGATGTTGGCCGGTATTTTATTAGCGGCAACCCCAGTGCTCTGCAACGGCGTAACGCCAACGACGTCTATGATGCCCAGATCCAGCGGTTTGTCTTTGGCCGACACGGCGCTGGCCGCCGTCAGGCTTAACCCGAGTATGGTGTATGTTAATTTTTTCATGATTCACTCTAAGTTTGTGTGTGCCGCCATCATAGCCAAATCAACACACAGGCACTAGGGAGCAGCCGATAAAAGGAAATATTCCTATGCCTTAAACAATCACCAGCTCTTTTTGATAACCATGCAATTAATTGGTATTTCGCTATAATGCCAAACACCTATTCCGCAACAAGCTGACGCAGGCAAATCTTATGACATTTACAGCCAAGACAATATCAACCTTGCAACGCTATTTTGAAACTCAGGCAGCCCGGATAAAATCCAACGAAAATTATCGGGCAATCGTCAACATGCCTCCGCTTAAACGCTGGACAACGGTAGCCGCGCTGTTCCTGTTGTCACAGATGGTGATTTTTGGCGGTTTATATCTGATTTTTGGCGAACTTGTTGTCATCGGTTTCTTTGCCAGCATTCTGGCCGGACTGGCTACAGGTCTCGGCGCTTTACCCGCGCTGTTTTTCAAAAACATCTCCAAAAACCTGTTCAACAGCATGCTCGGCGCCGCCGCCGGCGTCATGCTGGCTGCAACCGCGTTTTCTCTTCTGGTTCCGGGCATGGCTTATGGCAATGCCATCTGGCCGGGCAAAGGCATTTATATTGTCTCCCTGGGTATGTTGATCGGCGCTGTGTTTTTGCATTACGCCGACCGCCAGTTGCCGCATGTGCACCTTGATTCAATTGCCGATACCAAACTGAACTCTCTAAACAAAATCTGGCTGTTCATTATCGCCATCACCATCCACAACTTTCCTGAAGGCATGTCAGTCGGCGTCAGTTTTGGTTCCGGTGAAATGAAAAACGGCGTGGTTTTGGCTATTGCTATCGCCCTGCAAAATATTCCCGAAGGTCTGGCCGTTGCCCTGCCTTTAGTCGGATTGGGCTACAACAAGTGGAGAGCCGTCGGTATTGCCACCGTAACCGGCCTGGTTGAACCCGTAGGCGGCCTGCTGGGCATTACCATGGTCACCGTCTTCCAACCCATCCTGCCGATAGCCATGGGCTTTGCCGCCGGCGCCATGCTTTTTGTCATCAGCGAAGAAATTATTCCCGAAACCCACTCCGATGGCCGTTCACGCTATGCGACATTCGCCTTAATGATCGGTTTCATCATTATGATGACCTTGGACAATATGCTGGGCTAATGCTCGCACATCAACGCCTTTCTCTTGACTGAAAGGCGTTTTCCGGAAGTAAAATGGACAATCTGCAAAACAATTTACAACACTTTTTAACGTCACTTGGCAGCCTAAACATTTCTGAGTTTCTTAACGGCTATTTACAACACTTTTTATCATTACTGACCACCGGCAACATCACCGAAATATCAGCCGCAGCAGCGACCAGTTTTGCCCTGATTGCAGCGGCGGAAATCGGTGATAAAAGCCAGCTGGTTTGCATGACCCTGGCATCCCGGCACAGAGCCATGCCCATTATGCTGGGCGCTATCGCCGCCTTTGCCTTTTTAAACACCCTGGCTGTTGTTTTTGGCGTCGCTATTGCCAGCTGGCTGCCGGAATATATCGTCGCGGCCATAGTGGCCTTCCTGTTTGCAGCCTTCGGCATCCATTCCTTACGCGTAGGAGGGGATGATGACGAGGAGGAAGTTAAGGAGAAAAGCGGACGCGGCATTTTCTTCACCACCTTCTTATTGATTACAGTCGCTGAATTCGGCGACAAAACACAACTGGCCGTTGTTGCCTTAAGCAGCACCGCAGCGCCTATTGCAGTATGGTTCGGCTCCACAGCCGCGTTAGCCTCAACGTCCGCCTTGGGGATTCTGGCCGGCCGCACTATTTTGCAAAAAGTTCCTTTGGCGCTGCTGCACAAGATCAGCGGAACCATATTTCTGCTGCTGTCGGTTTTTGCAGGCTACAGGGCTTATCTCGGCTATACGGGCTGACAAGCCAAACTGGAAATAACCGGTCGCGCAGTGTTATAGTCAAGCTTTCTACCAGCCGGAGTTAAGCCATGTCGCAACAACATTTGACTGTTTTATCCCCCATACAGCTTGGCCCCTATTCCCTGAAAAACAGGCTGGTGATGGCTCCGTTAACCCGGTGCAGGGCCTATCCCGATAACATCCCCAATGACCTGATGGTTGAGTATTATCGCCAGCGGGCAAGCGCCGGCCTTATCATCAGCGAAGGTGCGCAAATCTCCCCGCAAGGCATGGGCTATCCAAACACGCCGGGGATATATAACCCGGAGCAAGTGGCTGGCTGGAAAAAGGTTACCGATGCAGTTTACGCGGAAGGCGGGCGTATTTTCCTGCAGCTTTGGCATGTCGGACGTATTTCTCATCCCGGCTTGCAGCCTAACGGAGAACTGCCGGTTGCGCCGTCGGCTGTCAAACCCGCCGGACAGGTGTTTACCGGCCAAGGACTTTGCGACTTTGTAACGCCTCGCGCCCTCGAATTAGCGGAAATCCCGGACATCATTGAGCAATACCGCCATGCGGCAAACTGCGCCTTACAAGCCGGATTTGATGGCGTGGAAATCCACAGCGCCAATGGCTATTTGCTGGATCAGTTTTTGCGGGATGGAACAAACCACCGCTCGGATGCCTATGGCGGTTCTGTCGCCAATCGCGCACGGCTGCTGCTTGAAGTGACTGAAGCGGTTTGTAGCGTTTGGGGCAGCCAGCGGGTCGGCGTGCGTTTATCGCCTTTGCAGCCTTTCAACGACATGCAGGACTCCAATCCAAGAGCGACTTTCAGTTATGCAGTCGAGCAACTTAACCGCTTCAACCTGGCCTATTTGCATGTCACAGAAATGGGCAAAGAAGCGCCCGGCGCTGCCGGCGAGGCATTTGACCTCAATGAATTGCGGCCTTTATTCAAAGGCACTTACATAACCAATGCCGGTTATGATTTTGAAACGGCCAACGCCGCCATAGCAAAAAACCATGCCGACCTGATCGCCTTTGGCGTATTGTTCATCGCCAATCCTGATTTGCCCAAACGCTTTGCCAGCAACGCCGCGTTGAACAGGCCGGATCCCAGCACTTTCTATGAAGGCGGCGCTAAAGGGTATACGGATTATCCTTTTGCCAATGACTAACCGCTGGATTTAACGCTATAGACAGTTATCGGTCTGTTTTACCGTAAATTCAGGGTGCGCTTTCTGAAAATCACTCAAACTTTTCAGCACCTTGTCATCATTCTTAAACCGGACATATTTTTGAGTCCTGGTTTTATACCTGGCTTTAACTTCCACCTTGATTCCTTTGGCAAGCATCCGGCTTTTTTGCAGTAACGCCCTGTTTTCATTTTTAAACACACCTATTGAAATCTGGCCCTGATCTTCACCTGCTTTAAACAACAAAATATCGTTTATGCCCTGATCTTTGAGCATTTTCAGATTAGCTTCGGACTCCGCCAAGGTTTTTGCGGCCGGATAGTAAACCAGGTAAGAGCTGATTTCCTGCTCATCCCTGCTAACGGAATGAATGGCGCTTTCGGCAAGGTTTGATTGGCTGCGCCAGGCCGCATAGTCGTCATCATCGGCAAAAGGCCCTGCTTCGTAACAGATAATTGGCGTTTCCTTGCCGCTTTTGATATTTTTCTCGATGTCCTCATCTTGTATGGCGGGTGCTGGCTTTTGTGAATCTGCCGTAGTGAGGTCGTTTTGTCCCAGAGGAGGTAATTTGTCTTCTGCCACTGTTTGTTTGCGCTCAACCGGCTTCTCACTGACCAGCAAGATAGGCTCCTGATCTACCTGTACAGTTTCGATAACCGGCTTGAAAGCACCTTTATTGTATTCCCACATAAACAGCGCAACATTCGCCAATGCCACCAGAAAAAATACAATCTTCATGCACGCCCTTCCAAAATAACCAATAATCCGCGCAGCACTAAATCGGGATCAATAATGGGCGTAAAAGCCAATTGCTCAGCGATCAATTCGGCGTCACCACCGGTTAAAATCAATTGAGTATTTTTAGGTTGTTTTGACAGCACATGCTCAATCAACCCGATGGCGGCCGATAAGGTGCCGCTGTAGATTGCAGCTTCGGTGTAATCAGCCAAACCGACTACCAAGAATGGTGGAAGTGTCGCAATCGGTAGGGAACCGATGCGACCGTGTGGATACTTTGTTTCACTAAATTGTAGCGCTTCAGTCCCTTCCACCAGTGATTTTTTCATCAGCGACAAACCGGGGCTGATCAGCCCGCCCAAATGATGGCCATCGGCATCAATGACATCGACGGTGATCGCCGTTCCGCAATCGACGACGCAGGCCGCGCCACGGTATTGATGTCGAACGGCAACTAAAGATAACCAGCGGTCAACGCCCAGCTTTTCCGGCTGTTGGTAAGCGTTAATCACGCCGAATGCTTGCGCCTGGGATTTAACAGGGACAATTTCTACGCTGGACCAAAGCTCAAGCGCCACTGACTGGACAAGCTCAAACAACTGTTTTGCACTGACGCAGGAGACAGCGAGCCGCTTTGGCGGCGTAATATCTTTCCAGGCGTCAATCAGCTCATGCCGCTTGAGCCGGTCATTGACAAAAGACCGGCCCGCAGTAATTTGACTGTCTGTTGCAACACCCCACTTTAGCCGGGTATTACCGATATCAACCAGCAAATTCAAAACGCTGAACCACTAAAACTGATTTCGCCGGATGCAAAAATCTGCACATTGCCGTCAGGGCGTTTAATCAATAACATGCCGTTATCATCGATTCCCTGCACTACGCCTTCGAATTGCTGCTGGGCGATAAACAGCGTCGCAGACTCACCTTTCAGGCAATCATAGCCGCGCCATTCATCGAGATAGGCTTTAATGCCGACACCTTCATACCCGGCAATAACAGGAAGCAGATGGTTCAACAATGTTCCTGCCAGCTTGTTTCTGAACAGTTTATCTTGGCCGACAATTTTGCTCAAATCAGTCCACGCCTGGGTAATGGTTTCCGCTTCTGCTTCCGGTAAATACAAATTCAGTCCCAAGCCTATAACCGCAGCACATGGCCCATCGGTTTCGCCCGAGACTTCAACCAGAATACCGCCCAGTTTTTTGCCTTGACTGTAAATGTCATTAGGCCATTTTAAGCCGATATCGTTAACATGATGCTGCTTTAAAGCTCGGATTACCGCTACACCGATAGCCAGGCTTAAGCCTGCAATTGCAGCAGGGCCCTGCTGAAAACGCCAAAGTATCGACAGATAAATATTGCTGCCGTAAGGAGAAACCCACTGCCGCCCTCGCCTGCCTTTGCCTGCTGTTTGGTACTCGGCAAAACAAATTGAGCCGGAAGGCGCGTCATTGTGAGAGCGTTCCACCAGGTAATTATTGGTGGAATCGATTTGATCATACATTTCAAACGACGAAATTAATGCTCTTGCCTGATCGTTAACGGCTTCATTGATTTCCAACCGGTCCAACAACTCAAGCGGTTTATCCAGCCGGTAACCTTTGCCACTGACCGCTGAGTGCTGCAGCCCTAATTCGGCCAAGCCATTCAACTGTTTCCAGACCGCTGAACGGCTAACCCCCAGAATATCGGACAGCTCAGTTCCTGAATGAAATTCGCCATCAGCCAGCAGAGCCAGAATTTTTTTTTGCTTATCTGAAATAACCACGGTTGTGTCTCTGACAATCGAAATACACTTATTTACTTCATAAACAAAAAAGTTTCACAATCGATTCTAAAGCCTGTTACCGGCTTCCCGTTGATCTCTGATCTGCTTTAATTGTCTTTTCGACACATGCTTAATCAGTAATTCACGATCCTGATCTTTCATGTTGACATACTCAACGCCAATGAAATAAGGATACTGGTTATCATCAGATTCACTTGGCTTGCAATATACAACCTCACCATAGGTCACGATCACCGCCATGCAAGTTACCAGCAGTATCTTGATTTCCAGAAAATCGCCTTTTCCAAGTTCTTGTTCGCTATAAAAACCAACGCCGCCCGCACTGAGGTTAACATTGCGGGTGTTTTTTATTTTAAACCGGCTATCCTGCATAATGATGGTTTGAGCAATAAGGTCGATTTTATGGTCAACTAATCTCAAGTAGTCTGTTACCTCAGGCTGACTTCTTTCCAGCCTGTTTAAAAGCGATGCCGACTCCTGGGATATCGTTTTCAGAACTGAAAACAAGGAAAAATTACCCAAAATATCATCGGTAACGTGGCTCGGTTCAGTCGCTAAGGTTACATCTACTTTTTTGTAAACCAAATTAACTTCATCATCGATTCGGAAAAAACCTCGTTTATCTTCATTTCTCATTCTGTTAACCTCGCTCACAACAACACCTCTAAATTTTC
This sequence comes from Methylobacter sp., assembly GCA_041660285.1. GTDB lineage: Bacteria > Pseudomonadota > Gammaproteobacteria > Methylococcales > Methylomonadaceae > Methylobacter_A. The sequence continues at coordinate 23,439 of JBAZWN010000039.1, forward strand.
ATTATTCTTATTCAACTAAGAATCAGTTGATGCCAAAGGTTTTACATCTGCACAATCCTGCTTAAGGCCGCTCTTTCTGGCAAAACGCTTTAAAAATTAATAACGTTTATACACAGCCATTTACTATCACCTTCTTTATACATTCTTTCAAATTATACTTTAACCAGTTAACTTATAAAGGAAAAATCAATTAATGAGAACTTATGAGCATTCTTTCTATTTGCTGCTGAATAGAAAAATAGCTGAAATATTCAGTGTTAGTAAGAAATAAGATAAGGAATTATGACAACCTAATACCAAAAACAGAATAACACTTGCAAAAGAGTATACCCAATTAGATTTCTGGCGGCAGAAGAATTGAAAAACCGGAATAAAGAATCAGCCGTCTTAGACTTGATTTGCATGAAATACTGATGGCGGAGAGTGAGGGATTCGAACCCTCGATGGGCGATAAAACCCATACTCCCTTAGCAGGGGAGCGCCTTCAGCCTCTCGGCCAACTCTCCAAACAGAAATGATATATCCCTTAATTCACAACCTTGTACTAAGAG
>JBAZWN010000040.1:0-23379 GCA_041660285.1 Methylobacter sp.
TCGGAATTAATGACAGGGATGGCGCCGGTGCTCAGCAGGTGTTCACGTTTGCCATTCAAGCCCAGCGTATAAACGGGAGGGTGTTCCACAATCCATAGCTCGTCGGCGGTTTCTGCATCGCGGTCTTGAGTGAACCGCTGCATGTCCTGCCAAGTGGTTTCGTAGTCCTGGAGTCCCAAGTTGCGTAGTACAGTCATTAGGATGCCCGTTTAGATGCAGATTTCTGCGTCATGCGAATGACAAATCTGCCTGGAGCAGATTTGCATTTCCCGAAGGGTGCATGGCATGGATAGCCATGTATGAATCGGCACCCGTAGTTACAAGGCCATCAAAACATGGGGATGGTCGGTCAAATCCTGATAAATGGCGTCCAGTTGTTGCTTGCTGGAGGCTTCTATGATGACAGTTACGGCCATGTAATTGCCGTCCTTGCTGGGGCGGGTAGTCACTGCGCCTTCATTAATGTCAGGAGCATGGCGGCGAATAATTTCCACAACCAGCAGGTCAAGTTCCACTTCGGTTTTGCCCATCGCCTTGATGGGGAACTGGCAGGGGAATTCCAAAAGGGTTTCTTCACTCATGACAGGGATTTTTTGTAAGCTTGGAATAGACGGTTCATGGTTTGCCATGCCGGGCCGGGTTTGCCATCTGCAATTTTTTCAGAATCGAGTTCAACAACCGGGATGATTTCACGGGTAGAGCTGGCTATCCATATTTCATCGGCTGTTTTTAACGCATCCAGTGAAATAATTTCTTCGCTATAGGGGATATTGTTTTGCTCAGCAATTTCCAGGATTACATCACGGGTAATGCCGGGTAATATTTCATGGCCTTTGGGCGGCGTAATTAAAATGCCATCGATAACCGCAAAAACATTGCTTGCAGCGCCTTCGGTCACATAGCCGTCTTTAACCAGAATAGCCTCGGCGCAACCCTGTTCTACGGCCTGCTGTCTAAGGAGGATGTTGGCCAGCAGTGTGGTGGCTTTAACATTGCAAAGCTCCCAGCGGCTGTCATCCACGCTGACTGCTTTCACGCCGGAGTCCCTGCCGTCAAAAGGGACGATGTTTGAGCACATCGCAAAAACGGTAGGCGCGATATTTTCCGGAAAAGCGTGATCTCTTTTAGGGCCAACGCCGCGGGTAATCTGCAGGTAAATATACTGATCCAGGTTGGAATCCAGCAGAGGAGTCAGGATTTGCAGCCATTGCTCCCGAGTATGGGGGTTGGCCAAGCGAATGGTGGCCAAGCTGTTTTCCAGGCGCTCCATATGCTCTTGAAAGCGGAATAAACGGCCTGAATAGGATGGAATGACTTCATAAATTCCATCGCCAAACAGGAAGCCCCGGTCCATGACCGATATTTTTGCTTCATTAAGAGGCAGGTATTGACCGTTCAAATAAACGGTTTTATTTTCCATCTGACTTCCCGAACATTAGCATGGTGCCGTCATAAATTCTTCGGAGAATATTGCCTTTTTCCACGGATTTAAGGGCTATCAGGTCCTTGGTGGCAATAATCTGATCTTTCAGGGAAACATTTACAGAGCCAATCTTGTCGCCTTCATTGATGGGGGCGGTAATACCTTTATCAAGGTTAATGACGGCTTTAAGGTCGGCGTAATGATTGCGGGGAATGGTGGCGTAAAGATCTTCCGCCAAGCCGGCTTCCAGTTTTGTGGTGTCCCCTTTCCAGACTCTTGCTTCGGTTAAAGAGGTCTTGCCTTGATACAATTTGTGCGACTCATAAAACCGGAATCCGTAATTAAGCAGAGTTTGATTTTCGTTGGCTCTGGCGTTGGCGCTGCCTGCGGCCATCACGACAGAAATCAAGCGCATATTATCCCTTAGCGCGGAGGCAACCAGGCAATAGCCGGCGGCATCGGTAAATCCGGTTTTAACGCCATCAACCGAGCCGTCGCGCGAAAGCAGCTGGTTGCGATTGTGCTGGGTGATGTTGTTGAAGGTGAATTCCTGTTGTGAAAACCAGCGATAGTAGTCAGGGAATTCCTTGATTAAAGCCGTGGTCAGAAGGGCTAAATCGCGCGCTGAGGTGTAATGATTATCGATAGGCAGTCCATTGCTGTCCTGGAAATGGCTGTTAGTCATGCCAAGCCGTTTGGCATGCTGATTCATCATTTCAGCAAAAGTGGCTTCGTCGCCTGCGATATGTTCGGCCAAAGCCACGCTGGCGTCGTTGCCGGATTGGATGATGACGCCTTTGATGAGGTCTTCAACCTTAACCTGATTGCCAACTTCGACAAACATGCGGGAGCCTGCTGTTTCCCAGGCTTTTTGGCTAATAGTGACGAGATCTTCCAGGCGCAAGTGGCCATTGCGGATTTCCTGGAACACCACGTAAATAGACATGATCTTGGTGAGACTGGCGGGCGCCAATTTGGCGTCGGCGTTGTTTTCCGCCAGTACTTTGCCAGTGTTATAGTCCAGTAATATATAGCTGGTGGCGGCAATGGCCGGTGGTGCCGGGATCGGGATCTCTGCGTTTTCAGCGTTTGCCTGCGAGGCGGCAAGCAGCAAACTGAAAAAAATAAAAACGGGGAAGCGAGGGAAAATTTTAAAAAATATCATTGCTCTTGAAACATAGGCTCAGTAAAACAGGGCTCTATTGTATCACGGCATCTTGTGTTTGGGAGGGTTCGGTAACAAATTGAGTAGCTGTTATGCCCAGCTTTGCCAGTTGTAGATTCAGCTTCTCGGCGCTGGCTGTCGAGTTTATAGGCCCTATCTGAACCTTGTAGAGGGTAGATCCTTTGTGTACAGAGGAAAGTATTTTAGGCTGGGCTAAATTATGAGTGGCGATTTTATTCTGTAATTTCACCGCCTTCTTTTTGTTGCCAAAAGCGCCTACCTGCAAATAAACATTTTTTTCCTGCGTTGTTGTCGATTTTTGCAGTTGTTTTAATGCTTGATCGGGCGCTATAGCTTTTATTTCAACAGCCGCGGTTCCCGCCTGTTGCAAGCCCAATTTTTTAGCGGCGGAGTAAGACAAGTCCATAACCCTGTCGTCATGAAAAGGGCCTCTGTCATTGATGCGGACAATAACGCTGCGCTGATTTTCCAGGTTGGTCACCTGGGCGTAGGATAAAAGCGGCAGGCTATTGTGTGCAGCTGTCATGGCATACATATCGTATATTTCGCCGGATGCGGTTTTTTTGCCGTGAAACTTGGCCCCATACCATGAGGCAATGCCTTGTTTCAGGTAGCGGGTAATGCGAGGCAACAGGCTTTCTTCCTGGCTGGATTCTTCATCCGCATCAGAATTGTCGGGCTGTGAGCTGGAGAGATATCTGAATTTGTGCTTTGGTGCGGAGGCATTGGTGATCGTGGATTGATCTGAAGCCTCTGTCGTTTTTATTTGTTCTGAAGCACAACTGCAAAGGAAAAGGACTAGGATTATGGGTATAAGTTTATTCATGATGGTGAGGTCTTTTTATTTAAAATCGCCTGACTTAACTGATAAACAGCCATTGCATATAAAGGACTGTGGTTGTATCGGGTAATGACATAAAAATTATCCAATGCAACCCATAGTTCTTCGCCTTGTTCTTGTTCGAAAGCAAGAAGTTTTACTTTATTGTTTACAGGTAATGGTCTTGATGTTTTGATTTGCAGCGATTTTAACTTGGCCAATGTTAAGTCTGGCTTAAGATCCTTATTTAATGCCGATTTATATTTTTTGCCTTTGGCTGTAGCGGGGAAGGCGATTGCTTGGCCGGCTTGCCAGTGATGTTTGGCAAAGTAATTGGCGATGCTGGCAATGACATCGCTTTTGTTGTGCCAGATATCGCGGTGGTTATCGTTATCAAAATCGGCGGCAAAGTTCCTGAAACTGCTGGGCATGAATTGCGGCATGCCCATTGCGCCGGCATAAGAGCCCAACGGGTCTGCGGGATTAATGTTTTCCTCACGGCAGAGCAGTAAGTATTGCTCGAGTTCGCCGGTAAAGAATTTGCTGCGTGGCGGATAGGCGAACGCAAGCGTAGACAGGGCATCGATTACGCGGTGATTGCCGGTGTTTTTCCCATAAAGCGTTTCAACGCCGATGATGGCAATAATGATTTGTGCTGGAACGCCGTATTGCTTCTCTGCTGCGGCTAATGCTTGTTCGTTATCACGCCAGAATTGTACGCCGGCGTTGATGCGTGCTTCAGTCATAAATATTTTGCGGTATTTATACCAGGGCAAGCCTTCCGATGGAGATGAAATTCTTTTGAGGATGTCATTCTTGATCTCGACGGAATCAAACAAGGCATGAAGCTCTGATTCGTCAAACTGGTGCCTTTCCACCATTTGCCGGATAAAAGCATTAATGGCATCTGTTTCTTTGCCGGCAGTAGGGTGTGGGGAAGGGGTGTGAGTCAGAGCCGGAGCGGAGGTTTTTGTTTCAGTGACGGCGCAGGCGGTGAGGCTTAAACAGGCGCAACCAAGCGTGATATGGGCTAAGGCAGTTTTTAGTTTCATTAGTGAGGTATGAATTTTTTATGAGTGTGAATTGACATAAGAATGCCGAAACCGGCCAGCAAAGTCACTATTGACGTGCCGCCGTAGCTGATTAATGGCAATGGAACGCCGACAACGGGCAGGACGCCTATCACCATGCCGATGTTAACAAAAACATAAACAAAAAAAGTAAAGGCCAGGCTGCCGGCTAATAACCGGCTGTAGGTGTCCTGAGCCTGCGAGGCGATATACAGACAACGGATAATAATCAGCAGGTACAGTGCCAATAGGCCCAAGCAGCCGAAAAGACCAAATTCTTCGGCGAAGACGGCAAAAATAAAGTCGGTAGAGCTTTCCGGTAAAAAATCCAGTTCCGACTGGGTGCTGCCTAACCAGCCCTTACCATTGATGCCGCCGGAGCCGATGGCGATTTTCGATTGGATAATATGGTAGCCCCTGCCCAATGGGTCGGCTTCCGGGTTCAAGAAGGTGAGCACCCGGTCGCGCTGGTAGGGGCGCATAAAATGCCACAGTATAGGCGTCAGTCCTGCCAGTGTGGCGCCGATGGCCAGCATGAAGCGCCAGGAAAGGCCGGCAAAAAACAGTACGGCTGCGCCGGAGCTGGCTACCAGTAGCGCAGTTCCCAGGTCAGGCTGTTTGGCTATCAGTAATGTTGGGATAATGATAAGTAGGCTGGCTATGAGTAGCTGTGTTGGTTTTGGCGGCAACGTATGCTCTGCCAGGTACCAAGCGATCATCATGGGCGTGGTGATTTTGATCATTTCTGAGGGTTGGAATCGAAAAATCCCCAGATCCAGCCAGCGTTGCGCGCCTTTACCGAATTGCCCAAGGATCAGCACCGCAACCAGCAAAAAAATGCCCATGCCGAAAAGTATCGCCGAATAGCGTTTAAACTGCTGAGGATCGACATGCGCCAATGCCGTCATTAAAAGAAAAGCCAACCCGACACGCGCACCCTGGCGCATGAGTACGTCCATATTCTGGCTGCCCGCACTGTAGAGAATAACAAAGCTTAACAGGGAAATAAGGAACAGGCAGATAAACAGGGGGATGTCTATGTGCAGTTTTCTAAGGATACTGCCGATAATTGAAGGCGGATGAAATTGTTCACTGCGGGTTTCAGTCGTCATTGTCGGCCTCTAAAAATTGCTTAATAACTTTTCCTGCGATAGGTGCCGCAACTGAGCCACCGTGGCCCCCGTGTTCGACAACGACGGCAACGGCAATTTTAGGGTCATCCGCCGGTGCGAAAGAAATAAATAAGGCATGGTCGCGTAATTTGAAGTCAATGTCGTTTTCGTTATATTTCTCGTCCTGTTTAACATTGAAAACCTGCGCGGTTCCCGTTTTGCCGGCAATTTGATAAGTGATCTCCTTGCCTATGCTTTTGGCGGTGCCGTGTGCGTCATGAACTACATTGACCATGGCGGAGATGATTTTATTGACGTTTTCAGCATTGAGCGGTACTGCTCCTTGATGCGTTTCCGGGCCAGGCGAGGTGGAGTCTACTCTGACAATTTTGTTTACAAGAAAGGGCGTGACAACATTGCCTTTATTGGCCAGTGTTGCGGTGGCTCTGGCAAGCTGTATCGGGCTGACCTGAAGAAATCCCTGTCCGATACCCGTAATAAGGGTTTCTCCCGGATACCAGGCCTGATTTCTCTGGTTGCGTTTCCAGTCGCGCGAGGGCAGTAGCCCGGCTCTTTCCCCCGCCAGGTCAATGCCGGATTTTTCACCAAAGCCAAATTGCTGTAAGAAATCGTGCATGCGGTCTATGCCCAGGGCTGATGCCAGGCTATAGAAATACACGTCGCAGGATTGGGTAATGGCCTCGGTTAAATTGACCGAGCCATGCCCGCCTTTTTTCCAATCCCGGTAGTGGTGACTGACATTAGGCAACTGATAATAGCCGGGGCAGAAGATTTTATGTTCGGCGTTTATAGCACTATATTCAAGTCCAGCCAGTCCTACGAATGGCTTGATGGTCGAGCCGGGTGGATACAGTCCCCGGAGCGCACGGTTATACAGCGGCTGATTCTCGGACTCTTGCAGCGCTTGATAAGCGTCATTGGCTATACCGATGACAAAAGGATTGGGATCGAATCCGGGGCGGCTGGCGAAAACAAGCACGCCGCCTGTTTTAACTTCAATCGCGATGACGGCGCCATTGAATGTGTCTAATGCATCATAGGCGGTTTTTTGCAAATCAATATCCAGTGTCAGATAGAGATTTGCACCTTGAGAGGGCATAACTGAGTTGAGCGTGTTAATAGTGCGCGACTGTACGTTTTTTTCTATTTCTGCATAACCTGTTTTTCCATGCAGCTCGGTTTCATAGGTACTTTCTATGCCTATTTTACCGACATGCGTGGAGCCGCGATATTCGGCCACAGGCAGGGATTTCATTTCTGCTTCATTGATGCGTCCTACATAACCGATAACGTGGGAAGCCAGATCGTAATAAGGGTAATGCCGGATCAGGTGAGTCTGAATATCGACTCCCGGGAAGTAAGGTCTGGCTACGGCAAATTTTGCGATTTCCTCGTCGCTCATGTTTGTCAGCAAGGCGGTGCTGATAAAGCGTTTTTGGCGTTTGCGCTGCTTTTGGTATTGGTCGATTTTTTCGTCAGAGATATTCAGCAGCTCTTTTAAGCGGAGCAGCGTGTCGTCAAGGTTGCTGATTTGTTCAGGAATAAGCTCCAGGCTGAAAGACTGTGTGTTTTCGGCCAGAATCTTTCCGTGTCTGTCAAAGATAATGCCCCGGGTTGGGACCAAAGGCTCGATTTTAATGCTGTTGTCTTTTGCCAGTGTTGCGTAATGTTCGTGTCCGGCAATTTGCAGGTAAGTCAGGCGGACAATCAGGCCGACAGTCAATAATATGATGACAATGAAGGCAACGATGATGCGGTTGAGAAATAGACGGCTCTCTACTAAATTGTCTTTAATAGTATAGATGCGAGGAGGCATAACAGCTATGTAGTTTTATTTAGTAAACCGCGCTAAACGAACAAAGCGTAGAGCTGTATAAACAAGAGGCCAGCATAGCGTGCCGGTAACAACCGGAAGCCAGAAAGATACGTGAAATTGAGTTGGAGTCTGAATATTTTTTAGCCAGAAAAGCAGCAGCTGGGTCAATAACAGGCATAAAAAAATAAACACGCTTTGTTGAGGCAATGGAAATTGACGCAAACGTTTGTGCAGGATCAGGCAAAAATAGATGACTAATGAATAAGCGAGTGCGTATTGCCCGAATAATCTGCCGGTCAATGCATCGGTGAGCAATCCGACGGTCCAGGCATGAAATACGCCGACGCGTTCAGGCACGGCAAGCGTCCAGTAAATAAGAGTCAGAAGAACCCAGTCCGGATTAATGCCGGCAACAGCAATGGGCCACGGGATAATTCTTAAGCACATTGCCACGATGATGGTCAGAATAATGCGGCCAAAGCCATGGTAATCATTCATCACGAGCTGTCCCTTCTTGTGCCCCTGTGGGAGCTTCGCGTACAAATCCGCTCCCTGCGGATTTGTCATCACGGACTGTTCCTGCTTGTTCCTCTTTGGGCGCCTGTGTCACTCCGCTCTTGGCGGATTGGTCATCAGAATGCGTTTCGGTTGCTTTTTCTTTGGATGCTTGCGGTGTGGCGAGCGGAATGGGGGTCGAGTCGCTCCAGACGATTAATAACTCTCTGTTCCGGTCCAACATGGATTTGGGGGTGGCGGTAATGTTGGCAAAAGGTTTGTCGGACATAGGAGTGAAGTCATCCACAATGCCAACCGGATAGCCTGGCGGGAACGTACCGCCCAAGCCGGATGTGATTAATAAGTCGCCAGGGCGAATATCCGCATTATTAGATAAAAAGGGTAAGTTAAGCTTGTTCAGTTGGCCGCTGCCGACGGCAATGGTCAGCAGGCCATTACGATTGACTTGTACCGGAATGGCATGATTCGGGTCGGTAATCAGCATGATTTCGGAGCTGAGCGGCAAGGACCGGAAAACCTGCCCGACAACACCGTTTGCGTCAAGCACAGGCTGTTTGGGGTGAACGCCAAAGCGGGTGCCTTTGTTGACCACGACGATGTTCTCATAAGGCGCCATGTTGATCGACAGCAATTCCGCGACCAGCACTTGCTCACCGAGTTTAAATGAGTTTTCCAATAAGGCGCGCAGATGGATGTTTTCTTTTTCCAGCGCATCAAATTTAAGCAGCCGGGTTTTGTCGATGAACTGTTCCTGGCGCAATCTGTCGTTTTCTTGTTTTAGCGCCGTGTATGAGCTAACGGAATCGACAGTCTGCTCAATCAGTGTCGTTGGTAAGTCGACCAGATATTTTAATGGGTCGACAAGAAAGGATGTGGTGGCGCGTAGCGGATCCAAGCGATGGCTTCTGTATTCGGTTACCAGCAAAGCAACAGAAGCAATTATTGCCACTAACAGGCGGGTGTTTATTGATGGGCCGGTGGCAAATAAAAGTTTTATAGCGGGTGCCTCTTGCCAGTTAAAAATGAAGCGACCGGGATCGGCACTCCGGTCGCAGCTAGAATAAACGGTTTAATAGTTGTGCGAGTCTACTCTACAGCAAAAGGCAGTCTGCCTTCTTTATCCAGCATTTCCAGAACTATGCCGCCGCCCCGGGCAACACAGGTTAGCGGATCATCGGCAATGTAGACCGGCAACCCTGTTTCTTCGGATATCAGTCGGTCAATATCTTTCAATAATGCACCACCGCCAGTCAGGAATATCCCGCGATTGGCAACATCCGATCCAAGTTCAGGGGGAGTTTGTTCCAGCGCCAGTTTCACAGCGCCAACTATGCCGGATAGAGGCTCCTGCAATGCTTCCAGAATCTCATTGCTGTTTAAGGCAAAACTGCGCGGCACGCCTTCCGCCAGATTGCGGCCTTTAACTTCTATTTCCCTGACTTCACTGCCGGGGTAAGCGGTGCCGATTTCATGCTTTATTCTTTCAGCAGTCGCTTCGCCGATTAATGTGCCGTAGTTTCTGCGCACATAATTGATAATGGCTTCGTCAAAGCGGTCGCCGCCGATACGGACAGAGGACGAATAGACGATGCCGTTGATTGATATGACCGCAACTTCGGATGTGCCGCCGCCAATGTCCAGAACCATCGAGCCGCAAGCTTCGTCGACGGGCAGGCCGGCGCCAATAGCGGCAGACATAGGCTCTTCAATTAAAAACACTTCACGCGCGCCAGCCATTGCGGCAGATTCTCTAATGGCACGGCGCTCAACCTGTGTTGAGCCGCAAGGGACGCAGATTAAAATGCGAGGGCTAGGGCGTAGTAATTTGCTCTTATGTACTTTTTCAATAAAAAAACGCAGCATCCGTTCAGTGACGGCAAAGTCAGCGATTACGCCGTCTTTTAACGGGCGGATCGCCGTGATGTTGCCGGGTGTACGTCCCAGCATGCGTTTCGCATCGATGCCGACAGCCGCAATGGTTTTTGAGCCGCGGACCCTATCCTCTTTGATGGCAACAACTGAAGGCTCATTAAGCACAATTCCCTGGCCGGGAATGTAGATCAATGTGTTGGCGGTTCCTAAGTCAATCGATAGATCGTTGGAAAAAAGACCTCGAATTCGTTTGAACATTTTTGTTTGTATCCTCTGAGGGGAAATGAAATAGCGCTACTTTATCAATCAAGCGGGCATTTGAGCAAGATATAAAGTATTATAATCGTAATGATATAAAATCTTTGAAATTTTTTATTGGGAGTTTAGATAGTGGCTTTAACGGCGGGTGATGTGAAGAAAATTGCGCATTTAGCGCGATTGGGAATTGATGATCAAGATGTCGAATCTTATGCAAAAGATTTGTCCGGGATGCTGGATTTAATGACGCAAATGAGTGATCTTGATACGGATAACATTATTCCTATGGCCCATCCGTTGGATCAGGTGCAAAGATTGAGATCTGATGAAGTAACAGAGCAGAATAGCCGCGAAAAATTTCAGGCGATTGCGCCACAAGTCGAAGCGGGACTTTACCTGGTGCCGAAAGTAATAGAGTAAAGGGAATACCACAAATGCATAATAAAACAATTGCAGATCTGGCCAAGGGTTTGCGTTCAGGTGAATTTTCAAGCGTAGAGTTGACGCAGTCGTTTTTAGACCGGATCAAACAGCACAGCTCACTGAATTCTTATATTACAGTCACAGAAGATTTGGCTTTGCAGAATGCCAAAGCGGCCGATGCCATAATTGCTAGCGGTAAAGCGGAGTGGTTAACCGGCATACCGGTTGCGCAAAAAGATATTTTTTGCACGCAGGGTGTCAAAACGACCTGCGGCTCTAAAATACTGGATAATTTCATTGCCCCTTATGACGCAACGGTTGTGGAGAAATTCAATAACGTCGGCACCGTAATGCTGGGTAAGCTCAATATGGACGAGTTTGCCATGGGCTCATCGAATGAAACCAGTTATTACGGGGCGGTCAAAAACCCCTGGGATACCAACACCGTTCCGGGCGGTTCGTCTGGCGGTTCGGCGGCAGCGGTAGCGGCGCGGCTTGCGGTTTGCGCGACAGGAACCGATACCGGCGGCTCAATACGCCAGCCCGCAGCCCTTTGCGGCATCACCGGCTTGAAACCCACTTACGGGCGGGTGTCCCGGTACGGCATGATTGCTTATGCCTCCAGTCTGGACCAGGGCGGGCCGATGGCGCGCAGTGCTGAGGATGCGGCCATCATGCTGCAAACGATGGCCGGTTTTGATGCGAAAGACTCAACTAGCGTCGATCAGCCTGTGCCTGATTATCTGGCCGGACTGAATAACAGTCTCGACGGCCTGAAGATCGGTCTGCCCAAAGAATTCTTTGGCGAGGGTTTAAATAGCGATGTTGCGGCAATGATTGAAAATGCCGTTAACGAATACCGGAAATTGGGCGCGGAAATCAAAGAAGTCTCCATGCCTAATCTTAAGCTGGCCATCCCTGCTTATTATGTGATCGCTCCGGCTGAATGCTCCGCCAACCTGTCGCGCTTTGATGGCGTGCGTTACGGCTACCGCTGTGAAAATCCGGCCGATTTAACTGACTTGTACACCCGTTCGCGCGGCGAAGGTTTCGGCAAGGAAGTTAAGCGCCGCATTTTGATGGGCACTTATGCCTTATCTGCGGGCTATTACGATGCTTATTATATAAAAGCGCAAAAAGTCCGCCGCCTGATCAGCGAAGATTTCAAAAACGCCTTGGCGGAAGTCGATGTCATCATGGGGCCGGTAGCGCCGGGTGTGGCATTCGGCATAGGCGAGAAAATCGGCAACCCCATTGAAATGTATTTGTCTGATATTTACACCATCGCCATTAACCTCGCCGGCGTTCCCGCCATGTCGGTTCCCGCAGGATTTGTCAAAGGCATGCCCGTCGGCTTGCAAATCATCGGCAATTATTTTTCCGAAGACAGGCTGTTGAATATTGCTCACCGCTATCAGCAGGTGACGGACTGGCATCAACACATTCCCAAAGGTTTTGAGTAAGGAGCAGGCAGATGGATTATAAATGGGAAGCGGTAATAGGCTTGGAAATCCACGCCCAACTTGCAACAAAATCAAAAATCTTTTCCGGCGCATCCACCGCCTATGGTGCGGAACCGAACACGCAAGCCTGCGCGGTTGACTTGGGTCTGCCGGGCGTCTTGCCGGTATTGAACAAGGAAGCCGTGCGCATGGCGGTCATCTTCGGCATGGGAATAGAAGCGCACATCGCGCCTTATTCAGTTTTCGCCAGAAAAAACTATTTTTATCCGGATTTGCCCAAAGGCTATCAAATCAGCCAGATGGAACTGCCGATTGTCGGCGTGGGGCATCTGGACATTGAGGTTGACGGCGTCGTCAAGCGCATTGGCGTCACCCGTGCCCATCTGGAAGAGGATGCGGGGAAATCCTTGCATGAGGATTTTCACGGCTTGACCGGCATTGATTTAAACCGCGCCGGCACGCCGTTGTTGGAAATCGTCTCCGAGCCGGATATGCGTTCCGCCAAAGAAGCCGTGGCCTATATGCGAAAGCTGCATGAACTGGTGCGCTATCTGGGCATCTGCGACGGCAACATGCAGGAAGGCTCGTTCCGCTGCGACGCCAACGTATCCGTGCGCCTTAAAGGCCAGAAAGAATTTGGCACCCGCGCTGAAATTAAAAACATCAACTCGTTCAAATTCGTCGAAAAAGCCATCAATCACGAAATCGAGCGGCAGATTGACCTGATAGAAAGCGGCGGTAAGGTGGTTCAGGAAACGCGGCTGTATGATTCCGTCAAGGATGAGACCCGCTCCATGCGCAGCAAGGAAGAAGCCAATGATTACAGGTATTTCCCCGATCCCGACCTGTTGCCGGTGTTTATTGACGATGCCTTCAAGGCGCAAATAAAAGCCGAGTTGCCGGAATTGCCGGATGCCAAAAAACAGCGCTTTAAAGATCAATATGCCCTGGATGACGAGAGCACGACGGTGCTGACTTCCTCCCGGCAGCTGGCGGATTATTTCGAAGCCGTGGTCAAGGAATCGGCTTGCGAAGCCAGAATTTGCGCCAACTGGGTGACCGGCGACCTTTCGGCTGCACTGAACAAAGCCGGGCTGGAAATCACCGATTCTCCGGTCAGCCACCAGCGTCTGGCGGGTTTGCTGGTGCGCATAGCCGACAACACCATTTCCGGCAAAATCGCCAAACAGGTGTTCGAGGACATGTGGCAGAGCGATTCGTCAGCCGATGCAATCATCGAAGCCAAAGGCCTGAAGCAAATCACCGATACCGGCGCGATAGAGGCTATTATCGACAAGATCATTGCCGATAATCAGGATCAGGTCGAGCAATACCGCAGCGGCAAGGATAAAGTGTTCGGCTTTTTTGTCGGGCAGGTCATGAAAGAGATGCAGGGCAAGGCTAATCCCGGCGAAGTGAATAAAATGCTCAAGGACAAGCTGAAGTAAGCAGTGTTGGCTGAGTGCTAATCTTCGCTCAGTGACAGCCCGATTTCGTTGGCCGTCTTGTTCTCTATTTTAAAGCCGCGCAATTCCAGGATGCCTTTGGTATTGAGCGAAATGATCAGGTAAAGCGCGTCAGGGTAGGCGGCTTGCTCCAGGTCGGTAATCGACGGTTGTGCGGGTGCGGCCGGGTGGGAATGATAGATGGCGAAAAGCTCTTCCCCTGACTCGCGCATTCTCGACATGGCCGCAATTTGCTGCGCGGCATCAAGCTGGAAACGTTGCTGAGGGTGTTCTGAGTTGTTCTTGACCGGATAGCAGCTGGTGGGCAAGCCATTCTTGCCGCCGATCAGTCCGCATATCTCAAGATCCGGCGAGATTTGCGCAAGATGCAATAATTGATTGGTTATTTTGCGGGGAATTTGAATGTTTTCCTGGCTCATATTGGGTCGCTTAATTAAGAATACTTTTTAAATGTAGTGCTTATTGATGCCATTGTCCATAAGTGACCCGCGGTTGCCCCGATAAGTCGGTGTAAGTCTGGACATTGTCGTAATGGAAGTCTTGGAATATGGCCTGAACCTGTTGTTGCTGGTTGTAGCCATGTTCAATCAATAAATGCCCGCCGTGTTCCAGATAGCTGCGGGCAGCGCCGGCGATGATTCTAATGTCGCCAAGTCCCTGTTCTGCGGCGCGCAATGCCGTTTGGGGCTCAAACCGGACATCGCCTTGCTGTAGATGGCTGTCGTCTTCCGCAATATAAGGCGGGTTGCTGACGATCAGGCTGAATTGGCTGACGGGAATATTGGTAAACCAATCGCTGTGGTAAAAATTGATGCGGCTGACGTTGTGCTTGCCGGCATTGAGTTGGGCTATGCGCAGTGCGGGCAGGCTAAAATCGGCTGCGCTGACTTCTGCGGATGGGCATTCTGCGGCCAGCGTGATGGCGATGATGCCGGAGCCGGTGCCTAGGTCAATGATTTTGACGGTTTTATCTTTTGGTATTAATTTCAAGCTGAGTTCAATAAGCAGTTCGGTGTCGGGCCTGGGGATCAGCACGTCAGGCGTGACGTGAAAGTCGCGTGACCAGAACTCCCGGCTGCCGGTGATATAGGCGATGGGCGTGCCTTGCTGGCGGCGTTGAACCAGCGACAAAAAAGCGTTTATCTGGTCGGATTCTAGCTGCTTATCCGGCCAGGCGCGAAGATGGGAGCGTTCCTTATCAAGCGTCAGCCCCAATAAAATTTCGGCATCCAATGCCGCCGAATCAGAGCTCGATGCCAGTGCGTTAGCGGCGGCGGCTAGCACGGATTTTATGCTGTGCATGCGGCTTAGTCTTCGCCCAGCTGGGTCAGCAGTTCCGCCTGGTGTTCGCTGATCAGCGGCTGGACAACATGCTCCAGTCCGCCTTGCATGATTTCATCAAGTTTATACAGCGTTAAGTTGATGCGGTGATCGGTCAACCGCCCCTGCGGGTAATTGTAGGTGCGGATGCGTTCGGAGCGGTCGCCGCTGCCGACTTGCAGTTTGCGGGTGGCCGATTGTTCGGCGTGATGTTTTTCCTGTTCTGCGGATAAGAGACGCGATGCCAGCAGGGACATGGCTCTGGCTCGGTTTTTGTGTTGCGATCGCTCGTCCTGGCATTCCACCACCACGCCGGTCGGAATGTGGGTGATGCGTATGGCGGACTCGGTTTTGTTGATATGCTGTCCTCCGGCGCCTGAGGAGCGGAAGGTGTCGACCTTGAGGTCAGCCGGGTTTATGTCGATGGCATCGACTTCCTCGACTTCCGGCATGATGGCGACGGTGCAGGCCGAGGTATGGATGCGGCCTTGCGATTCGGTTTCAGGCACGCGTTGCACGCGGTGCGCGCCGGACTCGAATTTTAATTGCGAATAAACATCCTTGCCCGAAACGCGCAGGATGACTTCCTTGTAGCCGCCATGATCGCCGTGGCTTTCGTTGATGATTTCTGTTTGCCAGCCTTTTCTTTCGGCATAGCGCTGATACATGCGGGCCAGATCGCCGGAGAAAATCGCCGCTTCATCGCCGCCCGTCCCGGCGCGTATTTCTATGAAAATGTTGCGGTTATCATTGGGATCTTTAGGCAGCAATAACAGTTGCAATTCATGGTCGAGCGTTTCTATTTTGTCTTCCGCCTCGCTTACCTCTTCTTTGGCTAATTCCCTCAGTTCAGGGTCGCTGTCGCTGGCCATTTCTTTGGCTGAGGCTAGCATTGCCAAGGTCTGCTCATAGCGTTTGTAGCAATCAACCAAGGGATTGATTTGAGCGTATTCCTGGCTTAAGGAGCGGAATTTGTTTTGATTGCCCTGTACTTCAGGCTCTGAAAGCAATGCTGCGATTTCGTCATAGCGTTCGCACAGGCTTTCCAGTTTATGTTGTATGGATGGTTTCATTGAGGTTTTGTTAATTTAAAAATTTCGCGGGCAGCGGCAATCAGGTCATGCCTTTCGTTTTCGGCGGCTTCCCTGATTTGCGTGCTGGGCGTATGAAGCAGTTTGTTGGTCAGGCTGTAAGCCAGGCGATTAAGGGCTTCCTCTGGAGGGGCGCCGCTTTTCAGCAGGGCTAATGCTTTTTGCAGGGCTTCATCCCGTGATTGTTCGGCCTGAGACCGGTAATCCTGAATGGTTGATTGTGCGCCCTGGACGCGTAGCCAGGCTACAAAATGATCCACTTGCGTGTCGATGATTTCTTCAGCCTGTTCTGCCGCCTGGCGGCGCGAGTCCATGTTCTGGTTGATCGTGTTTTGCAGGTCGTCAACCGTGTAAAGATAAACGTCTCTGAGCTGTTCGACTTCCGCCTCAATATCCCGGGGTACGGCAAGGTCTACCATGAACATCGGTTTATGCTTGCGTTTTTTAAGAGCGCTTTCAACGCGGCCCTTGCCCAGGATGGGTAGTTGACTGGCTGTCGAAGAGATGACGATGTCTGCTTCAGCCAGATGGGTGGGTATTTCGGACAAGGCAATGGCATAGCCGTTGAACTGGGCAGCCAGGGTGTGCGCCTTGGCGTAAGTGCGGTTGGCAATAATGATGCGGCCTATGCCTTGCTGGGACAGGTGCCGCGCTGTCAGTTCTATGGTTTCGCCAGCGCCGATCAGCAGAGCAGTCTGCTCGCTGAGTTTGTCGAAGATTTGCTGCGCCAGTTGCACCGCGGCAAAGGCAACCGAGACGGGGCTGGAGCCAATGGCGGTATCGGTGCGCACTTTTTTTGCGGCGGTAAAGGTGTGCTGAAAAAGCCTGCCCAAGCGTTTGCCTAAGGTGCCTGCGTCGTAAGCGGCTTGATAGGCTGTTTTCATTTGGCCCAGGATTTGGGGCTCGCCAAGAATCATGGAGTCCAGGCCGCAAGCCACCCGAAACATGTGGCGGCACACCGATCTGTCGGTATGGCTGTACAGATAAGGTGTGAAGTCCGTGGCGTTAATATTCCGGCTTTGGGCTACCCAGTCAATCAGGATTTGCTGGTTCGCAGTTGTTGAGGTGCAGTAAAACTCGGTACGGTTACAGGTTGAAAGAATGGCGGCTTCGCTTATTTCTTTCAGGCGCCATAGTTCCTGTAGCGACGATTCCAGGATTTCGGCAGGGAATGACAGGCGCTCTCGAACCGAAACCGGCGCGGTATTGTAATTGATCCCTACTGCAAGAAGTGTCATGGTGTCGAAGATTTGGTGTTTAGTTAGTGGCAATAATGTCGTTGTAATCGAGTTTTTTGTATATCAACGTATTTAATTAAGCGTTCAGCATTACACAGTTGATTAAAGTTTTATAATAGATCAGACTTTTAACAAACATTATGTCTGTGTATTTTAAAGAAATATAGCGGCTTTATCCAAATGGAATAAATCATCTGTCTGAATCTACTGATTTTTCTGATAATCTATAACAATTGAATATTGAGAAATAAATAGGACGCCCGTGTTAATTTTAAGATTGTTTTCAATAATAATCCTTGTTTTTCTTAATGGCTGCGCCGGTTTTCTGGAAAAGCCGGGGACGCCGGATGAGGCAGTTAAAATAGCTGAACCTCAAGGGAAAAACCAACAAAATGAAGTAAAAACAGCTATTGATCCTGATGTGCTGTACATGCTGCTGGCGGCAGAGCTTGCGGGGCAAAGAGGACAATATGGGATTGCGCTGGAGGGCTACATGGAAGTGGCTAAGCGCGTTAGCGACCCAAGATTTGCAGAAAGGGCCGCAAAAATTGCCATGTACATGAAGGATGATAAGAAAACGGATGAGGCTGTTTCTTTATGGCTGATCCAGGACCCTGAAAATTTGACGGCAAGAAAAATTGCAGCGTTATCTGCATTGAGGTCTGGGAATAAGCAGGCAGCTGTTGATCACTTGAATGTATTGCTGAAAGCTGATCCGGCAGGATTCGAAAAATCGGTGCTTGAGCTGGCAAATATTCTGCAAAAAGACGGAAAGGCAGATTTTATTTACGAAGTGCTGGATGCGGTATCGTTAGAAAATCCCGACCAGGCTGCGGTGTATTTTGTACAGTCATTATTGGCTATGCAAATGAAAGACAGCGCATTGGCTGAAAAGAAAGTGCAGCAGGCGTTGAATATTCAGCCGGACTGGGATGATGCGCTTATTTTTCAAGCCCAGATAGCGGTGTTTTCAGGGGATTTCAATAAGGCAAAAACCTTGCTAAGGAATACATCTGCTAAATATCCGGATGACAACAAAATCAAAAAATTGTTGGCGCAGGTGTTAATAAAGACAGCGGAATATGAAGCGGCAGGTGAGGTTTATAAGGGAATTGTTTCGGCCAATCCGAAGGATATAGAAAGTCAGATTGCTTTGGCATTAGTGTATTTGCAGTTAGGTAAAGATGGGAAGGCTGAAGATATTTTCAAAGCGCTGCTTGAACAGCCTGAGTGGCAAAGTCAGGCAAGTTTCTATTTGGGTAAAATCGAAGAAAAACGTGAGCATACGAAAAAGGCGCTGGTCTGGTTTGACAAGGTGACTGATGAGCCTTTTGTTTTCGAGTCGGCGATTTCGGCGGTTTCACTGCTTATAAAAGATAAGGAGTTTGATGAGGCTGGTTTGCGGTTGAATCTGATGCAGGACCGGTTTCCAAAACAAAAGCTGCGTATTATTTTGATGCAGGCTGGATTGTTCAGTCAGCGAGAACAATATGAAAAAGCTTTTAATTTGTTGACCGATGCATTGGCTGGATATCCGGATCAAAAAGACTTGCTATATACTCGTGCATTGATGGCGGAGCGCATCAATAAGCCGGATGTGCTGGAGGCCGATCTGAAGAAGATATTGGTCAAATACCCGGATGATGCTGAGGCTTTAAATGCATTGGGATATACCTTGCTGGATCATGCTGACCGTTATGCTGAAGCAGAAAAATATCTGCAACATGCGCTCAAATTACAGCCGAATGAGGCTGTAATTATGGATAGTTTTGGCTGGCTGCAGTTTAAGCTGGGGAAGCTTGGACAAGCGCTGGACTACCTTGAACGGGCCTATGCAAAGCAGCAGGAGGCCGAAATAGCGGCGCATCTTTCCGAAGTATTGTGGGCTTTGGGCAGGAAAGAGGAAGCCAGGAAACTGTTTTCCAAGGCAATAAAAAATGCGCCGGATGATGAGTATCTTCTGGATTTTCAACAAAGAATATTGAATAGCGCAGAATAGCGTGTTGCGTTTTAAAGGAAAGTTGTTTGTTTGGACTTGTTTGGCATTTTTGATGTCAGCTTGTTCCTTTGCCCCCGTTGAGCCGGATGCCCATTATTCAAGGGCGGCAAGGCTTCATCTTTATGAATTGGAGCATTGGTCGTTTGAAGGCCGGTTGGCGTTAACCGGGCAAAAAGATTCCTGGTCGGCGAATATAGCCTGGGAACATGGGCCTGGCGAGGAGAAAATAAAATTATCCGGGCCGCTGGGTCAAGGGGCTGTTGTTATTCAGTTAACAGGCAATGTTGTTACGATAGATAGGGGTGGTAATGATGTGCAAACATCAACACGGCCGGAAGAGTTTATTAATCAGCAATTAGGACTGATTGTCCCCGTACAGTCCTTGCGTTACTGGGTGGTGGGCTTGCCGGAACCGGCTCAATCGTTTCAAGAAACAGCCGCCGGTTTTAACCAGGCAAGATGGCTGAACGAATACAAGCAGATGCAGTCTGTTGATGGTGAGTCAATGCCGCGCAAAATCACAGTTATGAATGATCAGGTCAAGTTAAAAGTAATCATAGATCATTGGATTTTAAATGACACAAAAACAAGATAATCAGGCTGCATGGGCGGAAAGATGGCCTGCGCCGGCAAAATTGAACTTAATGCTGCGGATTACCGGTCAAAGGAGCGATGGGTATCATTTGTTGCAGACAGTCTTCCAATTTATAGACTTGTGCGACTGGATAATATTTCATCCGGTAGCCGACGGGCGCGTTAGTTTGAAAAAGCCCATTCCCGGCGTTCCCGAGGCGGATGATTTGACGGTTAGGGCGGCAAATCTGTTGAAAGCGGAAACGGGCTGTGAACAGGGCGTGTGCATTGAGGTGGAAAAGAATCTGCCTATGGGGGGAGGGCTTGGCGGCGGCAGCTCTGATGCGGCAACGACTCTGGTGGTATTGAATGAGTTATGGGGGCTGCAATTATCGCTGGAAAAATTGATGCAGCTGGGATTGGCTTTGGGCGCAGATGTTCCTGTGTTCGTGTATGGGTATTCTGCATGGGCTGAAGGCGTTGGTGAAAAGCTTGAAAAAATTAACATTCCAGAGCAGTGGATCATAGTTATAAAGCCGGATTGTCATGTGGATACAAAGGAAATATTTTCAGCTAAAGATTTGACACGCAATAGCAAATCAATCAAAATAGCCGACTTTATAGCGGGTCAGCACCAAAACGATTGTCTTGGGGTGGTTCGCGAGCGATACCAAGCTGTTGAAGGTGCTCTGGCTGATTTGTCTCGATTTTCAGAGGCGAGATTGACGGGTACGGGGGCTTGTGTTTTTGCTCAGTTTGATTCGGAAGAGGCTGCAATCAGCGCATACGAGTCACTTAAAAATAAGTGGCAAGTTTATCTGGCCAAAGGCATAAATGAATCACCTTTGTTTTCAAAGCTGAAAAGTAGTAAGTGTATATCTTGATTATTGGGCCGTCGCCAAGCGGTAAGGCACGGGGTTTTGATCTCCGCATACCAAGGTTCGAATCCTTGCGGCCCAGCCATTTACCTCCACTAAGTCAAATTCTATTGGGAGTGCTTGAATGAGTGACACCTCTGTGATGGTGTTTTCTGGAAATGCTAATCTGGCTTTGTCAGAAGGTATAGTAAAGAAGCTCAATATGCGCCTGGGAATGGCGACCGTCGGCAGATTTAGCGATGGAGAGGTTGCGGTGGAAATAGAAGAAAATGTCCGGGGGAAGGATGTTTTTGTTATTCAGCCGACTTGCTCGCCAACAAATGAGAACTTAATGGAGTTGCTCGTGATGATGGACGCTCTTCACCGAGCTTCAGCGTCACGAATTACAGCCGTAATGCCATATTATGGTTATGCGCGGCAGGATAGAAGATCGCGATCAGCTCGCGTGCCGATTAGTGCAAAGCTGGTTGCAAAAATGATTGAGCAGGCAGGTGCGGACCGGGTTTTAACGGTGGACTTGCATGCAGACCAGATCCAGGGTTTTTTTGATATACCGGTTGATAATGTCTATTCCTCACCCATTCTTCTTGGTGATGTGTGGCGGCAGAAATATCAGGATTTGATTGTTGTTTCGCCGGATGTCGGTGGTGTTGTCAGAGCGCGCGCGCTTGCCAAGCGTTTGGATGACGCTGATCTTGCAATTATAGATAAGCGGAGGCCAAAGGCTAATGTTGCAGAAGTTATGCACATAATTGGCGATGTTGACGGCCGTAGTTGTGTATTAATTGACGATTTGGTCGATACGGCGGGTACTTTGTGTCATGCCGCAGAAGCGTTAAAGAAGCATGGAGCGATCAAAGTGGTGGCTTATTGTACGCATGCGGTGTTATCCGGTGCGGCTTTGAGGAATTTAAGCGGCTCAAGCCTTGACGAATTGGTTGTTACCGATACCATACCATTGAGCCAGGAAGCTATTGGCTTGGGCAAAATAAGGCAGTTAAGTGTCGCGGAAATGCTGGCTGAAACCATAAGGCGTATAGCTGTTGGCGAGTCTGTTAGTTCGCTCTACGTCGATTGATAGCTGTAGATTGATATAATTTAATGTGTGTGCTTGAAAGCACGGAGTTGAGGGGAAAATGTCTAACGTATTTGAGTTTGTTGCCGAAAGTCGCGGTAAGTCGGGTAAGGGCGCGGCAAGAAGTGTGCGTCGCCAAGGTAATGTGCCGGCAGTAATTTACGGTGGGCATGGTGAGCCGCAAATGCTCTCGTTAAATCATAATGAAGTCATTAAACATCTTGAGCACGAAGCGGTTTATTCGCATGTTTTGGATGTTAACGTTGATGGAAAAACAGAGAAAGCAATTTTAAAAGGTGTTCAGCGTCACCCTGCTAAAGCTAGAATCCTGCATTTAGATTTCCTGCGGGTGAATATGGCGGATGTGGTAAAGGTTCATGTCCCATTGCATTTTCTTAATGAGCATACATCTGTCGGCGGTAAGAAGGGCGGTATTGTGGCTCATGCCATGATTGATGTTGAGGTTTCTTGTTTGCCATCCGCATTGCCTGATTTTATTGAAGTGAATCTGGCGGGTTTGGATATCGGTGAGTCGGTGCATCTTTCTGACCTTGTTTTGCCAGCTGGTGTTGAGGTTGTGGCGTTGTCTCATGGGCCTGAACATGATCATCCTGTTGCATCAATGATGGCTTCAAAGGCGAGCAAGGATGATGTTTCAGAAGAGCCTGAAAAATAATACATGATTAAGCTTATAGTTGGCCTGGGTAATCCGGGTCGGCAGTACGAAAAAACCCGGCATAATGCCGGGTTTTTGTTTTTAGACGATTTGGCGTCTGAGTTGGGTTGTGCGTGGGTTAATGAGTCAAGGTTTGATGGCATATTGGCGGAGTGCGGCTGTTCGGCTGGCAAGGTAATGCTGTTAAAGCCGAGTACATTCATGAATCGGAGCGGTCAGTCCGTAGGCAAAGTCGCCCGCTACTATAAATTGTCTCCGGAAGAGATTCTTGTTGTCCATGACGAGCTTGATTTCGATGTCGGCATGGTGAAACTAAAAAAAGATGGCGGTCACGCCGGGCATAATGGTTTGAGAGATATTATTGCTCATTTGGGGTCAAAAGAGTTTTATCGGCTAAGGGTCGGCATTGGCCGGCCTTCCAAGGGCGAGGCGGTTGCGGATTTCGTGCTGTCAAATCCTTCGAAAAATGAGTGGGAGTCCATATTGTCTGCTTTTGATCGAGCTAATGGCTATGTTGGGCAAATGATCTCGGGCGATATGTCGGTAGTGATGAATAAATTAAATTCATGATCGCCAAGAATGAAATGAATATATTGCGCCAAATAATTAATTGACAGGGTTTGCTATATAAAAGATAATGCTTTGCTAATCCGATAACGGAGGGGTTCCCGAGCGGCCAAAGGGATCAGACTGTAAATCTGCCGGCTCTGCCTTCGGAGGTTCGAATCCTCCCCCCTCCACCATCTAATTAAAAATATCTGCGGGTGTAGTTCAATGGTAGAACTCCAGCCTTCCAAGCTGATCACGTGGGTTCGATTCCCATCACCCGCTCCATATTCTGAAATTAAGCTCATATAGCTCAGTAGGTAGAGCACTTCCTTGGTAAGGAAGAGGTCACCGGTTCAAATCCGGTTATGAGCTCCATGTGTTGTGTTGATTATTGAAGGTGTATTTTAATGGCCAAAGAAAAATTCTCACGTACCAAGCCCCACGTTAACGTTGGCACAATCGGCCACGTCGATCATGGCAAGACCACTTTAACCGCTGCATTGACTAAAGTCATGGCAGAGCTCCAGGGTGGAG
>JBAZWN010000041.1:0-23283 GCA_041660285.1 Methylobacter sp.
AAATAATAATCCCTAATGCAATTTCCAGCATTACGATACCTTCTTAAAGTTGAATTCCAGAGAAAGCCATGAAGCCAAGAGACATCAGACCCGCAGTAATAAATGTAATGCCCAGACCTTGTAAACCTGCTGGTATATCACTGTATTTAAGTTTTTCGCGCACGCCGGCCATAACCGTAATAGCCAGCGCCCAGCCTAATCCACTGCCAACACCATAAGTGACGCTTTCGCCGAAGTTATAGTCGCGCTCGATCATGAATAAACTGCCGCCAAGAATCGCACAGTTTACAGTGATCAATGGAAGAAATACGCCCAAGGCAAAATACAAGGCAGGAAAGAATTTATCCAAAATCATTTCCAGGATTTGAACCAAGGCGGCAATCATACCGATACAGCTTAATAAAGCTAAAAAGCTTAAATCTACACCGGTAATACCCATCCAAGATAAGGCATCTTCCTTTAATAAGGTGTGGTAAACGAAGTTATTGGCCGGAACGGTAATGGCCTGCACGACCATTACGGCTATGCCTAAACCCATAGCGGTTGAAATTTTCTTTGAAACCGCCAGGAATGTACACATTCCCAAAAAGAAGGAAAGCGCCAGGTTTTCAATAAAAACCGCTTTTACAAATAAACTGATATAAGCTTCCATTAGTGATGCCCTCCTTCACCATGAGAAATCGACATGATTTTGAAATCTGCCTTTTCAGCTTGACCAGGCTTCCATTGGCGGACGCCCCAGATGATCAAGCCGATGATAAAGAACGCGCTTGGTGGTAACAGCATCAAGCCATTTGGATCATACCAGCCGCCATCTTTTGACAACTTGATAATTTCAACACCGAGCAATTTGCCGGAACCGAACAGTTCCCTGAAAAATGCCACGATAATTAAAATCAAGCTATAACCCAAACCGTTACCGATACCGTCCATAAAACTTTCCAACGGCGGGTTTTTCATCGCATAACCTTCGGCGCGACCCATAACGATACAGTTGGTGATAATCAAACCGACGAATACCGATAGCTGCTTGCTGACTTCATAAGCGAAGGCTTTCAATATCTGGTCAACCACGATAACCAATGAAGCGATAATGATCATTTGCACAATAATCCGGATACTGCTTGGAATATGATTTCTGATTGCACTGATTGCCGCACTGGAAAACGCCGTCACCAAAGTCAAAGCAAGCGCCATAATCAGCGAAGTTGACATCTGTGAGGTAACCGCTAGCGCCGAACAGATACCCAGAACTTGTAAAGTAATAGGGTTGTTATCAACCAACGGCTCAATCAGTACTTTTTTTGTTTCGTTGTTTAAAATCTCACTCATGATTCCCCCCCTGCTCTTACTTTAGCTATATACGGCGCAAAACCTTCTTTGCTCATCCAGTATCTAACCAAGTTAGTAACGCCAGTACTGGTTAATGTTGCGCCGGCAAGGCCGTCCACCTGGTATTGAGAACCTGGTTTGGTATTATCCACCACACCCTTAATCAGACTTAAGGCAGGCTCGCCGACGTCAGCCTCAGTGATCAATCCTTTTTCCATAGAAGGTTGATCGGTTTCAGCATAGACTTTTTTACCTTTCCATAAGGCACGCCAGTTAGGGTTGACAACCTCACCGCCCAGCCCCGGGGTTTCAGCTTGATCATAAAAGTTGATGCTTTGAACAGTCTGTCCATCAGCCTCTAATGAAAGAAAACCGTACAAGGTAGACCATAAACCATAGCCATTTATCGGCAGGATAATCGACTTTATAGCGCCGCCTTCTTTTACCAGAAAGACTTTAGCTACTTTAGCCTTTACCCGGATATGGGCAATGTCTTTATCCTTTGGAATGGCAACGCTTTGAGCCGGATCTTTTGCGGCTTTGCGTTGGTCGTATTGGGCTGCATCCATACCCTCAACGTAATCGCCTGTTTCCAGATTGACGAGTTTTGCTTCGATTTTTTCTGCAAACTCACTATCAATGTCCTTGCCTTCTTCAAGCAGACCGGCAACATCAAGGATATTCTTCTTCATGTCCAGTTCTTTGTTGTGAACCTGCAGAGGTTTCAAGGCAACAGCTGCAACAGAAACAAAAACCGCACAAACCAAACAAAGAGAAAGCGCAATAGCGATAGTTTTTTCTAAACTATCATTGCCTAAAGCAAGAATCTTATCCCTGTATACTTTAAATTTTTCGTAATGCTCACATTTCTTTTTTTCATCAAGCATGACGTTTCATCCTTCTTCTAATGTTGGCCTGAACTACAACGTAATCAATGATAGGAGCAAACATGTTGGAAAACAGAATTGCCAACATAATGCCCTCCGGAAATGCCGGGTTAACAACTCTGATTAACACGGTCATACATCCAACCAAAGCGCCAAATACCCAGCGCCCCGTATTAGTCATTGCGGCGCTCACAGGGTCGGTTGCCATATAAACCATGCCAAAAGCAAAACCGCCGACAGTCAAATGCCAGTACCAAGGAAATGCGAACATGGGATTGGTGTCACTGCCGATCATATTAAACAGCAATGATGTTGCCACCATCCCGGCAAATACACCGCCCATAATGCGATACGATGCAACGCGGGTATAAAGCAGGAAGGCTGCGCCAATCAAAATAGCCAAGGTGGAGGTCTCACCCAGACAGCCCGGTTCAAAACCAAAGAATGTTTGCATCCAGCTGTAATTAGCAGCATGAACAGCATCAAGGCCGCCGTTTGCGGCCAGACCTAACGGCGTTGCAGCAGTGTAACCATCAACAGCAACCCAGACGGAATCGCCGGAAATAGAGGCCGGATAGGCGAAATATAAAAACGCGCGTCCGGTCAAGGCGGGATTCAGGAAGTTTTTGCCTGTACCGCCGAATACTTCCTTGCCGATAACAATACCGAATGAGATACCCAAAGCAACCTGCCATAAAGGCATATCAGGCGGCATGATCAGGGTATAGAGCATCGAGGAAACCAAAAAGCCTTCGTTAACCTCATGGCCGCGGACAGTTGCAAACAGTACTTCCCAAACACCGCCAACAGCCAGTGTCACGATATAAATAGGCAGGAAGTACAATGCGCCATGAACCATGTTGGAGAATGGGTTAAGGGTACTGTAGCCAAATACCATCATCGGGATGCTGCGCCAGTTATCTATTTTGCTCACCCCCATGGATTCCATGGCCAAATTAGCCTGATAGCCGGTGTTGTACATGGCCATCAAGATGCAAAATAGTGTTGCGATCACAACAAAAGTCATGGTTCGTTTCAGGTCGTTGCCATCACGAACATGAGTTGTTCCGCGCGTTACATCAGCCGGTGTATAGATGAAAGTATCCACCATCTCATAGAGACCGTAATACTTCTCGAATCGTCCGCCTTTTGTAAAATGCGGCTCTATGCTATCTAAAATTTCTCTAGCCGACATTATCCTTCCTTCTCAATTTTAGTTAAATTCGCTCTCAGAACAGGACCGAAGTCATGTTTGCCTGGATCCACAAATGTAAATAAGGAGACATCTTCCTCATCAAGTTCCAAACAACCTAATAATTGAGCCTGATCTGTGTCGCCAATAACCAGTGCTTTCAGCAGCGGTGTCGGCAAAATGTCCATAGGCATGACCGTTTCATAAACGCCGACAGGAACAATCGCCCTGTTACTGCCGTTTTTATCGGTCGTTAAGCGGAATTTGCGGTACGTGTCGCGGTACATGCTGGAGGTATAAACATTCATGGCTGAATATTTATTATCGCCGGGAACAAGCCAGCCGAATAATTCACGATGACGACCTTCTTGCAAGGCTGAAATCTGATTGCTGTAACAACCCAGAAAAGCCGACCAGTCTGCAGCGAGATGTCCATACAGCACTGAACCTGAAATCACCCGGTTTTCAACATTTTCCAGCTCGCCATCAACCAGGTCATTGATGTTAGCGCCTACACGAGTGCGAATTAATCTTGGTTTTTTGACGGTCGGGCCAGCCAATGAAACAACCCTTTCGATATTTATTTTGCCTGTCGTAAACAATGAGCCAATTGCCATAACCGCCTGATAATTCAGGTGCCAAACAAATTTCTCTATATTTACGGGATCAACAAAGTGAATATGGGTGCTAGGTAAACCGGCAGGATGGGGGCCGGAAAATTCAGCAACCTCTACTGAATTTGCACTGCCTGTCGGAATATCCGCACCGGTAGCTTTACAAACGTAAGTTTTACCTTCAGTTAGTCTGGAAATCACCGCCAAGCCGTTTGTAAAATCATTGCCACGCTCTTTAATAATAACCGCCGGATCGGCCGCTAAAGGGCTGGTATCAATTGCCGTGACAAAAATAGAACTTGGTTTGCTGTCTACAGCAGGAATTTTACCGTAGGGTCTTGTGCGAATGGATGCCCACAATCCAGACGCCAATAAATTTTCTTTAACTTGTTCTGCGGTCAGATTATTTAATTCGGAAACACCGTATTGTGCAAATGTCTCCTGCCCGGCTCCTTTCAGCTCGATAACAACAGACTGCAAAACTCGTTTCGCGCCGCGGTTAATGGATAGAACAACACCTGTACCCGGTGAAGTGAAATTGACGCCAGGATTCTTCTTGTCGGTAAAGAGTACTTGGCCGAGCTTGACCACATCCCCTTCGCTGACCATCATGGTAGGCTTCATGCCTACATAATCCGTGCCGAGAATCGCAACGGACTTAACCTTATTGCCATCCTCAATAACTTGTTTGGGCTCTCCAGTTATAGGTAGATCCAAACCTTTTTTAATAGTAAATTGCATAGTTAATAGCCTGCTCTCCAAACAAGTTGCGGCGAAACCATCCCCTTATTTCAAACCCGAACAAAACAAGAGGCACATTAAGACGTTAAACAGCCGCATTACACCATAAAAACAATGATTCCTCAACTCGCAGAAGCCGCTCAACGTCTAATTTCTTAACTATTAACTCGAATGCGCCATGATGGTGCAAATAAAATAATTCGGGTAAAAACAAACCTTGTGCAGGAAGGCCAGAAAGATAATAAGGCTAACTCATTGATAACTTGCACTTATCAATTTCATTGAAATTCGTCAGAGAAGACTGACAGAATATATATCCATCAGAAAAGGATTTTTTCACAGGGCATGCTTATTCAAACCCTGTAAAAATCTTTATACCATTCAACAAAATTATTGATGCCGTCTTCGAGCAACGTTGCGGGTTTATACCCCAGATCGGTTACTAAATCCGAAACGTCCGCATAGGTATCAGGAACATCTCCCGGCTGCAGAGGCAGCAAATTCTTTATTGCTTCTTTACCCAAACACTTTTCCAGCGTCTCAATGAACGTTAACAAATGTACAGGATTATTATTGCCTATGTTGTATATGCGATAAGGGGCAAAGCTGGTCGCCGGATCAGGATTTTCACCTGTCCAATCCGGATTAACTTGTGCAGGCTTGTCAATAACCCTAACCACACCTTCAACGATATCGTCTATATACGTAAAATCACGGCGGTGATTACCGTAATTAAACACATCGATCGGTTTCCCTTCGATGATATTGCGGGCAAACAAAAACGGGGACATATCCGGTCTTCCCCACGGGCCGTAAACGGTAAAAAAGCGCAAGCCGGTAGTAGGCAGGTTGTAAAGATGGCTATAAGTATGAGCCATCAATTCATTGGCTTTTTTACTTGCTGCATAAAGGGAAACAGGATGATCGACATTGTCATGGACGGAAAACGGCATTTTGGTATTCGCCCCATAAACCGAACTGGACGAAGCATAGGCTAGATGCTCGACGGCATTATGCCTGCACCCTTCCAGTATGTTGATGAAGCCAACTATATTCGAATTGATATAGGCATGGGGATGGGTGATCGAATAACGCACACCGGCTTGAGCCGCCAGGTGCATGACACGTTGAAACTGCTCACGGGCAAAAAGATCTTCTACCGCCGTTCTATCGGCAATTTCGAGCTTGATAAATTTAAACCGCTCAGAGCCCCGCAGCCGCTCCAAGCGTGCCAGTTTCAAATTAACATCATAATAGTCATTAAGATTATCTATCCCAACGACCTCATCGCCCCGCTCTAACAATCTAATGCAAAGCGCCGAACCTATAAACCCGGCCGCCCCGGTTACCAATACCTTCAAAACTCTCTCCTGTTAATTGTATTCTTTTACAAGGTGATTCCTAAAACGGAATATCGTCATCAAAATCGTCATAATCAGGCGGTGGCGGCGGCATAGCTCCTGAATTATATTGAGGCGCTGATTGCTGAGGTTGGCTTGCAGATTTTGATGGTGGCGCTGAATATCCGGCCTGTGGCTGATCGCCGCCGAAACTGGTGGTTCCGCCGCTACGACTGCCCAGCATTTGCATTTCTTCGGCAATAATTTCGGTAGAGTAACGATCCTGTCCGTCCGGGCCTTGCCATTTACGCGTTTGAATGCGACCTTCTACATAGACTTGGCTGCCTTTTTTCAGGTACTCCCCTGCCACTTCAGCCAGGCGGTTAAAAAACACAACTCTGTGCCATTCCGTAGCATCTTTTCTTTCGCCCGTTTGCCTGTCTTTCCATCTTCTTGTTGTGGCCAAACTGATATTGGTTACTGCGCCACCGGTTGGCATATAACGAACTTCAGGGTCGGCCCCGAGGTTTCCAATCAACATAACTTTATTGAGCATGTGTTCTCCTAAAATTTTATGCCCAATGACAAGGAAATCTGCCATTGAATTTTGTAGCTTTTCACGACGCCCTCCATTTTATAGAAATAAGAACGCCGGGTTTATCATCGCATCATTTTAGGATATTTTCTATGCATTCAGCATAGGCTTGGAACCAGCGCCTTGCGGCCTGGAAAAATTTGATGGCATTTTAGCCTGCTACAGGTTTTAGCCGGTTGCCTACATGATTGGACCCCGTAACAGGACGCAGACTGTTTCTGCAGTTTAAGAATTCTTTATAAGTGTCGTTAAAGTTGATTGAAGATACAGCAACGCGGGTTTCTTCCAAATTAAGGGACGAAGTATCTCTTATGTAGGTGAATGTAGGATACTGTCCCTGCAACAAGGCATCGATCATCGCTTCTGCCGCATTGCCATATACCGATAAACGGCCGTAATCTTTAATGCTTACAGGCTGATCGAAGTATACCGGATGATCCAAGGGAGAAACGGCATCATGCTGCATCCAGGGAGCAGGCATTACTTTTAAAGTCGCCTTAAGAACAAGCGGCTTACTGCGTTGCTCCTGAATTGAAAAATGAAGCGGCTCGCCCAACTTATAAATAAAGTCAGCGCTACCGTATAAAGGAATAACCTGTTTTAAGTGGCAAGCCGATTTATTTTGCCTAAACTCCCATTTAGCCTCCTGCAAAGGCGCTTGATAAGAATCGGCAAAACTACTAAAACTCAGCAGCAATAAAATAAGCGTAAAGATTCGTGTGCGTACATTCATGATCAAAAACCTGTTTTAATTATTATAGCTATCGGCAGGAAATATGGTTTTTATACCTATGCCGTACAAAATTTTTCCACTAACGCCGTAAAGACTTCCGGTTGCTGTACATGCAGCCAATGTCCGGCATTGGCAATGGTGCTGATAGATGCCCTTGGGAATAATAAGGCAACGTCCTCCGCCTGAACATAATTTGAATCTGCTCCTGCGATAACTAATGTTTTCCCGGCAAAAGGCTCTGAATGATCGGTATCTGGAAAAGCTACGATATTCGCCGCCATCTGGTAAAAAATATCCAGGTCTATTCTCCAGCAATACTCGCCGTTTTTCAGGACAAGATTCTGCAACAGGAACTGGCGATAACTCAGCTCCGGTATGGCCGGGGCAAGCCATTCTTCGGCCTGTTTTCGGTTGCTGATTTCAGCCAGCGGCAATGCTTTTAATGCACCAATGGTGCTATCAAAACTGTGCGTATAACTGACTGGCGCGATATCAGCAACAATCAGATGGTCCACAATACTAGGATGATTAAGCGCGAACCACATGGCGACCTTGCCGCCCATGCTATGCCCGAGCAAGCTGACTGTTTTCAGTCCCCGGCTTTCAATAAACCGCAATAAGTCCGCCGCCATGACAGGATAATCCATTACCGGATTATGCGGAGACACGCCATGATTACGCATATCCGGCACATACACATGGAATCTGGCTGACAGTTTTTCCGCTACTTGCCGCCAGTTGCGGAAGGACGCGAAAAAACCATGCAGAATAATAAGCGGGCTATTATCCGGGCTGCCAAATTCCTCAAAAGCGAGTTCCACGGTTTCCATCAGGCGAAAACAAATAGCGCGCCCATCAAGCCACCAAAAATACCGCCCCAAACCACCAGCCAGCCCAGATGCTTGTGAATGATGGACTCAACCATCTCTTTGACCAATTGCGGCGTTAATTCACTCAAACGCTTATCGATCACTGATTCAATTTTGCCGATAATGTCTTCACCGATCTTGTGGGAGTCCAAACCGTGCTTTAGCGCCGCTTTAAAACGGTCGGACTCAACCATTTCGGTCAGGGTGATTTTCATTTTTGCAGTAAATGGTTCTTTTAGCGGCACCAAGGCTTCTTCGCCCCCCATCATCATCAACATACCGCCGAAAGAAGAACCCATGATAGACGATACCAGCCCTTCATAAACCTTGTCATAATCAACCGCATTCAATAAAGGCTCCAGATTCAGCAGTTTCTTGCCTTGCTGCTCCTCGGTTTCTATAAACTGTTCGATATTGTTTGCAGTAAAAAACTGCTGCATCATGAGCTGCTTGATGGAATATTTGAATTCCTCAAACCGGTCAGGTATGACTCCTGAACCGTATAAAAAAGGCACTTTCTCAAACAGCATGTAAATAGCCAGCCAATTGGTAATCGCCCCTGAAAGCGCAAAAAAACCGATGGATTTGATTAAGTCCTGCTGCACCGGAGAAATATAGCCAATGCCAATGATTACAACGGAAATAAGATTGGTGACGAAGCTTTTGTTCAGTAGTTCTTTCATGTTTATTGTTAATGAATAGTTCTGCGAGTGTTTTTGGTTATTTTTCAGCAGAGTGGTCAGCACCGCACTTTTACTTTAAGCGTTTGATGCTTACGAATTTATTTTCGGGCGTTAATTCCATTTCAAAATGTCCACTGATGCCCTGTTTGGTCAAAAATGACTGGATATTGCCTGCCGGAAAAGCGATTCTTCTGCCGTCATCGGCAATGACGGAAACACTCTTGGCAATGCCTTGATAGACTTTGAGGTATTGCTCATAGGAAAGGTTTAAGGAAAACCGGATGTATTGATTCATGACAGAAAGCCGGACAGCACGCTGTCCGGCATAAGGTGAATTGTATTAACGGCTGTTTTGCAGCGCGGCGATGCGCTCTTCCAATGGAGGATGGCTCATAAACAGCTTTTGCGCGCCTCCGCCGTTAATGCCAAAAGCCGCCAGTTGTCCGGGCAGGTCTTCCGCCTCATGTCCGCGCTGCAACGCACGCAGAGCGCCGATCATTTTTTCGCGTCCGGCCAAGTTTGCACCGCCTGCATCAGCCCTGAACTCCCTGTACCGGGAAAACCACATGACCAGCATGGAGGCCAGCAACCCTAGGACGATTTGCGCAACCATCTGGGTGATATAGTAAGCCGGACCATAGCCGCGTTCGGTTTTGAAAACAACACGATCCACGACATGCCCAATGACGGTGGCAAAAAAGTAAACGAAGGTGTTGACCACCCCCTGCATCAAGGCCATCGTTATCATGTCTCCGTTTGCAACATGGCTGATTTCATGGCCGACAACCGCTTCAACCTCATCGGCGTTCATGTTTTGCAGCAAGCCTGTGCTGACCGCAACCAGCGCGCTGTTCCTGCTCATGCCGGTGGCAAATGCATTGGATTCGGGCGTCTGGAAAATGCCGACTTCAGGCATGCCGATTCCCGCCTGCTTGGCTTGCTTAGCCACAATACTAACCAGCCATTGCTCGGTCTGGTTTTGCGGATGCTCAATCACGTGAACACCCATCGCATTTTTTGCCGACCATTTCGACATTGCCAGTGAAATGAATGAACCGGTCATACCGATCACGGCTGACATGACTAAAAGCGCATTCAGATTAAGGTCAATGCCCTGCGCATCCAGAGTGCCGCTTAAGCCAAAAAGGCTAAAGACAACGCTGATTACAATCATTATTGCAATATTGGTAGCCAAAAAAAGAAAAATACGCATCATATGTTAGAGCCTTTTATATAAGTTAAGGTTTAATCTATATGGGGATCGAATAACACATTCCAACCCTCCTAAGAGTGCTAATATATCCTAAAGTTGATTGATGGAGGCTATTCTCATGCATATTATAAAAGCAATATCGTTCACTTTGTTGTTAATTAATCCTTGGTTGGTCTTTGCGCAGCAAAGCAATTACCAGGATATTCTAAAACAACTGCATTTACCTGCCGGGTTCGCCCTATCCATTTATTCCGATAACCTGCCTAATGCCCGTAGTTTGGCCTTAGGCGATAACGGCGTTGTTTTTGTCGGTACGGGAAGTGAAGGCACCGTCTACGCGGTGGAGGATAGCGATGGTGACGGCATAGCGGACAAGCGCCATATTATCGCAACAAATCTAAACATGCCTAATGGCGTTGCCTACAAAGACGGCGCGCTCTATGTGGCGGAAATTAACCGCATTATCCGCTTTGACCATATTAATCAGAATTTATCCAGTCCGCCCAAGCCCGCTGTAGTCTACGATAAATTCCCGTCAGACCAGCATCACGGCTGGAAATATCTGCGCTTTGGCCCGGATAACAAGCTGTACACTGCCGTCGGGGCGCCCTGCAATATTTGCAATCCGGAAAAACCGATTTATGCATCGCTGGTCAGATTAAACCCGGATGGTACCGATTTTGAGATTATTGCCCGTGGCATCAGAAACACCGTAGGTTTTGATTGGCAACCAGGGACTAATAGTCTGTTTTTCACCGACAATGGACGCGATTATTTAGGCGATGACCTGCCGCCCGAAGAACTGAATAAATGGTCTGTTGCAGGGGAACATTTTGGCTACCCCTATTGCCATGGCGGCGACATTCCCGATCCCGAATTTGCCGCAGATAAAAAATGCCAGCAATTTACCGCGCCGGCTTGGAAGTTTAAAGCCCATATGGCGCCGTTAGGGCTGCGTTTTTACCGGGGAAACCAGTTCCCTGCCGAATTTAAACATCAGTTGTTTGTCGCGCAGCATGGCTCATGGAACCGGTCTGAACCGCACGGCTATCGCGTTGCCTTAGTAAAATTCAAGCAGGATATCCCGATTTCGGAGCAGGTATTTATCAGCGGCTGGCTAACCCAAGATGGCGAGGTGCTTGGACGCCCCGTTGATATTCTGGAAATGCCGGATGGCAGCCTGTTGGTTAGCGACGACAAGCTTGGCGTGATTTATAAAGTCGAATACACAGAAAAACATGAGTAAACAATTTGAAATCCTCAATAAGGAAACTGTCTATCAGGGATTTTTCCGCATGGAGAAGTACCGTTTAAAGCATACCCTGTATGCAGGCGGCTGGAGTGCCGAATTCGACCGTGAATTATTCATGCGCGGCAATTGCGTTGCAGTCCTGTTATACGACCCCGATGCCGATAAAGTTGTTCTGATCGAACAGTTCAGGGCCGGCGCCATTTTACAGCCGGATCGGGCTTGGTTGCTGGAAATAGTTGCCGGAGCCATAGAAGAAGGCGAAACGGCCGAAGAAGTTGCCTATCGGGAGTCGCTGGAAGAAGCTGGCTGCGAAATCCGGGAGCTGATGGTTATCAATGAATTCTACACCACGCCGGGTGGAGCATCTGAAAGGATCACCTTGTTTTGCGGCAAAGTGGATTGCACTGATGTCAACGGCATCCATGGCCTGGACCACGAACATGAAGATATATTGGTGCGCGCCGTCGGTTTCGATGAAGTCTACACCATGCTCGAGAATCAAAAGATAGAATCTGCCATTCCGATCATAGCCATCCAGTGGCTGGCATTGAACAGACAACAGCTTAAGCAAAAATGGGGGATTTTATAGAAGGATTTGGATAACTACAGATTCTGTACTCAAAAAAAAGCCCCGAAAGTCAATCTTGCGGGGCTTTTTTTATCAAAAATTAATCAATTATTTTACATTTCTCGCGGGAGGCATCTACCCGGTCGCGAAGTTCCTTTCCAGGCTTAAAATGCGGCACATACTTCTTTGATAATGCTACAGATTCACCCGTCTTAGGATTACGCCCCATACGAGGTGGTCGTAAGTGTAGAGAAAAACTGCCAAAACCTCTGATCTCTATCCTTTCACCGGTAGATAACGCCTGGTTCATTTGCTCTATAATGCATTTTACAGCTATCTCTACATCTTTAAGAGCCAGATGAGGTTGTTGTTTAGCAAGAGCTTCAATTAATTCAGATTTTGTCACATTCTATCCTGCGAAAAACAAATAAAATTTTAGAGGGGGTATGCGATCTTATGCATACCCCTTATGGCTTCTTATTTTTCCATTTGTTTAAAGATATCACCTAAAGTAGGCGCACTTGCCGATGGCTGTGAATAATCTTTAATAGTGTGAGACTCTTCATCACTGTCTTTAGCTTTAATAGACAAAGAAATTGATTTGCTTTTCTTATCTACGCCAATAAATTTAGCTTCCAGTTCATCACCTTCTTTTAACAAGGTGCGGGCATCTTCAACGCGATCACGCTGAATTTCAGAAGCGCGTAAATAACCTTCAACATTATCGGCTAAAGTGACAACAGCGCCTTTAGCGTCAACTTCTTTAATAGTTCCTTTTACCAGACTGCCTTTTTCATGAGTCGCCAGGAAGTTTTGGAACGGATCCTGTTCAAGCTGTTTGATGCCTAGAGAAATACGTTCGCGTTCTGAGTCAACCGCCAAGATAACAGTTTCCAGCTCGTCGCCTTTCTTGAAATCACGAACCGAGGCTTCACCTTCTTCCGCCCAAGAAATGTCAGACATATGAACCAGACCGTCAATGCCGCCGTCCAGACCAATGAAAATACCAAAATCAGTAATCGATTTGATTTTTCCTGAGATTTTATCGCCTTTGTTATGTGTTGCGGCGAATTCATCCCATGGATTGGTTTTGCACTGTTTCATGCCTAAAGAAATACGACGGCGTTCTTCGTCGATTTCCAGAACCATGACTTCGACTTCATCGCCCAATTGGACAAGTTTGGAAGGATTAACGTTTTTGTTGGTCCAATCCATTTCAGAAACGTGAACCAAACCTTCTACACCTTCTTCAATTTCAACAAAGCAACCGTAATCGGTCAGGTTGTTTACTTTACCGAATACGCGTGTGCCGGCTGGGTAGCGACGGGCGATGTTTTGCCATGGATCTTCACCCATTTGCTTCATGCCTAATGAAACGCGATTTTTATCTTTGTCGTATTTCAGGACCTTAACTTTAATTTCCTGGCCGATTTCTACACACTCGGACGGATGACGCACGCGTCTCCATGCCATATCAGTGATGTGTAACAGACCGTCAATACCGCCAAGATCGATAAACGCGCCGTAATCGGTCAGGTTTTTAACCACGCCGGTAACGACTGCGCCTTCTTCCAGCGTTTTCAGTAATTCTTCTCTTTCTGCGCTGTATTCTTTTTCTACAACTGCACGGCGAGACAGAACAACGTTGTTGCGTTTTTGGTCGATTTTTATGACTTTGAATTCCAGATCACGATTTTCCAGGAAAGTCGTATCTCTGATTGGGCGAACGTCAACCAGTGAACCAGGCAAGAAAGCACGCAATGCGCCAACAGACACTGTGAAACCGCCGCGAACTTTACCGGTAATTTGACCGATAATGGTTGCTTGTTTTTCAAAAGCTGTTTCCAGTTCAGACCAAGCTTTGTTTTTCTTCGCTTTGTCGCGGGAAAGAAGCGTAGCGCCTAAGCCATCTTCAAATAAATCAAGGGCAACCTCAACTTCGTCGCCTATAGCAACTTCTAATTCACCGTTGTTATTTAGAAACTGCCATTTTGGAATGACGCCTTCTGATTTGGAATGGGTGCTTACAATGACCATATCGTTTTCGATATCGACAACGGTACCCACCAACATGGCGCCAGGGCGCATTTCTGTCTTGATTAGACTTTCTTCAAATAATTCAGCAAAGCTTACGCTCATTTTCTTTTCCCAAGCCTGTCGAAACACGAACAAGCCTTTTCTTTATCAAAGTTAAAAAAAGACCACAAAAACTATTTTTATGGCCACATAAAAAATCCTTAACGGATTAAATTCAGTACTTCGTCAATAACAGAATCCAGTGTCATATCAGAAGAATCGATATAAAGCGCATCGCTGGCCATAGCCAGTGGGGAGCTCTTACGCTCCGTATCGCGGCGGTCACGCTCTTCTATCTCATTTGTTAAGAGCGCAAGATTAGCATCAATCCCTTTTTCTATCAACTGTTTATATCGTCTTTGCGCTCTTTCAGCCGCGCTAGCCGTTAAAAATACCTTTATTTCAGCGTCAGGGAAAACAACCGTCCCCATATCACGCCCGTCTGCGACCAGCCCGGGCAACCGCCTGAAATCTTTCTGTTTCTGCAGCAAAATATGCCTGACAGCGGGATATGCGGCAACAATTGAAGCGGCATTGCCTGTACTTTCAAGGCCTAACTGAGGAGTAATATCCTCGCCGTTCAGTCTAACAACCAAGTCATCGCCACAGTCGAATTCTAACAGCATAGCTTGCGCTACTTTTGCGACCTCGGCCTCATTTTTCAGATCAACAGCTTGTTTTAGCGCCGCAATTGCCAGTGAACGATAAATAGAGCCGCTATCCAAGTAATTCCAGCCTAATTTTTTCGCTACAGCCCTGCTGACGGTGCCTTTACCAGCGCCACTGGGACCGTCAATAGTCAATACCGGGATCTTCATGATTCTTCCCTGCAAACAAGACTAAGACCCAAACGCTTTGCCAAGTCTCTAAACTCAGGAAATGATGTATTCACGTTCTCGCAATCCCGGATGGTAATCGGCGCATCGGCACGTAACCCGGCAATCGAAAATGACATGGCAATTCTATGGTCGCCATGCGATATCACTTCGCCGCCGCCAATCGAACCGCCGTGAATAATCATGCCGTCCTCGGTAGGCTGGGCCTCTACACCCAATATCCGAAGCCCGTCCGCCATGACTTGAATGCGGTCTGATTCTTTTACCCTAAGCTCTTCCGCTCCGGTCAACCGTGTCCGGCCTTCCGCGCAAGCTGCGGCAACAAACAGCACCGGAAATTCATCAATTGCCAGCGGCACCAAGTGTTCGGGAATATCAATGCCTTTTAATGGGCTGTAAACGACGTGCAAATCGGCTACCGGCTCCCCGCCCACAATACGCTCATTAAGAACCTCAATATTCGCACCCATCAGCCTGAGTATATCGATAATCCCTGTGCGCGTAGGATTGATGCCCACATGCTTTAACAGCAGGTCAGAACCCGGTGCAATTGAAGCGCCCACCAGAAAAAAAGCAGCCGATGAAATGTCGCTGGGCACATCGATGTCGGTAGCCTTTAGATGCCCTTCGGCGGTGATACTGACTTTATTGCCTTGCTGTATTACCGGATAGGCAAATCCCGACAGCATACGCTCTGTATGGTCTCGGGTAGGTGCAGGCTCGGTAACGCTGGTTACGCCTTGCGCATACATGCCTGCCAGCAACAAGCACGACTTGACTTGCGCGCTCGCCATCGGCATGGCGTAATCAATGCCGGACAACTGTCCCGCTTTTCCAGTAATGCGCAATGGCGCAGTGCCCTGCTCGGTTGTTTTTATGTCGGCGCCCATTGCAGCCAATGGCTCCGTAACCCTCTTCATGGGTCTGCCTGACAATGATTTATCGCCGGTTAATACGGAATCGAACGACTGCCCCGCCAGTAAGCCGCTCAACAAACGCATTGAAGTACCTGAATTGCCTAGATACAAATCATTTTTAGGCGCTTTTAGCCCATGCTTGCCAACCCCGTGTATGGTTACGCAGCCGTTGACCGGACCTTCAATTTCGACTCCCATATCGCGAAAAGCCTGCAATGTCGCCATCGCATCTTCCGCCTCAAGAAAACCTTTTACATGGGTAACGCCTTCAGCCAATGATCCCAGCATGATGGAACGGTGCGATATGGATTTATCGCCCGGAACCCGCGCTTCGCCTTGCAAGCTGCCGCCCGGCTGAACTTCAAATGTTATTGATTTTGACATATTAATTATCGAACTGATCTAGAAAGCGTTGCCGTGCATTCCTGGCATACGTGAATGTTTCAAAAAGCTGCCGGCTATCGTTGTTTTTCAATGTGGATTCTATTTTATCCAGCTCTTCTTTTAGCTGCTGAATTAACGGAATGATTTCATTTTTATTGGCCGAGCAAATATCCAGCCACATGGTCGGATCGCTGGATGCGATACGGGTAAAATCCCTGAATCCGCCGGCGGCGTACTTAAATATCTCGCTCTGCTCATCCTTGCGCCCCAGCATATCCACCAGGGCAAAGGCGAGAATATGCGGCAAATGGCTGGTTGCCGCCAAAACAGTGTCATGGTGATGCACATCCATCACGGATACTGTAGAACCCAACTGCTCCCAGAAGCGCTGGATTTTTTCCAATGCCTCAGGCTGGGTATTGCTGACGGGCGTGATAATCAATCGTTTGTTCAAAAACAAGTCGTCTACAGCCGCTTCCACGCCGCTTTGTTCCGCGCCGGCAATCGGGTGCGCCGGCACCAGATTATCGGGCACCGCACCGAAAATCCGCTCTGCGGCAGCAATAACATTGCCCTTGGTGCTGCCTACATCGGTATAAATGGCTTGTTCCGACCAGAAAGGCTTAAGCAATCCCAAAATAGATTCGATAGCGCCGACCGGAGTCGCAATCACCACACAGTCAGCGCCTTCAAGCGCCTGTTCAATATCCAGCGTGTAGTCATCAATAACCGCCAGCCGCTTGGCGGTTTCCAGATTCTGCAAATCCTGCTGCCGGCCGTATCCGACGATGCTGCTGCACAGGCCGCGTTGACGCGCTGCACGGGCGATTGAACCGCCGATCAAGCCAACGCCGATGATGCAAAGCCGGTTAAACATTGCCGGCTAAGACTTCAGTCAATGCTTGCAGGAATGCCTGATTTTCTTCTTTTGTGCCAATGCTGATACGCAAATGGTTGGGCAGTTCATACACACCCACCGGCCTGACAATAACCCCCTTGCGCAGCAAGGCTTCATAAAGAGGCTGCCCCGGCTGTTTTACATCAACCGATACGAAATTACCCGCAGACGGAATCCACTCCAAACCAAGCCCTTTAAAGCCGTCTGTCAGTTGCTGCATGCCCTGCGCATTAACCGCAATGGTATTTTGCAGATGTTCAACATCAGCCAAGGCGGCTTCGGCGGCAACCAGAGCCAGCGTATTATTGTTAAAAGGCTGGCGCACGCGGTTCAATATGTCGGCCATCTGCGGGCTGGATAAGCCATAACCCATTCTTAATCCGGCTAGGCCGTATGCTTTGGAAAAAGTACGGGTGATTATTAAGTTGGGGAATTTTTTCAGCCAGTCTATCGAATTGACCGGCTCAACCGTACGCACAAACTCAAAATACGCTTCATCCAGCACACAGACACAGCTTTCCGGCAATGCGCCGATAAAACCTTCTACGCTTGCCTGGCTCAACAGTGTGCCGGTCGGATTGTTGGGATTGGCAATAAAGACAACACGTGTTTTATCGGTAACGCTTTGCAGCATGGCATCCAGATCATGGCCATAATTCAACGCCGGCACAACAACGGCAGTAGCGCCTACCGCCTGGGTCACGATGGGATAGACGGCAAAGGCATGCTGCGAGAAAACCGCTTCAAGTCCGGGCCTTAAGAACGCCCTGGCCACCAGTTCCAAAATCTCATTGGAACCATTGCCCAGCGTGATCTGGCTCATATCGACAGCATATTGTCGTGATAACGCTTGCTTTAAGTTAAAGCCGTTGCCATCGGGATACAGAGCCAATTGCGGCAAGGTTGCCTTTATGGCTTCCAACGCTTTTTTCCCCGGCCCTAAAGGATTTTCATTGGACGCCAGTTTAATGATCCGGGTCAGCCCAAGTTCACGCTCAAGCTCTTCAATCGGCTTGCCGGGCTTATAAGGAGTTAGCTGTTGAACGCCGGGGACGGCAAGATTGTATATTTTATCAGCGTTGTTCATGGAGTCTGTTTGAGAGTGATTAATGCTCACCTAAATGGTGAGAAAGATTGTTAGAGTACGGCCTTAGGATACGAACCCAATATATTGAGCATATTAACGTTGCCTTTTAATATGTCCAAGGCTTGGGCGACATCGGCATCCTCGCAGTGGCCTTCAATATCAATAAAAAAGACGTAATCCCACAAGCCCTGGCGTGAAGGCCTGGATTCGATATGAACCATGCCAATGCCGAATTTTGCGAAAGGCTCAAGTATTCTGTGCAAGGCACCCGGCTGGTTGCCTGTGGATACGACCAGCGAGGTTTTATCATTGCCTGTGGATGAAGACACTTGCTGGCCGATAATGATAAAGCGGGTGGTATTGTTGGGCTCATCCTCGATATTTTTTTCGATGACATTCAAATCATAAACTTCAGCCGCGACGACACCCGCAATGGCAACCGCCTGTTTATTAATCGATGCAAGCCTTGCCGCCTCGGAATTGCTGCTGACCGCAGTGCGCCTGGCATTCGGCAGGTTTTTGTCCAGCCACTGCCGGCATTGGGCCAGTGATTGCTGATGAGAAAAAACCTCAGTAACTTCATCCAGGCTATCGACCAAGCCCATCAGGTTTTGATGCACCCTGATTTCGACCTCGCCGCATATTTTCAGCGGTGAACTCAAAAACCTGTCCAGCGTATGGCTGATGACGCCCTCGGTGGAATTTTCGACAGGAACAACGCCGAACTGGCAGTTGCCGCTCTCCACCGCATTAAAAATCTCGTTAATCGTTGCAGACGGAACAGCCTTAACCGCATGGCCAAAGTGCTTGAACACCGCCTGCTGGGAAAATGTGCCCTCGGGACCTAAGAAGGCGACTTCCAACGGTTTTTCCAGCGCCAAGCAAGCCGACATCAATTCCCTGAAAAAACGCACGGCAGTATCGTCAGATAAAGGCCCTTGGTTTAATTCTTTGATGCGCCGTAAAACCAGTGACTCACGGTCCGGGCGATAAAAAGATCCCTGCTCACCCTGCGCGATCTTGGTTTTGGCAACTTCCATTGCGCAAGACGCACGCTGATTAATCAATTGCAGAATCTGCTTATCGATCGCATCAATTTTGTCTCTTAATTCGGAAAGTGGGGTGACTGATGTCATGCTGATGCTCTTTTAATGGGTTCTTTCGAATTCTGACATAAAATCGCATAAAGCAAGCACGCCAGCCTCCGGCATTGCATTATAAATACTTGCGCGCATGCCGCCAACTGAACGGTGGCCTTTCAACTCAAACAGTCCATTCGCTTCAGCAGCCGCAAGAAACGCCTTATCCAAAGCATCGTCGGCCAAAATAAACGGCACATTCATTCTTGAGCGGCAACTGAGTTCCACGGGATTATGGTACAGGGAAGATTGATCGATGGTTTGGTACAGTTTCGCAGCTTTGGCGATATTGCGCTGCTCGATGGCGTCCACACCGCCCTGCT
The DNA here is from genome assembly GCA_041660285.1 of Methylobacter sp. GTDB lineage: Bacteria > Pseudomonadota > Gammaproteobacteria > Methylococcales > Methylomonadaceae > Methylobacter_A. The sequence goes on from JBAZWN010000041.1 coordinate 19,680, forward strand.
CTTTCAGCCACTTAAGCACCAGTCCGACCAGATACCAGTTGTAGGTCGCCGGCGTATTCAACATGGACGCATTTTTTGCCTGTTCGGCGTAACTAAATACCGGCGGCGTAGCCTTGCCGGCCTCGCCTATCAGATCATCCCTGACAATAACCACAGTAACGCCTGCAGGCCCCATATTTTTCTGGGTTCCGGCGTAAATCAAGCCGTACCGGCTCACATCGCATGGACGCGACAAAATATTCGACGACATGTCCGAAACCAGCGGCAAGCCATTGCTGTCTGGAAGCTCGGAGAACTCCACGCCATGAATGGTTTCATTGGAGGTATAGTGCAGGTAGGCTGCCTGGCTATCTAATTCCCAGCCTGAAACATCAGGGATAGTGGTGAATTTTGACTCTTCCGAACTGGCGCTGACCACCACGTCACAATAGTTTTGCGCATCGCTGATGGCCTTTTCCGACCATGCGCCGGTCTTGACGTAACAGGCCCTGGCTTTACCTTGCAAAAGATTCTGCGGTACCAGCGAAAACTGCGCCGATGCGCCGCCTTGCATAAATAAAACTTTATAATTCCCCGGGATATTGAGCAGTGTCCGCAGATCGCTTTCAAGCTCTTCGGCGATGATGGAAAAATGCTTGCCGCGATGGCTCATTTCCATCACAGACATGCCGCTATCGCGCCATTCCAGCATTTCTTCCCGCGCCTGGCGCAACACCGGCTCGGGGAGTGCTGACGGTCCGGCGCTGAAATTATAAACCCTGGACATTATGCCTCTTCATCAGGTTCAGCAGCATCATTTACAGGCTCATCTGAAACTGTATCCTCATCCGAGGTAGAGTCGTCTTCGTTCTCGTCGTCATCGCCGATTAATCCTTCAATGCGGTCAACGCCGATCACCTTTTCTTTCTTATCCAGCCGGATAATGGTCACGCCCTGCGTATTCCGTCCGACCACCGAGATGCCGTCAACCCGGGTGCGGACCAAGGTGCCGCCATCGGTAATCAACATGATTTCATCATTATCATTGACAAGCACGGCGCCGACCACTGCACCGTTGCGCGCGGACGTCTGTATCGCAATCAGGCCCTGGCCGCCGCGTTTATGGCAGGTAAACTCTTCCAGTTTGGTTCTCTTTCCGTAGCCGTTCTCGGTGATATTCAGCACCGTGCCTTCAGTCGCGATAATCAGGGAAATGACTTTTTGTCCTTCCTGCAAGCGGATTCCGCGCACGCCGGACGCCGTCCTGCCCATGGAGCGCACATCCGTTTCGTTGAAGCAGACCGCCTTGCCGGTGCTGCTAAATAGCAGAGCATTTTGCTGACCGTCGGTCACGGCAACGCCCACCAGCGTATCGCCTTCCCTTAAATCAATGGCGATTTTTCCGGTGGTGCGCTGGCGTTCAAATTCTTTTAACGGCGTCTTTTTGACGGTACCCGCAGAGGTCGCCATGAATATGAATTTAGTGTCGGTAAATTCGCGTATCGGCAGCATGGCATTAATTTTTTCGCCCTGCTCCAGCGGCAGCAAATTGACAAAAGGCTTGCCTCGCGCGGCACGGCTTGCAACCGGCAATTGATAGACCTTCAGCCAGTAAACCTTGCCCAGCGACGAGAAGCATAAGATGGTGTCGTGGGTATTGGCGACAATCAGCTTATCGACATAGTCCTCTTCCTTAGTCGCCGTAGCCGATTTGCCGCGGCCGCCGCGACGCTGCGCCTTGTAATCGCTCAGCGGCTGGGACTTGACGTAGCCTTCATGCGACATGGTGACGACCATGTCCTCTTCGGTAATCAAATCTTCATCGGACAAGTCCGAATGATTTTGCATGATTTCTGTGCGGCGCTCGTCCGAGTATTGCTCCTTGATGGCGACCAGCTCTTCCCTGACAACTTCCATCAGACGAATATCGCTACCCAAAATAGCCAGATACTCATCAATCTGCTCCAGCAACTGCTTATATTCATTGACTATCTTGTCCTGCTCCAGACCGGTCAAACGGTGCAGACGCAACTCAAGAATGGCCTGAGCCTGGGTTTCCGACAGCCGGTAAATCCCGCCATGAATACCGAACTCTACAGCTAAGTCTTCCGGCCTTGACCGGGCTGCATCGGCCCGTTCCAACAGAGCGGAAACAAGTCCTGCGTTCCAGGTTTTTGCCAGCAAGCCTTCTTTGGCATCGGCAGGAGTGGCAGCCGCCTTAATCAGCGCAATCATCTCGTCGATATTGGCCAAGGCAACCGCAAGCCCTTCCAGGATATGCGCTCTTTCCCTGGCTTTGCGCAGGTTATAAATCGTTCTGCGGGTAACAATTTCCCGTCTGTGGTTGATAAAGGCGCTGATAATCTCCAGAAGATTCATGCAGTGCGGACGCCCGTCCAGCAAGGCGACCATATTGATGCCAAATACCGTCTGGAATTGCGTTTGCTTATATAAATTATTTAAAACCACTTCAGGCACTTCACCGCGACGCAGCTCGATCACCATACGCATGCCGTCTTTATCCGACTCATCACGCAAACCGGAAATGCCTTCGAGCTTGCCTTCCTTAACCAACTCGGCAATTTTCTCCAGCAAACGCGCCTTGTTGACCTGGTAAGGTAACTCTGTGGTAATGATCGCCTGGCGGCTGCTGTCGCCTATGTCTTCGAAATGGCAGCGTGCGCGCAAATATATTTTCCCCCGCCCGGTGGTGTAGGCGCTGTAAATGCCGGAAGCGCCATTAATAATGGCGGCCGTCGGGAAATCAGGCCCCGGGACATGAACCATCAGCTCATGAACGGTAATATCAGGCTGATCGATCATCGCAAGGCAGGCGCTGACCACTTCAGACAGATTGTGCGGCGGTATGTTGGTGGCCATACCCACCGCAATACCGGATGAGCCATTAACCAGTAAGGTCGGCACGCGGGTCGGCAAGACCCTGGGCTCTGACTCGGACTCGTCATAGTTTGGCGCAAAATCGACGGTTTCCTTGTCAAGATCGGCCAGCAGTTCATGCGCAATCTTCGCCATGCGCACTTCGGTGTACCGCATCGCCGCAGGCGAATCGCCGTCTACCGAACCAAAATTGCCCTGCCCGTCAATCAGCATGTAGCGCATGGAAAAAGGCTGCGCCATGCGGACCATGGTGTCATAAACAGCCGTATCGCCATGAGGGTGATATTTACCGATCACGTCACCGACTACACGCGCCGATTTTTTATAGGGTTTGTTCCAGTCGTTGCCCAACTCGCTCATCGCGTATAACACGCGACGGTGAACCGGCTTAAGGCCGTCTCTGACATCCGGAAGGGCTCGACCGACAATAACGCTCATGGCGTAATCGAGGTAGGACTGTCTCATCTCGTCTTCGAGATTGACAGGTATTATTTCTTTAGCGAAGTTTGACATTGATCCCTATATACACATGAACGCCGGTAAACAACACATGCCGGCATGGTTTCTTTACTAAATACAAACGCACAAATCCTAGTCCCTTGTATTGAGCGAGACTACATGACAATAAATAACCCGGAAATTATAACAAATAGTCGATGGTGAGTCGAAGGTGTTGACGCTTTAAAGACTAGGCGAAAATTTCGGCCAGGAAGTTTTCCATCGCTAT
>JBAZWN010000042.1:0-22939 GCA_041660285.1 Methylobacter sp.
AAATCGGTCCGTGCTGCGGGGCTATCATGGCAATATCCAGATCGGAGATCGTTTCCAGCCAGCAGCGTATCGCTTTATTGGAGCACATGTAGCGGCGGTGAAATCCCTTGATATAGGGGATGTGACTGGCGAAATCGTCTACAAAAGCGTCATTCTTATCCACGGGCAGCATCGCCGCACCGATGTCGCCAGTGAACAGGATTTTAGAAATTGGGTCGTATACATTAATCTGGCCTTCGGAATGCAAAAAATGCGCGGGCACGATTTTAAGTTTAAAGCCGGGTGCCGGCTCGCACTCCTCGCCTTCGTTGGGTACTCCGATAAATCGGGCCATGTCTTTTAAGCCGTAATGGGGCAAAAAGCGCAGCCAGATGCTGGAAACATAAACGGGCGCGTGGCACAGTTCTAGCCAGGTTGACAGGCCTCCGACTATGTCAGGGTCTTGATGCGATAGAAAAATGGCTTTGATTTGCTCCGGCCCCACGTAACGCAGCATTTCCGCCAGCACGCGAGGCATCACCCCAAAACCGCCCGGATCGAGCAACACCCCGTCATTATGATGCGTGATTAGATACTGGTTGGAACGTACGCCGTCTTCTTCGCCAGGCTCACTCTCGTTGAGTAAAATAAAACGGTGATCATCAGATTCGAATAATTTAATGTTGCGCATATTCCCTCATTTGACGGTTAGTTATTATTATTTTGGCAACTTATAACAGGTTACTCTTCTTTTTATCAAGATTAAATAGGCGGATATTTGGCGGGTTTCCAGGCAAGATGCTAGAAACCCACCATGCATGGGGTTTTCAGGAAGGGAAGGGGGTCAGATCACCTTAAACAGAGTTGAAATCTGAAATATTTTTCAGGCTCTAAAAGGCAAGGCAGCAAAATCTAAATGCCGGGTTTAATGCCTGCTTCTTTAAGCAGTCCTTTCTTGCTCACCAGAAGTGGCAATGCGAAAACGGCTAAACAGATTAACCATCCTACCAATTGACAATTGGTTACGGAAAAAACAAAAGCCAGGCCGACTCTCTCGCTAAAGTCGGGATAAGCCAGGATAAAATCACGGCTTATTACAAATGCCTGGGTTTCCCTGATAATAAGCGCGAATCCCAGGATAATCAGGGTGTAGCCCATGATTTTGTCTTGCTCAGGCTTTGTATTGATGTTGCCTGCTAAGCGGTTAAGTTCAATAGTCTTTAGCGACCATTGTTGCTCGGTAAAGTAACGGATGATAATTAAGCCGACCAGCCCTGCGACAGGGATGTAGGTGGATACGATAGGGAAACTGATATAGCGCCCATTTAGCGCCAAGCCAAATGTTTTATAAACCGCAAACCCGGCAAACAGTATATAGAGTGTGTATATCCATGAGCCAAGTTTTAGACTGGCCGCCTGGCCGGCTAACAGAACGTAGGCGCGCTTTAGTATCAGCCCGCCTAAAACAGCGTTTAATCCCACCACCAGTATAGTCAGCATGCGCTGCCAGTCACTATAGCTGGTATACCATAGGTTTTCTATCTGGCTTACCCATAGCGCGGCAAGAACTTGTGCGAATAATAGCAAACCCACCATTCGTGGCACAGATAACGTTTGTAATTGCTTCCATGTACAGGCAACAACGATGAGAAAAAGTATGGTTGAAGCGATAAGTCCTTTAAGCCAGCCAGAGTTTTCGTAGATTTTCCCTGTCAAAGGAAAAACCTCTTTACGGTCAACGGAATAAAGCCCCCAGTTAGCGCCGACTACCCCTTCGAGCTCACTTTTCCAGGATTGATTGAATGCCTCCACGATGTTGTAATCAAAACCATTCTTGTTGGCCACTTTGATTAATGCGCGGATGAATTTCGCTTCGTTTACGACGCTCGGTACAGACCATCCGCGTTGACGTCCTTCGCCCGGCCAGCCTGATTCACCGATAAGTATGGGTTTGCCGGGAGCAATAGCATCGGCCTCTTGTTGCACTTGCTTGTAAATACGCTCGATATGCGCCGGTGCTTGTTCAACAGTGATCGGTTCATCTTCCCAATAGGGCAGAATATGGATGGTAATGAAATCCACTTCCTTGATTAGCTCCGGGTATTTCATATACATAGACCAAACATCGGCGTAAGAAACCGGCTGTTTAACAGACTGCTTAACTTCCCGTATGTATTCAATCAGTTCTTCCGGTTTCAAATCGCCTCTTAACAGCACCTCGTTGCCGACGATAACCCGTTTGACCACATCGGGGTGCGCGTTTGCGGAACGGATGACTGCGGCCACTTCTTTTTTATTGTCTGCTGTTATGGAACCCAGCCAGGCGCCTTGAATCATCTTTAGGCCATGCTTTTGCGCTAAAGCGGGTATGGCCTGCATACTGCCTTCCGCACTTGCGTAGGTGCGGATAGAGTGGGTCTTTTCACCCATCAAGCGCAAGTCATCGTCAATTTGTTCGGGTGTCGGGAATTTTTCATCAAAAGGCCCTTGGCCTTCCCGAAACGGGGCAAAGGAGAGGCTGTTGAGTTTCCCTTCCGGAACGTCCGATCCTACATCCTGGGGCTGGTTGTTTAACCAACCAAACAAACCGTTAAGCAAAATAACCAATGCAACGAATGGGGCAATTTTCATATATAAAGCGGTAAATTAAAAAAGTATTGGAGGAGGGTGTGTGAAGCACGCTAGACTAAGTACAATCAATATGATCTCATAATTAGCCCTCTTTGAATACGGGCAGTCTCATGGATAAAAGTCATTCAGCGCTTGCTTGTAAAAGAATAAGACAATCCGGTATTTTTAAACACGGACAGTTCGGCTAAAATGCAGCCTATGATCGACGATTGTTTTCTGCGGTTGTCGCTATTTCCGCTGTTTGGCAGAGTACCTGTTTTTATTTACAACTATGGCTAAAAATATTCGCATTGAAAGATGGAGCGGCGCGGCTCTGGAAAAATATATTCCTGAACTTGCCCGTCTTAGAATTGAAGTGTTTCGTGACTTTCCCTATCTGTACGACGGAGACTTCGATTATGAAAAAAAATACCTGCAAACTTACATTGACTGCCCTGAAAGCGTCATCGTTATAGCTTTTGATGGCGATAAGGTTGTTGGAGCATCTACAGCAATTCCGATGAAATTTGAAACCGACGAAATTAAAAAGCCATTCATAGAAAATGGCTATAACCTTGATGAGGTTTTTTATTGCAGTGAATCGGTACTGAATAAGGATTATCGGGGCTTGGGCATCGGCGTCCGGTTTTTTGAGGAACGGGAAGCGCATGCTGAGGGTTTGGGCGGCTTTAAGTATATCTGTTTTTGTTGTGTAGAACGGCCAGCCAATCATCCGCGCCGGCCTGCTGATTATGTTCCGCTTGACCAGTTCTGGAATAAGCGCGGCTATTTCAAACATCCGGAACTTAACACGACTTATACCTGGAAAGATCTCGATGATACTGAGGAAACACCTAAACCCATGACATTCTGGCTTAAACATGAACGTTAAAATCGCATCGGCCCAATACGACATCAGTTTTCTGGAAAACTGGCAACAGTATCAAAGCAAAATCGAAAGCTGGGTTGCAGAGGCTGCATCACAAAACGCGAAGATTTTGCTTTTCCCTGAGTATTTCAGCATGGAGCTGGCATCGCTGTTCAGCAAGGAGATATATTCATCGTTAAGCAGGCAACTAACTGCGATGCAGTCATTGCACGACCATTTCATCGAGTTATTCGGGGCATTAGCCCAAAAGCATCAGTGCTATATTCAATCAGGGACATTCCCGGTGAGAGTTGATTCCGGCGCTTACCGGAATCGGGCTTATCTGTTTATGCCTGACGGCCGCTATGATTATCAGGACAAAATGATAATGACCCGTTTTGAAAACGAGCAGTGGCTGATTAAAGGCGGCAAGGAATTAAAGTGTTTTGATACCGATTACGGAAAAATCGCAATCAATGTCTGCTACGACAGTGAATTTCCCATGCTGGCAAGAAAGCAGGTTGAAGCAGGAGCTAATCTGATTCTGGTGCCCAGCTGCACCGACACGCTCGCCGGTTATCATCGGGTTAAAATAGGCTGCCAGGCAAGGGCTCTGGAAAACCAGTGCTATGTCGTGCAATCCTCCATAGTAGGAGAAGCCGCGTGGTCAGAAGCGGTGGATGTTAATACGGGCGCAGCGGCCATTTACACACCGGTCGATCGCGGCTTTCCTGATAACGGCATCTTAGCCATCGGCGAGCTTAATGCCGTGCAATGGGTTATTGCCGAAGTATCACTAAGCGCCTGCGAGAAAGTCCGTGAACAAGGACAGGTTTTCAACTACAGGGACTGGCCATTGCAAAACGCCTTCAATTAAAAATGGCATCAAAAGAATAACCGTTTAATTCAAGAATTTCTTTCATTCTTTTTAAGCCATCCATTTGAATTTGCCTGACGCGCTCCCTGGTTACGCCCAGCTCCTGGGCGACTTGTTCAAGAGTCGATCCTTCATAACCGCAAAGACCATAGCGACGGCAAATAACCTCACGCTGTTTCTCGGAAAGTTGAAATATCCATCTGGCGATATTTTCTTTAATGCCGTCTTCCTGTAGTTTTTCAGAAGGTGACATGCTGTCGCCGTCAGAAATCGATTCGACCAGGGGTTTGTCGAAATCCTTGCCCCCAGGAATATCAATCGATGTCACCCGTTCATTGAGTTTGAGCATTTTTTCGACTTTATTTACCGGTATGTCGAGGTGTCCGGCGATATCTTCGGCATTGGGCTCATGATCGCATAATTGAGACAAATGTCGCTGGGCTCTAAGATAGGTATTCATTTCCTTAACGATATGAATCGGCAAACGAATGGTTCGTGTCTGATTCATTATCGCCCGTTCAATAGTTTGCCTGATCCACCACGTCGCATAAGTTGAAAACCTGAAGCCTCTTTCAGGATCAAATTTCTCGACGGCGCGTATCAAGCCCAGATTACCTTCCTCGATTAAGTCCAGTAACGGCAAGCCTCTATTCAGGTAACGGCGGGAAATTTTTACGACAAGACGCAAGTTGCTTTCGATCATGATTTTGCGGGCAGCTTCATCGCCGAGTAAAGCCCTGGTACCGTAAATTTTTTCCTGATCAGCAGTCAGCAATTGTGAGCGCGATAGTTCATTCAAATAAAATCGCGTCGCATCCAAACTATTTTCATGCCGTGCTTCGATGGGAGTCACCTCATCAATATCTTCGGAAAAGACGCTATGCGTTGCTCTAACTCCTGCATCTATGCAGTCGAGCGGCTCACCTATAACCGGAAGTTCATCATCAAAAGACAAATCATCTTCAAATAACACACAGACATCATCATCCAAGTGTTCAACTAATTCTTCCTTCATATTAGCCTCCAAGTTAATCGGCTTATGCCGAAGTGATTTTGTTTATCATTTCCCCGGTAAAAGACTGAGTGGATTCACCGGTTTTCCATTTTTTCTTATTTCAAAATGCAACGTCGTCTGGTTCGATCCCATTTGGCCAACGAGTGCAATGTGCTGGCCTTTTTTTACACTCTGTCCTTCTGCAACAAGTAATTGGCTGTTATTTGCGTAAGCGCTTAAATACAAGTAATTATGCTTTATAATCAATAAGTTACCGTATCCAAGCAGGCCTTGTCCGCTATAAACAACCTTTCCCGCTTCAGTAGCACTTACTGGCTGTCCAAATTTGCCTGCTATATCAATCCCTTTGCTATCGGATTGAGGAAAATTCTTTAGGATTTTTCCTTTAATCGGCCATTGGAAGTTTAACTTTAACACTATTTCATTATCAATTGAAATATTTGATTTTTTTTGTGAATCAATTCCGTATTTTCCAGCTGGAGGCGTAGTTTTTTGTTTTGTGTAGGAGGAGGTATAAACAGATTGGTTTTTTTTATGAAATGGAATGATGGATTTTTGGGGAAGGCTAGTTATGTTTTTTGCTGTTGTGGTTTTAATTGGTTGTTTCTTTTGCTTTGTCCTGTTATCAGCGGTGTTTGAGTTATATGAACTTAAAGGCGCGTAGTATCCTGGTTGCGAACAGCCATTCAATAAAGCAGATAACAGCATTACAGTAAAAAACAGCTTTGAATGGTAGGAATGCATAAAGGAGGCTTACTTGTTCAATAATAGCTTTTTAGCCAAATTTATTTTTGCCGCCAAATAATCCGATCCTCCACGGTCCGGATGCATTTTTTGCATCAATTTGCGGTGCGCGGCGATGATCTCCTGTTCTGATGCTCCACTTTTTAGCCCCAGTATTTCATAAGCCTCTTCAACGGACATATTCCCTTTAGGGCTAGCCCCTTTTTGCCGGTGAGCCGTGCTCTGTTTTGCAGAATTAAAATGTAACCATAGTTTGTGCAAATGAGGCGCATAACGCAAAAGTGCCGGCATTAACCGGAGCATAAAAGCAATAACCACTCCTGCCAGAGCGAAAAACCAGTTCAAACGCCCTGTTACACCTAAATAAATTAAAACGATGCCGGCAACACATAACAATAAAATCTTGATGTACCGGGCCAATACGGCAGGAGGGGCTTTTAGAAACGCGCGCAACGCAAAGAATGCAATGATGATAAGCAACAAAACCAAATAAATTCGAATCAATGTTTTCTCCGGGGTTAATGATCCGTTCTCAAAGCTTCCGCTCCTTGCTTACAACCATGTAAGCATAGTGGTTCTTCAGATAATACCTTAGAATATGACATCCCACGATACCCGTCTGATTATTTGATTACCATGCAGAATGCTCAAGTTCCCATTTTAGGTTTTGCTGCTGCAAGCGGAACCGGCAAAACAACTTTACTGACCAGATTGATTCCTGCCTTAAAACGCAACGGCCTGCGCGTTGGTTTAATCAAGCATAGCCATCATGATTTTGAAATAGACAAGCCGGGTAAGGACAGTTTTCGCTTACGGGAGGCGGGCGCATCCCCGGTCATGCTGGTATCCAGGTACCGACGTGCAATTATTACCGAGCTCACCCAGGAAAAAGAACCTGGATTGGATGACCAGTTAAAATTATTCGACCAGACCGAGCTGGATTTGATCCTGGTTGAAGGTTTTAGAGCGGAAAAATTCCCTAAAATCGAATTGCACAGGTCATCGCTTGATAATCCATTACTTTACCCAGGCGATCCTGACATCATTGCGATTGCCACGGATTCTATACTGGAAACGCCGGGCTATCTGACTCAACTGGATATAAACCAGCCGGAAATGATTGCCGCATTTATTCAAAACCATTTTATGAAACATCATGATTGACGCATGTAGCCAAGAAGCCAAGCGATTGCTGTCGCTTAATGAAGCATTGGAAAAAATTAAAGCCGCCATACAGCCAGTAAGCGGTTCAGAAAAAGTAATGCTGAAAAATGCGTTGGGGCGGGTACTGTCAGAACTGGTTTATTCACCGATCAATATCCCTCATGACAAAAACGCGGCAATGGACGGCTATGCCTTTGCCAGCGGCGACATAGCCCAGCAGCAAGCATTTACGCTCAGTTTGGCAGGCACTTCCTGGGCTGGGCGGCCATTTCAAGGGCAACTGGAGCCGGGGCAATGCATTCGCATTTTTACCGGTGCCGTCGTGCCCCCCGAAGCTGACTCAGTCATAATGCAGGAGCATGTGCAGGTTCATGAGCAAACCGTACATTTTCCAGCGGACAAAAAACCCCGCCAAAACATCAGGGAGATTGGCGAAGATATAAAACAAGGGAGCTTGTTGTGCCCGCATCCCAAATTATTGAATGCAGTTGACCTTGGCTTACTGGCTTCCGCCGGTATTTGCGAGGTTACAGTCCGGCGGCCGGTAAAAATCGCTTTTTTTTCCACGGGCGATGAACTTACCGCATTAGGCCAGCCTTTGGAATCAGGGAAAATATACGATAGCAACCGCTACAGCTTGACTGGGTTGTTGGCTGATGCCTGCTACAGCGCCGTCGATTTGGGTGTTATTCCTGACGATAAACAAAAGCTTGAAGACAGTCTTGTTGAGGCGTCCAAGAACTATGATGCGATCATCACAACAGGCGGCGCTTCGGTAGGTGAAGCCGATTACGTCAAGGAAGTCCTGGAAAGCTGCGGTACAGTGAATTTCTGGAAAATAGCGATAAAACCGGGAAAACCGCTGGCATTCGGCAAAATAGGGCAGAGTTACTTTTTTGGCTTACCCGGCAACCCGGTTGCAGTCATTACAACCTTCCAGCAGATTGTAACGCCAGCGCTCAAGCAACTGTCCGGTGCGCCATACTCAAAGCCTCTGCAATTAACGGCAACATGCACAAGCACGCTAAAAAAGGCGCAAGGAAGACAGGAATTTCAGCGCGGCATTCTCACGCAGGATGATAACGGCGAATTCTTTGTTGCATCTTCCGGCAAGCAAGGCTCACACATACTCAGCTCCATGAGCCAGGCCAATTGCTATATTGTGTTGCCGTCTGAGTGCAAAGGCATACAAACAGGCGACAAGGTAACGGTCGAACCGTTCAGTTTGTTTATATAGCTCCCTCAAGTTTTATCACTTGATTCTTGCTGGGCAAATCGCGCTTAAAAATACAAAAATAAAATTAGGGTTGTGATATAGTTATCTTAATGAGAATGATTATTGATAACTTCCGTGACGGCTGATTTTTTTAATGTCTTTTATTTCAAGGCCTAATTTATGACGATAAGCTTAAAAAATCTTGCCGTGGGGGATTCAGGGAAGATAGTCGGCTTTGAGCAATCCGGCAAAGCTTATCGAAAACGCCTGTTGGCGATGGGCTTGACGCCGGGAACCGAGTTTAGCGTTACCCGTTTTGCCCCGATGGGAGACCCGGTTGAAATAAAATTACGCGGATTTTCATTAACCTTGCGCAAGGATGAAGCGGCGATATTGTTGATAGAGAAACTCTGATGAAAACTGATTTTACGGTTGGCGTTGTCGGTAATCCAAATTGTGGCAAGACCACGCTGTTTAATGCGCTCACCGGTGCCCGCCAACATGTCGGCAATTGGCCCGGCGTTACAGTCGAGAAAAAAACCGGCGAATACAGCTTTGATCATAAAATTATCGAATTGGTCGATTTACCCGGCACCTATTCGCTGGAAGCCGCCGACGATCAGGTTTCTTTGGATGAGAAAGTCGCCCGTGACTATGTCGCCTCCAGGCAGGCTGACTTAATTATTAACATCGTCGATGCCTCCAATCTGGAACGAAACCTGTACTTGACCTCGCAGCTCATCGAAATGCGGGTGCCGATGATTTTGGTGCTCAATATGATGGACGCCGTTAAACAGCGCGGCATTAAAATTGACGTCGATTTTCTTGCGCGGCTTCTGGGTTGTCCGGTTATTCCTATCACCGCCTCAACCAAGGGCGGTATCGGCGCATTGAAGGCTGCAATCAACAGCGCCGCCATCAGCAAGCCTATCCCTTCGGTAAAAATCAGCTATGTTCCCGCGCTGGAGCAAGCCATCGATGACATTTCGCCATTGTTGATTGACGCCGCGCAGCAGCGCCATTGCGACTTGCGCTGGCTGGCCGTCCGCTTGCTGGAAGACGATACCCTGGCCAAACAGATCGCTGGAACTGCCGTGCTGCCGACGGTTGCGCAATTGCAGCGCCGGGTGGAAGCAGAAACCGATGATGAAATAGACATACTCGCCGCCGATGCGCGCTACGGATTCGTCAATGAACTGACCGGCGGCGCTGTCTGCAAACTAAACGAGGTGAGCCGCCATACCACCGACAAAATCGACAGCTTCGTCTTGAACCGCTTTTTGGGGATCCCGGTTTTCCTGTTGGTTATGTATGCGATGTTCATGTTCACCATCAATATCGGCAGCGCTTTCGTCGATTTTTTCGATCAATCCGTTGGTGCTTTATTGGTCGACGGCCTGAGTCTTGTTCTGACTAATCTAAATTGGCCTCAGTGGTTGATTGTATTAATCACCAACGGCGTGGGTGGCGGCATTCAGGTGGTCGCGACCTTCATTCCCATCGTCGGCTTTCTGTTTATGTTCCTGTCGGCGCTGGAAGACTCGGGTTACATGGCCAGGGCGGCTTTCGTGATGGACCGGTTCATGCGCATGATCGGTTTGCCCGGCAAATCCTTCGTGCCGATGATCGTCGGTTTCGGCTGCAATGTTCCGGCGATTATGGCGACGCGGACGCTTGAAAACCAGCGCGACAGGATATTGACCAACCTGATGAATCCGTTCATGTCCTGCGGCGCCAGGTTGCCGGTTTACGCCTTGTTTGCTGCCGCATTTTTCCCGGTCGGCGGCCAGAATCTGGTTTTTGGCTTGTATCTGTTGGGCATCGCGGTGGCAGTGTTGACCGGTTTAATTATGCGCCACACTATGTTTAAAGGCGAATCAGCGCCCTTCATCATGGAATTGCCTGCCTACCACATGCCGACAGTAAACGGCGTTTTTATCAGAACCTGGGATCGGCTCAAGTCGTTCTTGTTCAACGCAGGCAAGGTGATTGTGCCGATGGTGCTGGTGCTGAACTTCCTTAATGCGCTCGGCACGGACGGCACATTCGGCCAGGAAAACAGCAATAAATCGGTATTAAGCGAGATCGGCCGCGGCTTGACGCCGGCGTTTAAACCCATGGGCATAGAAAAAGACAACTGGCCCGCAACGGTAGGCATTTTTACCGGCGTGTTAGCCAAGGAAGCGGTAGTCGGAACGCTGGATGCCTTATACAGCCAGCTTGCTGAGGCTGATTCAGCCGCCGCTGAGAAAACGCCATTCAATCTTAAGCAGGCCTTAATTGACGCCTGTTTAACCGTGCCTGAAAAATTGCGCGAAGTTGCGGACAACCTTTTAGACCCGCTCGGGCTGAATATCGGCGCTGTCGGCGACCTTGATGCTGCGGCTACCGAGCAAAAAGTTAACACCGGCACTTTTGCCGCCATGCAGCTTAGTTTTGACGGCAAGGCAGGCGCTTTCGCCTATCTGTTATTCATTTTATTGTATGCGCCTTGTGTCGCGGCAACTGCAGCCATCTACCGGGAAACCAATCTGAACTGGACTTTGTTTGTGGTGTTCTGGACTACCGGCATTGCTTACATGACTTCAACCATTTTTTATCAGGCCATGACATACAGCCAGCATCCTGAGTATTCGCTGGTCTGGATAATGGGTTTGATTTTTGCGTTTTCACTGGTGTTGTCCGGGTTGTGGCTGCTTGGAAAAAACACCGCCGCAACGGTCGTAAAGCCAAGCCGGGAGTCTTCAAGTGATTTTATCTGACTTGAGAGACTACTTGATTCAGCAGCGTCGAGTCACCCTGTCTGATTTAGCCGTTCATTTCAATATGGATGCCGACGCCTTGCGGGGCATGCTGGGCAAATGGATCAGCAAAGGCAAGGTGCGCAAACTGTCCGTGGACTCCTCTTGCGGCACAAGATGCTGCAAATGCGACCCCGCCTTGACCGAACTCTATGAGTGGATAGATAACGCGTAATCGAATAAAAAGTTCCAACTCCGCTTGAAACTGATCTAAGCTTGTATCATTTTTTACATACAAGAGTCACACAATGTCCGCACAACAATCCAGTATCCTGATCGGCTATTTATCTGAAGTCCGTGGCGACGGCATGGACGCCAGAATGGCTGAAGAGCACGCAAATGATTCCCCCATCATTAAAGTCGGCGATGAGGAAATACTGGCCGGCCATATCGGTTCCTACGTTGTCATCCGGCAGGCGAATATCGGCGTACTGGCGCTGGTGTTCAAGATGTGGGAAAACGACCGTTTTGATAGTGTCGGTGCGCGCAAAACGGATCGCTTCATTTCCCTGATCCCGGTGGGCGAGATTCAGGAAAATGGCGTTTTTGTTCGCGGCGTGCGCCATTACCCAACGCCCGGCGCTAAAGTCTACGCCGTGGGTATGGAAGAAATAAACGCCATCTTCTCGAAATTCAGGGATTACAATTTTTTCATCGGGCAATTATCTTCGCATAAGGACTACCATTTAAGCCTCGATCCCCGCGCTCTGTTCGGGCGGCATTTCGCCATTGTCGGGCAGTCCGGTTCAGGCAAGTCATGGACCGTCACCAGCCTGATTCAAAACACCATCAAAGCCATGCCCAAAAGCCATATCATCATGCTGGATTTGCATGGCGAATATTGCTGGAAGGATGAAAGCGGCGTGCTGCAATCGGCTTTTTCCGATAGCCAAGTCAATTATATTGACGCCATGGAAATGGAAATGCCGTATTGGATGATGACCTATGCCGAGCTGGTGGATCTGTTCATTGACCGCACAGATGACGGCGCTTCCATGCAGATGTCGTTCATGCGCGAGGTGTTGCAGCAGCTTAAACGCAAGGAAGCCAAGCAAATCGGCATGGCGACCGTCTCCATCGACACGCCCATCTATTTTTCCCTGGCTGAAATGTACATGCAGTTCAAGGCAGCCAACGAGGAACGAAAAGATTTCGGCAAAGTGCAGGGGGCTTTATTCGGACAGTTTGATGAGTTCCTGATCAGAATGCAAAGCCGGTTCAATGATGTTCGTTATGACTTCCTGCTGAAACCGAAAGTCCGCAATAACTCTGCAAGCATGGCGGACTTGTTGCGCCAGTTTGTGGGGCTGGGCTCCAAAAAAGCCAACATCACCGTGGTGGACTTAAGCTCCGTGCCCACCGATGTCAGGCCCGCCGTTTCCGCCCAGGTAGGCCGACTGGCTTACGAATTCAACTACTGGAACCCCCAGCGCCGCGACTTTCCCATTACCCTGATCTGCGAGGAAGCCCATGCCTACATTCCCAGAGAAAAAGGCGGCCAGTTCGAGGGCACCAAAAAGATGATGGAGCGCATCGCCAAGGAAGGGCGCAAATACGGCGTTTCCATTGGCGTGGTCAGCCAGCGGCCTACCGAGTTGTCAGAAACCATGCTGTCGCAGTGCAGTTCTTTCATTTGCCTGCGCACCACCAATCCCGACGACCAGGCCTACATCAGAGGGCTGGTGCCGGAAGCCGAGGGCGACTTGACGGACATATTGAGTTCACTGGGCCGGGGCGAGGCGCTGGTTTTAGGCGAGGCGGCGCCATTGCCCACCCGCGTACAGATTTACAAGCCGAATCCTGAGCCGAAAAGCAACGACGTGGATTATTTCACCAGCTGGCGGGAAGGGCCGGATGATCTGGATGTAGAAGAAATCGTGAACTTATGGCGAACCCAGACCAGAAAGTAGTTCTCTAGCTAAGTAACGTTCGATGGGAATGTTAGGTTTCTTGTCACCAGCGTTCATAGGAGCCCTACTATGTCCCCAACGATTGATGTGATTTCGGCAATATGCGGCAGTGCGCTCAGCAGTGTATTGACAACAGTTTTGTTTGGTCTCCCTGACTTGAACTGCTCTTCTACGGTGTTGATGATATCATGCGCAGCAGCCTTCTCTTCTTCTGGAAGTGGAAGTTTGTCGACTTCTGATCGTAGCACTGCGACGTGTTGAATCGCTCGTGCATCTATGTGGACGACATTTGTAGAATTATCGACCGAATTTTGATTGATTCGAGCGTTACTCCCTGTGATGTTATAAGTGATGCTCTGCACTGCTTGCTTGGCCTCCGGAGTCCCAAGCTTTTGCACTTCCATTTGGTAGTTCGCGGGGATGCCGTGGAATGCCTCGTAGAAGCCGGGGTCAATTACTTGATATGTCTCTTCGGCCCCGTTCGACATTCGCCTCTGAATGAGATCCCCCGACTCGATAAGGAGCTTTCCAGCGTTCATATAGATTTTTGTGCGCTGGACGCTGGCCTTCAGGTCGACCACCCTCGTACCGTCCTTCTTCAGAAGATCGACTGTATCGTTTTGGAATAATGGCATGCTGATGCTCCTAAGAAACCTAACTAATTTCAGTATAGTATCGTAATTTAAGGCCTTTATGACAAAAATATCCTGATCTTCAGTCGACTTACTAATTCCATAATCATCCTAATATTGAAACCACATGGCCTTGAATAATAAGTTATAATCAGCAGTTTTCTTAGGTCTCCCAGTAAATCAACAGCATGTCAGAAACCCTTTCAGAACTGCAACGTCGGCGTACATTCGCTATCATCTCTCACCCTGACGCGGGTAAAACCACCATCACCGAAAAGCTGTTGCTGTTCGGCGGCGCGATTCAGCTTGCAGGCTCGGTAAAAGGGCGGAAAGCGGCGCGTCATGCGACATCCGACTGGATGGAAATGGAAAAGGAGCGGGGCATTTCGGTGACGACCTCGGTGATGCAGTTTGAGCATAAGGACTGCATTATCAATCTGCTCGATACCCCAGGCCATGAAGACTTCTCCGAGGATACTTACCGCACCTTGACCGCGGTCGATTCCGCGCTGATGGTAATTGACGTCGCCAAGGGCGTTGAAGAACGGACCATTAACCTGATGGAAGTCTGCCGTTTGCGTACCACGCCGATCCTTACCTTCATCAACAAGCTGGACAGGGAAGGGCGCGAACCGATTGAACTGATGGACGAGGTCGAGAATGTTCTGAAAATCAAATGCGCGCCGATGACCTGGCCTATCGGCATGGGCAAGCGCTTTAAGGGTGTTTATCATCTGTACAAGGATGAAATTCATCTGTTCAGCGCCCAGCACGGCGGCAAAATTGCCGAAGCTGAAGTTATCAAAGGCTTGAATAACCCAAAACTGGACGAGCTGCTGCAAGATCAGGCCGAAGAGCTCAGGGATGAAATCGATCTGGTCAAAGGCGCCAGCCATGAGTTTGACCTTGAAGATTATCTGGCTGGCAAGCTGACGCCGGTTTTCTTCGGTTCGGCCATCAACAACTTCGGGATTCTTGAGCTGCTTGACGCGTTCGCCGAATACGCGCCGCCGCCAAGCCCAAGACAGGCCGAGCAGCGCGTGGTTGCGCCGGAAGAAGACAAGTTTAGCGGCTTTGTGTTCAAGGTTCAGGCCAACATGGACCCGTCCCACAGAGACCGGGTGGCGTTCTTACGCGTCTGCTCCGGCAAATTCGACAAGGGCATGAAGATCTATCATGTGCGCATCGGTAAAAGCGTACAGGTCGCCAACGCCATTACCTTCCAGGCCGACACCCGCAAAAGCGTGGAGGAAGCGTACCCCGGCGACATCATCGGCCTGCATAACCACGGCACGATCCAAGTTGGCGATACCTTCACGCAGGGTGAAACGCTTAAATACGGCGGCATTCCTTATTTCGCGCCGGAGTTGTTTCGCCGCGTGGTGTTAAAAGACCCGTTAAGAGCCAAGGCGCTGCAAAAAGGGCTGGTGCAATTAACCGAAGAAGGCGCGACCCAGTTATTCAGGCCGTTAAAAAACAACGACCTGATTTTGGGTGCGGTCGGTGTGTTGCAGTTTGACGTGACGGCTTTCAGGCTTAAAAGCGAATACAATGTTGAATGTGTTTATGACGCCGTGCCCATCTCGACCGTGCGCTGGGTAAGCTCCGATAAACCCGCCAAACTGGAAGAATTCAGAAACAAGGCGTTTGATAATCTCGCCGAAGACGGCGGCGGCTATCTGGTTTATGTAGCCAATAGCCGGGTGAATCTGCAACTGACTGAAGAGCGCTGGCCTGATATCAAGTTCAGTGCGACGCGGGAATTGTAGAGGGCTTTGCCATTTTTGCCCATCAATGAAAGTCAGCAAAGATGATTGAACTTGAAAATTTCGAGTTATTAGGCGTTGCACTAGCCATAGGCTTGCTTATTGGCCTAGAGCGCGGCTGGCGTACTCGCGCCAGGGGTGAAGGCATGCGAGTCGCCGGGCTGCGCACTTATGGATTGATTGGCTTGTTGGGCGGCCTGTGCGGGCTGCTTGCTCAGCAAGCGGGAATCCTGTTGATGGGATTTGCTTTTTTGGCACTGACGTCAGTACTGCTAGTGGCTTACAGCAGAAGCTTGGACAAATTTAAAGATTTCAGTATCACCAGTATTATTGCCTCACAGATAACCTTTATCTTGGGCGCACTAACGGTTTTCGGCCATATAACGCTAGCTTCGGCGTCAGCTGTGGTAATTACCTCATTGTTGGGTTTCAAGCCATTACTTCATGGCTGGCTGAATAAGTTGGAAGAACACGAATTGCATGCAACGCTAAAGTTGTTGCTGATTTCTGTGGTCATGTTGCCGATACTTCCTAATCAAGACTACGGACCCTGGGCGGCCTTAAATCCTTATCACATCTGGTTGATGGTGGTGTTGATTGCAGCGGTTTCGTATATGGGTTATTTCGCGATCAAGATTGTGGGTAATCGTCACGGACCGGTACTCACTGGCGCACTGGGTGGATTAGTGTCTTCAACTGCCGTTACTGTTAACCTGTCGCGGCTGGCAACACATCACCCAGCTTCAGAGAGAGCACTTTCGGCCGGTGTTTTAACGGCTTGTGCCACTATGTTTTTGCGTACTCTTCTATTGTCCTCAGTCATTAATCCGGGGCTATTCCAAGGGCTGCTTCTCGCTCTGGCAGTGATGAGCGGGGTTACTTATTTTGCGGCTTTTTTGTTATGGCGGAATGCTCGAGCCTTTCGAACTGAAGAAGTCGTACTTAAAAATCCATTTCAATTGGGCATGGCGCTAAAGTTCGGTGTATTTTTACTATCCGTCATGTTGCTATCTAAGTTGCTTATCATGTACTACGGCGACATGGGCGCTTATTTTCTTGCGGCAGCCTCAGGTTTAGCCGATGTTGATCCGATAACGTTGACGATGTCGCGCATGGTCGAGCAAGGCCTAAACCTTAGTGTCGCCACTAAAGCAATCCTTATTGCGGTCTCAGTAAACTCTGGCTTTAAGAGCGTGGTAGCACTCGCTGTCGGTGGCCGCACTATAGGCTTGCATGTGGGCGGAACGCTGTCGGCAGCAGTGGTTGCCGGACTAATAGCGGGGTAAATTTAGCCCCATCAACTCACACATGGCCCTGCTTAATTAAGCTAGTGGCAAGGCTCGACCCGCAGCGTTGAATTGCTGGGGTCGATTGACAGTTAGTTTTTACCCTTTCAATGCCTTTAGCACTGCTTGCATGGTCGCATTGGCATCGCCAAACAACATGCGGGTGTTTTCCTTCACGAACAAAGGATTGCCTACGCCCGCATAGCCTGACGCCATGCTGCGTTTAAGCACGATGGTGGTTCCGCCTTTCCAGCATTCCAGCACCGGCATCCCGGCAATCGGGCTGTTGGGGTCGTCCAATGCCGACGGGTTCACAATGTCGTTGGCGCCGATGACGATGGTGACGTCAACATTATGGAAGTCGTCATTGATTTCATCCATCTCATAAACGATGTCGTACGGCACTTTGGCTTCCGCCAGCAAAACATTCATGTGGCCGGGCATACGTCCTGCAACCGGATGGATGCCGAAACCGACCTTCTTGCCTTTTTCCCGCAGCAGTTTGGTGATTTCATTCACGGTGTGCTGGGCCTGGGCGACCGCCATGCCGTAGCCCGGAATAATCATGATGTTTTTTGCATCCAGCAATAACTGAGCGGTTTCCTCAGCGCTGACAGGCTGCACTTCGCCTTCAATGACAGCCTCGGGGCCGCCTGCGCCTGTGCCGAAGCCTCCGGCAATAACGCTGATAAAGTTACGGTTCATCGCGCGGCACATGATGTAGCTCAGGATTGCGCCGCTGCTGCCAACCAGTGCGCCGGTGACAATCAACAAGTCGTTGCTTAACATGAAACCGGTTGCCGCCGCCGCCCATCCTGAATAGCTGTTGAGCATGGATACCACCACCGGCATATCCGCGCCGCCGATAGCCATCACCATGTGCACGCCAAAAACCAGCGCAATCACCGTCATCAGCAATAAAGGAAAAGTCCCGCCGCCGGTTTCGGCTTGTTGCAAAAATATCCGTCCCATAATGACGGCTGAGATCAGCAGGCCTAAATTCAACCAGTGACGTGCTGGCAGTAACATCGGTTTGCCGCTGATGCGCTCGCTGAGTTTGCCAAACGCTATCACCGAACCGGAAAAAGTAACGGCCCCGATAAGGATACCGATGTAGATTTCCACTTCGTGGATGGTTTTTTCAACGCCGGAAACGGTCGTGGAAGCATCCATAAAATTGGCGTAACCGACCAAAACGGCAGCCATGCCGACCAGGCTGTGCATGATGGCGACCAGCTCCGGCATCTGGGTCATTTCAACTTTCAAAGCGGCTTTTGCGCCTATGCCGCCGCCGATCAATAAGGCCATGACTAAAGTGACATAAGCGTTAACGGATTCGCTTAAGGCCGTTGCGATAATGGCTATTGCCATGCCCAGCATGCCGTAATAGTTGCCTCTGCGCGCTGTTTCCTGATGGCTTAAACCGCTCAGACTGAAAATAAAAAGAATGGTGGCGGCAATGTAAGCCATCGTGACTAAACTGTGTGACATCATAATCTCCTTATTTTCTGAACATTTCTAACATACGGCGGGTGACTAAAAAGCCACCGGCAATATTGATAGAGGCAATGAGTATGGCCAATCCTGACAGGACGCTGATGATGAAGCCTGGTGCGGAAACCTGAACCAATGCGCCGATGACGATAATGCCGCTGATGGCATTGGTTACGCTCATTAAAGGAGTGTGCAGCGATGCGGATACATTCCAGATAACCTGATAACCGATGAAACAGGCCAGCACAAAGACGGTAAAGTGCGACATGAATGATGCGGGAGCAGCAGAACCGATGCCATACAAGGCCAGTCCGCCAACAGCCAACAGCGCAAGTTGTTTGATTGCTCTTATGATAACTGAATTTTTTTGTTGTTCTTTTGTGTACGCAGGGGCTTCAGTTTGCGGGGCGGGGGAGGCGGTGAGTTTGGGTGGTGGGGGCGGCCAGGTGATTTTGCCTTCTTTGATCACCGTGCTTCCCCGGATGACCTCATCATCCATATTGACGTTGATTTTGCCGTTTTTTTCAGGACAAAGTTCGGTCAGCAAATGCCTCAGGTTGGTTGCATAAAGCTGGCTGGACTGATTGGCCAGGCGGCTGGGCAGGTTAGTGTAACCGATAACAGTCACGCCGTGTTTTACCACAACCTGGTCTTTCTCGGTCAATGCGCAATTGCCGCCTTGTTCAGCGGCCAGATCGACAATGACGCTGCCCGGCTTCATGGATTTGACCATGCCTTCAGTGATCAGTTCCGGGGCCGGTTTGCCGGGAATCAGCGCCGTTGTGACAATAATGTCCACTTCCATAGCCTGTCTGGCGAACAACGCCATTTCAGCTTCTATGAATTCCTTGGACATGGTTTTGGCATAACCGCCTGCGCCTGAGCCTTCTTCCTTGAAATCCAGCATCAGGAATTCGGCGTCCATGCTTTCAATTTGCTCTTTTACTTCAGGGCGGGTGTCGACGGCCCTGTCTATGGCGCCCATGCCTTTTGCAGCGCCAATGGCGGCAAGACCTGCGACGCCAGCGCCTATGACTAAAACCTTGGCGGGCGGAATTTTACCTGCGGCGGTAATCTGTCCGGTGAAAAACCGGCCAAAATGCTGGGCGGCTTCGACGATGGCCCGGTAACCGGCGATATTGGCCATGGAACTGAGTGCATCAAGTTTTTGCGCTCTGGACATGCGCGGGACACTGTCCATAGCCAGTACGGTGGTTTTTTTTGCAGCCAGTTTCTGCATTAACGCTTCATTTTGTGCAGGCCATATAAAACTGATTAAGCAACTGCCATTGGATAACAGGTCAATTTCATCGATCGCCAGTTCAGGGTGCCGCTCGGGCGCACGGACTTTCATGACAATATCGGAGTTCTTCCATAAGGTTTTGGCATTCTTGACTATCTCAACGCCCACCTCTTTGTAGGCGTCATCGGAAATATTCGCACCCAGACCCGCACCGCTTTCGAGAAGGACGGAAAAGCCCAGCTTAATTATTTGTTCTGCGGCTTCAGGCGTAGTGGCTACGCGTTTTTCCCCTTCGTGAATTTCTTTTGGAACACCAATCTTCATACAGCCTCCGTGGAAGTGAATTAGAATTAAGGTTGCATTCGAATCAGAACCTTGGTACGGAGCATAGGAGATTAAGCACTGTTTTTCAATAAAAACATGGCGCTTGCAGCTTATTCATGAAGCGTGATCAGTGAACCCGCTGATTCGGCATGGCATCGGGTTCGATGAAATAATTGTTCGAGGGAAGGGGGCGGCGGCGCACCCGATGTTTCGGATCCGCAGTTTTTAAAGATAGTTTTTGAACAAATCCGTAGTCACTGCATATTCTGCGGCAACTGAATGGAGTTTATGTTCCTATCGGAAAACTAAGCTTTTGGCTTGCTTGCGATCCTGGCATTGGCTTTGGGAGCGCTCGATGTTTTACGGGTAATGGTGGTCTTGACCCTATTGCCCGTATTGGCGGTTTTTACCGGATTGATGTTTTTGTGTAGAGGCTTGTTCTTGCTAACGCTCTTAATGGTGGTTTGGGTAACGCTTTTTACGGCAGTTTGCGCCTGACTGATATTCTTGCGTTTAGCTCTGTGTTTGTAGCCTTTGTGCGTGCTTACTGAATGTGTCGAGGCTCTATGATTCCCGCAGTCAAGCTGATAGGGAGGGTTGCCGGATGACGCCGTAGGCATGGTGTTGATGTTTTTTACAACGCTATCGCCGAATTGATTGGCAAAGCCGGCATCCATTTTCTGCATCATCAGCTGGTAGCGTTCTTTACTGGTCATGCCTCCCATGACCACGCCAATCAGACGCTTGCCGTTTTGCTGCGCTGCGCCGATCAGGTTAAAGCCGGAGCCGCAGGTGAATCCGGTTTTCATGCCTTCTGCACCGGGATAGTTGGCGGTGAACTTGTTGATGCCGCGCAGTTCCGATCCTTTGTAATTGAAGCTGTGCGCGGAAAAATAATGATAATATTCGGGAAAATTACGCTGCGCTTTCCATGCCAGGATAGCCATGTCTCTGGAAGTGGTTACTTGCAAGTCGTTGGGAAGACCTGTCGCGTTCATGAAGTTAGTGTTGTACATGCCCAGTGAATGGGCTTTTACAGTCATATTGGCTGCGAAGTTCTGCTCTGTTCCTCCCAGATGCTCGGCGAGCACAACGGAAGCATCATTCGCGGAGCGGGTGATAAGGGCTAAAATGGCCTCCTCGACAGTTATTCCTTCACCCCGCCTCAAGCCCAGCTTGCTGTTGGGTTGCTGTGATGCATGGCCGGATGCCTTTAATCTGTCATATAACTGAATTTTTCCGGCTTTTAACGCATCAAACGTCATGTAGAGCGTCATTAATTTGGTAAGCGAAGCGGGATACCATGCCTGTGTGGCGTCTACTTCGTGCAATACGTTGCCGTTATCAGCGTCGATAATTATGGCTGTATGGCGTGCGCCATAGCTGTGCACGGGCGCAATAAACAGCCATGCGGCGCTTAGAAGAAGTAGAAGTAGTTTCGCTCTAGTCATTTAAAACTGTTCTCAAATTAAAATTGATCTCAAAAACACAATCGCTGATTCCATTCGCACTGTAAGATTGCGTTATGCATAATACAACCATAGTTCATATCGGCAGGATAGAAGTAGGAAATATCAGATTTCAGTTATTGCAGACTGTAAGCATTTTAGCACTGGTTTTTGCTCCTGCAAAACCAGCATACATCACATCCGTGTGAATAACTGGTTTTTGTTGCCGCAAAACCAGCATGCATTACGTCCCTGCAAATAAAACAAAAGACATGTTCTATATACTTTGTTACCTGCTTATCTTAGTGAACTCCTTTGCACAAGTATAAGGCGGTTCTCCCTGACAAATTCCCCAGAACGGGCCAGAGTCGCCTTCCTTAGTGGACTTCCAGTTTTCTGAAAACGCTTCGAATACCACGCCAGACCAGTTTCTTTCAGCCAGTTTTTTGAATGTTGATTGCACGACGAGCACCTGATTCTGCTTGCTTGCAATGTCGCATTGTTGGCCTGTTTTAGGGTTGGTTTCAGTGTTTCCTTCCGGGCCATTCGGCCAGCCGAATTCAGTTACTATCACTTCTTTACCCGGATAAGTTCTGCGGACATCTTCAAGTCGTGTGATATGGAAGTCAGCTGCTTCTTTTGCAGGCGTGCAGTGGAAAAGCCCTGAATGTTTGTTTTCCCACCACGGAAAAATATTGGTTCCTATCCAATCGACTTGCGCGCCAAAATTGGTCTGATGACAGGGCGTGGTGCGATTGCACCATTCCCACCAGGTGTCTATCGTAGTGATCGGCTGCGACACACCTGCTTTGCGCAAGCTGTCTATGCAGCGAGTGATTTCACCATCAAAGGCATAGGCATGACGGGTTCTGACTTCTGATCCGCAGCTTAATTTTATGATGGTTTCAGGGAAGGCTTTAGCAACTTCGATGCCGCTGGCAATGGATCTTGAATTGACGTCAATGTCCTTGTCCAGCCAGATAATTGCAATGACTTTAAGATGCCGCGCTTTTGCGGCGGCGAAGGTGTATTCCAGTCCATTCATGACGCCGTAGGTCATGATGCAGCGGAATTTGGTCTCTTTAACCAATTTATCCAGCAATGTGTCAATCAGTTCTCTGGACGGGGCAGGGCCGTAATCTGGCGTAAGCTTTCCTACATAAGGGCTGAAGGCGGCGCATTGCAACGCGTCATTATTGCTTTTGGGTGCAGCAGTCCGCTCAGCGGCGGATGCGTTCTGCCAATTCATTAACAGTATGGAAACTACAATCAATAACAGTGAATGCTTCATGAAACCCTCTAATGTTGATTTATCGGCCCAAATACGAATGGACTCGTCTCTACGATTTGTTTTTTATAACGAAAAACGGAATAACAAGCCCTATCAGGCCGCAGAAAATCAGGATAAGCCAGGTTGACTGATTCCAGTCCACCGGATAAACATCGGCTTTGACCGGCTCGCTGATGCCTGGAATGCTGGGTAAATCGACATCGCCGCCATCGACTTTTAATTGCGCCTTCATACCCTTTTCCATATGTTGCGCCAATTCGCAATGCACGAG
>JBAZWN010000043.1:0-22070 GCA_041660285.1 Methylobacter sp.
AGTTTGCTTGGTGACCATAGCGAGCGTGAACCACCCGATCCCATCCCGAACTCGGAAGTGAAACCGCTTAGCGCCGATGATAGTGTGGCAGTTTGCCATGCGAAAGTAGGGAATTGCCAAGCTCTTACACCAAAACCCAGGTCTCATCACCTGGGTTTTTTTTTGCATTTAGAAGCTTGTTTTAACAGAGGGGCATGTTGGACTTCGACTTGAAAACTGACTATCATGCAGTCCACGTTGAATGAGTAAAAGATATATATGATCAAAGCCGCCGTAAGATTATTGATGTCAGGCGTTTTATTATCGGCCCTTGGATTGTCGGCTTGTGCGGAGTTTAAAGAAACAGGAAGAATAATTGGCCACACGACCCGGAACGTAACGAGGGAGATTGGACATGGCTCAAGGGATGCAGTCAAGACAATCGGTCATGGAGCAAAGAGGGTTGCGAAATCGATCACAGAAGATGGTAGTAATTCTTTCGATAGCAAGTAATGTTATCAAATCATCATAGCCAGTAAACATTTAAAGGAAACATCATGAAATTTAGTCCATGCATTGATAAATGCACTTTTGAAGGAACACGCTGCGAAGGTTGCGGCCGAACGCATGAAGAGATAGCGGCAACTAAAAAATTGGTTATGGAGGCGGTAAATTTCGCTCAAATGCAAGGCTATGAAAATATTGAAGAGTTCTCAAACGCTATAGGGCAAAGCATACTTAGAAAGTTGCAGAAAGCAACGAACAAAGCCAATAACTAGAGAAAAACTAATGCTTATGAATATCACGCCAGACATTATTGGCTATGTTGCGGCAACTTTGACCACAGCATCTTTTTTACCCCAGGCCATACTGACGATTAAAACAAAAGATACAGGCTCACTTTCTTTAGGCATGTACGGTACTTTTACCGCGGGCGTGCTGTTCTGGCTTATTTACGGTTTATATAAATCGGATAATTCAATAATATTTGCGAATGCAATAACGCTGCTATTAGCGTCAATAATACTATCTTTCAAGATTTACAATACGGT
Source organism: Methylobacter sp. (assembly GCA_041660285.1). Classification (GTDB taxonomy): domain Bacteria; phylum Pseudomonadota; class Gammaproteobacteria; order Methylococcales; family Methylomonadaceae; genus Methylobacter_A. The sequence goes on from JBAZWN010000043.1 coordinate 1,032, forward strand.
GCGCAAGAAAAAGTAGGAATGCCGAATTTGTAAATCAGGGCCGCTCAATAATTTCAATTGCATTGCCATCCGGATCACGACAAAATAACGCTTGTCGCCCGGATATACTCATCGTATAGGCGGCGCCATTTTTATCTAAGATGTCTTTAACTGGTGCTAATGCTTCCACATTCAAGGCGACATGGCGATCGCGTCCCCCATGCTTCGGGCGTCCTGTTGTCGGGTCGGGATTTTCCAGTTCCAGTAAATGGATTTGTTGGCCACCCAATTGAAACCATGCGCCTGGAAATCCCAGGTCAGGGCGGTCGGCTTGCTGTAAGCCTAATACATCACGGTAAAAAATCAGCGCTGCGTTGAGGTCGCTGACAATCAGGCTGGCGTGGTTTAGCGTGTAATGGATGTTTGGCATAATGTTATCGGCTATATGGATTATAGAGCTTTTATTTTGTCTAATACTTCCTGGGCATGCCCGTCAGGCGTCACGCCATAGGTGGCATCAACCAAAATGCCTTCCTTGTCGATGATAAACGTGGATCGAAGAATGGCCATACTCTTAACGCCGTTTTTCTCCCTTTCCTGCCAGACGCCATAGCTATTGCAAAGCTCACCATCCGTATCCGCCAGCAAATCCAGTTTAAGGCTGAATTTGTTAATGAAGTCGACGTGGCTTTCACAAGAGTCCTTGCTCACGCCGATGACCACAGTATCTAATTTGGCAAATTCCTCGGCAAGCCGGGTAAACTGGTTCGCTTCGATGGTGCAGCCCGGCGTGTCATCCTTGGGGTAGAAATATAAGACGACATTCTTCTTGCCGATGTAATCCGATAAGTTAACCAGTTGGTTGTGCTGGTTTCTTGAGCTGAACAGAGGGGCGTTCTGTTGTGTTTTCAACATGGGATACTCCTTTGTTTTGGAAGGATTATGCGAACGCACAAACTGTGCGTTCGGGTCAGTGTAGACACAACATCGATTGCCTGCAAGCAATGAATGATGCGTTGTGGCTTAATGATTTTAAGCCTTGTTTTCACCGCCGAATAATTCCAGCAGCCGCGGCAGGAAATTCGCCAGTTCCAGCGACATGATTGAAAAGTCTACATCAAATTGCTCTGCCTGATCATAGGTCTCGATATCGGCTACCTGATCCTGAATCAAATCAAGAAATTTCAGGCGCTTAACGGCCAGATTTTCGTCGATAATGAATGAAAGGCGGTCAGCCCAGCTGACGGCCAGCTTGATGACTTCCTTGCCTGTATCCAGATGATTTTTAATTTCCGGCAGGCTCAGGTCATGGCGTTTGCAGCGGATAATGCCGCCTTCCTCTTCAGGTGCGCGCAACTCGCATTCGTCTTCGATGGTAATATCCGCCGGCGCAGCATTGTTTGTCAGCCAGGCGGTCATTGTAGCAATGGGTTTTTCGACGGTGTTGAGCGGGATAGCCGGCAGTGAACCCAGGCATTTACGCAACAGGCTGAGTAAATCTTCGGCTTTTTTTGATGAGGCGGCATCGACGATCAGCCAGCCGCCTTTAGGATCGATATAGGCGTAGATTTTATTGGAATAGGTGAATGCTCTGGGCAACAACTCAAAGATAAGTTCATCTTTGATGACGGTGCGTTCCTTCTTGGATAATTTGCGGCCTTGCTGGTCTTCCGCTTCAAGAATCTTTTGCTGAACCATTTCATTAACCACGGCAGCGGGAATGACTTTTTCTTCTTTTTTACCGCAAATCATCATGAAGCCGTTTGCGGTGTGCACCAGTTGCTCGGATGTTTTTCCCAGCGGCGAAGTCCAGCCGAAAGTGGACACCTCGTGGGCACCGCAGGGGCGGAAAGACAATGATTCAAGTTTATGTTCCAGGTCTTCTGGAGATAAGCTGAATTCTTCGGTAAGACGGAAAATGCTAAGATTTTTAAACCACATGCGTAACTGATACCCTATAAAAAATATGACTGCGCATTATCGCAAATTTGAAGATATAAAATTAAAGTAAATTCCAGAATGAGTACACGATGTCTGATATAGCCGGATTTGCGCCTGTTGTTGCCGGGAATGCCAAAGTGTTGATCTTGGGAACGATGCCGAGCGTGGCGTCATTAGCCAGGCAACAGTATTATGGCCATCCTAAAAATGCTTTTTGGCCGATTATGGGGGCGTTGTTCGGAGCTGCCCCCGAGCTTGGTTATCAGCAGCGCAAAGAAATCCTGATGGCAAACGGGATAGCGGTCTGGGACGTGCTGCAAGGCTGCAATCGCTTGGGCAGCTTGGATTCGAACATAAAGCCTGAATCAATAAAAATAAATGACTTTGCGGCTTTTTTTGCGGAGCATGAATTTATTGCGCACGTGTTTTTTAATGGCGCAATGGCTGAAAAGCTGTATAAAAAACATGTGCTGCCGACTTTGAATCGCCGCTTTGATTATCTTGAATATCAGCGTCTGCCGTCAACAAGCCCTGCTCATGCATCATTAAGATTGGAAGAAAAGATAGAAGCATGGAAAGTGATTAAACAGCATGTGGTAAAGTAGAGCATAATGTTTTTAAGGTGTAACGGTTTATAAAAAATGAATGAAGAATACGAATACGATGATGAGGGAGTGGAATATTACGCAGTCCGCCCCAACAAAACGCAAATAAAGCGGGATATGGCTACTCTTTTTGCGTTGAGCGAAGAGATGTCCGAATTGTCTGCGGCGCAATTAAAAACGCTTGAGCTGCCTGAGGCTATCAACAAGGCTGTCGCAGAAGCGTCAGGAATGCCGCACAAAGGCGCTAGGAAACGGCTGCTGAAATACATTACCGGCCAGCTCCACAAGATGGATGTAGAGCCTATTTTAGAAAGGCTCGCGCGCATTAAAAACCAGAGCGCCCACGCCGTCAGAGAGCATCATGTCGCCGAGCGCTGGCGGGACAGGCTGATTGCCGAGGGCAATGACGCCTTGAGCGCATTGCTTGACGAGCAGCCCCATGCAGACCGCCAACAGCTAAGGCAATTATTGCGCAATGCCCAGAAGGAAGCCGAAGCCGGCAAACCGCCTAAATCTTCCCGTTTGCTGTACCGCCATCTGAAGGAGCTGTTCAGGGCCGAAGGTGAAGTGGAGTTTGAAGAAGATGATGAGGAAGAGATAGATTAGTAAATTCCATTGCTGGTCTAATAATCGCCAAACAAATCCATTTGCTGGAAACTAGGCTGTTCAGACTTGCCTTGCAGCGATGACAGCGTCACACCCAGCAAGCGCACATTACGCCTGCCGATGTCGGTGTTTTTCAATAAGTCTTCAAGAATGGCGCCTATGGCCGATGCCGCTGTAATGATATGCGGCAGCGTCCGGCTGCGCGTGATTTGGACAAAATCATGATACTTGATTTTTACGGTCAGGGTATGGGCGACCAGCTGCTTTTCGGCGACTTTGCTTAGCGCTTTTTGCAGCAGCCTGTGCAGATGCGCAATGGCATCCTGCTTGGTTTTAATATCCTGCTGGAAAGTAATTTCCACGCCCACCGATTTTCTGATGCGGTAGTTGTTGACGGGCCGGTTATCAATGCCTCTGGCAATGTTGTAATAATGCAGGCCGGATTTGCCGAAATACTGCTGCAAGATTTCCAGCGGCAGTTCTTTCAAGTCCTTGCCGGTTCTAATGCCTAGCGACTGCATTTTTATCGCTGTTGCTTTGCCTACGCCATGAAATTTTTCGACCGGAAGTTGCTCGACAAAGCTGGATCCTTGCTCCGGCGTAATCAAATAAAGCCCGTCCGGCTTATTGATATCCGAGGCAATTTTAGCGAGAAATTTATTATAGGAAACGCCGGCTGAGGCGATCAGTTGGGTCTCCTGTTTGATTTTTGTTTTGATGGCCTTGGCGATTAAAGTTGCTGATCCCCGGTGCAAGGCTACATCGCTGACATCCAGATAGGCTTCGTCCAGGGAAAGCGGCTCAAAAAGCTCGGTGTAGCTGGCAAAGATTCCCCGTATAGCCATTGAAGCCTCTCGATAGGCTTCAAAGCGGGGTTCTACAAAAACGGCTTGGGGGCATAAGCGGTAAGCTTGGGATGACGGCATGGCGGAGTGAATGCCGTATTGCCTTGCTTCATAGCTGCAGGTTGCAACAACGCCGCGGGAGTCGGGGGCTCCCCCGACGATGATAGGCTTGTTGCGGTATTGCGGGAAATCGCGTTGCTCTACGGCCGCAAAAAAAGCATCCATATCGATATGAATGATTTTGCGGGTAGCATGCATGGTAGTTTATTTTTTCGGGGCTCTGGATTTTGGCATTTGCAATTCTGCGGTCATGTTCCAGTCGGAGAAAGGAAATGGCATTGTTTCAGTATTGAAAGTCAGGAACAGCAGGATATGGTAAGTGTAAATGGAAAGGCTGCGGCCAAAATTGAGAATATTCTGGTTGGCTTTGCCGGTTAATAAGGCCGATGCCACCTGCAATAAAATAACCGCCCAAAGCAGCATTCTGACCAGTCCGCCAATAGCTGCAAAAATCAGCATAAAGAAAATTCTTTTCCAGGTACTGAGTTGCGTCAGGTTGTAGTTGATTTGCTCGTCCATAGTCATTATCCCCGGTTCATGATGTCGCGCAAGTCAAGGGCAGCGGCGTTGCAGCGAGCTATATAGTTTGCCATAGACAGCGAGTAGTTGGCGAAAAGGCCGTAACCGCTGCCGTTTAGAATCATCGGGCTCAGAATGGGCGTCAAGGCGTTTTCCAGCGCCTTAATCATGATGTCAACAGTCCGCATTGCCCGCTTATCCAGCAAAATGTCGGCGAAATCATGTTTGATGGCTCTGAGGATATGCAATAGCGCCCAGCTTGCCCCGCGAGCCTCATAGAAAACGTCGTCGATCTCCAGCCATGTTACTTTGGCTACGGTTGTTCCTTTTTGTTCGGCAGCCTCTTTTTCCAGTTCGGTCAGGCCAGGCCCATAGTTGCCGCTGGCGCTGTTTGCGGTTAGCCGGGTGGAAAGGCCGCCCAGACGTTTGATCACAACCTCGGTGTATTGCCACAGGTTGTCCGCTCTGGAATAAAATTGCGCTTGTTTCACGTTGCCGCCATATTTTTGCAGGCGCGACATGTATTTATGCAGGGACTCAATTCCTTTTTGATACTCCGCTTCCGTTGAAGGCAGCGCCCATGAGTCGTTTTCGTAGTAGAAATAAGGTTCGGCGATCGCAAGATCCGGATCTTCGGCCGATTGCGACTGATCCCTGGCAAAGTGGTTTCTTAATGCTGATGTGGCGTCACGCAGCATTACCAAAGCGCCGTATTCCCAGTTGGAAATGTTGTCCAGCAATACGCCGGGAGGAGCCACGTCATTGGTGATGTAGCCGCCACTTTTATGCAGCAGGACTTCGGCGATATGGGCCAGCGTGTTGGTGTAGGTATAGCCGACGGGCATATTGTCAGTGCTGTGGGTTTCTTCGGCGCGTTTTACGGCTTCGTCCTGTATATTAAACTGCCCGGGTTCGCTTCCCCACCATGCGCCCAGGATAGTCAGGATGACTACTATAACGAGGGTAAGAGCGCCGAAGCCCCAGAGTATTCCTTTTGATTTTAAATCCTGCAGTGTATCGTTTGCCGCCATTTCCGATGTCCCGTAAAGAAAGTATGTCTGAGTAAGAAAACAGATCGCTTTTTGTATGAAAAATTAGCCACATAGTAGCAGGTTTTTTAATTCTTTGCCTATGGCGCAAGCGGCTAGTCAGCTTTTTTTTTGGCTCTGGGATGAGCCTTATCATAGATTTCAGCCAGATGCTGAAAGTCCAGATGCGTATATATCTGTGTTGTGCTGATATTGCTGTGTCCGAGCAGCTCCTGAACGGCTCTTAAATCCTGGCTGGATTCGAGCAAATGACTGGCGAATGAATGCCTTAGCATGTGCGGATGCACGTGCGTGGCTATGCCTTTTTTCTTGCACCATTGTTCCAGTCTTAACTCGATACTGCGCTGTCCCAGCCGGGTTCCGCGCGCTGAAACGAATAAGGCGGGCTCGGCGGCCAGAGTGTTTTTTGATCGCTGTTGCAGCCAGTTTTCAATGGCCGTAACGGCTTTACTGCCCAGCGGCAATAGTCTTGATTTTCCGCCCTTGCCCGAGCGGACAAAAAGGGAGTTGTCCGAAAGGTCAATGTCAGCCAGGTTGAGCGCCGTGAGTTCGCTTAGACGCAGGCCGGATGAATAGAATAATTCAAACATGGCCAGGTCGCGGATTTCCAGGGCCGAATTTGCTCCGGCCTCCAGTAAACCGCTGACCTGATCGACATCCAGTGTTTTAGGCAGTTTCCTAGCCTGTTTGGGCGCTTGAATGTGCTGGGCGGGATTGACGCTGGCCAGACGGTTTTTTAGCAGGAAGTTATAAAAACTGCGAATGGCGGACAGCTCGCGTTGCAGGCTTTTGCTACCGATGCCTTGCCGATGCCGGTTTGCTATGTGGGACCGGATGTTGGTTTGCTGTAGCCCTGTCCAGTGGTCGATGCCTTTTTCAAGGCAATAGCCGGATAAGTGTTTAATATCCCGCCGATAATTTTTTATGGTGTGTTCCGATGCGCGTTTCTCAAATTTTAGCTGGTTAAAGAAATCAGCCAGCATTTGTTCGGCATCAGAATGCATGTTAAAGCTTCCGTTCCTTTACCTGCATCCTTGTAGGCAATCCTGTTGCAACAAGGTGATTAACCGGGTGCCGATAATTTCGCTCATCTGGTTTAAAAACAGATTGCCCATGGTGTAATGAAACCGGCCTTCTTCCCGGCTGCCTATGGCCAGAATGCCCTCCAATTCGGTGAACGACATCGGAACGATGGCGCAAGATTTTACTTCAAACGCCGAGTCGCCAAACAGCACTCTTGCCTGCGCTAAAGTCGGGCGGCCGCATTTTGGCTGGCTGCTGGCCAGTTCATTAACAAAAGGCTCCAGGTCTTTGCTGCCCGGTTCAATAAACAAATTGGCAATCGCCGAGTCGGGAGCCTGCCGAATAATGCGCACAGCCACAAAATCGGTCATAAAATACTCCGACAAGACGATATCCAGATTGGCAACCGCTTCTTCCAGCGTTGTTGAATCAAGCAGCGCCAGGGTGAGCTTGTGCATACGATTGAGCGAGGTATCGTTATCCCTGGCTATGTCTATCAGTGCGGTGAGCTGATTTTCCATTTCATGATGACGGCTGCGGAATATTTCCAGCTGTTTTGAAATCAGGGAAATGGCATTGCCGCTGGGGTGGGGAATGCTCATGTGTTCCAGCAAGTGCAGGTGTTCATTGAAGAAATCCGGGTGTTGCTGCAGATATTCTTCAACCTGGGCTGCAGTTAGTTCAGATGGTTGTTCACTCATAGATCTATTTGTCCTTCAAAAACAGAGACGGCAGGTCCCGTCATTAAAACCGGCTTGCCGCGGCCTGGCCAGTGTATTGTTAGCTGTCCGCCGGGCAGATCAACGCTGACATCATGATCCAGCAGGTTGTGTTCGATGCCGATCACGGCGGCGGCGCAGGCGCCGCTGCCACAGGCCAGGGTTTCTCCTGTGCCGCGCTCAAAAACGCGAAGCTTGATATGTTGACGGTCCATGACTTGCATGAAGCCGATATTGGCCCGTTCAGGAAAAAAAGGATGGCTTTCCAACGCTTGTCCTAGTTCGGATACCGGCGCGGTTTTAATATCATGGACTTCGATAACCGCGTGTGGGTTGCCCATGGAAACGGCGCCAAAGGCTTTTTCAGTGCCGTTGACTGAAACGGTATAAAACCGGGCCTCCTCTTCTGCAAGCAGGGGGATCTCGGCGGGTGAATGCCGCGGAACGCCCATATTGACAGTAATCAGGCCGTCTTCATTAAAGCTTAGCAGCAACTGGCCGGAATTGGTGTCGACGCGGATTTCGTTTTTATCAGACAGGTTTTTATCGCGTACAAAACGGGCAAAACAGCGTGCGCCATTGCCGCATTGCGCGACTTCTCCGCCATCGGCGTTAAAAATCCGGTATTTGAAATCGGCATTGTCGCTTACCGGTTTTTCGACCAGTAACAGCTGGTCAAAGCCAATGCCGAAGTGGCGGTCGGACATAAATCTGATTTTCTTGGCCGTTAATTTAATGCGCTGGTTAATGGCGTCAATGACTACAAAGTCATTGCCGAGGCCGTGCATTTTAGTGAAGTTGATCATTCAGTTATTTCTGCCAGATAAAAATAGCTTTACCGCTACGGTAACAAGTGCTCGCCAGCCCAAAGCTGCGCAATAGTTTCTCTTTCCCTGATCAAGTGTAGATGATTTCCATCAACAATCAGTTCAGCTACACGAGGCCTGGAATTATAATTCGAACTCATGGTAAAGCCATAGGCGCCGGATGAGCGTATCGCCAATAAATCGCCTTGGGAGATTTTAAGCGCGCGGCCTTTGCCCAGAAAATCGCCGGTTTCACAGACCGGGCCGACTATGTCCCAGACAGTCTCTGTCGCGGTGCTTCGCCTGTTAACCGGGATGATTTCCTGCCAGGCGCTGTATAAAGAGGGACGGACTAAATCATTCATGGCTGCATCGACGATGGCGAAGTTTTTGTTGTCCGTCGGTTTAAGGTATTCAACCTGAGTCACCAGAATCCCCGCATTGCCGACGATAGCGCGACCGGGTTCCAGCAAGATTTCAAAATCGTTAGTGCCAAGTCGCGCCAAGATGGCCTCTATATATTCAGCAGGCTCTGGCGGTTGTTCATTGTTATAGCAAATGCCCAAGCCCCCGCCCATATCCAGATGATGCAACTCAATCCCTTCGGCTTTAAGCGCCGCAACCAGATCAAGGATTTTATCCAGCGCATCCAAAAACGGCCGGGTTTCTGTCAGTTGCGAGCCGATATGGCAGTCTATGCCGATCACGTTGATAAAAGGCATGGCGGCAGCGCGGCGATATTCAGTCAGGGCCTGGGCTATGTCTATGCCGAATTTGTTTTCTTTTAAGCCGGTGGATATATAAGGATGGGTTTTGGCGTCGACATCAGGATTCACCCGGAAAGACACCGGAGCAACAACCCCCAACTGCTCGGCAAGCAAATTGATGCGATCCAGCTCGCCGCTGACTTCAATATTAAAGCAGCGGATGCCGATTTTCAGCGCCGCCAGAATTTCATCCTCGCGTTTACCGACACCGGAAAAGACGATTTTTTTAGGATCCCCGCCTGCCTGAATGACACGCTTCAGCTCACCCAGCGACACAATGTCAAATCCTGAACCCAAACGGGCAAGCAGGTTAAGAATGGCGATATTGGAATTGGCTTTTACCGCATAGCAGATTAAATGCGGATGACCGCCAAAGGCCTGGTCAAAGGCGTTCCAGTGTTTTTCCAGCGTAGCTCTTGAATAGATATAACAAGGGCTGCCGTATTTATAGACGATGTCCGATACGGAAACATCCTCGGCGAAAAGCTCGTCGTTTCGGTAATTAAAATAATCCATTGTTATTTGTTATTTGTTATTTGTTATTTGTTTTTGGGGGCTCGGGTTGTGGCTCTGTATGAATAGGCGGACGGCTACCCGGCATATAAAGCGGTCCAATCTGCCCGCAGGCCGTCACAACCGAGCTTAACAGTAAAAGTGGTAATAATTTAGTTTTCATGGTGCGTCATCATAAATCATTGTTGAAGCCATGAGGCAAACCGAGGAGTCATGGCAAGAGCAGCCAATATAATAAGCCGAATTGCAATAAAAGGCATTAGAAAGCAATCACGCCATTTGATACCCCTTACTTTTCCAGTAATCCAATATAGCTTTGACGGTTAGCAAGGTCGAGGCGCATTTATCTTATTATTAGATATTGTTATCTAATTTTATCGTTTTATTAAAAATACAATCTTCTTTAGTATTTCAATCAAGCAACTTGTATTTGCTTCAACGGTAATGATTTGCAGGAGTATTTTTATGGCGTCTGACACGAGAAAACACAGTAAAGAACAACAGGTGGCTGAAATCTCAAACCAGATCGCCAATATTTTACAGGAAATCAAGTTTGGATCGATTGAAATCATCATCCATGAAAACAAGGTTGTACAAATCGAGCGTAAGGAGAAATTACGCTTTGATAGATAAGAAATAATTACACACATCTACCGTAAAAAAACGGCGAATAAAATATTAAATAGAGTCAGCAGGCTGACCGGACAACCGGATGGTACAGATTGTTTTGAGGATTAAAACCATGAAAAATTTTAAACGCACCGCAATAGCAAGCGTGATTAATCTTGCTTTATTCGGTATTCCTGATGCCCATGCAGATACTGCAGCTCTTGAACGGCGCATTCGTGAACTGGAAAGCCGCCTGGAAAAGCTGGATCAGGCCGGAGCGCTATCCAATAAACCTGTTGCAGCGACTCCCGAAGTGGAAAAACTGACCCGGAAAGTGAATACCCTGGAACGGAAACTGGAAGTGCAGGATGAAGTGACGGCCAGTACGTTCAAGAAGTTGCCGGTATTTGAGGCAGGTGCGGATGGATTCAAGATTTCTTCTTCGGACAAAAAGCATCAGGTGCGGGTACGCGGCGCTGTGCAAGCCGACGGTCGTTTCTTTATCGATAATAACAATTTAGCGATAACAGATAGAACAGACAAATTTGAAGTCAAGCAGGCGCGTATCTGGCTGGAAGGTTATTTCTTTAAAGACATTTATTTCAAAATCATGCCTGACTTTGCGGCGAGCAGCAACATTCTGCCGGACGCTTACCTCGACTACGCCTATCATCCTTCGGCCAGCCTGTTGGTCGGCAAGTTCAAGCCGTCAATCAGTCTTGAGCGCTTACAGGGCGATGCCGATGGCACCTTCCTGGAGCGCGCCTTCCCTACTTATTTGGCAAGCAACCGTGACGTAGGTGTACAACTGCATGGTGGATTCGGCAAGCCGGGTTATAAGGCAGAGACGGTAGCAGGCCCTATAGACACCAAAAATGCGTTTACCTATCAGATCGGCGTCACCAATGGCTCCGGGGACGATGGCAGCCCTAATAATAACTCGGCGGATACAGACAACAATAAAGAAGTGGTTGGGCGTTTATTTGCCCATCCGTTCCAGCACACCAGCTACTCCTGGCTGGAAGGCTTGGGGCTCGGTGTGGCGGGTTCTGTTGGGAATCCGGATAGACAGACTCTCAAAAATCAGGCTACGCCGCTGGGTAGAACTACGTATCTTAATTATTCGAGCGTTAATAACGGGTTAGCTGCCCCGACATCTGACGGTGGCACCTACCGTATTTATCCGCAGGCTTACTGGTATTCTGGCCCATTTGGCGCCATTGGCGAGTATGCTCTTTCATCCCAGCATCTGGTTAGCGGGACTAGGAATGTTAAGCAGGATAATAAAGCCTGGCAGATTCTGGCTTCTTATGTGGTCACCGGCGAGGACAATAGTTTTGCCGGCGTCAAACCCATTCAGAATTTTGATCCACTGAAAGGCGCTTGGGGCGCTTTGCAGCTAGCAGCGCGCTTTAGTGAGTTGGATGTCGATAACGGCACCTTCACAATTGTTGATCCGAGCAGGTCAGCTTCGAAAGCCAGAGCGTGGACGCTGGGCGCCAACTGGTACCTTAACAGCAATGCCATTATTCGGGCGGATTACGAAAATGTATCTTTTGATGGCGGTGCCGGAACTTCAACAAGGGTAACCGACCGTCCTAACGAACAAGTTTTTGCAACTCGTTTCCAATTATCGTTTTAAACAATCTGACATAAGGCGTTTTACTTATGAAAAACAAATTTACCAACATCGTCTTTGCGGCCGCATTAACCGTATTGGCGGCAGGAGAGGTGCGTGCGGCGGAGGTCAAACTCCTCAACGTATCTTATGACCCGACACGTGAGCTGTACAAGCAATACAATCCAGCCTTCGCCAAATACTGGAAAGCCAAAACCGGGGATACCGTGACCATCAATCAATCTCACGGCGGTTCCGGGAAACAGGCGCGTTCAGTATTGGAAGGCCTAGAAGCCGACGTGGTTACCCTGGCGCTGGGTTATGACGTGGACGTGTTATACCAGAAGCGCAAACTGATTCCGGAAAACTGGCAAACCCTGTTGCCCGGCAATAGCTCTCCTTATACGTCTACTATCGTATTTCTGGTGCGCAAGGGCAATCCGCTGGGCATTAAGGATTGGAATGACCTCGTCAAACCCGGCGTCAGCATAGTGACGCCGAATCCGAAAACTTCCGGCGGCGCGCGTTGGAACTATTTGGCGGCATGGGCGTATGCGCTTAAAGCTAACAATAATGATGAAGCGGCGGCTAAGGAATTTGTCGGGAAATTATTCAAAAACGCTGCCGTGTTGGACACCGGGGCTCGCGGTTCAACCACCACTTTTGTCGAACGGGAAATCGGCGATGTATTGATCGCCTGGGAAAACGAAGCCTATTTATCTTTGCGTGAATTCGGCGCGGACAAGTTTGAGATTGTTACGCCTTCATTGAGTATTTTGGCGGAACCGCCGGTTGCCGTAGTAGACGATATAGCGCGTAAGCACGGCACTACCGAAGTGGCGACAGAATACCTGAAATATCTGTACAGCAAGGAAGGCCAGGACATCATAGGCAAAAATTTTTATCGTCCTACCGATCCTGAAATAGCCGCCAAGTACGCCAAGCAATTCAAGCCGCTGGAGTTGGTGAAAATCGATCAATTCGGTGGCTGGAATGCCGCGCAGAAAAAGCATTTTGCTGATGACGGTGTGTTTGATCAGATATACGGGCCGGGTAAATAATTCGCCGTTTGTTTGGAGTTTTAGGTCATTTCTCACTTGCCCCAAAGTAAGCCGGGTGAGTGAGATTAAACCCATCCGGAATTTTGAAAGACACGTGTTACGCCTTTATCGTTTGAATAACCTGAACCAGGATTTTATCCATGAATAACTATTTTACCCGGATTATCGTTGTGACGGTGTTGGCGTTACTTGCCGTAAGCAATGCTTTGGCAGCCGACATTAACCTGCTCAACGTCTCTTATGACCCGACACGCGAGTTGTACAAGGAATATAACACTGCTTTTGCCAAATACTGGAAGGCCAGAACCGGTGACACGGTGACGATCAATCAATCCCACGGCGGTTCCGGAAAACAAGCGCGTTCCGTGCTGGAAGGCCTGGAAGCCGATGTGGTTACCTTGGCGTTGTCCAACGATATTGATCAGCTTTACCAAAAACGGAAACTCGTTCAAGAAGATTGGCAAAAATTGTTGCCCAACAATAGCTCTTCCTATACGTCCACTATTGTGTTGCTCGTGCGTAAAGGCAATCCGCTGGGCATCAAAGACTGGAATGACATCGTCAAGCCAGGCGTCAGCGTAGTCACGCCGAATCCTAAAACCGGCGGCGGTGCGCGCTGGAATTATCTGGCCGCATGGGCTTATGCGCTTAAGGCTAATCATAATGATGAAGCCGCTGCCACCGCATTCGTCAGCAAGTTATATAAAAACGTCGCCGTATTGGATTCCGGCGCACGTGGATCGACAACCAGCTTTGTCGAACGGGAAATTGGCGATGTGCTGATCACTTGGGAAAACGAAGCTTATTTGGTGCTGCGTGAATTCGGCGCGGACAAGTTTGAGATTGTCACGCCTTCATTAAGCATTCTGACTGAACCGGCAGTGGCCGTCGTCGAAGATGTGGCGCGCAAGCACGGCACTACCGAAGTAGCGACAGAGTACCTGAACTATCTGTACAGCAAGGAAGGTCAGGACATCATAGGCAAACACTTTTATCGCCCTACTGATCCTGAAATTGCCGCCAAGTATGCCAAGCAATTTCAGCCGGTGGAGCTGGTGACCATCGGCCAGCTCGGCGGCTGGGATGCCGTGCAGAAAAAACATTTTGCTGATAACGGCGTTTTCGACCAGATATACGGGCCGGGAAAATAGTTAGCCGTTTCTTGTAAATTTTAGAAGCAGGGCGGGCAGGCTTCTTGCCCGCCATAGGCTTTCAAGTTAAAGCATATTGTTATACACAAATCCGTCATTCCGGCATGGACTTCCGGAATTCAGACTACATGGACGTATTTGAGCTCGCCATCCATGACACTGGCTACATGGAAGTATTTAAGCTCTCCACCCATGGTGCTGGATACCTGTTTCTCGGCGGGTATGACGGATTTGTGTATAACAATATGTATTTAAGCGTATCAATAGTGGAGCGAGGTAATGTCACAAAGCAGTATTATGCCGGGATTTCGTCCGGCCATCGGGTTCACCCTGATCTATCTAGGTCTGGTGGTTTTAATTCCGCTAAGCACGCTGGTGTTTAAAAGTTTTGGGCTGAGTTGGGATGATTATGTCCATATCATTACCAGCAAGCGCGTACTGGATTCGTTTCGCGTCAGCTTTTCAACTGCGCTGGCGGCCGCTTTGATTGCCGGTTTCTTTGGTTTTATCGTCGCCTGGGTGCTGGTGCGTTATTCATTTTTCGGCAAGCGTTTTTTTCATGCCTTGATCGACTTTCCCTTTGCCCTGCCTACAGCCGTTGCCGGCATTGTGTTGGCGACTATTTTCCAGCCCAGCGGTTTTCTGGGGAAATTGCTGATCGATTCATTCGGCATACAGGTGGCCTTCAAACCGCTGGGTATCGTGATGGCGCTGATTTTTATCAGCATCCCGTTTGTGGTGCGCACGGTCGAGCCGGTATTGCTGGAATTTGAACCGGCGATGGAAGAAGCCGCATCAAGCCTGGGCGCCACACGCCTGCAGGTTTTTGGCAAAATTATTTTCCCGAATGTTTTTCCGGCTTTGCTGACCGGTTTCGCGCTGGCTTTTGCCAGAGGCGTGGGTGAATACGGCTCGGTCATTTTTATTGCGGGCAACATTCCCTATGTATCGGAGATTGTGCCGCTGTTGATTGTTGCCAAGCTGGAGCAATTTGACTTTGAAGGAGCCACTGCCATCGCCCTGACGATGTTGGTGGTCTCGTTTGTGCTGCTGCTGTTGATTAATTTGCTGCAACACTGGGTGCGTAAGCGCTCCGGACAACTGTAAGGATGATGAGAACATGAACGCCATTACTCAACCCATAAACCCGGCCAGACTGGTCGCGCGCCAACAACAGGCCCTGCAAGATGCAGACTGGGTCAGATGGAGCCTGATCGCTGTTGCGGTCGGCTTTATCGGCCTGTTTATCTGCCTGCCCTTGGGTCTGGTTATCTTTCAGGCTTTCTCCAAAGGCATAGGGGCTTATTGGACGGCATTATCCGAGGCCGACATGCTGGCTGCGATCAAGCTGACCTTGTTGACCGCATTGGTCACCGTGCCGTTGAACACGATATTTGGCGTTGCCGCCGCTTGGGCAATCACCCGTTTTGAGTTTAAAGGCAAAAGCCTGCTGACCACGTTGATCGACCTGCCGTTTTCAGTGTCGCCGGTTATTTCAGGATTGATTTTCGTCCTGTTGTTCGGCGCGCAGGGCTGGTTTGGCGAATGGCTGTCCGCGCATGACGTAAAAATCATTTTTGCCGTCCCCGGCATTATTCTGGCTACCTTGTTTATTACTTTTCCTTTCGTGGCGCGGCAGCTGATTCCGTTGATGCAGGAAATGGGCAACCAGGAAGAAGAAGCGGCGCTGTCACTGGGAGCCAGCGGCTGGAAGACTTTTTGGTCCGTTACGATACCTAATATCAAATGGGCTTTGCTGTATGGCGTGCTGCTGTGCAACGCCAGGGCGATGGGCGAATTTGGCGCGGTTTCCGTGGTTTCCGGCCATATCCGGGGCTTGACCAATACACTGCCTTTGCATGTGGAAGTCAGTTATAACGACTATGACGTAGTCGGCGCCTTTGCCGGTGCTTCGATTCTGGCCGCTTTGGCTATCGTGACATTGATTTTAAAAACGGCTTTGGAATGGCAGCAGGCCAACCGGTAACTGCAATGATTTTATTTTTGAGATTCCCGTTATGAGTATTTTACTTTCCAATATCAGTAAAAAATTTGGCGCGTTTTCCGCGCTTGAACAGATTAATCTGGAAATTCCCGAAGGCGAGCTGGTGGCGTTATTAGGCCCTTCCGGCTGCGGCAAGACCACGCTGCTGCGCATCATTGCAGGCCTTGAACGCACCGATCAAGGACGGGTGTTGTTAAGCGGTCAGGACAAGACCGATCAGGATGTCAGCCAGCGCGGCATCGGCTTTGTTTTTCAGCATTACGCGCTGTTCCGACACATGACGGTGTTTGAGAATGTGGCGTTCGGCTTAAGAGTCAAGCCGCGCCGCGAGCGGCCGAGCGAAGCGATTATTCGCAAGAAAGTGCATGATTTATTGAGCTTGGTGCAACTTGACTGGCTGCATGACCGCTATCCCGACCAGCTCTCCGGCGGTCAGCGCCAGCGTATCGCTCTGGCTCGCGCCTTGGCCGTGGAGCCATCGGTGCTGTTGCTGGACGAGCCGTTTGGCGCGCTGGATGCCAGCGTGCGCAAGGATTTGCGGCAATGGCTGAGGAATTTGCATCACGATCTGAATGTCACCAGTATTTTTGTCACCCATGACCAGGAAGAAGCCATGGAAGTCGCCAGCCAGGTTGTGGTGCTCAATCACGGGCGCATCGAACAGCAAGGCTCGCCCAGCGATATTTATGATCATCCGGCCAATGCTTTCGTGTCCCGCTTTATCGGGCAGACCAATATTTTTGATCTGGAAGAGCAAGACACCGATTGGCTGCAAACAGCAGGATTATCAGTTCCGCACCAGAGAGGCAAGATCGCGCATGTTCGCCCTCATGATATTTTGATTGAAAAATCGGCAGCCGACAGCGATGCGTTTGTAACCTTGAAAGACTGGCAGCATTTGGGCTCCCTGATCCGTATTGAGCTGGTCAAGAATGGCTTGAACGGTTCGGCTGCAAGCGTTTTTGCAGAAATGCCCAATGACCAGTTCAAGCGCTTGCAGTTGAGTAAGGGCGACAAGGTTGATCTGCGGATACGCCATGCGCATTGGTTTCATTAATAGTTAGCCCAAAAAAATAATAGCGGCTAAAATTTGGCTTAGACTGGATATTTAGACAAGGAAACATCCCAAGAAATGAATTTAAGCCAAATTGAACTGCTTCGCGTTCTTCAGGAAAATGATTTCAGCCTTTCAAAAGCGGCGGAAAAAATGCACATCGTGCAATCGGCGGTCAGCCGGCAATTGCAGCTTTTTGAGGCCGAGCTGGGCTCGCCGTTATATGAGCGGCAGGGTAAAAAACTGATAGGTTTGACTCCCTTGGGGCAGCGCATCATGGAGGAAGTCGCGACCATCAATATGGCCAAAAACAATATCCAGACCATAGCCGCCGACTATATCGACAGCAACCAGGGTGTCCTGCACATTGCGACCACGCACACCCAGGCCAAGTATTTTCTGCCGAAACCCATCCTGCGCTTCAGGGAAAAATATCCGGGCGTCAGGATCTATATGGTTGAAGCGTCGCCGGAACAACTGATTAATAAACTGCATACCCGGAAAGCGGATATCGCCATCTGCACCGAGAAAGTCGGCGAAGATGCCGATTTGGTCGTCAAGCCCTGCTATGAATGGCATCATGCCTTGATGGTGCCAAAAAATCATCCGCTGAGCGAGGGCGAGATTTCCCTTAAGCGGCTCGCCTCTTACCCCATACTCACCTACAGTTTCGGTTTTACCGGACGCTCAAATATCGAGACCGCGTTTAAAAACACCGGCATGGAGCTGGACATTATCCTGGCCGCCGCCGATACCGACGTGATCAAGACCTACGTTCGCCTGGGCATGGGGGTCGGCATTATTGCCGGTATGGCCTATGACCCGGTGATGGATCAAGACCTGGTCGCGCGGGATTTGTCGCATCTTATCCCCAGCTCAAGAACCAAGATCGCCTATCTGAAAAACAACTACCTGCCTTTATACACGCAGCATTTTATCGAAGAGTTGCAGATTGCGGCTAAAGAACTGCATCACTAAGTAGTACAGAATGGTGTGAGCATTGTAGGGGCGCCGGCAGGTCGCCCTTTATGCCCCTGAGTGCTACGGTAGCGCGAAAATATCAAATCTCACTGATTTTTTAGGATCAAGGAAAACCCCATGCAACGACCCCAACCCGTCAGCTTCGGCGAGGCCTTCCGCTTCTGGCTCAAGCTCGGCTTTATCAGCTTCGGCGGCCCTGCCGGCCAAATCGCCATCATGCATCAGGAGTTGGTCGAGCGGCGGCGCTGGATTTCGGAAAAGCGTTTCCTGCATGCGCTGAATTACTGCATGTTGTTGCCGGGGCCTGAAGCGCAGCAGCTTGCGGTTTATCTCGGCTGGCTGATGCACCGTACCTGGGGCGGCGTGGTCGCAGGGCTGTTGTTTATCCTGCCGTCGCTGTTCCTGTTGATCCTGCTAAGCTGGATTTATCTGGCCTACGGCCAGGTTCCGGCGGTGGCCGGTGTGCTTTACGGCATCAAACCGGCCGTTACCGCCATCGTGCTGTTCGCCGCTTATCGCATCGGCTCGCGGGCCTTGAAAAACGGCCTGCTGTGGACGCTTGCGGCGCTGGCTTTTCTCGCCATCTTCGCATTGCATGCGCCGTTCCCGTTGATCGTGCTGATCGCGGCCTGTCTCGGAGCTATTGGCGGGCGCATCGCCCCGGACAAATTCGCTGTCGGTGGCGGACATGGTGCGGCCAAACAAAGCTACGGCCCTGCGCTGATCGATGACGACACGCCGGTTCCCGATCATGCCCGGTTCCGCTGGCCGCACCTGCTTAAAATCGCGGCGGCGGGACTGATCTTGTGGGGCGGCGTGATGGGATTCCTGTGCGGGCACTACGGCTGGAACGGCGCGCTGACGCAGATGGGCTGGTTCTTCACCAAGGCGGCGCTGCTGACTTTCGGCGGAGCCTATGCGGTGTTGCCTTATGTGTACCAGGGTGCGGTGGAGCATTATCACTGGCTGAGCGCCACGCAAATGATCGACGGCCTGGCGCTGGGCGAAACCACGCCCGGCCCGTTGATTATGGTCGTCACCTTCGTCGGATTCCTGGGCGGCTGGAGCCAGTTGCCGTTTGGCCCGGATGCGTTATTAATGGCCGGTGTGGTCGCGGCTCTCGTAGTCACTTATTTCATCTTTCTGCCCAGCTTCCTGTTCATCCTGGCGGGCGGCCCGTTGGTGGAATCCACGCACGGCAATTTAAAATTCACCGCGCCGCTGTCGGCTATAACGGCTGCTGTGGTGGGCGTGATTCTTAATCTTGCCGTATTTTTTGCCTGGCATGTGTTCTGGCCGCAAGGTTTCGCCGGACACTTCGACGGCATTGCCGCGCTGATCGGCGCATGCGCCTTGCTGGCATTATTCCGTTACAAGGCGGGTGTCATCTCGGTCATCGCCGTTTGCGGTGCGGCGGGACTGTTGCTGTTGTTCGTCAAGCCCTGGCTTGTTCAGCAAGGGATTTTCTTATGAATGCGCTAGGTTTTTGTCGTATCAAAGCAAAACCGTTCGGGTTATCTGTTAATATTAATTTACCGAGTAGATTTGCTTGATAATTAATAGTTAGATTTTATGTCCAGCCGAACTCATGATCGAGGCCACTTTTTTAAATATGCATCGTTTCAGACAGCGATGCAAGTTATTGAATCCAAGAGCTTCCGTTGGAGCTCACCAACCATGTTCAATGATCCATTCGACCATCAAACAGGGTTCGTGCTTGATTTCGATCACGATGAATTTGCCAAGCTATTTGCTGCCTCTAACGAGAGGATTATCTTTTCTGATATCGCTCCGACTGTTAAGCCTGACTCACTGTTCGCTATACTAAACCTACAACTTCGTTCAATTCGGGATAAGCTACCTCGCGAAAAAATTATCCAAGAGCTACACGAGTTGAGCCACGAGTCTGATGCGATCCTGCATAAGAGCATTGATCAGTTGAACGCCGATTTACAAAAGCAACTTTGCCATTCTCGCGTTTTCTGCATCTCCGAGCAGCACGATAACGTCGTAATGTGGTCACACTATGCGGACGAGCACCGGGGAGTCGTATTCAAGCTTCGTTGCATCGATGAGATCGGCAATCGGTTATTTGCCGCGCGACAGGTAATTTACACTGATGCTTTCATCGCATTCCCAAGTGCGGATCAATACGTAAAACATCTAACTGGGGAACAACCAATCGACTTCGCTCCTATGTTTTGGAACATAGCATATACAAAGCACACCGACTGGTCATACGAGAGAGAGTGGCGAGTACACGTTCCACTTTTGGACGCGCCATCGGGCGATGGATACTCCATCTATTCAGAAGATCCTAGGGTCTTCGAGGCTGTCTACCTTGGCTGCCGAATGGAAGACAAAGAAGTCTCGGAGATCGTGGAGCTTATTAGGCGGCATCTGCCGGAGACCAAGATTTTTCGGGGTAAGAAAAGCACTACTGCGTTCGCACTTTCGTTTACGGAGATCGATGAAATGTAACCTTTGGTCAACTAGAGCGCCTGTAAGTTGTGTGGGTCGAGTTAACAGCTTTATCGCTAATCCAACAGATGCAACTGCTGTTTTTAGGGCCATAGGATATGCTGAGGTACGAAGCGCATCGTTCTTTGACCATGCAGTCATGCTCAACAAAGCGTAAAAGGCCGCTGGATTGAGGAATAGTTCGACTCGTTTAATTGCCGTCTGACGGTCTTATCGCCGTAAACCATCCTGACATCTCCCTTTTCGCTTCCAGCCAGTCACGCAGCTCATTTCCCGGCGTAAACGCGCGTTTTTCCGCTTTGTAATAGGCCGCTTCGGCGATCATCGATTTAATATTCAAGTCCGGTTCGTATGCAGGCACTGGCGCTGGCATTGGACTTGCGGCAGTAAAGCCGAATTTCACCAGGCCAAAAGCGGTTTGCGGCGAGCTGTCTTTAATGCCGATTTGCACAGGCTCACGTTCTGTCAAGGTGCCGAAAAGACGATCCCATACCGAGAATACCGCGCCGTAGTTTGTGTCGTGCTCGCTACGCTCCGTTGAATGGTGCACACGGTGCAAATAGGGTGCGATGATGACCTGCCCCAGGCGTTTCTCGCCACGGAATGAAATGTTGGTGTGATGAAACATGACGAACAAGGTCAGTATG
>JBAZWN010000044.1:0-18452 GCA_041660285.1 Methylobacter sp.
AAATTTGTTCAGAACGGCGTTGGTTGTAAACCTCCCTGTGCACCTTGTCGAGCTTAACGTCAATCGCATGGTGGGGCCGGGGCGCGTTATCGGTATTGCCATAACAGGAAAAAAGCCGCTCTATCGGTGTGCTGGGATTGGATGTCTCATTAACTACCGTCAGCGCTTCAATTGGTGAACCGTAAAGTAGAAAAGCCAAATCCGGATCGAGTTGCAGGCTCAAATTTTCCAAAAAATCGGTGTTGTCATCAACAAAAATAACCGAGGTTGGAAAATAGAATGGCTGTATCAAATTATGGTTTATCATGGTTTTAAGCTGGGAATGTTAATGTGAATGGGGTGTAATCGCCTAGATTGGAACCGCATTGGATGTCGCCGCCGATAAAAAGCGGGAGCAAGTTTTGAGTCTTGCATTCTTGTAAATCAGAAATTTAATCATGCTCAGTGCTTTGCACAAGACCTGCCCTTGTTTTTCTTTGGGGTGCTATCAATAATTCAATAGTTATAGCATTTTGTCTAACGGATTATAGGAGTTGCATTGTACTCTGCCGGACGGGGTTTGCAACCCGTCCGAAACGTTACAACTGGAAAGCAGTCTACCAGGCCTATAGGATGCGCTTCGTACCTCAGCGCATCCTATAGGCCTGAGATTTATAAGCTGCTCTTTACCGTTGCAACTCTGATCAACTCATCCACTTCATTCGTTGTAACGGCAAATTCTTCAGAGGGCGCGGAGTATTCGGCAACCCCTACAGCGGCTTCAACAATCAGGCCGGGCGCTTTAACGCGCTCTGAAATCTCGTTTTTAATCTGTGCCGCGATTTGCTCGGCTTTTTTCAATGGGGAACCCGGCATGGCGATAAGAAAATCCTGCTCTCCCATTCGTGCCGCAATATCAACGCCCGCCCTGATGTCTTCCTTAAAACAATCGGCCACGTTACGTAAGATGGCGTCCATTTCAAAAGCGGGTAAATTATTCCTGGCTTTGAAATCCTTTAGGCTGATAAAAAGAATGGAAAAGGGAAAGCCGTTGCGTTTGGAGTTTTCGACTTTTTCATTTAACCGGCCCAGCATCGTGTCTTTGGTCATTAACTGGGTTAGCGGGTCTAAAGCGATATGCTCCTTATCCCAGGTTTCCTGTGCCTCCAGCCGCAGCACGTTGATGATGCCTAATGAGCAGGCCAGTAATAATCCGAGTATCCAGGTGAAGTACCACATAGCAATCTCCTAATAAGACGTGTGATCGTTCTGGTGAATGTGTTCCAGCGTTATTTTGCCGCGCAGCACACGGAACACCCAAGAGGTGTAGGCAATAACGATGGGTAAAAAAATCACTGTCACCCCGAACATGATTTTTAAGGTAGTCAAACTGGAACTGGCATCCCACACGGTTAACGAGCTGTTCAAAGCCGAGCTTGAAGGTATCAGGAACGGAAACATGGACACGCCCGCCGTTAAAATAACCGAAGTCAATACCAATGAGCTGGCTATAAATGCCAAGCCTGTGCGCTCAATTTTTGACAGCACGATGGTCGCAGCTCCAGCAATAAAAGCCAGTCCGGGAACAGTCCACAACACCGGACAATGTGTGTAGTTTTTCAGCCATAATCCCGGTTCTGTAGAAACTGTTTTTGCCAGCGGGTTGGAAGGCGCGTTAGGGAAGACTTCACTGCTGATCTGGTAACCGTCAATATTGGCGACCCAGAGGCCCGCCAAAGCAAAAATGGTCAGAGTTATGATTGCAGAAACGATGACCACTTTTTTACAGCGTTGATTAATGTCGCCCTCAGTCTTGAGCTGCAAAAACACAGCACCGTGCATAATCAGCATCGATAAGCTGAGCAGTCCCGCCGCCAATGCAAAAGGGTTTAATAATGCCCAGAACGAGCCGGTATAAAAAATACGCATATCGTTGTCGAAGTGGAACGGCACGCCTTGCAACAAGTTGCCGAACGCCACGCCGAAAATCAACGCCGGTACGAAGCCGCCGACAAACAACGCAATATCCCAGTTACGGCGCCATTTTTGGCTGGGCAGTTTGCTGCGGTAATCAAAGCCTATCGGCCGCAGAAACAACGCAAACAAGGTCAGCAACAAGGCGAAATAAAACCCTGAAAATGCCACGGAATAGGCGACAGGCCAGGCGGCAAACAAGGCGCCGCCCGCGGTCACGAACCAAATCTGGTTGCCTTCCCAGGTCGCGCCTATGGAATTGATAATCACGCGGCGTTCAGTATCATTTTTGCCTAGAAAGGGCAATAAGATTGCCACGCCCAGGTCGAAGCCGTCGGTAATGGCAAAGCCGATCAATAACGCGCCTAATAAAGCCCACCAGATCAAGCGCATGGTTTCATAATCGAAAATCATAATGATGCTCCTGTGGCGATTTCAAAATGGTAACGGCCTTTGTGCAGGCTGCTGGGGCCTAGCTTGATGAACTTAAGCATCAAGAATAGCTCGATGATCAAAAATACCGTATATAAGCCGATATAGCCTGCCAGACTCAGGTATATGTCCAGTTCGGTTAGGGAGGATGTGCTTAAGAATGTCGGTAGAATCTCCGCAATAGTCCATGGTTGGCGACCGAACTCGGCCACAAACCAGCCCATTTCAGAGGCAATCCAGGGCAAGGGCATAATATAAAGACTGGAACGCAACAGCCACTCCTGTCTGCATTTACGAATCGAGCTGGCGATAACCGCAAAAATAAATATTCCCAGCATGATAAAGCCGCAAGCCACCATGATCCGGAAGGTCCAAAATAGGGGCACGACTCTGGGTATCGAGTATTGCGCCGCCAGTTCTATTTGCTGATCGGTCGCATCGACCACTTTTTCCGTATAACGTTTAAGCAATAGGCCATAACCCAGGTCTTTCTTAAAATGGTCGAACTCGGCGCGGATATTGGCGTCCTTGCTGCCCGCTCTTAAGGTTTGCAGCAGTGAATAGGCCTTAATGCCGTCACGAACGCGCAAGCGGTTTTTTTCCAGAATCTCCGATAAGCCGGTAATCGGCTCATCGATAGAACGTGTTCCGATTAAGCCCAATACCCAGGGGATTTTGACTGCATAGCGCGTTTCCATCGCTTCCTGATCGGGAATGCCGATGGCCGTAAATGCCGCGGGCGGCTCAACGGTGTGCCATTCAGCCTCGATAGCGGCCAGTTTGGCTTTTTGCACCTCGCCGTCGGTATAGCCGCTTTCATCACCCAGAACAATCACCGACAGGATGGCGGCCAAGCCAAATCCCGCGGCGATGGTATAAGAACGTTGTGCAAAGGCCGCATCACGGCCTTTAAGCATGTAATATGCGCTGATGCCCAGCACGAAAACAGAGGCCGTGGTGTAACCTGCGGCAACGGTATGGACAAATTTAACCTGGGCGGACGGATTAAATAACAGATCGGCAAAGCTGGAGATTTCCATGCGCATGGTTTCATAATTAAAGTCCGCGCCGACCGGGTTTTGCATCCAGCCGTTGGCCACCAGAATCCACAACGCGGACAAGTTGGTTCCTAACGCAACCAGCCAGGTCACCAGCAAATGCTGTCCCTTGCCCAGCTTGTCCCAGCCGAAGAAAAACAGGCCGACAAATGTGGATTCCAGGAAAAACGCCATCAAGCCCTCGATGGCAAGCGGCGCGCCGAAAATATCGCCGACATAATGCGAGAAATAGGACCAGTTCATGCCAAATTGGAATTCCATGGTCAGTCCGGTGGTGACGCCCAGCGCGAAATTGATGCCGAACAGTTTTCCCCAGAACTGGGTCATATCCTTGTAAATTTCTTTGCCGGTCATGACATAGGTCGATTCCATAATCGCCAGTAAAAACGACAATCCCAATGTCAACGGGACAAACAGAAAGTGATAGAGAGAAGTTGCCGCAAACTGCCAGCGAGATAAATCAACCACAGCTTCTGAAATCATAAATTTCTCCTATGGGTTGCAGTCCTTAGTAGACCGGAGTGGAATAAAGAGGACTGGATATAAGATATATCAATACCCTTTGCGTTTATATTTTAAAAAACAGCTCTTTTTCGAGTTTCTTGTCCTAACAATTAGTCTTGTGTGCTAAGATCGAGCTGTGTTATCGTCCATTAATATTCGCTAATATACAAGTTTATTTTTTTTCTGGCCGGTTTGGAGGTTATTGATTTTTTCTCGCTCGTTGTTCGTTTCTGTACAGACTTGCCTTAATGGGTTTTTCAATCACCCCAAGGTCAGTCGAAAAAACCAAGACACGTAATAATAACTATTGATGAGGAGAGTACCATGGCTCGTATTGTAATTCTAGGGGCAGGCATCGGCGGCGTGCCAATGGCTTACGAAATGAAGGAAACGGTAGGAAAAAAACATGATGTTATCGTGATTTCCGATACGCCTACGTTTCATTTTGTTCCGTCAAATCCGTGGGTTCCACCCAAATGGCGTAAACCGGAAGACTTGAAGATTGCGTTAGCACCGGTGATGAAAAAGAAAGGCATCGAATTCATCCAAAAAGCCGCATCCAAGGTAGATCCGGTCAATAATCAGGTGCAGCTTGAGGATGGCTCAACCGTTGCTTACGACTTCCTGGTTATTGCCACAGGGCCGCGTCTGGCCTTCGATGAAGTTCCCGGTTTAGGGCCGGATGGTTACACCTCCTCGGTTTGTCATGTCGATCATGCTGCGGTTGCTGTAAAGGATTGGGAAAAGTTCATGGAAAATCCCGGCCCGATTGTGATCGGCGCGGTTCAAGGCGCATCCTGCTACGGCCCCGCGTATGAATATTTAATGATTCTTGAAGCGGAATTACGCAAAAAGAAAATCCGCGACAAAGTGCCGATGACGTTTGTCACCGCAGAACCTTATATCGGCCACTTGGGCCTGGGCGGTGTCGGCGACACCAAGGGCCTGCTGGAAAGCGCCTTGCGCGACAAGACTGTCAAATGGATAACCAATGCCAAGGTCGATAAAATCGAACCCGGCATGATGTATGTCACCGAAGTCGATGATGAAGGCAAGGACAAGAAAAAGCATGAACTGCCCTTTAAACACGCCATGATGCTGCCCGCTTTTACTGGCGTTGACGCGGTGCGCAATGTCGGCGTTGAAGGCCTGGTTAACCCGCGCGGCTTTGTTCTGGTGGATGAACATCAGCGTAATACAACCTTTAAAAACATCTATTCCGTCGGCGTTTGCATTGCCATTCAGCCCGTTGAAAAGACGCCTTTGCCGGTTGGCGCACCGAAAACCGGTTATATGATCGAATCGATGGTGACTGCGACCGCGCATAATATTGCCGATGAGCTGGCTGGCAAAGAGCCGACACACAGAGCGACGTTGAATGCTTTATGTCTGGCCGATTTTGGCGATTCCGGGGTGGCTTTTCTGGCCAAACCGCAAATTCCGCCGCGTAATGTTACCTGGTCGGCCGAAGGCAAATGGGTGCATCTGGCTAAAATCATTTTCGAGAAATATTTCATGCGTAAAATCAGAAAAGGCATCAGTGAGCCTTTTTATGAAAGGATGATGCTCAAATTAATAGGCATAGTCCGGTTAAAAGGAAAATAAGATGACTATTGATCGCGTAGTTTTCGCTGTTGCGGGCGGTTTTATTCTGATCAGTTTGCTGCTGGCGCATTTCCATTCTGAATTGTGGTTGTGGTTCACGGCTTTTGTCGGCGCTAATTTGTTGCAATCGGCATTTACGGGGTTTTGTCCGATGGCAATAATACTTAAAAAGCTGGGCGTTAAGCCGGGTAGCGCATTCTGATTGCGCAGAATTGGCGGCAGCCTTAAGTTATCGGCAAAACGTTGTAACATTATTTGCTGCGAAGGGCTATGCTTATCTTCAAGTCCTCCTTGGGCGAGTGCAAAATGTTAAAAGGCTTTTGCCGATTCTTTAACGGGCATTGTTAAACCTGGCACAGGTACGTGAGGATTATGCTTAAAACAATTAAAAACAAACTGGCATTAAGTCTGTTGCCGATACTCATGTTATCGACCTTGTCAGTAGTGGCTGATCGTGCGCCCCAAAATGCTGCCGGTAAGGCGGCGCCGGAAAAATCAACCAGCCAATCTTTTACGCTGGATCAGGCTATTGATTACGCACTGGCTAACAATCCTGACCTGCAAATCGCCACGGAACGCATCAGCCAGGCCGAAGCTCAATTAGGCGTGGCGCTGTCTGCGTTTTATCCGCAAGTGACCGCCAAGGTTGGCTATGAGCATTCCAACGATCCCGCGCAGGTCTTTTCGATGATTGTGTCGCAAAGAGAATACAGTGCCAGTCAAGACATCAATAATCCAGGTTACCGCCAAAACTTTCGCCCCGAAATCATAGGAAAACTGTCTCTGTTCCGCGGCGGACAGGATTACCAGAACAGTAAAGCGGCGGAGCTGGGCATAGACGCGGCGGAATTTGAACGCTCAACCGTGCGTAACGCCTTGATTGAAGCCGTAACGGCTTCGTATTATGCGTATTTGGCCGCGCAGGAAGCGCAAAAAATCGCCAAGGATTCCATCACCGCAATCACCAGCGAGCTAAACCAGACAAAACTGAGGCACGAGGCGGGAACCGTACTGAAATCCGATGTGTTGTCGCTGGAAGTGAAACTGGCCGAGGCACAGGAAGCCGAAATCAGAGCCGCCAATGGCATCGAACTGGCCAAAACCGGCATCGTTACCTTGTTGGGTCTGTCAACGGATCAACCGTTTATTGTCGCATCATCATCTTCGATGCTGCCCGAACCCAAGCTGACGGCATCATTTAACGACTTGCTTGATCTCGCTATGACGCAGCGGCCGGAAGTTAAAGCAGCCGCCAGCAAGGTAGAAATAGCCCAAGCCAAGTTGAAAATCGAGCAGGGCGCTTATTTGCCTAAAGCCGATGCTTATGTGAGTTACGGGCAAAACAGCCGTGCTCCCGGTTTTTCCAGTGGCAAAGACAATGTCACCGCCGGAGTCAGCGTCGAAATGGATTTGTTTTCCGGCTTGGAGACCAAAAACCGCGTCAGTGCTGCGGAGCGAAAAGCCGCCGAAGCACGTGAGACGGAACGAAAAACCAAGCTGGCTATCGAGCAGGAAGTCAAAGTCGCTTTTCTGAAGATGGAAGAAGCCTTGGCGCGTTTGCACGTTACCGAGGCATCGGTGGCCGCTGCCGACGAAGCGTTAAGGCTGGTTAATGAACAGCGGCGCGCGGATACGGTGACGGTTACCCGTTATATAGAGGCTGAAGTAGCCAGAAATAAAGCCCACTCCAATACGATTGCAGCGCATTACGATGCCCTGGGCGCTGAAGCCGCATTGAAAAAAGCTGTCGGCGACTGGAAATAAAGGAACTCTCATGTCACGAATAGAACCCAAAAGCATCAACAAAATCGTCACTATTTCCGCCGCCGTTTTAGCCTTGATCCTGTTGCTGCTTTACATGCAAGGCAGTTTTGTCAGCAAAGTGTCGCCCGGCTTAAGCCCGCTGCCCGGCGATTCAAACATATCGAAAAATTACACGGCGGTCGTTGAAAAAAAACAGGTTGACGATATTCTTGCCTGGCCCGGTACGGTAAAGTCGAGAACCGTGGCTAATATCGCCCCCAAAATGACGGCACGTATTATCGAGATCAAGGTCAATGCGGGCGACAAAGTCAAAAAAGGCGACCTGATCGCCCGCCTGGACGAGCGCGACGTTAAGGCCCAGGAAACAGCCGCGCTTGCCGCGCTTGCCGGAGCCAACGCCCAGGCCAATCGCGCCAAAGCCGACGAGCGGCGTATCCGCAGCTTGTACAGCAAAGAGGCGGCGACCCGAGAAAATTTTGACGCCGTAGTCGCCAGCTCAAAAGAGGCGCAAGCCGGAGCAAATCAGGCAGCAAGCACTGTAACTGAAATCAGGAGCCATCTGGCCGATACGCTGTTGCTCGCGCCTTTCGACGGCGTTGTTGTTAAGCGCCTTAAGGAACCCGGCGACATGGGCCTGCCCGGCGTGCCCGTGGTGGTATTGCAGACAGCGCAAGGATTAAGGCTTGAAGCCGGCGTGCCGAGCACCTGCGCCGGACGTTACAGCATCGGCATGGAGGTCACCGTGCGCATTGATAACCTGGGTCTAACCACGGACGCCCAAATTGACGAAATCAGCCCCGAAGTCGACCCGCAAACCCGCACCCAGTTGATTAAACTTGTATTGCCTGCCATCGAAGGCCTGCAGCCAGGGTTTTTCGGCTGGCTGGAACAAGCCTGCGGCCAGCATGAAACATTATTAATCCCTGCCAGCGCAGTGCTGCATATCGGTCAACTGGAAGTCGTCAAGGTGGTATCAGACGGCCGGCAGCTTATGCGTCATATCAGGACGGCCAAAACCTTCGGCGACAAAATTGAAGTCATTTCCGGCCTGCATGCCGGCGAAACCGTCATAACCAATCCGCAGCAGGCGCAATAATGGGCGGCCTGCAAAGCCCCAAGCGTGGATTGACGGCCAAGATTGTCGAAGTTTTTACCACGTCCCAGCTTTCCATACTGTTCCTGATCATTTCCTTGTTGGCGGGAGCGGCGGCGCTGATCCTGACGCCCCGTGAGGAAGATCCGCAGATTGTCGTGCCGGTTATGGATGTGCTGGTTGAATACCCCGGCGCTTCCAGCGAGGAAGTTGAAAAACTGGTGTCCACGCCGCTGGAGGTTCTGCTCAAACAGGTTGAAGGCGTGGAATACGTGTATTCCATTTCCAAACCCGGCGCGGCGATTGTCACCGTGCGTTATTTCGTCGGCCAGGACTTTGAAGGCAGTCTGGTCAAAACCTGGGACAGGCTCATGTCCAACCAGGATCTCATCCCTCCAGGCGTCACGCACTGGAAAGTGTCGCCGGTTGAAATCGATAACGTGCCTATCGTTTTACTGACGCTTTCCGCGCAGAACAATAATTGCGATTCCATGGCCTTGCGCCGCATCGCCGATGAGCTGATTATTTCCCTCAGAAGTGTCGGCGATGTTGGCAAAAGCTGGGTTGTCGGCGGCGAACAGCGGCGGGTATCGGTTTATGCCAACCCGGCTTCACTGGCCGCACACGGCGTAACATTACTTGAAGTCACCCAGGCGCTGGCTGATGCCAACGCGAACCTGCAAGTCGGCAGTATCGAACGCGGCAACCGTGAAATCCTGCTGGAAGCCGGGCCGCATTTTGAATCATCCGAAGAAGTGGGCGCGACCGTCATTAAGAGTGTTGCAGGGCGCCCGGTTTACCTGCGCGATGTGGCGCGCATTGAAGACGGCCCGGCCGATGTCGATCATTACACCCGCATCGGCTTTGGCCCTGCCGTCGATGAAATGCCCACGGTTGGCAAGGCTACCGGCAACAAGCCGCAAGCCGGGCAAGAGCGGCAGATGGTCACCATTGCTGTCGCCAAGCGCAAGGGCAGCAATGCCGTCAACGTCGCCGAAGCCGTTATCGCCACTGCGGAAAAGCTGCACGGCACGCTGATCCCCGAAGATATTTTGCTGAGCATCAGCCGCGATTACGGCGAAACGGCCAACCACAAGGTCAACGAACTGGTAAAGCATTTGAGTTTTGCGATCGTGATTATCGTGGTGCTGCTGGCCTTTTCGCTGGGACTCAAAGAGTCGTTCATCGTGTCCATCGCGGTGCCGATGACTTTGGCGCTGACCTTACTGCTGGACTACATCTCCGGTTACACGATCAACCGCGTTACCCTGTTTGCCTTGATCCTGTCGCTGGGCCTGTTGGTGGACGACCCGATCGTCGATGTCGAAAACATCCACAGGCACTATAAACTGCGCAAGGAATCGCCGCTGCAAGCTCTGTTGACGGCAGTCGATGAAGTCAGGCCGCCGACCATTCTGGCGACTTTCACGGTGATCGTGTCGTTCCTGCCGATGTTTTTCATCACCGGCATGATGGGGCCGTACATGGCGCCGATGGCGTTTAACGTGCCGATAGCGATGATTGTTTCCCTGATTGTCGCCTTTACCGTGACGCCTTGGGCGAGTTTCAAGCTGCTGCAAAGCGAATACCACAGCCACAGCGATGAAGCGCCGCTGGAGCTCAAGCAAACCTTCATTTATCGGACGTATCGCGCCGCGCTTGGCCCGCTGCTGGAGACTTCAAAACGCGCAAAGTTGTTCCTGCTGGTTGTGCTGATAGCCTTCGTGGCCTCGACCCTGCTGGCCGTGACCCGCGCCGTCCCGCTCAAATTGTTGCCGTTTGACAATAAAAACGAACTGCAGATCATGATCGACATGCCGCGCGGCTCGATGTTGGAGCAAACCGATGAAGTCGCGCGCGCCTTGGGCAGCTACCTTGCCACCGTCAACGAAGTCACCGATTATCAAACCTATACGGGGCTCGCCGCGCCGATGGACTTTAACGGCATGGTTCGCCACTATTATTTGCGCAAAGGCGGCTATGTGGGTGAAGTCAGGATCAATCTGTTAGCCAAAGACCGGCGGGAGGAACAATCGCACGAAATCGCCTTGCGCATTCGGCCTGAAATAGAGCGGATCGGCAAACAATACGGCGCAAACCTTAAAATCACAGAAATTCCGCCGGGGCCGCCGGTGCTTTCCGATCTGGTTGCCGAAGTCTATGGTCCGCCTGAAGCCAGTATCGACAGCCTGGTCGCCGTCTCCAAGCGCGTCAGGGCTGACATGGAAAAAACCGAAGGCGTTGTCGATGTCGATGATTTTTCCGAAGCGCAGCATGACAAGGTGCATTTCCACCTGAACCGGGAGAAAGCGGCTTTGTCCGGCATCAGCGTCGAGCAAGTTGCGAAAACTCTGCGCATCGCTGCCGCAGGCCAAATGGCTGGCATTGTGCATGTGGACAGCGAACGCCAGCCGCTGGAAATCACCCTGCAGCTGCCCCGCCCGCTACGCTCGTCTGTTGCCGATTTATTGGCTTTGCACGTTAAAA
Source organism: Methylobacter sp. (assembly GCA_041660285.1). Taxonomy (GTDB): domain Bacteria; phylum Pseudomonadota; class Gammaproteobacteria; order Methylococcales; family Methylomonadaceae; genus Methylobacter_A. Next base: position 10,897 of record JBAZWN010000044.1, read on the forward strand.
CCGGTCAGGGAGATCTGATTCCGTTAAGCGAAATAGGCAGCGCCAGCATGGAAATCGAAGACCAGACCATTTTTCACAAGAACCTGCAGCGGGTGAATTATGTGATTGCCGGGATGGCGGGACGCAGCCCCGTGGAAGCGGTTTTCGACTTGAATGACGTGCTGGACGAGCGCCCGTTGCCGGAAGGCTATACCGCTGAGTTGGCGGGTGAGGGCGAATGGAAAATCACTGTCGATGTGTTTCGTGATCTTGGCTTGGCCTTTGCTGCCGCGCTGGTGATGATCTATGTCCTGCTGGTCGGGCAAACCGGGTCGCTGAGCGTGCCGCTGGTGATGATGATCGCCATCCCTCTGACCGTCATCGGCATCATGCCGGGCTTCTGGGTGCTCAATTTGTTTGCTGCGCCTATTGCAGGTTACCCCAACCCGATTTATTTCACCGCCACCGCCATGATAGGCATGATTGCCTTAGCGGGCATCGTGGTGCGCAACTCGATTATCCTGATCGACTTTATCGAACGCATCCGCGGCCGCGCCGATGTGACGCTGGCAGAAGCCCTGATTGAAGCCGGTGCGATACGCTTGCGGCCTATATTCCTGACTGCCGGAGCGGCCATGTTCGGCGCCTTTGTGATTATTCTGGACCCGATATTTTCGGGGCTGGCGTGGAGCTTTATTTTTGGAATCTTTGCCTCGACCCTGTTTTCACTGTTGGTGATTCCGGTGGTTTATTTTTTGATTAACAAGGACGAGTAACAGTTCTTAATTGAGTGGGCAAATGGGATTATTTTCCGCGCCGCTCAATCATGCTGTACAAAGCCATCCCGGCCAGCATCGATGCAACAAATATCCATGCCTTGGGTTGACCGGCTGCGGCACTGACCACAGCAGGCCCCGGGCAAAATCCCGACATTCCCCAGCCGATTCCGAAAACCAGACTGCCTAATAGCAAACGGCTATCCAGCCCGGTTGCAGAGGACAGCCGCATGGGCGCACCCAACAAGCTGCGCTGACGTTTTTTGGCGACAGTGAAGGCAGTAGTACCAATCAGGATTGCGCCACCCATGACGAATGCGAGAGACGGATCCCAGGCACCGGCCAAATCCAGAAAGCCAATGACCTTCGATGGGTCAGTCATGCCGGAGATGATCAGTCCTAAGCCAAACAACAGCCCGACGACAAAAGCATTGAGATTCAACATGGTTAGAGTCCTATCAAGTGGCGGGTCAGGTAGACGGTGATAAAACCCGCCATCATGAAGGTCAGCGTTGCGGCAATGGACCGGATCGATCCTCGGGAAATTCCGCAGATGCCATGGCCGCTGGTGCATCCTGACGCAAAGCTTGTACCCAGGCCTACGAGCAGACCGGCAATGATCAATTGCATCGTTCCCGCTTCGATAGTCACGGGGGGCAGATCGGAGGTAATTTGATAAACGAAAGGCGCAGTTGCCATGCCGAGTAAAAACAGCACGCGCCAGAGCTTGTCTCCCTTGTCGGCCTGAAGCAGGCCGCCCAATATCCCGCTGATGCCGGCAATCCGGCCATTCAATAACACAAACATTGCGGCGGCTACACCGATCAATAAGCCGCCAGCGAGGCCGGCAATATAGACGCTGTGGATAAAGTCAGATGAATTCATATTTTTCTCTAAAAGGTGGACGCTATAGTTTAGCGCATCAAAAAGGCTTAACGACCGCCAGAATGATGATGCCGACCAGAAATAGCACCGGCACCTCATTCATCCAGCGGTAAAAAACATGGCTGTGCCGGTTGCGGTCATGTTTGAAATCAAGCAGCCACAGATAGCAAAAATAGTGATAAACCAGCGTCAGCGCCAGCAGCGCCAGTTTTGCATGCAGCCAACCGGCATTTGCATAAACAGCCCAGTCGTAAGCAATCAGCATCCAGATGCCAAATACCAGTGTCGCTATCATGCCCGGCGTCATGATGCCGAAGAACAGTTTGCGCTCCATTACCTTAAAGCGCTCATTGCTGATCTCGTCATTGCTCATGGCATGGTAAACATACAGGCGAGGCAGGTAAAACAGGCCGGCAAACCAGGTGACCATAAAAATCAGGTGTAACGCTTTTAACCAGAGCATGGGTTAGCCTTTTAGTAGTGATTCGATATTTATTTTCATTTTTGCCAAGTCAAAAAGCCCGGTTTCTTTTTTAACAACCGAACCGTCCGGGGCAATCAAAAAGGTGCTGGGCGTAAACATAATGCCGCCGAAAGCCATGGCAAGTTCTGATTTTAAGTCCAGAGCCACATTGTAGGGCAGTTGCTTAGCCTTAGTCATATCGACGACGTGATTCGGCGGGTCGTAGTACATGGCAACGGCTATCACCTCAAGGCCGCGTGCATGATACTGGGTATAAAGATCGATTAAATGAGGGATTTCTTTGATACAAGAGGGGCAGTCAGTCGCCCAGAACGTGACTATAACCGGCTTGCCGCGCAAATCCTTCAGGGCGATTTTTTCACCGGTGATGGTGGTAAATGTAACGTCAGGCGCTGATGTGATTGTTTTGCTACAGCCCATTAAAATGAGCGCCAGAATAACTACGGCAGTGAATACGATTTTATTGCCTGTTTTGACATAGCCGATCATGGTATTGCCTTAAGTTACTCCGCCAGTTTCCCAAAAACAAAGTCTGGGCTAGCTGCGGTTAGCATGCAGTTAATAGTCTGGTTCTCAACTGATGTGTCATTACTGATTACACAGCCGACCTTAAGGTAATTCGGCGTGTAGCCGAATACCAGTTGCTTGCCTTCTGCGTAGGGTTCGCTGTAACCCTCCCATAACACGGGAAACTCGTTACCTATATTTTCCTGGCAAAACTTTTGTTTCATTTCATCAGCCAATAGATGCAACTGCTGGCTGCGCTGTTTTTTGATGTCATTGCCAAGCTGGCCGGATAAGCTTGCGGCTTTGGTGCCTTCGCGGCTGGAATAGGTGAAGATATGGATGTGTCCGAAGCCGGTTTGTTTGATGAAGTCAAAGCTTTCCTGCCATTCCTGTTCGGTCTCACCGGGAAAGCCGACGATGATATCGGTGGTGATATTAAAGTGCGGAATCTGCGCGCGCAGCTTTCTGACGATGGCTGAAAATTCTTCGGTTTTACAGCGCCGCGCCATGCGGCGCAGCACGGTGTCCGAGCCGCTTTGCAAGGGCAGGTGCAAATGCGGCATCAGTCGCGGATTGTCGAACAGCTCAAAAAAATCACCCGGCAGTTCCCACGGTTCCAGCGAGCCTAATCTCAGCCGCGGGATGTCGGTTTTTTCTAATATGGCTTTGATCAAATCGGACAGATTTTGACCTAAGTCACTGCCGTAGCCGCCCAAATGCACGCCGGTCAGGATGACTTCGGTGATGCCTTGCTGGTGCAGGGCATTGATTTCATCGATGACCGCCTGCACGGGACGGCTGCTTTCCTCGCCGCGCGCCACGGTGACGATGCAGAACGTGCAGCGGTAACGGCAGCCGTCCTGCACTTTAACAAATGCGCGTTGCCTGCCGCGGGTGAATAATGAGATTTCACCCGGTTCAGTGGACATGGCGGGCATGCTGTCCATGTTAAGTTCGGTCAGGGTTTTTTCCACCAGCTGGTCTTTATCCTTGTTGCTGACCACCAGATCGACGCCCATTAAGGACGCGGCTTCATCTTCATTCAGGGTGGCGTAACAGCCGCTGACGACGAGCTTGGCCTGCGGATTATCGCGGTGTATGCGGCGGATGAGCTGGCGCGATTTTCTGGCGGCATCCTGAGTGACTGCGCAGGAATTAATTACAATCAGATTGGCGGCTTCGGCCTTGCGGGTGATTTGATGGCCGGACTTTTGAAACGCCTGCGCCCAGGTTTCCAGCTCCGCTTCGTTAAGGCGGCAGCCGAGTGTTTTTAAGTGTACTAACATTTATCCGAAGAACCAGTATGCAACGAAAATGGAGGCGATAACGCCTGCTAAATCGGCTATTATCCCACACGCTGCGGCGTGACGGATTTTTTTGATACCCACGGCGCCGAAGTAAATCGCCAGCACATAAAAAGTGGTTTCTGTGCTGCCTTGCACGATGGCCGACAAGCGTCCGGCAAACGAATCGGGTCCCAGTGTTTTCATGGTGTCGATCATCATGGCCCTGGCTCCGCTGCCGCTGAAAGGTTTAATCAATGCGGTGGGCAGGGCATCGACAAAGCGGTCGTCGAGCATGAAAAAATGCACCATATTACGGGTCAAGTCGGCGATCAATTCCAATGCGCCGCTGGCCCTGAACACGCCGATGGCAACCAGCATTGCGACCAGATACGGGATGATGGTAGTGGCGGTGTGAAAGCCTTCTTTCGCGCCCTCAATAAACGCATCGTAGGCGTTAATGCCCTTATTAATAGCGCCGAGTATAAAGGTGATGACCAGGGAAAACAGAATCACATTGCTCATGGTCGCGGATTGCTGGAGCATTTGTTCTTGCGGCAAACTGGAAAAATACGCCAGCAGGCCGCCGACAGCCACGGTAAAACCGCCCAGATAGGCCATGACAACCTTGTCCAGCAGATTGATTTTCTGCACGAAGGCGACGACAAGCAAGCCCGCCAGCGTCGACATGTAGGTGGCTATCAGGATCGGGATGAATACATCAGTCGGGTTTGCCGCACCCAGCTGGGCGCGGTAAGTGAAAATCGTCACCGGAAATAAAGTAACGCTTGAGGTATTAATCACCAGAAACAGGATCTGTGCGTTGCTGGCGGTTTCAGGATTCGGATTGAGTGTTTGCAGTTCCTGCATCGCCTTGATGCCCAGCGGCGTTGCGGCATTGTCCAGACCCAGCGCATTGGCGGAAATATTCATCACGATAGCGCCCAAAGCGGGATGGCCTTTGGGCACGTCAGGCATTAACCGGCTGAATAACGGCGTGAGGCTTTTCGTTAACAACAGGATAAAACCGCTCTTTTCGCCGATGCGCATAATGCCCAGCCACAAGGCCAGTACGCCGGTGAGGCCTAAGGATATTTCAAAAGCCGATTTCGACAGGGCGAACATGGCTTCCATGATTTGCGCAAAGACCTGATGGTCACCTAAGAAAATCAGTTTGAACAGGGCAGTGCAAAAGGCGACGAGAAAAAAGCAAATCCAGATGATGTTTAGCACGATAGGTGAAAGGGTAAGTGAGTGTTCGGCTATTCTAGTGCCTGAAACAGGCGCTTGTCTTGTTTTGCAGCAAAGAGAGTGTGAAAGCATTGAAAAATAATAACTAAATCAATACAGACTATAAGATGGCTTAGTGTTAATATCTTAGCTTTAGTTCGCGGCATAAAATCATGGATTCAGGTTGAATCCCCTGCAAAATCAGACTCAAACGGATAATATGAGACAAAAATATACGCCCCTAAAAGACCACGATACACCCATCAAAGTATTGTTTACCGGTTACCTGTGCACAGTCGGTATAGGCTATCTTTTCGCATTAATTCAGATATTGTTTACGCATGGCATGGCCGACGGCAAGTTCGGCTTGTCTGTTGATGATATTGTCTACAGTTATTACGGCAACCGCTCAGGCACGGTTTTGGAGCAGAAGCTGAATGGTTCGATGAAGGATAATGCTTCCGAGCAGGAGCGCTTTAAGATCATGGAATGGGTTAGGGACGGCGCAGATAGCGATGATTATAAGGATGATGGCGTCGACAAAATAATCGAGAGCCGTTGCGTGATGTGTCACAACAAGGAAGCATCCGGGATACCGGATTTTACCCAATTTAAGGCTTTAAAAGCCTTAACCACAGAGGATACAGGTGCTACATTCGCATCATTAACACGGGTTTCACATGTACATATGTTCGGTATCAGCTTCATCTTTATGTTCGTGGGGCTTATTTTCAGTTTTGCGGAGACCACCTCGACCAAATACAAATGTATTGCTATCGGTATGCCTTATGCGTTTTTGATAGCCGATATCCTGTCCTGGTGGCTGACCAAAATTCACCCGATGTTTGCCTGGCTGGTTATTCTCGCCGGCATGGGGATGGGTGTTTCATTCATGTTTATGTGGGTGACTTCTATTCTGGAGATGTGGCTGTTTAAGCCGGTGTTCATTGATGGCTATGGCAAAAACTACCTGCAATGGCATGATAGGTTCACTTCGGAGCTGAATAAGGCGCGCCTGGATAAGCTAATAGTTCTTACTGAGCGTATTGTGGTGCAGGTTAAACCGGTTGCGGCTATGGCTTTAGAGAAATGGTTGGCGCACGGCTGGCCATTGATCAAGAACTTATTTAAAAAGTAGTAGTACTCAAAACTTAGAGTTTGTTTGAAATCCGGATCCTGCTTTAATGTTGGATCCGGATTTTTTTTGGGGATTCAAGCGGGCTTCCAATTTCCTGCTTGGAAACCAGCAGGAGATGATGATCCGGATAGATTCCGGTTTTGTGTTTTAGTAATATTGTTAACGGAATAGGCGTTGTCAGTTATTGCTGAAAATAGCGACTCGCCGCTTTTCGTATCAATGACCTTGTCTTTGCGTGATCGGTAGTATTCAAACAGTTCTGTATTAAAATAGTCATTCGCAGAGCTGGCCGGGAATAATGGATGGGTAGCCTCAAGCCATGCCGCGTAGAGTTCTTTTTGGATGGAATAGAGTGGATTCATTTTTGTTCTCCCAGAGAAAATCCTGTAAAAAGCGTAAATTTGCCGTTTAAACGGCGGGTCTTGGTTTTTAGATATACAGATTAAAACTTATCTATGACAAAGGAATGAATGTTTGCTTAAGGTTTCATGACAACATAAAGAGCTTCCTTATAGTGTTGAAAGCAAATGTCGCGCCAAAATAATTGATAAAAAATTATTTGATATTTATATAATAATTACAGTTGGTTACAATCTTCGCTATTAAATCAACTTGTTTGATTACTTACATTCGACTCATACGTGCAATCCAATTTTGTGCGCACACTCGTTAACGTGCACCAACATCGTATCGATTACGTCGGAGCAAAGTCTAAAGAGGATTTTGCCTTTAATAAAACGATATTATTAGATATAAATATCTGAATAGAAGATATATCTTTTGCTTCCGTTCATGTAGTTGTCTAACAGTCAAGATACTGTGCTTACGGATGCCCTAAAACTCTTCCCACCCGTCATTAACCGCGATGGCCAATTGAGACTCATGCCTGATGGCGGGTGTTGCTGAACGAGGGGTAAGGGAATAAGAGCTGCCCAGGTTATCGACTACTTTAAAACCGCTCACGGTGACCACCATGTTGTGCGCCTGTTCTTCCAGCGATTCCGCCGCCGCTGCGGCTTGTTCCACCAGGGCGGCATTCTGTTGGGTGACGTCGTCCATTTGGGTGATGGCCTGATTAACCTGCTCGATGCCGGAACGCTGTTCAGCCGAAGCCGCGGTGATTTCGGCCATCATGGCGGTCACTTCCCGGATGGAGGTGACGATTTCCTCCATGGTGTGGCCTGCCTGGGCAACCAGCTTGCTGCCGCCTGAGACTTTGTTCACCGAATCACTGATCAGGGCTTTGATTTCTCCGGCAGCCGTGGCGGCGCGTT
>JBAZWN010000045.1:0-17175 GCA_041660285.1 Methylobacter sp.
CCTGTTCCCATCTCGAACACAGCAGTTAAGCCCTTCAGCAGCGATGGTACTTGGACCCAACCCGGTCCTGGAAGAGTAGCCCGTCGCCGGACTAAATAAAAAATCGCCGAAAGGCGGTTTTTTGTTATGAAAAAATTTTTAGATAATAAAAAATCCCACAAGAATGCGTGGGGAGGGACCGACCTAGGAAATGACTCAGGAGGCCGGTCGTTTACGGGCCTGGGTCGGCGGAGCGTTGGAACCCGGCCTGCGAGGCGAGAGGTTCATGAGAGCGGCTGTGATTGCGGCCGGTCCGGTGAATCTGGTGACCGTAGGCTTTGGCCTGATGGGCGGCGCGGCCGGTCTCTGATCCGCATTTTGATTCTGGGAAGCGGACTTCTCGTGATCCATGGCAGATCTCCTGGGCGTTTGAGCGATCAAATTTAAAAAGAAAGAGCGGTTGAGAATAGTAGTTATTCATTTCATATATAACATAGCCTTGACAAAATGGCCATTTTATGCGAATCTGCTATGTTATATACGGAATGGAGATGGTGCTTTTTAAGGCGCCTTTCATCTGTAATAATATCGGGAATTTATTCCCGGTTTGCAACGTTGACAACCTACCCAGGAGGCTACAAATGCAGATCTTGCGTGTTCTTTTTCTCGTTTTCTCGATCCTGTCCACGGCGGCCTGCGGCGGACGTACGTCCGGAAACAATGATTCGCTTCTGGGCGACGCGGCGCCCATTCCGGATGCCGCACTCGAAGCGACTCCGATGGCCGATGCCTTGGTCGGCCTTGACGCGGAAGGCGGAACCAGTGCGGAGTCGGACGCGGATGCCGCAGAGCCTTTGCCTACGCTCGAATTCGCATTTAACGGTCCAGCCGCGAACGACATATACATGGGCGAGGCGGCGCGGATGTTTTGCTTCTCGCTTAGGGCGAACGGCGCTAGCTTCGATCTCGGCCTTCCGCTTTCAAAAGTTCGCGGCGTCTCGGACGGGAGCGTCGTAACCGATTCCGTCATGGGAACAGTCTTTGGCGGCGGCGTTGTGTGGGAAGGATCCCAGCCGGTCGTCGATACGGGTATGATCGATTCGACTCCCGACGCAATCGTATTTAGCAATCTCCCCATGGAGACGTTTACGGTCGCGAAGGACACGACGCGGCTTCTGTGCATCGATGTCGATGTCACAGGGTGGAGTAAAACACCGGACGACTTCTATGGCAAATCCTATAGGTTCGAAATGGGAGACTGGATTGAAGGCAGTGTCGTATTCAGCGGCACTACGCAACCGCTTCCGCGGGCGCAGATTATTGCTCCAACGAATGTGAATGGCAATACCTTTCGCATTCTCTCGAAGGATGGCAGCACCCATCCGGAGCGGTATGCTGGCACGCTTCACGTCGCGCTCGGGTCGAACACGCCGCCCGGCATGAATCTGCTTCCCGGGGCATCGTACGTCCGCATGACGACCATCCAATTTTCGGCGGACGGTACGGGGAGTTGCTTGCGCGAATTTGTTACGACCGATCACGGGACGGGCAGCGACGGCGGCATCGAGTACGTGTGGCTCTATACGGATCCGTTGCCGGGTCATCAGACCGTCCTCTGGGCAGACGGCACGCAGCTGACCGGAAAAAAGTCGACGATCAGCTACAACCCGGGACACGAGAAGAGCGGATTCCTCTTTTGTCTGGACGGCGGCACCAGCACTTCTTTCACCATCGCCGTCGGCATTTCCGCGACAGCAGAGCCCGGCACGACGCATGAGTTCGACATCTGGAATCTACTGACGGACGTCAATGTCGTCCAAGGCAGTGTCGACGGATTCTCGCCCATCGTCGGTAACACGTTCACAATCATCTCTCCTTAGTGAACGGCGCACCTTTATCTAAGCGCTTCGTCCCACGCGAAACGGGGCAGAGCGGTTCGGACAATTCTCGTTCGGACCGCTTTTTATTTATGATGAATAATTTTTTAAGAAGCCCAGGTCATCTTTACGGAATTTACGGGATATTGTACACTTATGTCTCGTTGATGGCTGTTCCTTAACAAAAAAGGAGGTTAAGACTGAAAGAACAGGGTAGAAAGTTCCGTTTTCTGGAAGAAATTTAGTTGCAGAGAAAAAGGATAAGGTGACTCATGTTTGTTAGAAGATTCTGGATGGTTGTTCTGGCGATGTTGGTAGTCATGGGGTGCTCAAGCGCCCAACCAACCCAAGGGGGAGGAGAGCCGATCTCAAAGGTCCAACAAGCCGTGTGTTCGCGCAAGTGGACCGGAGTGTCTGCCGGCTATGACCACACCTGTGCAACCACTAATGACGGCCGTCTGTATTGCTGGGGCCACAACAACGTGGGCCAGGTGTCGAGCACGCTTGACGAAGAAGTGCTGTCGCCAATCATGATCTTCAACGGAATAACGGGCGGCACCGGGATGGTAGTGGATCAAGTATCTACGGCCGCCAACCATACGTGCGCGCTCGTGAGCGAATACCCACCGAGCAGCTACTCACGCAATCTGTGGTGCTGGGGAGACAACACCGACAAGACGGTTGGAGACCCCAATCACAATCCAGTCTGGTCGCCATATCATGTGGTTACCGGGATTGTTACGCCTGTGAAAAACGTGGCAGTCGGGATCGGCAATACGTGTATCGTTGATGCGAACGACGATTTGCGTTGCTGGGGAAAGCGGGATTACTGCCAGACAGGTACGCAAAGCGGCACGCCCACGATCACACCCACGCTTGCCCCGACCATGTATCAGGGCGATACGTGGCCCAACACGGCCAAACAGGTGTCAGTCCAATTTAGCACGGTTTGCGGTGTTGGGTTGGATGATACGCCTCGTTGCTGGGGCAGCAATACCTACGGGAATTTTGGCAGTGGTTCAGGAGGCGGTTATTCTTGTACGCCAGTGTCTCCTACCAGTCTTCCCTTCGACGACAGTGTACGAGACGTACAAGTCGGGGCAGGATTTACCTGCTGGAGCGATCTGAATGATTCCTATCTGCCTTATTGCGCCGGTCATAACTACTATGCGCAACTGGGTCGCGGATCTCAGACGACAACCAGCCCCTATTACCTGAGCACGCCTGCTGCGGTTAGCGACTACTGGTTGGACGAAGGCATACCTCTGTTGCAATTGGGCGCTGGCTATGGATTCAACGCCGTTGCCCTTGCTGAAGGGTATGTCTACACTTGGGGATACGGTCTCTACGGCGCCAATGGCGATGGCTCGACCAATGTGCGACTACGTCCTGAGATGGTCGTTGTCGGAGGCTACCCGATTTATACGCCGCAAGTAAGCGCAGGTGCAAACTATGACTGTGCGATCAGCTCCGACGGAACTGAACTGTGGTGCTGGGGCCTCAACAGCCACGGCCAGCTCGGCGACGGGACTACGACCAATCGCACAACGCCGATTACCATTGCCTGCCCGTAGCCAGGCTTGAGCTGAGCTTGCACGGCGAATCCTGAGCGTCTTCCTCGACGCTCAATACTCTCTCGCTATGCACCGTTCTGGTGTATGGCATTCTCTGAGCCCTGTATCTCAACGGGCTCGGAGACGAAAGCAAGATCATGATTTCATTCACGGTTTTACTTTCGCACTAATTATCTTACAGAGGCACTCACCATTAGGTGGGTATTTTTTAATTTATATGGTGATTTTTTATCACGCCAAAGGCGGATCCCGCCGCTGATATATTTTTAATGAGGCGGGAAACTGAAAACCGCACCCCGAGGAGCTCGCAAATGCGATTCTCAGAGATGCGGTTGGAGAGACATTCTTGTTCAGCGGCGCTTGCGACGACCGAGCATGAACGCTATGGCGAGCGAGATTCCCCCTAACAATATGCCCAGCAGGAAAACTGGACCCATGATTTTCGGCGCGGCGAGGTACATGCTCAGCGGCATTGGCAGCAAAGCCGCAACTATACAGACGAACTCGAGGGTGTCGAAAAACTTACGCCTCGGATCAAAGAGCGTTCCGACTTTGATATAGTGCCGATGAATATGGATATTCGTCCAAAAGGCGCCTACGCCCCAAAGCACCATCCATAGGAACATCAGCAACGGATACCGCGTAAAGATTCCCGTCAGTTCTGGCATCTTATGCTCACGTTTCTCCGACGCGCGTCGGTGGTTGGGATTTGCGTTCAATCCGCTTCTTGCGACCGAACAGCAAGGGTCGGAACAAGAGTGCTAGGATCAAGGGAGTCACCGTCCCCATATAGAGAGGATACGCGGCTTCCGCCAGCGTCCAGTGCTCGACGGCCAAAAGATTCAGGGAGTTGCCGGAGACCCACAGGATCCAGGCGAGCCGATCTTCTTTTTCTGGTTCGTGATAGGCCTTTTTGATCGTGGGGATCGCGCCGAAGAAGTCGAGGCTGATGTTGATGAACAACGCGATGCGCGGCTCGATGAAGATCCACGGCACGCTGACAGCGGCAGCCAGCAGGCAGAGCTTGTCGGTGCGTGTCCATTCTTTTTCACCATACTTGAGAGTTAGGAGCATGATGATGAACGGACCGATGAAGTAGCTGACTGGGACCCAGATGGTGTGGCTCGCTCCGGATGAGCGATAGCTCCACGCGAGCAGAAGACCCACGACCGACCAGATGATCCAGGTGGCTCGGTTTGGATCCGTCTTCCGGCGCAGGATCGCGATGATGTAGGGCAAAAAGGCGACGAACGACACAATGCCCGCCAGCCTTCCAAATTCTTCGTGTGTAAGGTGCACTGTACCGTCTCCTTTTGATGTCCACGCACCATGCGTGAATACAAAAACCTAGCATTTTTTGACCGGCGAGTCAAGATTCAGGTTCTAATAAAAAACCGCACCCCGAGGAGCTCCCGCCAAAGGCGGACTATCGCGCAAAGGCGATTCTCAGAGGTGCGGGAAGCGGTCGGCCTATCCAAGTTCTCCTACGTGATTCCGCTCCATCGAAGCGCGGAACTTTTCGTAGTCTAGCTTATCCGCGTTGTCGTGCCATGCTTCGGCGAGAGCGGCCATGCACTTCACTTCGAGCGCGGCTCCAGTTGTGCAACCAGCGGAAATAGCGTTGCCCTCGCCCTCTTTTTTGGAGACGGCCTTTGCGCCGGAAAGATAGGGACTATCGACTACGCCATCCATCATCGGGCTGCCGAGCACGACGGGATAGGACTTTTGATAGAGTTGCCAGAGGCAGTCGACGTGACTTTGTTCCGCCTCGATCACACCCTCGTCGCGCACGTTGCCCGCGCCGAAGGTGATCAGCAGCATGGCGCTGCAGGTCGGGTCAGATGCATCGTACAAGATGGACTCAGACGGCGTGGCCGGGCTGATGCGGACGACCTTGATCCCCTCGCGGAATCGCGGACAAAATTGAAGGCGAGCGGACGTGATGATGGGGCTGCGTCGCGGAGCATGTGAGTAGATCCGTAGCTCGTCGTCGTAATGCCCGAACAGGTATTGATCTGGGCAAGCGAAAGCCTTACGGCGCTTGTCTTTGACCTTGTGCACATGCGCACCGTCCATCAGTTCGTCGCCGAACATCAGGAAAGGACCTGAGAGATCGCTGGCCGCTGCCGTAATGGCGAAATACAGGTTGTTGGTCGCGTCGTCTCCGAGCTCGATCATGGGTATCTGAGCTCCCGTGGCAACAATCGGCTTACCGATGTTGGGGAACATGAAGCGCATGGCAGCCGCCATATGCGCCATGGTGTCGGTGCCGCCGCACACCACGAATCCTGTCGCCAGGTCATGGAGGAGCCTAATTGCGTTGCCGATCGAGACCCAGTGCACCCAACGGCCGTTGGTCGAGTCTATGGCCTTCTTGTATACGGGCACCCACACGACCTGGATCTTGTCCTTGAGGCCCTTGATGGTGAGCGGTTCAAGCAGTTTCTCCGCGTCGTCCGTAGGTCCGTAGACCATCTTGTCGAACGCGGCCTTGAGCTTGGTCATGCCGATGGTACCGCCGTAGTAGAGGACGAACACGACCGGCATGCCATGGCGCAGGCAGGCGATCTGGTCAAGCACCTGGCTCGGGAGCTCATCCAATGTCGCATATGGAACGACGGCTGCAGCTTGCATCTGATAGCGTTCGCTTTGAGTTCTCATCCGCTTCTCCGTTCTTGGGGCGACCCCCAGTGTTTGCCTGATAAAAGGCAATATCGTGGCTTTTTCTTAGCATGAGACGCGACATCCGTCAACGTTCCAGACAAGAGTGCTGTTCTAATCAGTCTATCTGAGCCGTTTTTAAAAGAGTGGTATAATCCTTGCATATGAACCTTTCTTTTTATAAGCGAATCGCCGCTGTCAGTGCTTTTTTATTAATTTCATTCACTTTGACGGGCTGCACTTTCGATTTAAATTCCTTCGGAATAAAAAAAGTCCCGCAGGACTTACAAGAAACTGCGACCTTTAATCCGGAAATCCAGAAGCAACTGGAGCAATCACTGACGGAAGTCATGATTCAGTCTAAAGTCCCGGGAGTTATCGTGGGTATCTGGTCGCCTAAAGGCAACTGGGTACATGCGCAGGGCTATGCGGACATAAAAACAGGCAAGCAGATGTCCGTGAGCGATCATTTTAGAATCGCGAGCAACAGCAAGATGTTCACGGCCAAGGCAATCATGCTCTTGGCAGAGCAGGGCAAGCTTAGTTTGGATGACAAGCTCTCAAAATATGTGGCAGGCGTCAAAAATGGCAACACGATCACCATCCGTCAATTATTAAATATGACGGCTGGTATTTATGATTTTACTGAGAACGAGGAATTCAACGACAAGTATATAGAAAACCCCACGATGCCATTCTCTGACCAGGATTTTTTGAAAGTCTTAGCCAAGGGCAAGCCGACGTTTGCGCCGGGCAAGAGCTGGAAATACTCAAATTCCAATTATTATCTGTTGGGCATGGTTATAGAAAAAGCTACGGGTAAAAAAGCCGTAGATGTGATTATGGATTTGGTAATCAAGCCCATGAATCTGGCGAACACATTTTTCCCGGCCAGCAATGAGCTAACCGGTGAATATGCTCACGGATATAAAGACATGGACGGGAAGCTCACGGATTACACGACTCAAAACCCCATGATTCCATGGACAGCCGGAGCCATGGTATCTGATGTTTCTGACATGAGGGATTGGGTCAAGGCCTATGCGACCGGAAAGTTTTTGAGCCCGGCCATGCAGGCTGAACAACTCAAATGGATTGATAAGCCGAGCGAGAATGGCGATGTGCGCTATGGCCTGGGTACCATGTACGTTGACGGCTTTATCGGCCATACGGGGGTGATTTTTGGCTACAATACATTCATGGGCTATTCGCTCAAAAATGATGCGACCATGATTATCATGACGACTACGGACGATGACCACGAGGGCGCGGCCGTGAAACTATTTGTGCAATTCATGAAGACTCTGTGGCCCGAGGACTTGGTCAAATCCCGTTTAGCGAAATAAAAAATACTGAAAACCGCACCCCGAGGAGCTCGCTAATGCGATTCTCAGTGATGCGGTTGAGGTCTGGGCTATCGGTTGGCTACCCTCCAGGCAGAGTAGTCGTCATATGAAGTAAAGCGTCCGGCCTGGATGCGCGCCTTGGCGAGCGGGTGGTTTTCCCATGCCACCCATTTCAGGTTCTCGGGAGTGAGATGGAACTCGGTCGGGTCATCATCCCACATGGCGTAGTATGCGAAGTTGTCCACGAACCAATAGCAGATTTCCGAAGCACCGAAATCAACAGCGTCCTTGAAGACAATCTGGTTGAATTTCTTGATCCACGTTCCCAGGGCCTGCACAAACTGCAGGTCGCTACTATGGCGCCGATCCTCATACAGGTTGAAGATGAATTCGTTCAAGCACCACAGCCAGCGCCTGCGGCCCTCGGGCGTGTCCTCACGCAAGTCGAGGAACTTTTGGAGCGCTGCCTCCACATGTCCCAACAACCCTCGGTGCGTAACCGCTCTCGCCAGCGCGGCCCGGACGCCCAGCTCGGCGTCAACGATGTTCGTGATCTGGGAAATCGCCTGCATGGCCGCCTTGCTATCATTGGGCAGCAGCAGTGTCATGCGCTCGTAGAAATCAGTGGGTTCTTCCAGTTCTTTGGTCATGTCAACCTCCAAGGTATCGCGGGAGCTGTGCGACGCTAGATCTATTTTTTGGTCTTACGGATTTCTCCAAGGAGCGCCTTAAAAGCCTTTTTCCATTGCTTCGTCGGCGATTCTTTAGTGTGATCGTCTGAGGCGTCGACGATCTCCGGAAGGCCGAGTGCCCTCTGAAGGCAGCAGATCCACTGGTTTCGGCTGCCATGATGAGAGCCATCGGTGTTGAGGATGCAGGGAATTCCCCGTTCCTTGCAGAGCACCATCACCATCGCCCCGATGGGCTCCGGCTGAGACCAGTTGGGATTATCGCTCAGGGGAAAGTGGATGTCTGAGATGACACCGTCAATCTTTCCCGAGGTGAGATGCCTCTCGGCTTCCATGTACGTCTTCGCGAATACGACTTTGGCCTTGCCGCTGAAATCGGAGGAATAGCACATCATGGCGTCTACCTGATGTTTCCGGTTGTCTTCGATAATCAGGATGTTTAGCTTGGCGTTTTTCATGAAAGCCTCCTTATGATGGCATGCTGCAAGATGCGCCGCCCGCGGGTCCATCCTTCCCGAAGGTGAATTGCATTTCACCGAATGGCTGCTTTTCACCGGTGCGGAAGAAGCGGAATGCCAGGCTGACAGAGCCGGGCTGAATAGGAGAGATGCTTGCGACGACACAATCAGCTAGCGTGAACCCTTTTTGGGTCGTCTTGCTTTCAGCATGGCAACCGCAGATGAATTTGTTGTAGCCCTGCTGGCAGACGATGGGCTTGGTCCGCGGAACGCGCGGATTTGTCCCAAAGGCCACGAATTCTCCGAAGAATTCGAGCGCCAACTTGGATGCAACGGCGTGCGTCTCGTTCAGGCGCTGATTGAAGGCAAGAGTGATTTTTTTGGTGCTCATCGGTTCCTCCGCAAGTTGTCGAAGTTCGATGCCGATTGATTCCTTACCCAGGCGATCTCCAAACATCGCCTAAGAGGGAATCCCGTCTAAGAACCCGACGGGAAGGGGAAGGGAGGTTTTATTTGCGAGCGGCTTTCCATGCCTCGAATTCAGCTCCTGACTTGAATGAGCCGTGATTGATGCGAGCCTTGATTGGCTCATCACTTTTGACCCATTCGATTTCCTTGATTCCTTTGAGCACATCCGGAGTCAAGTGGAAGGCTGCGGGATCATCGTCCCAGTCCGCGTAATTGCTGAAATCCCTGATCAAACGGACACAGCTATTGTAGTTGCCGGTCTTTACGGCGCCGTCGAAAGCCCGGAAGTACAGGTCTTTGAGGAGCGTGTCGAAGCTCGCCTCTGTCCTTCGTTGCCACAAAGCTGAAGTGAAGTGGCTCAAGGAATGGACCCAATATCCATGCTCCTTGGGATTTTTGGGTTGGCTGCGGGCGAAGCACTTGAGCGCTGTTTCGATCACCTCGAGTTTGCGGCCCTCTCTGAGCGCGATCACTACGATCTTCTCTTCGAGGATGTAATCGTGAAGAAAAGAGATCGAGGCTTGGGCGTCATCGCTCTTGACGCGATTGATCTGGTCCCGAATGTTGCGAATGATTTGATTCTCGAAGCGCTGTATCGCTTCATTAATCCCGTAGCCACGACGCTCCGCATTGTCATACAGCACGCCCGAGAACTGCTCGATCGGCCCGCCGCTGTTCGCGAAGATGATGCCTCGATAACCTTCATTGCGCAGGGCGCGCACGACATCTGCGCCGGTTACGTCTTTGGCGCCCAAACCATAGCCAACCAGCACGATATCTGGTCCCAGCTCTTTGACATCGCAACAGGTCTGCTCGACCGAAACAAATGGTTGCAGGTGCAGTACCGTGTGCCGGTCGCCAAAACCAGCCTGTGCGCATTGTTGCTTGATCTCGTCCATGCGGTCATCTACGAACATAATTGTAGCCATGACATTGCTCCTTGTTGCCGAGGTCCATTGCTGACTAATAAGGATACCCCAAATCTTGATTATTGTCAACGGTTTAGCCAATATCATGGATTAAAATACAGAATTTAGGCTAAATAATAGGAGTTTATTGTCGTCAATATGATTTGACACCAACGTCATTTTATGGCATACTACTCTCATATGCCAAGAATTGATGAGATTTTAAAGGCGTTTTCCCTCACGGATATTGAGGCCAAGGTCTATTTATCGGCTTTAAGCCTCGAAAAACCGGCGGTCGCGCAGATCGCCAAGAAAGTCGGACTTAACCGCACGGCCGCTTATCATCATATTAACCATCTCTTAGAAAAGGGTTTTTTAAAGCAAACGCGCAAGGGCAGGGTAGTCCAGCTCGTGGCTGTGCCACCGGCTGAATTGGCTGAAAGGTTTGATCGTATCACTACGGATTTTAAAAGCATGGTTCCGCAGTTGGAATCTTTGCAGAAAATTTCGCGAGAGACGCCGATCATTGAAATCACGGAATCACGGCGCGGTTACTCTCAAATCTACGGCGAAATTTCTTCCATGCCCGAGGGTTCGACTTTTCGCGTGCTAGAAGGCGCGCAAGCCTGGCAAAAAGAACTGCAACTGCAGTCTGAGAAAGATTTAAACGCGTTTTTCTCGCGCGTGATTGAACGCAAGATTGTGACGCGTGGGATATTCACTCAAGAAGTTTTTGAGATTATAAATAAAGGTTTGAGTAAGACGAATCGTAGCGTATTCGAGAAGCGCATCTGGCAGTTAAAAAGTTTGCCCACGGCCATGCTGCCATTTCAACAGCTTATGTTTATCTATGGCGATAAAACAGTCTTTGTTTTTCCGAATTCTTCTTTGGTCATGTCGATTAAACATAAAGATATTGCTGAAATCATGTTGGCCATGTTCGAGGGACTGTTTAATTTCGCCAAGAATGTCACGTTTTAAACTGAAAACCGCACCCCGAGGAGCTGAAGCGCGAATGCGGTTTCAGGCGGGATGCGGTTGAGATCAGATCTGCCGGATGATCTGTTCGAGATACGCGCCGAGCAGGGGAGAGGCTTGCTTGGCACGGGCCTGGTTGGACTCGTGCGAGTGCTCCTCGCTGTCGGTGTTGGTGATGAGCGAGAGGCAGAGCGCCTCCGCCTTCGGGTAGAGCGCGACGACGCACATCTCGGGCAAGGTGCTCATGCCCACGGAGCTGGCGCCGGTCAGGCGCAGGAAGGCTTTGTCGTAGCGGCGGCCTTCGAAGAATGAACCGCGAAGCATGACATAGCCCCCTTGATGGGTGAGCAGGATTTTGTCGTCCTTGTGGACCTTGGCCTCGAGAGCGATCTCTCTCATGCGCGGTGAGAGCTTGTCTTCGGGCGAGCAGAACTCGCCCGCAAAGAGGGGCATAGCAGGCGCGAAGAGCGTGACGAACCCGTCGGCAACCACGACGTCACCAACCCGGCATTCAGCCTTGAGGCTGCCAGCGGCGTTGGTGATGATGAACTTGTGCACGCCCATCTCCAGCATCATCTGGATCTGGAGTCGGACCATCTCCGGGATGTTCGGATCGGTCGAGTGCTCGTTCAGGTGGATGCGTCCGGAAAGGGCGATGACGCGCTTGCCAGCGATTTTGCCGCAGATGACCTTACGGGCATGCCCTTCTATCGGTTGTAGGAACCTTTGAGGGAATCCGATCTCATCGAAAAACTTCGCTTTATGGTCATGGAAGACGAGGGCGTTTCCCCATCCGGTCCCGAGAACGATCCCGATTTCCGGGACCTGATCGTCAGCTAGTTCTCTCAGGATCTTCGTGCCGACTGTCAGAGCGATTTCACGGGCGTGTTCAATAGGCGTCATTTTATCTTCCTCCTGTGAATGGAACGTTAGAGCCCAAAGAAAGTAGCAATTTTTGACGAAACAGTCAACTGTCATTGGAGAGGGCTGAATAAGGTTATAAGCGTCATATAAGTGCTATACTATTTCCATATGAAACGTTTCAATATTAAGCCGGGTTTTAGGAATGTCTTTTTGATTATGGCCTCCGGCCTCGTGATTGGTCTCGTGATCTGCGCGATAGCCCTGGCCGTCACGCTGCGTTTTAAGACAAGGCCGGTTGTTTTTAAAGTTGTGGAACCGGTTGCTCAAACCTCAAATTTTTTAGTAGTTGTGACTTCCACCCAGGCGACCACGAGCACGGAGGTTGTAGCCTGGAACCCGGAAATAGCGACCAATGAATACTGGGATTATGGGACTCTGAACAATCTCAAACTTTACGTCAATAACACGGACCGCAGCGTTATCTACGCGCTGGATCCGCAGACCGGAAAAATTGTATGGACCGTTTGGGGCAAGGATTACGGCATCAACGGTTTCGAAATCCGCATGTCGCACGACCATCTTTTTATTTCATCCAGCACGGGCGATAAGGATTACGCGGGGCTTTGGGTCTTTGATAAGAATGGCCGATTGGCCTGGAATCATCCGTTCCTCGGTTACTTGGACATGCCCCAAATGCTTTTTATTCCGGAAGATAAAGTCGTGATCGAGAGTCGCTCTGACACAGACTCATGTCTCAAAGGTTGCGGAATTTTATGCAAAGGCACTAAACCGCCTGAGTCATGGTGTACCACGCACGAGCTTTGGGCTTTTGATCTCAACACCGGAAAAGTTATGTGGGTCAATCGCACCGCGACTTTATATAATATGTATTTAGGATTGGACGAAGCGAACAACATCACTGCTTCCGGCGGAGGTTGGGGAGGGTTTAATCATGCTTATACTTTGGATCCCAAGACGGGCGAAGTTTTAACGCATGTGGCCACTCTCGAAGAAAACGGTATAAATAACTTAAAGTTGTTTGAGTACAATCAAAACGCGCAGACTGTTTCTTACGTATATAACCAATATCCGGCACGAGTGGTGAAATGGCAATTAAAACCAGGAGATGGTTTATATAAATTGGTCAGTGAGCATGCGGATTACAATAAATTGCGGTTTTTAGCGTTGGAAAATACGCTGCTGGTTATAGAAACACTTGAGAACGGTTCGAATTTGACTTACGGAGTCGATGCTAAAAACGGTAAGATTCTCTGGTCAGCGGATTTAGATTCTGGACGTTATAGCTTGTCGCATGCTCGTGAAAATGGTGACGTTCTATTGCTTGATCTGGAATATATTTCCACTTGCAAAAAGGAATGTGATACTTGCGTTTCGTGGATTTGTGTTGATACGGAACCCACAAAAGAATGTAAAGCATGTGAGACCAAAGAACAGTCGGCTCCAGATTATTCACCAAGTCAGATTTGGTCCGTTAACCGCCAAGATGGATCAATTAATTGGAAATGGCACTATGGGAAAAACAGAATTTCTTTGCAATCGATAGATGCGGAAAAAGGTATGGCTCTGGTTTTGGTAAATTTCGACACCAAGGAGTATCGCGTGATTAATCTAAAGACAGGGGAGGACAGAGCGGCGACTCCCGAGGAATTGCCTAAAGAGGAAGAGGGTGGCCGATAAAACTGAAAACCGCACCCCGAGGAGCTCGCGAACGCGATTCTCAGAGATGCGGTTGAGGGTTGTTAAGCCGCGGCTTTGCCTTTAGACTTGCCGCTTAGTTTGGGCGGAGGAATGCGAACCTCGCGTTGCGGATCATGGAGGGGTAGATGTCGTCTGTTCAGCTCGGCCACGAACCACTCGCGGATGGCTTGCGCCTGCTTGGATTGGATGAAGCGCTTGGATTGATCCAGCAGCCCAATTGAGGTCTCGATAAAGTCTGAGAACTCATTCTCGAGCTGTATATCGTCGTTTGCGAGCTGGTTCCAACGGACTGCCAGCTCGTCGAGTTTGGCTTGAAGTTCGGCCAGCTTCCGGGTACCGCACTCCACGTCGATTATATACCTTGATAGGATGGCTCCCCAGTCGCCGGACAGGCCCTTAAGCCGAGCCACAAACTCGTTGAGAATCTGCAAAGCGTTCTCAGCGCTTGTGCTGACGCGGTCGCCGTAACGATCCTCAAGGCGAACGATAACTACTTTCGTTGCCTCGTGGATAGCCACAAGTTTGACTCGCCATTCTGCCAGCATCTCATTGGCCGGTATGTCGTTCGGGCAGTACGATTGCGAGCAGATGATTCGCGGGCGGTTGAACCATCCGCCGAGCGGGAGAATGATGGCAAAGCCCTTTTGAATCTCGGGGTCTCTCCAGTGCTCGCGTAAGTAGATGACGTGAGGAGGCAGGGGAGGATCGGGCAAGTAGTAGCACCAGATCTCAAAGCCCGCCACATTTCGGTGCCAATAGGCTTTGAGCCACAAGAGTCCTGCCAACGGCCCTGCCATTTTTTCTCCCTCATGTTCAAATGAAGAGCAGCACAGGTGGACCACGAGGAGGAGGGCAATCAAGGTTGAGGCCATGGTGGCGATGGCTTGGAGCAGGGGCAGGAGAGATTGCTGGGCGTGACGAAGCACGTCAACAGTCTGCTTGAGCGCGAGGGGCTCGCCGACTAGGAAGATGAGTATTCCCAGCAGGATAAGGCTTCCGTGTCTGATTGGACGTTTTTCTTTGATTTCGAGGAACATGGCAAACTCCTTTCCGATCCAGTTTTGGCTGGATGGGTGACGCTGTGAGCGGGTCTATTATCCCGCCGACACGCCAGGGAAATGCCGCCGGCTAAGTCCGAACGGCGCGTATTTCTTATCATTGATTGGTTGAAATATCAAATTGAAAACCGCTCGCCAAAGGCGAACGGTTTTTTTGGAAGGTACACATGACCTCACCAACTTTCGTTGTTGAAATCGTGAGTACTCCGGAGCGCCGAGGTCCAACGTGATGTTGGGTGGCGCTCCGGGTTGGAGATGGGAAGATACGTGTAGGATCGAGGTCAGCTCACATCTAGGCGGCTGTTGTTGACCTCGTTCATTGCTTTGTCGCGGAGGTCAAGGTCACGGATGGACCTCGCGAGCCGTACTGCCATAGGCGTGTCAGTCTTCGCCAAGCCCACCAAATGGAGAAGAATACTATTGGTGCAAACTTCCCGATGGTCATCTTGCGGCGAGATCAGCTCGAATCGGCTTAAGGCCGACCTGAAATCAGTTTCGTCGTGGTAGATCTCGCTAAGATCGAGGAAGCTGAATACGTAAAACCATTCTCGGCCGGTTTCAGTCAGCTCATCCTTGTTCAGGAGCTCGCGCACGATGGCCTGGTCCATGGGAAGCTTGAAGGTTCTAGCGATCTTGATGCAATCTGTGACCGCCGCGAACGCATTGCTCTCATTCAAGGCTACGGTGCGTGCATAGTAGATGTCGTTTTGGCGCTTGGTTACGGATGCGATCTCGATACAGCCATCGAAAGGTCCCAGGTCGCTACACGATGACCGTCCGCGTTCTATCTTTTGGGCCGCTTCGCGCGCCAAAGCGATTTCTCCTCGGGCCGCCAGGACGCCGGCCAACTCGCGATACATGGCATTGACGTGATCCCCTGAGCCAAGGGGATCATTTGCAGGCAACTCCTCAAATTTCGAGATGCATTCGAATGCTGCTTTGTTGCCAGCTTGATCTGTCAGATTCGCAAGAACCCGCTCCAGATCTCCGCAGTAATCCCATTCCTCAAGCTCTAGTGCCTGATCGGAATTGAGACTCATCATCGAGTCGGCTTCTCTGGAGTCTCTGTCTGCGATCTCGCATAATTTCGCGAGGGCTTCTTGAATGGCTTGGTCTCTATCCATGAGCGCGCTCCTCTGGTTGCATTGTTGACTACGCCGAAGCGCAGGGAATCTACTAATAGGAAGGTACTCATGACCCCACCAACTTATTGTTGATGAAATCGTGAGTACTCCGGAGCGCCGAGGTCCAACGTGATGTTGGGTGGCGCTCCGAGTAGGAGTGGAAGGGGCTAGTCGACGACGATGCTGATGGCCCTGTCGTAGGTCTTCGCGTCGATGCTGAGCTCGTCGCAGTGAATTTTGGTGAGTTCTTGACGCGTACGGTCGATCTCATCCGAAAGATCGTCAGCCGTGCCATGGTCATACGTGCTCTCAAGCAAAGCATCCAACTTGGCATGAATCCTTCGGAACGATTCCTCAACCGCCGAGATCCACAGCTTTGCCGCTTCGAGCTTCCTGTTAGTCTCGTACCGGCTGCACATTGCTTCGGCGATGGTTACGATGTTCAGCTCGCCGTACTCCTTCTGGACTTCCTCGATGAGGCGGCGCATGTAGGCCACGTAGAGGATCTTGCGATCCGGGTACATGGTCTTGCCCTCGAGAAGGTTGGAAGTTTTGTCGTAGAGCTTGAGCAGGACGATCTCCTTGCCGCGGCTCCAGACCAGTTCCCGCTCTTGGTCGATGCTCTCGAAGGTCATGCCTTCCACGAGCGCGCGAACCTCGGGCGAAGTATCCTCCGGCAGACTGGCTGTCGTGTCTTCCAGGATGTCGTGAAGGAGGAGAGCCTGATATCCGTCCAACCGGATGTCTTCAGGCAGATCCGTCTCCTGCAGGATGGTCATGGCGCACCAGGTAGGGTGGACGCCGTAGGGTGTGGTCTTGTCCCACAGCCGAGTTGCGTTGCGCAACTTTCGGGCATGAGTCGCGTGGGTTGTGAGGGCAAAGTTGATCCGTTTGGCCAGCTTGTGTGCCGTATTGATAGCAGCCTGACGAGCATCGGATTCGAACGACATGACCGTCTCCTTGTATTGGGCGAAAGCCCAGTTGAGTTCCCAAAGCGCAAGCTTGCGACTTTAGCTAAAATCGCAAATTTGCGCTTCAGGAAGCACAATTTTCCAATTTAAAGAACGTCTAACTATAGCACAAAAACGCCTTTTTGTCAATCCCATCGCCTTTAACATGGTTTAACTAAAAATGGCTAAGATTAGCCCATTTCAATTTGTTGTTCTTTCTCTGTTACTTTTTGTCCGCAAAAAGTAACCCCTCCAGAGGCGGGCAGGCAAAAACTCTTGGGGCTTCGGATTCCCGCCATAGGCGGACGCAGCGCTTCTCTCTATGCTACTACTCATTTCATGTGGGCCGCTCAGCCCCTCAGCCCCAACCCCCTCGAGATACAAAGTAACTAAATAATCTTCTGGAAGAGTGCGATTTGAAATGACATGGGGGTTTGGGGGGCTGCGCTAACCGTAGAAGGTAAAAGAGAGAAAGCGCTAGTTAAGCCGAGAGGGCATCGCAGACCCCCAAAACCTTTTGGT
>JBAZWN010000046.1:0-12163 GCA_041660285.1 Methylobacter sp.
AAAGGAATGGTGCTGTGTTTAAGCAGCTAAAGCCATTGAGTAGTTTTCGTCATTTGCGAATACTTTAGTTTCAGTAGATTTTACGAGGTGTACTGTCCTCGGCATGCACTTAAGGTTTCGCTACCCACGTCGAAGCCATGTCGCCCCCTTGAAGATATTTTATATGATGTGGATAAAAATTGTGCAACTATTTAATTTTGACCAGCATTCATGAGGCTTTCGGGGCACAAGCATAATCAACCAATCAGCATCCGAGTTAAGGGGCTACTGCTTTCTATAGATGTCTGTTGTTTTGAATCACTTGCACAATGCTCAATAATCCCGGAAATCTGCTTAATCTGCTCGGCATGTTGAAGACGGATTGCTTCTATCGCCCCTGAAACTTCGCTGTCAATCAGGCTTATCGCATTAATTAAGCCCTTGTTAAGCCCTTTTAAAGCGCTCTTTTCCAGCGAGGGTTTGAACTTCTTCAGAATAAAATACGGCGTTAACCAGGTAATGGCTATCAACAAGGCACTATGCACTGCAAAGTCCACACCCAAATAGTTTGTGTTGGTCATGTTGCTGGTGTAATACCCGGTAAAAACCTGATAGCCGACCCAGCAGATTGCGGCAAGCGGCAGGACAATTTCACACAAGCGAACGCATTTTAAAAAGGCGCGATGCAAGACATTGCCTGGATTTGACAAGGCCTGCCTGGCAGCCAGTTCGGTCTGCGCCTGAACAATCTTCGGAGCCTTTTCACGCACGGTAGCCAGTTGATTTTTAAAAGGCATAACAGGAATACTCAGTTGATCGGCATTAAGAATGAATTCATCCAGGGCATCGTCAAACCTTGCTTGAGCCCAGTCATCCCACAAGTTGAATTCCGGTTTGGTTGATGTGTATTTGGCGGTAACCGGATTTGAGATTAAATCAGCAGCATGCCCGGCGTAGTAGTTTGCCAATTGCTTCATGGGCCATGCAAAGCCCTGCTGCAACACGCCAACTGTGCGCTGCCACTGGTTATTCCATAGTTCCGGCGTTTGCTGGAAAGTCTGTTCTGAGCCCAGCAACCGGACATAGCTTTGCAGTTTTTGCTTTAGTTCATCTTTCCTAACCTGCATGCCTCTTTGTTTTAATTGCTCAACAATATGTTCATTCGCTAACGACGCAATGGTTGATTTTAAGGATTCGAACTCATCAGATTGCAGGTCTTCAGCGCAAACCGTCTTGAATATGATCGGATCAACAAAGCCTGCCTTGTGCAGTTGCTTTTGGAAGTCCTCGTATTGTGCCAACTGGCCTCTGTCCCATTGATTCAATGCAAACAGCCATGCATGTCTGCCGCCTTCTGCAATCAGCAAACGCCACGCCTTGTCATCTCTATAGCGCTCAGGACTCACTACATAAATAAGCACATCTATGTGCGGCAACCATTCCAGAACCAGATGTTTGTTACTCTGGTCGACGCTGTCAAAATCCGGCATGTCAATCCAAATGATATTTTTATTCGATTCATCTTCATGCTGGGCTATTTTGATTTGAGCGATGGGTAATTGAGCAGGCAAGTGCTGTATCGCCACAGTTTGATGATGAAATAAGGTAACTTCCTTGGAAGTCGGACGCTCTATCCCAACTCTGGCGACGGCCTTCCCTGCCAAACGATTGAGCAAAGAACTCTTGCCAACCCCGGTGCCGCCCATAAAAGCGACGATCAGCGGCCTGGATTCACTATGATTAAATAAGGCATCGGGAGTTCTGGCATCAAAATCAGCCACCTGCTGCGCAGCTTCTTTATTAATCCAGCCTGATGCAAGCGCCTGCTCAGCCCAGACTTTTGTTTTGTCCACTAAATCAGAGTAATCGTAAACCATGTCGCTTTTCTGTGAGTTGTGCCTCAGCCGTCTGCAGCTGATCAGGAGAAATATTGAAGTGAGTTATAGCCGATAATTGCGCGGGCAGCGCCAAAAGTTTCTTGCGCATACTTTGGATAAATAACGCCTGTTTTACGGTATTCAATTGGTTTTGCTTTAATTCGGCTTCTACCTTATGCATATAGCCACCTATGGCGCTTTCGGCCAGCAATGAAGTTACCGTCAACATCGCCGGAGCAATAACCAGATCATGCACGCCTATACCGCCCATTTGCAGAGTCAACGCAATAACGGCGGCATCAGCCGTTGCCCGGGTTGCCCGCAAACCATTCAAGACCATCGGCTGTTCCTGCAGTTTGTGATACAAGCCATGCGCGACGCTTTCCACATCTTGCTGAAACGAAACATGATAGTTTTTCGCCGCGCTGCTGAAATCCTGAAGAATATCCTGCCTTTGAGTGCGCAATAAACTGCCGAATTCTCTCCACCACTGGCTCTGGTTGCCTTGTTCTGCCTTTTCCAGCAGGCTGTCCGCCATTTGAATCAGCATATGCTCGGCTATCTGGTTTAACAACGCAACTTCATGGCTGCTGTCGGTAATATGCAGCCTTTTACGCCCCAATTTCATTACCTGTCTGACGGGCCAGGTCAGGACTTTGCGTGCGCCGGACAGGACTCCGGCCAAGCCGGGTATTTCCAGTAACGTCAGCAATTCAGCCAAGGCGTGCTGAAAGGTTTCGTAATGATGCGGATGATTCAGGTAATCGCGCTGATAATTTTCCAGTGCCCGCTCAATCATCTGATCAACCAGCTCATGCCAGTCATTTAAAGACTGATGCTCCGTAACAACGGGTTCCAGCCAGCTTTGCCAGTGTTTTTGCAGCAATTTCTGCTCAATGCGCGAGTGTTTCTGGTGACTGATTTTTGCTTGCGTTTGAAAAAGCAGTTTTTGATCGGATTCCGGCCAACATGGCAGGCCTGTCTGTTTCTGATAATATAAAGGCACAACATCAGGAAAATCATCACCCCTGGCCAGCTGCCATTTTTCCTTTAATGAATGGATAATGACGGACTCCGAACCTTCAACAAGCTTGTTCAGACAAATGATCGTCGGCTGATACAAGGTTTCAAGGGTGGACATCAGATCCCAGACAGTTTGATCCGCATATTTTTCCTTGCTGACCACCAGAATAACGATATCAGCTAAAGCAATAGTCCTGATAACGCCTTCCCGGTAATTTGCAGAATCTATCGAATCAAAATCAGGCGTGTCCCATAACACGCCGTGCGGCAAGAGTCTGGATTCCGTGGTGTTTTCACTCAGTGAATAACAGTCCTGGCGATCCTGGGTTAACTGCGATTGCTGCAGTTGCTGGAAACGGCCAAAATAACGCTGCAAACCGCTACACGCTGAAAGCGCCACGCCATTACAGAAACCTTGCGGATGAACGGTATAACCAGCCAAAGGACTGACTCCCGCGATATTACTGTTTAGCAGCACATTTACCAGTGAACTCTTCCCTGCCTGGGTTGGCCCCACGACAGCTACTTGCAATGCCTGATTTTCTGAGGAATCAATGAGCTGGCCCTTGCGTATAAAGGCTTCAGCCAAAATCAACTGATCTATCCGTTGCTGATAGATAGTTTTAGTTGATTCATTATTCAGTTGCTTTAAAACTGCTTGGTAACGCTGTTTTAATAATTGGATAAATTCCAGCATAAAAAGTTAGCTTGGGTTTATAATGACCAACCATTTTACTTTGTTTAGTAAAATGATGTTATACATTAACTGCAAATACTACTACACGGACACATTTTGTCCTCGAGGTTATCTTTATGAAGAAATTGTTTTCTCTTCTGCTCATTCTTAGCTGTGCAAGCTTGCTTGCTTGCGGCAAAGGACAACAAATAAACGGTCACAACACCCGTACCGCTTATAAGTCTGCAAAATCGATAAAAAATCGGTTACCTGAAGATAATCGCATTGAATACGAAGTGTCTTTTTGGACTATTCGTGATTCTAAAAAAGACGACAGCGAATTCCTGGATACTGTTGATGGAAAAAATCCACAAGAAATCGTTGCATTAGGCAAGGAAATTTACCAAGAACGGAAAAACGCCGGTTTTGAAGCTTATGCGCAGTATTCAAGCTGGGAGGAAATGATTGCCAAATTCGGCCAGGAAAGAATTGATCAGGGCAAACACAAATGCTGTAAAGAAAGCGCTAAAGATAAAGCGAACGACGTATTATATAAGTTATAAATCATCGACCAGGCAAGGCTTTTTGATCAGTTAAAACTGCCACAAACTGACTTGCCTCGGCAATTGTTTGTTCCATAGCCTGAATTAGCTGGAAAATATCGATACCAATTTCAATGAACTCATGCCTTAATGCCGCGATTGCCTGGGCATTAAGGTTGTGTTTCAGGTATAGCACCTGATCCTTGAATGCTGCCAATACCGGATGAATTTTGGCTTCAGCTCTTTGCATGGATCTGATAAGCCGTGAATAATTTTGCCGAGCTATCTTTAGCTGCTGTTTGCTGTGAGCGCGGAAAGTACGGTTAGTATATTCGTCAAGCTCTTGTTCCCATTCTAAAAACAACGCCTCGCTAACCTCTTCTATAGCCCTGATTCTGGCGCTTACAGTATCGGATTTGGAACAGCAAAACTGATACTGCCTGTTAAGCAGATTATATTTATGGTCTATCGACGTTTCATTTACACAGACCAACGTCTTGAAACGCTCCAGCGCATCTTCAAACTCATCGCGGGTTTCCTGCAACCCCACGCAGGCCTGTTCAACCTGAGCAACAACGATATCCCGTTTATGCTCGCCTATGGATTCTCTAGCGCTGTAGTAAGCGGATCTGATCTTTTTTGAGAAAAAACCGCTGATTAAGTCTAGGGATTTTTTTGCCAGATCGTTCTGTGATGATTTGTTATTGTCTGCCATTAGAAGCTTTGTTCATTAATAATAGTTATCTTAAAAGAAGTCTGCGCCAGAAAATCGCAAAATGCCTTATCAACAATATTTTGTTCGGCAAGTTCGCGCACACTGAGGCCGGTATCAATGTTAGCAGACTTCACCAATATAAGCTCCTTAGCCGAAAGCGCCTTAGCCAGCCATGCCGCCAGACTGTCCGATGTGATATCCCAGGTAGCCTGGATACCGGCCTTATCAAGTTCAACAACATCCGGCGACCAGATGATAGTTTTTTGCCGGTTTAACTGTTCTTGAATACCACTCACTGAACCGGCCACAACAAAATCTGGTTTTAGCCCTTTCAGCATCAGGGCCATCTGCTGCATTGCCAACAGCGCCATGGCATGAGCTGTTTTGTCATCAAACTGCCAATGCCTTTGAGCTATCCTGACCTGGTCGGCAAAAGCGCCGCCTCCGGGAACAATGACCACCGCCCTGCCCTGATATTTTCGCTCAATGGTGTCCAGGCATTTAATCAATGCCCTTGAGTGAGCCAGACTGCCGCCGAGTTTTACA
Organism: Methylobacter sp.; assembly: GCA_041660285.1. Taxonomy (GTDB): domain Bacteria; phylum Pseudomonadota; class Gammaproteobacteria; order Methylococcales; family Methylomonadaceae; genus Methylobacter_A. The sequence continues at coordinate 5,359 of JBAZWN010000046.1, forward strand.
ACAATCATTTTACGGTCAGTTGTTGTAACAAATTAAGCATTGCCGCGGCCTTATCAAAACACTCTTGATATTCATCTTCGGCAACCGAATCATTGACGATACCGCCCCCTGCCCAAAAGCGAATAGTATGTTCCGAATGCACCAGCGTTCTGATGGCGATATTGGTATCCATATTGCCATTGAAGCCAATGTAGCCAATCGCGCCGCAATAAACGCCGCGCCGGTTGGGCTCGAGTTCTTCTATAATTTCCATGGCGCGAATCTTTGGGGCGCCGGTAATTGAACCGCCCGGAAAACAGCTTTTTAACAAATCCAGCGCATGCTGATTATCCGCCAATACGCCCGTTACGGTACTGACCAGATGATGCACGGTTGCATAGCTTTCCACATCAAATAACATCGGCACTTTTACCGAACCGCTCTTGCAGGTCTTGCTGATGTCATTGCGCAGCAAATCCACAATCATCAGGTTTTCTGCCCGGTCTTTTTTGCTGTTTTCAAGGTCTCTTATTTGCCGCTGATCTTCGGAATAATCCGGTTTTCGAGGCCGTGTGCCCTTAATAGGTTTGGTTTCAACAACGCCATCGGTAACTTTTAGGAAACGCTCGGGAGATGAGCTTAGAATTTGCGTTTCAGGCAAATTCAGGTAACAACTGAAAGGAGCGGCATTTAATTTGCGCAGCGCCTGGTAGGCTGTCCACGGATCTCCCGTACAGGAAGCTGCAAACCGCTGCGCCAGATTCACCTGATAACAATCGCCTTCTTTCAGATAATGCTTGATCCGGTTAAAGGCCTGAACATAAAAATCCTTGTCCATATTGGATGCAACATCGCCGACAACCTTAAACGCATCCAGTTCCTGTTTTGCTGGTAATTGGCTGAACTGCTCTATCAAGCCTTGCCATTTTCCCTCATCGCAATCATGGCCTACCAGATAACTTTTTTGCCGATGATGATCGACGATAACCGCCCACTCGTAAATGCCTACCGCCATCTCGGCAATATGTTCCGTATCCTCGGCAATGACAGGAAGCGCCTCCAGTCGGCGGGCCAAATCATACGAGAAATAACCGATTGCCCCGCCATTGAAAGGCAACTCATCAAGACCTGTAGTTTCAGGCAGAAGCTGCTGCTTAACCAGATCAAACGGGTTTTCACCGGATTTTACAGCGACGCCGTTACGGGTAATCTCGGTAGTATCGCCTCGCGTAACCAAAGTGCACACCGGATCGGCAGCGATGATGTCATATCGGCCTTGGTTGCTGTAGGGGTAACCGCTATCCAGGAAAACCGCCCAGGCTTTGCCGGAAATTGCCGAAAACAGTTTCGCACTGTCAGCGAAGTAAGGAAGCGGAGCGATAAGTTGGTTCGGTGCCGACATTTAAGAAGTTATCTGGTTGGATAAACCGATTAACAAAAGAAGTGTGTGAATACAGTCACAACGGGGACTTATTCTTCAAAACATCAATATTACTTGCCAATAAATTGGCCAAAGGCGCGACTGCCCTCGCCGGTTTTAATGGTATCAATGACTTTCAAGGTTTTGGCATCGATCACCGAAACATTGCTGTCAAACCAGTTAGCCACATACACATGCCGGTCATCTGAATGCGTGCTGATACCCTCGGGTTTTTCGCCCACTGTGATCAGACCGATTTCTTTTAATGTTTCCGTATCAATGACGGAAACAGAGCCGTCATCCTGGTTGGTGACGAACAGGCGGCTGTCATTGAGTGCCAGCGCTGCCGCATAAGGCAGCATATTAACCTTCACGGTAGCAACAGGCTGCATACTCGCAGTTTCCAAAACGGTTACATCGTCACTTTTCACATTGGCGACATAAATTCGCTCGCCTCTGGAATCAATAGTGAGCCCAAATGGATGCGTGCCAACCTGAGCCGTTTTTTTGATGGTCAGCTTATCCAAATCGATCTTGGAAACCGAATTGCTGATTCGGTTAGCAACATACAACCAGCGATTATCAGGACTGACTACCAGACCCGATGGCGATTCGCCTACGCCAATCGTTTTAATTATTTTCAGGCTGTCCGCATCGATGACCGAAACTGTATTTTTATACCAATCCGCGACATAAATCCGCTTGCCGTTGGTTCCAACGGCGATACCCAGTGTTCCGTCATTGACCGCGACTCTGGCAATGACCTCACCTTTTTTTGTGTCTAAAACGGCAAAACCCTGAGCCTCCGGCGTGCTGACATAGACCTTGCTGCCATCAGGTGCAGCGGCGACGCCAGCGGGCTTGCCTTGAACGGCAATCGTATCAACTACCTTGTCTTTTTCAGTATCGATAACAGAAACGCTGTCTCCTAGTTGATTACTGATGTAAGCAAAAGGCGCAGCGGCAAGCGGTTGAGATAAAAAAGCTGTAGCGATGCAAACCGCTACAGCTTTATTGCCAAGGATGGTGTGTATGCCGCAAACCAGCCGGGAGCTGGTGCGGCAGTAGTTCACTTGAAACACTAACTGGCCTTACTTTTCAGCCAGGGCTTTCAGGTTTTGCAATCCTGATTTCAAAATTGCTGTCACTGCTGTGTTAGCCGCTTCTTCATTCATTTCTTCAGGTGGATTATTGTTCATGTAGGCGCGGTAATAACCTGCTTTCCAGGAAACGACCGTGGTGTCACCGTTAGCGGTTAAATCGATGCTTGCTGCATAGTTGTCTACAGGCAATACAGGCACTTTTTCTTCAACACCGGCGTGAGTGATGGTTTTTGCAGTGCTCATCTCGGTGATTTTGTAAGCGTATGACATGGCTTTATCGTCATGCTTTTTCAATTCTTCGGTGATTGTGCCGCCGTCTTTTAAAGTCAGGACGCGGATTGAACCCTTCTCATTGCCCTTATCTACGGTTACGCTTTTGACGGCAGGCAGCCAAGACATGTCGCCGTAATTCTTGATGATAGACCAGACTTTTTCAGCAGGCGCATTGATAGTGATTTCTTCTTCGGCTTTTTGACGTACAGGGCCGTGTGCATTGGCTACAGCCGTAAAAAAGAACATCAAAACCGAAACAAACAAAGTAATTTTCTTCATATTAACTTCCTTAATGGGAACATAAAAACTGAGCTGCACATTATATGACAACTACGTGATGCAAGCATCAGCTTAGCGCATTTAAAACGCAATCTTATACAGTACGGCTATTTTCTGTCTCCGACGATGCCAAACTGCTCCATTTTCTCAACCGCATAGGCATTCAAGGCGCTAACAATATCCTGGTTAATATTTTCGCCACCACGCAACTCCTGCAGCCGGCCAAAATAATCATCGAGTAAAATTCCCGCTCCTGGCTGGCGTCCGGTCAACCGGTTAACACAAAACTCGTTCCATCTGAGCGTCTCATCCGGACTCAGCGTTTCCGGATAATTGCGGGCCCTGTACCTGAACAGCATTTCCGGTAGCCGGGTATCGGTAAAGTCGAATGCAGCTTTGGATAATTGTTCAACAGGCATGACCCTGATCCTGGTCATCTTCTGTTTATCCATATCAGGAAAAAAACCGCCGCTATAAATTTCAAGATCAGGATCGGAATCTTGTTCCTCGTAGGTTTGTCCGCTAAAAACTGCGGCCAGTTTTTCAGCTAATCCGCTTGCGGATTTAATCTTTTCAATATTCGCATGGCATAGCGCCAAATCTATTTTCAGCCGTTGCTCATCTTCAGGCCTGATCACAGAAAGAGGCGCTAAAACCGGGCATTTGTTGATGTGCACCGTTTTCAACGGTATTCTCGCTACGCCTTCCGGCAAGTCGGCCGTCGCGGTAAAAATTCTTTGCTGAATTTCATTCGCCGATAAAGCGATCATCGGCTCAGGATCGACAGACAGATCATAAACAATAATGCCGTTGTTATTGGTCGGATGCTTGCAAATGGGAAACACTATGCCAAGGCAGTTTTTGATGGCGGGATATTTGCCTGAAATATGCACCACAGGTTTAAAACTGCCGAATTGAAGCAAGTTAAGCGCCTCGGCCTTAACCCGATGCTGCAACAAGAACTGGTAGAGTTTTGGCTGGGCCTGCTTGACCAGTTTGGCGATTGCCATGGTGGCGTACACATCTGACAGCGCATCATGCGCTGCTTCATGCGCTATGTTATTGGCCTTGGTTAATTGATCCAGCCTGAAACTGGGACCGCCCTCTTCATTGACCGGCCAGTTTATGCCTTCAGGACGCAATGCTCTGGCCGCCCTGACCACATCAATGATATCCCAGCGGGAATTGCCGTTCTGCCATTCCCGTGCATAAGGATCATAAAAATTGCGATAGAGGCAGTTGCGGGTGACTTCATCGTCAAAACGAAGACTGTTGTAGCCGAGGGTACAGGTATTGGGCTGAGATAATTGCTCATGAATCAGGCGAATAAACTCTGCTTCGAGAACGCCTTTCTGTTCGGCAAGCTGCGGCGTGATGCCTGTAATTAAACAGGCATCAGGATGGGGAAGACAGTCTGCCGCCGGCTTGCAGTAAACGACCAGAGGGTCGTCTACAATGTTGAAATCAAAATCGGTGCGGATGCCGGCAAACTGGACTGGCCTGTCTTTCCGGGGATCGGTGCCGAATGTCTCGTAGTCATGCCAGTAAAAGGTTTGCGTATTACCCACCGTCTAATCTTAATGAATTGAAGCCAAAGCCCTTAAAACATCGGTGCGGCTGACAATCCCAACCAGATCAGCCCCCTGAAACACAGGAAAACTCCTGACGGAAGACTGCTGAAACTTTTCCGCCAGATCTACGATACTGGAATCGGCATTGACGCTGATGGTTTCCGAGGTCATGTATTCGCCAACCTTTCCGCTCATGCTTTGATTGTAGGCGCTTTCCAGAACAACGCTCATGACATCTTTTTCAGAAAACATGCCCAGCAAGCGGTTTTGTTGATCAATAACCGGGGCACTGGTGATTTTATGATCCAGCAATTTTTTCACCGCATCAATCACATTGGTATCTTTAGTCAGTGTAACCAACCTTTTCGACATATAATCTGCAACAGTAATTTTCGCCAGCATAATGAACTCCTCGTTGTTGTTGTTTATTATAATGAGTTTGCTGTATTACAAATCATCCTTGCAGCCGACTGTTTAGGTTTGAACTTAAACGTTTCCCTCTGCTTCCATTTTCTTTCTTTTATCACACTTCTCAACGCAAACACAATTTCCATTGTTTGCGCCACCGCATGATCCTTTGATGGCGCGTCTACCGAAAATAACGCCTATCGCCATAATCGCAATGACAATAGCCATGAAAACAAAAGTCACTAAAAAATAAGTCATGATGTCACCTCTTAGGTATATAAAGGCTGACGTATTTTTTCGTCAAACCCTGCATTAATTTTAATCATACTGGTTTATGGTTCCGCTCTGCAAATTAATAGCAGCATAAAAAAACGAGGAGCAGGCAAAGCCATACTCCTCGTTCAGTTTGATGCACCCCATTCCCAGGGGGAATGGAATCTACACAAATGCTTTACTTAACCGCCAAAGTCATCCAGGAAGATGTTCTCTGGCTCAACTCCGTTCTCCAACAGCATGTTGATCACGGAAGAGTTCATGATTGGAGGTCCGCACATGTAGAACTCGCAGTCTTCCGGAGCCGGATGGTTTTTAATGAATTCTTCAAACAGCACATTATGAATGAACCCGGTATAGCCTTCCCAGTTGTCTTCCGGTAACGGATCAGACAGGGCGACATGCCATTCAAAATTGTCATTTTCTCTAGCCAGCATGTCGAAATCTTCTACATAGAACATCTCGCGCTTACTACGCGCACCATACCAGAAGGTCATTTTGCGCTTGGACTTCAGCCTGCGTAATTGATCAAAGATATGCGAACGCATCGGCGCCATGCCTGCGCCACCGCCGATAAAGACCATTTCATTTTGTGTGTCTTTAGCGTAGAACTCGCCGTAAGGCCCGGAAACGATACATTTGTCGCCGGGTTTCAGGTTAAATATGTAAGAAGACATGATCCCTGGCGGTACGCTGTCTGGAGCGCCTGGAGGCGGTGTCGCGATACGCACGTTCAGCATGATTTCCTTTTCTTCCGGATAGCTTGCCATCGAATAGGCGCGTAAGGTAGGCTCTTTTACGTCTGAAACATAGCGCCACAAATCGTATTTATCCCAATCTTCGCGAAATTTATTTTCGATATTAAAATCGGCATATTTCGCAACGTGCGGAGGACATTCAATCTGAATGTAACCGCCGGCGCGATACTTGATTTCTTCGCCTCTAGGCAGCTCCAGAACCAGCTCTTTAATAAAGGTCGCAACGTTATGGTTTGATTTAACAGTACATTCCCATTTCTTAACGCCGAAAACATCGTCTTCGACTTCAATGTTCATGTTATGTTTTACAGTAACCTGGCAGGAAAGACGTTCGCCTTCCGCTGCTTCACGTTTTGAAATGTGTGACAATTCAGTCGGCAAAATCTCGCCGCCGCCTGAATGCACTTTGACTTTACACTGACCGCAAGTGCCGCCGCCGCCGCATGCGGATGACACGAACAAGCCGTTATCAGCCAATGCAGTTAATAATTTTGATCCTGCAGGCACATGAATTTTCTTCTCTTCATTGATCAGAATTTCAACATCCCCGGCAGCAACCAATTTGCTTTTGGCGCCGATAATAACAAAGACCAGCGCAATCACAAAAGCTGTGAAAATAATAATCCCTAATGCAATTTCCAGCATTACGATACCTTCTTAAAGTTGAATTCCAGAGAAAGCCATGAAGCCAAGAGACATCAGACCCGCAGTAATAAATGTAATGCCCAGACCTTGTAAACC
>JBAZWN010000047.1:0-4938 GCA_041660285.1 Methylobacter sp.
AGATCAGTATGAGTTGAGAACGTATAAAAGGTTATTGGATATCGTTGAACCAACAGAAAAAACCGTAGATGCATTGATGAAGTTGGATCTTGCAGCTGGTGTTGATGTTCAAATAAAATTGAATTAAAAAGCAGGGGAATTGGCAGATGTCAATAGGTCTTATAGGTCGTAAATGTGGTATGACCAGAGTTTTTTGTGAAGATGGTTCATCAGTACCCGTTACTGTACTCCAGATTGACTCAAACAGAGTTACTCAGGTTAAAGGTATTGAAGTTGATGGATATCGTTCGATCCAGGTAGCGGCGGGCGATAAAAAATCTTCTAGAGTCAATAAAGCAATGGCTGGTCATTACGCAGCGGCTAATGTGACAGCTGGGCGCGGTCTTTGGGAGTTCAGGCTCGAAGATGGTGAAGGTGAGGGTTTATCTGCAGGCTCTCAGTTATCTTTAGATATTTTTTCTGCTGGCCAAGTTGTTGATGTTCAGGGTAAAAGTATTGGTAAAGGTTTTGCTGGCGGTATAAAACGTCACAACTTCAGCATGCAAGATGCTACACATGGTAACTCACGCTCACACAGGGTTTTGGGTTCTATCGGTATGTGTCAAACGCCTGGTCGTGTATTTAAAGGCAAGAAAATGGAAGGTCATATGGGGGCTGAGAAGGTTACAGTTCAGAACCTGACTATTCATTCAATTGATACAGCAAGAAATTTAATTTTAGTAAAAGGCGCAGTGCCTGGTGCTAAAGGCGGTGATGTAGTCATTACACCTGCTATGAAAATGCGAAATAAAGGTTAAGCCATGAGTATGCAAATACCTGCTTTAAGTGAAAAAGACTCTGCTGGAAAGGTGGAGGTGGCGGAAGCTATTTTTGGTCAGGCTTTTAATGAAACGTTAGTCCACCAGCTGGTAGTTAGATATCTGGCTGGGGCGCGTGCTGGCACTAAGGCCCAGAAAACACGCTCTGATGTAAGTGGCGGCGGTACAAAGCCATGGAGACAAAAAGGGACGGGTCGCGCAAGATCCGGTACAACGCGCAGTCCTATCTGGCGGACAGGTGGTGTAGCTTTCGCGGCTAGACCAAGATCGTATGATCAGAAGTTGAATAAGAAAATGTTTCGCGTAGGAGTTCGTTCGATTTTGTCTGAGTTGCTTAGACAAGGTCGATTAGTGGTGAGCAGCGATATTTTGCCTACAAGCCCTAAAACAAAAGATTTAAATACAAAAATTAAAAATATAGACGCAAAGCGTATTTTGATTGTTGTTGAGAATGTTGATGTAAATCTGGCTTTAGCATCTAGAAATATTCCTTATGTGGAAATTATTGAAGCGACTAATTTGAGTCCGGTTTCATTGGTTTCAGCTGATAAGGTTATTGCTACACCAGGTGCATTAAAGCAATTAGAGGAGCGCTTGGCATGAGTCTAACTAAATATCATTTGGCAAGTGTGCTGCAAGCTCCAGTTATATCTGAAAAGAGCACTATTGCCGCAGAAAAAAATAATCGATTTGTTTTTAAAGTGCAAAAACAGGCAACGAAAAAACAAGTTAAAAGCGCAGTGGAAGTTATGTTTAACGTTGAGGTTGATTCGGTTCAGGTTTTGAACGTTAAAGGCAAACAGAAAAGATTTGGCGGCTCATTGGGCCAAAGATCTGACTGGAAAAAGGCTTATGTAAAACTTAAGCCTGGTCATGACATAGATTTCTCTGCGGCTTAATTAATTTAAGTTTTAAAAGATCAATAGGAAACGGTAGAAAGCATGGCGATTGTAAAGTCTAAACCGACGTCACCGGGATCACGGTTTGTAGTGCGCATCAAAAATGATGAGCTGCACAAAGGCAAGCCATATGCTCCTTTGTTAACTAAAAACAGCAAAAGTGGCGGTCGTAATAACCAAGGGCGTATAACAACACGTCATGTAGGCGGTGGGCATAAGCAACACTATCGGATTATTGATTTTAAAAGAAATAAAACCGATATTCCTGCTGTTGTTGAGCGTCTGGAATATGATCCAAACAGAACGGCCAATATCGCTTTGATATTGTTTAAGGACGGTGAGCGTAAATACATCATCGCGCCTAAAGGCCTTGAGGTTGGGCAGGAGATTCTTTCTTCGGAAACTACTGCGGTTAAACCAGGCAACTGTATGCCGTTAAGAAATATACCAATGGGTACCACGGTTCATTGTGTAGAGTTGAAGCCAGGCAAGGGAGCTCAGGTTGCCCGTAGCGCCGGCACTTCGGTGCAATTGGTGGCCAGAGATGGCGCTCATGCAACGATAAGATTACGGTCTGGTGAAATGCGTAAGGTTATGGCGGATTGTCGCGCCGTAATTGGAGAAGTTTCAAATTCAGAGCATAACTTGGCATCTCTTGGCAAGGCCGGAGCATCAAGATGGAAAGGTGTTCGTCCTACTGTCCGCGGTGTTGCGATGAATCCAGTGGATCATCCTCATGGCGGTGGTGAAGGTCGTACGTCCGGCGGTAGGCATCCTGTATCTCCTTGGGGTATGCCGACTAAGGGTTATAAAACTAGAAAAAACAAACGTACTGACAACATGATTGTCAGACGTCGTAAGCTCAAATAGAGAGGAATTAGCGTGCCGCGTTCAATTAAAAAAGGTCCTTTTATTGATCATCATCTGCTTAAAAAAGTTGAAGATGCTGTAAGTACTAATAATCGGAAACCGATTAAAACATGGTCAAGAAGATCAATGATTATTCCAGATATGCTGGGCTTAACTATTGCAATCCATAATGGGCGGCTGCACATTCCAGTTCTTATTTCTGAGAATATGGTAGGGCATAAATTGGGTGAGTTTTCACCAACTCGTACATACAAAGGCCACGTGGCTGATAAGAAATCTAGATAGGTCTTACGATGGAAGTTTCAGCAAAATTAAAAAACGCTCCTCTATCTGCGCAAAAAGCGCGGCTGGTGGGTGATCAAATTCGTGGTATGCCGGTAGAAAAAGCACTGAATACTTTAAAATTCAGTTCAAAAAAAGCTGCAGCAATTATTAAAAAGATTCTTGAATCTGCTATTGCTAATGCCGAACATAACGAAAGCGCAGATATTGACGAATTAAAAGTGTCAACCGTTTATGTGAATGAAGGGGCGACCATGAAAAGATTCAAGGCAAGAGCTAAAGGACGTGCAAATCATATCCTTAAAAGAACCTGCCATATTACAGTTAAAGTCGCAGAATTCGAGTAGGGGCAGAAAATGGGTCAAAAAGTACATCCAACCGGTATACGACTTGGAATTGTAAAAGATTGGAATTCAAGATGGTATGCAAACAGCCAGGATTATTCGGTTTTCCTGCATCAGGATTTAACAGTCAGAGAATTTATCAAGAAAAAGTTAGCTCATGCTTCTGTAAGTCGTATTCAGATTAATCGCCCTGCGAATAATGCGCAAATTACCATACATACAGCAAGGCCTGGTATTGTCATTGGTAAAAAAGGTGAGGACATCGAGGTATTAAGACAGGCAGTATCTAAAATAATGGGCATTCCTGTTCAACTGAATGTTGAAGAGATTAGAAAGCCTGAATTAGATGCTCAGCTTGTAGCTGAAGGCGTTGCGCAGCAACTTGAAAAAAGAATCATGTATCGTAGAGCAATGAAGCGCGCTGTAACAAATACAATGCGATTAGGCGCTGAAGGTATAAAGATCAATGTTGGCGGTCGTCTAAATGGCGCTGAAATCGCAAGAAGTGAATGGTATAGGGAAGGACGGGTTCCTTTGCATACCTTAAGAGCGGACATCGATTATGCAACCGCAGAAGCACATACTACATACGGAATTATCGGCATCAAAGTGTGGATATTCAAAGGTGAAGTATTCGATATGGATGCGCACATTGCATCGATTAATTCAGAAACTAAGAAATAGTTGAAGGGATAGAGAAATGCTTCAACCTAAAAGAACTAAATTCCGTAAACAATTTAAAGGCAGAAATAACGGTACTGCCGTACGTGGATCATCAGTAAGTTTTGGTGATTTTGGCCTTAAGTCGGTTGATCGCGGCAGACTTACTGCTCGCCAGATTGAATCAGGTCGTAGAACGATTACACGTCACGTCAAGCGCGGCGGTAAAATCTGGATTAGAATTTTCCCGGATAAGCCAATTACCAAAAAACCATTAGAAGTTCGTATGGGAAAAGGGAAAGGTAGTGTAGAATACTGGGTTGCTCAAGTTAAACCAGGAACAATGTTGTATGAAATACAGGGTGTTTCTGAAGAGTTGGCGCGCGAAGCATTTGCTTTGGCTGCAGCCAAGTTACCTTTGAAAACACTTTTTACTGCTCGGACAATAATGTAATGAAAGCAAGTGAATTACGCCAAAAATCAAAAGACGAATTAGGATTAATGCTGCTCGAATTATCGCGTGAGCAATTTAATCTTAAAATGCAAAAAGGTACAGGCCAGTTGTCTAAACCCGCTCAAGTGAAGAAGGTTAGACGTGAGGTGGCACGTATTCACACGATATTAAATGAAATGGCGAGCGCATAATTATGAGCGAAAATGTAACCAAGTTACGGACTATCACCGGTAGGGTTGTTAGTAACAAAATGGATAAAACAATTACAGTTTTAGTCGAGCGAGTTGTAAAACACCCTGTTTACGGTAAATACATTAAGCGCTCAACTAAAATGATGGCTCATGATGAACAAAATATTTGCCATGAAGGCGACGTAGTTTCAATTACATCATGCCGACCTATGTCTAAGAATAAAACCTTTAAATTGGTTCAAGTCTTGGATAGTGTCAACAAATAGTACGCAGCTATTTAATAAACAGTTAATTAGGAATAAATCATGATTCAGATGCAAACTAACCTTGACGTCGCCGATAACAGCGGTGCAAAAAGGGTCATGTGTATCAAAGTATTGGGTGGGTCTCATAGGCGCTATGCAGGCATTGGTGACATCA
>JBAZWN010000047.1:4948-11879 GCA_041660285.1 Methylobacter sp.
GCGGAAGAGTAAAAAAAGGCGAAGTTTATAACGCATTAGTGGTTAGAACTCGTAAAGGCGTTCGTAGACCGGATGGCTCTGTTATCCGTTTTGATGGTAACGCAGCAGTAATTCTGAATAACAATTTACAGCCACTTGGTACGCGCATTTTTGGCCCTGTAACACGTGAGCTAAGAGGCGAAAGATTTATGAAAATCATTTCGTTAGCTCCTGAAGTTTTATAAGGTAGGGTTTAAAATGCAAAGAATTAAACAAGGGGATGAGGTTATCGTTCGTACCGGTAAAGATAAAGGTAAGAGCGGTAGAGTAAGTAAGGTATTGAAGGATAATAAGGTTTTGGTTGAAGGCATCAACCAGGTTAAAAAGAACCAAAAACCAAATCCGAATGCTGGTGTTTCAGGAGGAATTATTGTCAAGGATATGCCGATTAATATTTCCAATATTGGATTATATAATCCTGCGACAAAAAAAGCAGATCGCGTCGGCTTTAAGTTTCTAGAAGATGGAAAGAAAGTCAGATATTTTAAATCAACAAATGAAGTTGTTGATGCGTAAGGTGTAGATGAATCATGGCTAGACTAGAAACCGAATATAAAGAAAGAATCCTTCCAGCATTAGTAGAGCAGTTCTCTTACGGATCTGTGATGCAAGCGCCGCGGATCACAAAAATTACGCTCAATATGGGTGTTGGTGAAGCGGTTGCTGATAAAAAATTCTTGCAAGCGGCGGTAAGTGACATGGAAAAAATTTCCGGTCAAAAACCCGTTGTTACGCTGTCAAGAAAATCGATTGCAGGTTTTAAAATTCGTGACGATATGCCTATCGGATGCAAAGTAACATTGCGCAGCGATAGAATGTATGAATTTTTAGATCGTTTAATCAGTATTTCTATTCCTCGAATTCGTGACTTTAGAGGATTGAGTCCTAAAAGCTTTGATGGGCGTGGTAACTATTCAATGGGTGTTAAAGAGCAAATCATTTTCCCTGAAATTGATTATGACAAAATTGACACTTTGCGCGGTATGGATATTACCATTACAACAACAGCTAAAACCAATGAAGAAGGTTTGGCGTTGTTAAAGCTTTTCAATTTTCCATTTAAGAACTAAAGGGCGATTTTAGAATGGCAAAAAAATCAATGATTGCGCGAGAAGACAAGCGTAAGAAGTTAGTACAGAAATATGATGTTAAACGTAAATCTTTGAAAGAAATAATCAGAGATCCAAATGCTACATTTGAAGATAAAGAATCTGCTCACTTACAACTTCAAAAACTGCCTAGAGACTCAAGCGTAACAAGAGTCCGTAACCGTTGCAATTTGACAGGACGTCCGCATGGTTATTACCGTAAGTTTGGTCTTAGTCGAAATAAACTGAGAGAAGCAACAATGCGTGGCGATGTGCCAGGCGTGGTAAAGGCAAGTTGGTAAGATCTGTTAGATCAAGTTTGGAGAAATTAAGATGAGTATGACAGACCCAGTTGCAGATATGCTGACCCGCATTAGAAATGGTCAATCTGCCGGTAAAAAAATTGTTAAACAACCTTCGTCAAAATTGAAAGTATCTATTGCTAAGGTATTACAAGAAGAAGGCTTTATTACAGGCTACACCGTAGAGACAATTGGCAGTCATTCAGAAATGACTATCGAATTGAAATACTATAGAGGTGCTCCTGTAATTGAAAATATAAAAAGAATTAGTAGACCTGGTTTACGTATTTATAAATCTAAAGATGAATTGCCAAAAGTTCTTGGCGGGCTAGGGATTGCTATCGTGTCAACATCAAATGGTGTTATGACAGATAGAGCTGCACGTGCAATTGGGCATGGCGGCGAAGTCATTTGTACTGTTTGTTAAGGTGTAGGTCAGGATATGTCAAGAATTGCTAAAGCTCCAGTTATTATCCCCAAGGGTGTGGATATAAAGCTAGATGGTAATAATATGACCGTAAAAGGAAGCAATGGTCAATTGTCTTATGATTTTAACCCAGCTGTAAGTGTTGATATTGCGGACAATGTCCTATCAATGCAATGGGATAAAGATGATAAAAAAGCTACTGCTCAAGCTGGAACAGCTAGAGCGATTGTAAGTAATATGGTTACTGGCGTTTCAGCAGGATTTGAAAAGAAATTGACTTTAATTGGCGTGGGCTACAGAGCTCAGGCAAAAGGCAATATACTTAATCTTGCACTGGGTTTTTCTCATCCGGTTGATTTTGAAGTTCCAGCAGGAGTCTCAGTTGAGACACCCAGCCAAACAGAAATAGTTGTCAAAGGAAGTGACAAGCAGCTGGTAGGTGAAGTCGCTGCAAAAATCAGAGCTTATCGTCCGCCTGAGCCGTATAAAGGTAAAGGTGTCAGATACGCTGAAGAGCATGTTGCAAGAAAAGAAGCTAAGAAGAAGTAAGGTAGCGTAATGGATAAGAAACAATCTCGTATGAAGCGCGCATTAAAATTGCGCAGCAAAATTAAGAAATTAAGCACAACACGTTTGTCAATTCACAAGACTTCGCAACATATATACGCTCAAGTTATTAGTGCTGATGGAACGACTACTTTGGCTAGTGCTTCTACAACTCAGGCTGATATTAAATCAACGTTAAAAAATACTGGGAATATAAGCGCTGCTGCTGAAGTGGGAAAATTTATTGCACAAAAAGCAATTGCTGCTGGAGTTTCCGAAGTTGCTTTTGATCGTTCAGGTTTTAAGTATCATGGTCGCGTTAAAGCATTAGCTGATGCTGCTCGTGAAGCCGGTTTGAAATTTTAGGGGAATAAGATGTCTACAGCACCTTCACAGGTTAGTGCAGATGGTTTGCAAGAAAAATTGGTCAATGTAAGACGTGTTGCAAAAGTTGTAAAAGGCGGTAGGGTTTTTGGTTTCACAGCGCTGACAGTGGTTGGCGATGGTGAAGGCAGAGTCGGATATGGCGTCAGTAAAGCTCGCGAAGTGCCTATTGCAATACAAAAATCTTTGGAACAAGCGCGTAAAAATATGCGCAAAGTCTCTTTAAAAGGCGATACCTTGCAATATCCTATTATGAATACTACCGGAGCGGCTAAAGTTTATATGCAGCCTGCTTCTGAAGGTACGGGCATTATTGCTGGTGGAGCAATGAGAGCGGTATTTGAAGTAGTTGGAGTGCATAACGTATTAGCTAAATGCATCGGAACCAGTAACCCTATTAATGTTGTTAGAGCAACTATTAATGGTCTTACAGGAATGCATAGCGCTAACCAAATAGCTGCAAAACGCGGCTTATCAGTTGAACAGATTATTGGGTAGTAGTAATGGCTGGCAATAAAATAAGTGTTACGATGACAAAAAGTAAATTTGGCCGCTTACCGCGCCACCAAGCCTGTTTAAAAGGTTTGGGTTTACGCAAAATCAACCAGACGGTTGTGGTGCTCAATACACCTGAAAACCGAGGTATGATAAATAAAGTATCGTACATGCTAAAATTTGAGGAAGTGTAATGTTTTTAAATACTATCCGTTCAAGTGAAGGGGCTCGGAAAAAATCTAAAAGAGTAGGCCGAGGTATTGGCTGTACGCTCGGTAAAACTTGCGGAAGAGGTCATAAGGGGCAAAAGGCTCGTAGCGGCGGCTTCCATAAGGTTGGTTTCGAGGGTGGACAAATGCCTTTGCAGCGCCGGTTACCCAAGATTGGGTTTACTTCGTTAATTAGCAAATATTCTGCAGAAGTCAGATTAAATGAGCTTGCTGGTTTAAATGCCGACGTAATAGACCTTAAGACTTTGATTGATGCCAATATTGTTCCTGCTTTTACAAAAAAAGCAAAAATAATTAAGTCCGGTGAATTAACTAAGGCTGTTACTATTAAAGGCATAAAAGTAACCAGCGGAGCCAAAGTATCTATAGAAGCTGCTGGCGGCAAAGTAGAGGTTTAAGTGAGTACTTCAAGAGCTCAGATGGCTGACAAAGTCGGTGGTTTTTCAGAGCTGAGAGCTAGATTGCTTTTTGTTCTGGGGGCTTTTTTCGTATATAGAGTCGGCGCCCACATTCCTGTTCCTGGGGTCGATCCTAAAGCGCTGGCCGTTATGTTTGAGCAGCAGAGCGGATCAATCCTGGACATGTTTAACATGTTCTCGGGCGGTGCTTTGATGCGGCTAAGTCTCTTTGCTCTTGGAATTATGCCCTATATTTCGGCATCGATTATTATGCAATTGATGACTGTTGTTATACCGGCAATGGAGCAGATTAAAAAAGAAGGCGAGTCAGGAAGGCGTAAAATCTCGCAGTACACAAGATATGGCACTGTGGTTTTGGCAACTTTCCAGGCGATTGGTATTTCTCTGGCTTTGCAAAATCAAACTGCCGGTGGTCTTTCTGTTGTCTTGCATCCAGGTATCAGTTTCATTGTTATTACAACAATTACATTAGTTACAGGCACTGTTTTCTTGATGTGGTTAGGCGAGCAGGTTACTGAGCGCGGAATAGGCAATGGTATTTCGCTTATTATTTTCGCCGGTATTGTTTCTGGATTGCCTAAAGCCATTGGCGGCACGTTAGAATTGGCAAGAACAGGTGAAATGAATGGTGCATTTATTATCCTGTTGTTGTTGCTGTCGATTTCTGTAACCGCACTTGTTGTTTTTGTTGAGAGAGGGCAGAGAAGGATCCTGATTAACTACCCTAAAAGACAGCAAGGTCGCAAAATGTACGCCGGGCAAAGCAGTTTTTTGCCGCTGAAGCTTAACATGGCAGGTGTTATACCTCCCATTTTCGCATCGAGTATCATTTTGTTTCCAGCCACTATTGCTGGATGGTTTGGGAATACTGATGGTTTTGCTTGGTTGCAGGATATCGCCACCATGCTATCGCCGGGGCAGCCTGTATATGTTATGTTTTATGCGACTGCTATCATATTCTTTTGTTTCTTTTATACGGCTTTAGTATTTAACTCAAAAGAAACAGCTGAAAATTTAAAAAAATCAGGTGCTTTTCTGCCTGGAATAAGACCTGGTCTTCAAACAAGTTCTTATATTGATAAGGTAATGACCCGGTTGACGTTAATCGGCGCCTTTTATATTACCTTGGTGTGCTTGTTGCCAGAGTTTTTGATAGTCTATTGGAACGTTCCGTTTTATTTTGGCGGCACATCCTTATTGATTATTGTAGTGGTCATAATGGATTTCATCTCTCAGATGCAAACGCATATTATGTCTCAACAATACGAAGGCTTGATGAAAAAAGCCAATCTAAAAAAATAATTTATTGCACAAGAGCAACAACCTGGGAGTTATTTGTGAAAGTTCGTGCTTCGGTTAAAAAAATTTGCAGAAAATGCAAAGTTGTAAAAAGAAATGGTGTTGTTAGGGTTATCTGTGAAGACGGAAAGCATAAACAACGACAAGGATAATAATCGTTGCGCCATGATTTATGCGATGTTATAATTCGGCGCTTAACTTTAGAGCATTACTCAGGGGAGTATCTAGATGGCACGTATTGCCGGGATAAATATACCAGATCATAAACATGCGGTGATTGCTTTAACTGCTATTTATGGTATTGGTCGTCAAACTGCAAGTGAAATTTGCGTCGAAGTAGGTATAACGCCTTCAGTTAAAATAAAAGAGTTGACTGAAGAGCAACTAGAATCTATTCGTACGGTAGTTTCGAAGATGACGGTTGAAGGTGATCTTCGTCGTGAAGTTTCAATGAATATAAAACGTTTGATGGATCTTGGTTGCTATCGCGGAATAAGGCATCGCAGAGGGTTGCCTTTAAGAGGACAGAGAACGAGAACTAATGCTCGTACTCGTAAAGGTCCGCGCAAAGCTATCAGAAAATAAGATGTTCCTTTAAGAGATTTAATAATGGCTAGTCAAAACCGTTCAAGAAAACGTATTAAAAAAGAAGTTGCAGACGGCATTGTGCACGTTCACGCATCCTTTAATAACACAATAATAACAATCACAGATAGAAAAGGTAACGCGCTGTCATGGGCAACATCTGGTGGCTCCGGTTTCCGTGGGTCCAGAAAAAGTACGCCATTTGCTGCGCAGGTCGCCGCTGAGAAGGCCGGCACTGTAGCACTTGAGTTTGGCATGAAAAACCTTGACGTCATGATCAAAGGTCCAGGCCCAGGTCGCGAATCTGCAGTACGATCCCTGAATAATCTAGGATTCAAAATAAATAACATTGTTGATGTGACGCCAATTCCACATAATGGTTGCCGTCCGCCTAAAAAACGCCGCGTATAAAAATCTGGAGTAGTTTGTTATGGCAAGATATCTTGGACCTACTTGTAAATTAAGTCGAAGAGAAGGTACTGATCTGTTTTTAAAGAGCAGAGGAAAGTCCTTAGAAAATAAATGTAAACTGGATCAACGTCCAGGTCAGCACGGTGCTAAGCGTACAAGAAGTTCTGATTATGCTCTTCAGTTAAGAGCTAAACAGCGTCTGCGCAGAATGTATGGCATCCTGGAAAAGCAATTTAGAAATTACTATAAATCAGCAGACATGAAGAAGGGTGCAACAGGCCAGAATCTGTTGAATCTTCTGGAGTCAAGACTGGATAATGTTGTGTATCGCATGGGTTTTGCTTCCACTCGCGCAGAAGCGCGTCAGTTGGTAAGCCACAAATCTATTCAGGTTAACGATTCTTTGATTAATGTCCCTTCATATCAGGTTTCTCCTGGTGATGTTTTGACGGTTAGAGAAAAAGCTAAAAAACAACAAAGAATCATTGATGCTTTAACAGTATCCGAACAGTATGGGTTTCCTTCTTGGGTTGAAGTTAATTCTAAAACAATGACTGGGACATTCAGTACCCTTCCTGATCGTGTGGATTTAGGAAGCGATATAAATGAGCAGTTGGTTGTGGAACTTTACTCTAAATAATTGCAGTTCTGAGGGATATAAATGCAGAATTCTATTTCTGGCTTACTGAAGCCTCGATTAGTTGAG
>JBAZWN010000048.1:0-9944 GCA_041660285.1 Methylobacter sp.
AACTGCTGGCTGGTTTCCGCTCCGGCCTTGTCAAGTATATCGATCACCGAGTTATTGGCGTAAATGATGTTGCGGTCGTTATCGGCAATCATCACGCCGGTGCTGACGTTGTCCAGCGCAATCTTGACGCGCAGAATTTCGTCAGCCGCTTTGCGGTCCGCCGTGATGCGCTCCAGCAGTTGTTGCTGCATGGTTTCCATCGAGCGCAACAGGTCCCCGATCTCGTTTCTTTGATGAATGTCGATGCTGGAGTTCAGGTCGCCATCGGCAATGGCGCCTGCCACCTGTTGGGCGGTTTTGAGTGAGCGTAAAATGCCTCGGCTGATCAGTACGGTCAACACTACCGCCATCACGACACTGAAAGAAAAAATACCCAGCAAACCGATATTGTATCGGCTGATCATGGCCTGCGCCTGCTTCTCATCCTCGGCAATGCGCGCCGTTGTATAGCGCAACAACTCATCCACAACGGCGCGATGTTCGTCATATGCGATGCGCATGTCCTGAAAACTGGCGAGTGCGCCGTCGCGGTCTCCCGCCAGGATTGCAGGCAGGAATTTTTGTTCAGCCTCGGCATAAAAGGCTTGTGCAGGCTGGTAAGAGCGTTCAAGCAATAAATCATGGAGCTCCTGATCCAGCGGCTGAGTTAGCCAAAAGCTATGCCGGTCATCGTATGCCGCTTTCAATTTCTTAAATCGCGAGACCAACGCTTGAGTCTTCATATCAAAAAAGTCTGTGGCGACCGTCAATTGCAGCGCCACCATATAGGACTCCATGATGTATTCAGGCGGAGGCAGGATGTCGGCAATAACATCTTTACCCTGCACAACGCGCTGATAAACCGGACCATTAACACTAAGCGTGGTCATAGCCTTGAATGTTGCAAGGCCGAACAGGGAAAACCCGACAACCAATACGCCTAAAATCAGTATAAATTGCACTTTGATTGTTAATTGATACCGCTTGGCAATGTTCTTAAACATGATACCGTTTCCTTTCCTGTTTATATTTGTTCATGAATCTTGGTGATCATGCGCTGATTGATTGCGCATTAACCTTTATCTAATTTCGATAAGGCTTCAACACCAGACAGTGGACGGCTAAACCAATAGCCCTGAAAGGCGTTGCAACCGCAACCGGCAAGATAATCAACCTGTTCGGGGGTTTCGACGCCTTCGGCGATAATGTCCAACTTAAGGCTGCCGGCCATTACGATAATCGCATTAACAATCGCCGCATCATTTTCATTGTGTGCAATCTCTTGCACAAAAGAGCGGTCAATTTTGAGTTGATCAATAGGCAGACGTTTCAAATACGAGAGCGAAGAATAGCCGGTGCCGAAATCATCGATTGAAAAACGAATGCCCCGTTGTTTCAAAAGCTGCATTTTTTCGACGACTTCCTTAATATCTTTAATGATCATGCTTTCCGTCGTCTCCAGCATAACGGCGCGTGGATTGGCCCCGGTCAGCTCAAGCACAGACGCCACCATATCGACAAAATTGGAATGATTGAATTGCGCCGGACTGATATTGATTGACAGGTGCGGCACGTCGAAGTCCTGTGAGTGCCAGGCGGCAAGCTGTTGGCAAGCCAGGTATAAAATACGCTCGCCCAGCTCAATGATAATGCCGGTTTCCTCCGCAATAGGCAGAAAATCAGCCGGTGCAATCATGCCTTTTTCCGGATGCTGCCAGCGAACCAAGGCCTCAAAACCCAGTAACTGATGCGCCGCGTCATACTGCGGTTGATAAAACAGGATGATCTGGTCATTCTGTAATGCAAAGCGTAATTCGGTTTCAATGTTCAGGCGCTTATTTGCCTGCTCCAGCATGTCGGGATGATAAAAACTGTAGGTGCTTTTGCCTTCGGTTTTCGCCGCGTACATGGCAATATCCGCTTGCCTAAGCAGTTTTTCGGTATTTTCATCAAACCCTGTGGAAAAAAGGGCAATCCCCAGGCTCGCCGATATTTGCAGCTCCTGACCATCGATAAGGTAAACTTGAAGCAGTTCATCCAGGACTTTTTGAGCCACGCTGCCGACCATTTTTTCCGCATCATCCTGCTTGTGCGTCAACCCTGATAGCAAAATAACAAATTCATCGCCGCCTAATCGCGCCACGGTATCTTCGGTGCGTAAAATAATTCGTAACCGCTTGGCGACTTCTTGCAATACTTTATCGCCGTACTTATGCCCCAGGCAGTCATTGATTTTCTTAAAATCGTCCAGATCCAGAAAAATAACCGCGCCAAATTGCCCGGAACGCTTGGCTGCGAAAATCTCTTGCAGCAACCTCTGTTCCAGAAACGCGCGGTTGGCGAGGCCGGACAAAGAATCAACGTGCGCCATCTGCCATAATTTTCGCTCGGTATTCTTGATGATCGAAATGTCACTGAACGCGGAAATGTAATAAAGCACCTGCTGGTTATCATCTTCAATGACGTTGATCCGTTGCCAAATTGAAAATAAATCGCCATTTTTATGCTTATTGACTAACTCGCCCCGCCAGTATCCTTTTTGGTTAAGAGACTCCCAAAGCTGGTTATAAAACGATTCATTGTGTACACCCGAGGAAAGCAGATGGGGCGTTTGCCCGATAGCTTCCTCTGCCGAATAGCCGGTGATAACTACATAGGCCGGATTGACATGCAGGATTTTGCAATCCGCATCAGCAATTAACATGGCATCCGATGAATGCTCAAAAAAACACTGATACAGGGATGGTTCTATTTGAGCTTGGCGATAGTGAGCATGGTTCAGTTGAATGGGGCTGGTAACGAACGGACTATGCTGCTGAAAACTTGAATTCATATCCCGTTCCAGACTGGTATTGAAATAGTCTTTTTTTAATATCTGCACGACCTGCCCTCCCATCAATTTTGTTGCTGGAAAACAGTTTAGTGAGCTTAGGGATAATAAAGAAACGATATTATTCGATATGTATATCTTATAAATAGATGTTTATGCCCCGGTTCTACTGCTTTATGCTGCTTTGCAGGACAAGGCTTAACATCATTGCTCTTTAGTGATGGTAAAGATTAAATTCAGGTTCCGGAAAAGATTCAAATGGCTTTAGTGCAAGAATAAAAAGCAGCGCCTTATTATCTTTTTATTAGATACA
Organism: Methylobacter sp.; assembly: GCA_041660285.1. Taxonomy (GTDB): domain Bacteria; phylum Pseudomonadota; class Gammaproteobacteria; order Methylococcales; family Methylomonadaceae; genus Methylobacter_A. The sequence goes on from JBAZWN010000048.1 coordinate 3,123, forward strand.
AGCATCGAATAATATCGTTTTATTAAAAACAAAAACCGTCCTAAGCTATTTCCAACCTCAACAAAACCGTTGCAACGGAATAATGCGGCGTTATTTGCAACGTATGTTTGAAGCTATTTAAGAGTGCCTTCCTTCTATACAGGGATGTTTTTTTGGGCGGGTTTCGACCCGCTTTTTTTAACCGGAAGAAGGTGGTATATGCGGAAACCCGCTGACGATCACAACTTTTTATCAAATTTAAGGAATAAGTTTATGCCATTACAAAATTTAGTCGAATACTTCAATGACAGGTTCGGGCAGGAGCATCACTCCAGTTTTCGCCCCTTTATTCTGGAAGATGGAAAAATAAGCGGCCTGTTCGGCCCGATTCGGATAGACAGCGGTTTTTTGCCGCTGCGACAGACTTCAAAACCTGCGGCAATCATTGGTCATACCGCTAAAATCAAAGTTTCCACTTATGAAGCCCAGCACTTGTACTCAAGCGAAATTGAAAATCTGTTGGCCCATAACTCACCCCAAACCAGTGAGTTTGAATCCATCATTAATTTTGACCGCTTATGCCGCACCGTGCACATGCTGAATTTCCTGCCTTTAACGCATTTGCAAGACGTACTCTTTCTGGAAGTGGACCCGCGCCATATCCTTGGACTTAAACAGGATCACGGCGCCTATTTTCAGGAAGTCATTACCCAGAGCGGATTGGAAACCCAAAATATCGTCATCGTACTGGCCGTAAATAGCCAATATACGCGTTATAACCAGGAGCTGATTAATGGGTTGGAAAATTATCGGCGTCGGGGTTATCAAATTGCGCTTAAATTCGATTCCGTTGCCAAAGAAAGTCAAACTTTTGAATTCATTCAAAAGTTGTCCCCGAATTATGTAAGCTTGTCGGCGCGATATCTGGATAACGTACGCGACAATACCTTGCCGGCAAAATTACACAAATTGAAAGCATTGGTGACCAGTACAGGGGGGCAAAGTATTCTGCAACAGATTGACGAAAAGCGATCTGATTCTCTGGCTCGCAATACAGGCTTTGATCTGGTGCAGGGCAGCTACTATGAACGGTATACGGCCCCCAGATTTTTACCGGAACCATACAATATCGGAGTCAGCGCCCATGGCTAGGCCAGGGCATCTTCCGCTGAAACCTTAAAAACCTCATACACAGCTCCTGCCTCCTATCACCACATAGCTGTGACAGGAGGCCGGAGACCCGTTTACTAAAAAATGCCTTTCCCGCCCTGAATGTTTCTTACGGTGCTGACCAGCAGATCGACTTCCTCATGCGTATTGTAAAACGCCAGTGACGGACGCACAGTGCTTTCCAGGCCGAAACGGCGCAAGATAGGCTGGGCGCAGTGATGGCCGGTGCGTACCGCAATACCGGCTCGGTTTAATGCGACGCCAATATCCTGATTGCTGTGCCCTGCCAGCACGAACGACAGCACGCTGGTTTTATCGGCAGCCGTGCCGATCAGGCGCAGGCCGGATATGGTTCTCAGCGCATCCATCGCATACACCAGCAGCTCATGCTCATAACGCGAGATATTATCGATACCGATTTTCAGCAGATACTCCAGCGCAGCGCCGAGGCCTACCGCATCGGCGATATTGCCGGTACCGGCTTCAAAACGGGCGGGCGCGGGCTGATAGACGATTTTTTCAAACGTCACATCTTCTATCATGTTGCCGCCGCCCTGCCACGGCGGCATGGCTTCGAGCAACTCAGCCTTACCGTACAATACGCCGATGCCGGTGGGAGCGAATATTTTGTGCCCGGAAAACACAAACCAGTCGCAATCCAGCACCTGCACATCGACGCGCAAGTGCGAAACCGACTGAGCGCCATCCAGCAACACGCGAGCGCCGACGCGATGCGCCATCTCGATCATTTCCTTCGCCGGCGTCACCGTACCCAGCGCATTGGAAACCTGCGTGAATGCCACCAGTTTGGTATGCGAATTCAGCAACTTTTGATATTCACCCAGCAATACTTGGCCGTCATCATCAACCGGCGCGACGCGCAGCTTCGCGCCGGTTGCATCGCAGAGCTGTTTCCACGGCACGATATTGGCGTGATGCTCCAGCCAGGTGATGACAATCTCGTCACCCGCGCCGATATGTTGCCGTCCCCAGCTTTGCGCAACCAGGTTGATGGCTTCGGTTGTGCCCCGCGCGAAAACAATCTCCGAAGACGACGCATTCATAAACCGCGCAACGGTATTCCGCGCTTTTTCGTAAGCATCGGTCGACCGCGCCGCCAGTTCATGCGCCGCACGGTGGATATTGGAATTCTCGTGTTCATAAAAATACGAGACCCGGTCGATAACCGCCTGCGGCTTTTGCGTGGTCGCCGCGTTATCGAACCAGACCAGCGGCTGGCCGTTGACCCGTTCCTTCAGGATCGGGAAATCCCGGCGCACCGCATGGACATCAAAAGCCGGATGAGCGGAAGCCAAAGTTGGCGTTTGCGCATTAAATCCGCCGGCTTTCAACTCATCAAGAAAATAAAATAATGAGTCCGATTCGGCGCTTGCCGGAACACCTGCTGAAGGCCTAGAAAACGAACCGAACAGCTCCTGCAACTCAGCTTCGCCCGGCAGCCCGTAAGTTCGAGGCGAAAGCCGCGCTATCAATGAAGCGTCAAAGCCAGCCAGAGAAGCAGCCAAGCCATACGTTGCCGCCGGAGATAAAGCGGCCTCACCGTTTACGGGAACATTGCTGCCTGACGGCACACGCGAAACCAGCAGCTGTTGCAATTGCACTTCATCAGGCAGTCCGAAGTCGTGCGGCAAGACACCGTCCAGCACGGATTTATCCAAGCCCGCCAACGGCGATGCTGCCGCCGAAGATCGATTGCCGAAAACCGAACCCGTATCAAGACTGTCAGGTACGCTCGCTAAAGACGGTTGCCGCGGAGCAAACAACTTTTGCAACTCCGCTTTACCCGGCAGGCCGAAACCTGATCTGTCCGCACCCGCCAACGGCGAACTCAATCCGCCCTGCACTGCCGAAGCGGCGATGCCGATACGCGATCCGTCGCAAGGCAACGCTGTAAACAGCTCATTGGCAATCTTGGCTAACTGTTCTATGTCCGGCAACGAGGCGTTTTGGGCAAAATCGCTGTTACTTGTATTCATGGTACTTGCCCACTTCGACATTCTCGAGCACCCCGAGCGCATCGTCAGTCAATACCGCCAGCGAGCAATACAGCGAGATCAGGTAGGAGGCAATCGCCTTGTGGTTGATACCCATAAACCGGACTGAAAGTCCCATGCTCAGTTCGCCGGTCAGGTTTGGCTGATACAGGCCGACCACGCCTTGACGGCTTTCACCTGTGCGCAGCAACAAAATATTACTTTTGCCGTTGACCACTTTGACCTTGTCGGATGGAATAATAGGAAGGCCGCGCCAGCTCAAAAACTGTGACCCGAACAGGGTGATTATCGCAGGCGGTACGCCGCGGCGGGTGCATTCGCGACCGAAAGCAGCGATGGCCAGCGGGTGCGCCAGGAAAAATGCAGGCTCTTTCCAGACCCGTGAAATCAATTCATCCATATCGTCAGGCGTCGGCGCGCCGGTACGCGGCTGCACTTTCTGCGATGGCGCCACGTTATTGAGCAAACCGTATTCCGCGTTGTTAATCAGCTCGCTTTCCTGGCGTTCCTTAATGGTTTCGATGGTCAAGCGCAACTGTTCATGGATTTGGTTATGCGGGCTGCTGTATAAATCGGAAACGCGAGTGTGGATGTCGAGTACGGTATTGACGGCATTCAAACGGTATTCGCGGCCCCATTCCTCATAGTCGACAAAGGTTTGCGGCAATTCTTTTTCATCGAGGCTGGAGCAATCGACCAGCAGGCCGGTTTCATTCTTAACCTTGTTGACCCGGTAAATACCTGCCTCAAGAGGCTTCCATTGCAACAGATGAACCAACCACCGTGGAGTGATGGTTGATAGCATGGGGACGGTTTTGGTGGCATTTGCCAGGGTGCGCGCTGCAACATCGCCTAGCGCGGTATGGGTTTGGCCTTCATGAATATCGGACATGGTTTTTTCCTATTGTGGTTGGTGTGATTAGTTAGTTGTTTAGTATCGCTTCGCATAGCTCTCATCTTTATACGCATCTCGAAGTAGGCCGGAATAAGCCTGTCCGCGCATTAAGCGCAGAACAGGTGTTTCCGGCATTCCCTGCTCAGTGCCGGAAACGTCCGACCTACATCCTTGATGCTTTTGTCTTCTCCCTATATCCCGGCGCCGCCGTCGAACAATTCGCTGCGCAAATACGCTTGGGTGATATTGCTGCCGGGCGGCACGCTGTGGGTAAGCCAGACGTTGCCGCCTATGGTCGAGCCGCGGCCAATGGTGATACGCCCTAAAATCGTCGCGCCCGCATAAATGACGACATCGTCCTCAACGATAGGATGCCTGGCATTGCCTTTGACGAGAGCGCCGGTATCGTCTTTCTGGAAACGTTTGGCGCCCAGGGTGACGGCCTGGTACAGACGGACATGCCGTCCGATAACGGCGGTTTCGCCGATAACCACGCCGGTGCCGTGGTCGATGAAAAAACTCTCGCCGATTTGCGCGCCGGGATGAATATCAATGCCGGTCGCTGAGTGGGCAAGCTCTGAGATAACACGGGCAACCAGCGGCGCGCCCAATCGATAAAGAATATGTGCCAGCCGGTGGTGAATGATGGCGGTGATGCCCGGATAGCAAACCAGCACTTCGTCAGGGCTTCTTGCCGCCGGGTCGCCTTCGTATGCCGCCTGAATGTCGCTATCAAGCAGCGTTCTTACCTCAGGCAGCCGTGCGGCAAACTCGCGGGTGATGATGATAGCCTGCTCGTGAGCCGCCTTGTCGATGCCCTCTTGCCCGGAAATAAACTGGAGCTCGCGGCGGACTTGCTTGTAAAGCTCGCGCAGCAGGGTTTCGAGCGTATGCCCGACGAAATAATCAATGCCCTCGTCGTTCAGATCCGGCAGTCCCAGCCGGTTTGGAAACAATACCGCGCCCAGCCCATCGAGTATTTTGTGCAACTCCTTGCGTGACGGTAGCTTGGGTGGCTTGTCGCGCCGATGCCGGGTTTCCAGCGCTTCCACGCGCAGATGACGCAATGTATCAACCAGCCCATCGATACCCCAGTCATATGTGCCGTTCAGATGAATGCTGTCGTTCATGCTGCAAAACCGCTGGCGTCGAAAATCCCTTCGAACAGAGGCGAGCTCAAATAACGTTCGCCGGAATCCGGCAGCACGACCACGATGGTTTTGCCTGCGTTTTCAGGACGTTTGGCGACACGCACCGCCACGGCGACTGCGGCACCGCAGGAAATGCCGGAAAGTATGCCTTCTTCCCGCGCAAGGCGGCGCGCGTAAGCTATCGCCTCTTCGTTGCTGACCTGTTCGATTTCATCAATCAGCGACAAATCAAGCACATCCGGGACAAATCCCGCGCCGATGCCTTGAATCTTATGGGGAGCAGGCTGTATCGGTTCACCGGCACGGTGCTGGGTGAGCACCGGACTGGCGGCCGGTTCGACTGCAATCGAAATAATGGCTTTACCTTGAGTCTGCTTGATATAACGGGAAACGCCGGTAATCGTCCCGCCCGTGCCGACGCCGGAGACGAAAATATCGATAGCGCCGTCCGTATCATTCCATATCTCGGGGCCGGTGGTCTGCTCGTGAATGGCGGGGTTCGCAGGATTTTTAAACTGCTGCAGCAACACATAACGATCTGGATCGGAAGCGGCGATTTCCTCGGCTTTCGCTATCGCGCCGCTCATGCCCTTGGCGCCTTCCGTCAGCACCAGCTTGGCCCCGTAGGCGATCAGCAGTTTGCGGCGCTCCAGGCTCATAGTCTCAGGCATCGTTAACGTCAATGGGATGTTACGCGCCGCCGCAACAAACGCCAGCGCAATGCCGGTATTGCCGCTGGTCGGCTCAACAAGTTCCTTGCCGGAACCGAGCAAGCCGCGGCGCTCGGCATCCCAGATCATCGCAGCCCCAATCCGGCATTTGACCGAATAAGAAGGATTGCGCCCTTCTATTTTTGCCAATACGGTGGCGACTGCGCCATCGGTGATGCGGTTAAGCCGCACCAGCGGGGTTTGCCCGATGGAGTGGGAATTGTCTTCGTACCAATGTGACATGAGAGTCTCCTGTGTGAGTCGCAAACTGATTGCCGTAGCCAAATTTTGGCCAAAAAAAAGCCAGTGGCTCCTTCTGGAGCGCACTGGCTTCCGGTTGTCCGGTCAGCTTGTTGCGTTTTTTATAAAGTACTTTAAGTCGTCACGTTCTGTCAACACACATATTTGCATTCTAGTGAACGCCTCAAAAACACATCTGATTATCTGTTTATCTGATACGTCAATCGAATAATATCGTTTTATTAAATAAAAAAATCGTACTAAGCTGTTTTCCAACACCTGAAAACATGAATGCTTTGGTGATCCGCTGAAAACGTTACCCAACCGTCATCAAAAATTCATTAATGTGTTTTTGTCAGCTTTGTATTGAGGTAAAGACAATGTCCAGCGAATTTACATCACTCATCACCTTTGTTGAATCCTATCTGACATGGCGGCTTTCAGCCCTGTCAGGAGAACTGGCGGCATTTACCCTGCTCATTGCATTTGCCGTGCTGTCAGCGCTTGAGCTTAACTATCCCAAGCGCAGATTGTCCCTCAAGCAGTTGCACCAGTCTTATCAAACCAACTTCAGCCTGTTTATTTTTAACAGCATCGTTATCTCGCTACTGTCGGCAGCGCCCTTGTTGATGGTGGCCGAACACTATTCAGGCCGGAGGCTG
>JBAZWN010000049.1:0-9907 GCA_041660285.1 Methylobacter sp.
ATTGTACACAATGTCTTCCATTCTGGAGAAAGCGATTTCCTCGTCCGGCTGACTGAGCAATATCATTAACACGATCCATTTTAATTTTTCCAGGGAGATGTCTTCATTTTCCAGCGCCATTGCCCGGTCAATGACAATTTCCCTGTTGGCTGAGTTCAGGATGCCGTTATGCTCAAGAAACATAAGCAGATTGCGGCATTCGAGATCAAGTTTTGCCTTTTCCTGGCTGCAGAAAACACGGAATGCAGGCGACACAGTCGGCTTTATCGCGCGTTGCAGGCTGAGCGATTCCAGCCAGTCGAAAGCCTTGTTGACTTCGATTTGCTCAAAGCCCGCTTCCAGCAGTTCTGTTCTGACGACGTCACTGTCAGGAAGGATTTCAATTTCATCTTCCATGTAGTTTTCGAATAAGTACATCAGGACATCAAATATATTTTCTTTCATAGGTTTCATTTGGCTATTTTACTCGTGTGTAGCAACCGCCGGCGGTTGCTTCTATGTAACCTTGCAGTTCCAGGATCAGTAACATGGATGAAATAACTTCAACCGATTGGCCGGTATTTTCAACCAGGCTATCGATAGAAGTTGGGCTGAACATGACAAGATTCAATAATGTTTGTTGCTCTAGGTCAAGTGTTGATTGCATTGTTACTGTAACCGAATTGTCATCTTGTTGATTATATTGATTTAGTTCTTCAAGAATATCTTGGGTGGTTTCGACAAGTTTTGCGCCTTCGCGGATTAATGCATTGCAACCCCGGGCAAGCGGGTTATGAATTGAGCCGGGGATGGCGAAAACTTCACGGTTTTGCTCCAGCGCCATGCGGGCCGTAATCAATGAGCCGCTTTGTTTGGCCGCTTCAACCACCAGCAAGCCCTGACACAAGCCGCTGATAATACGGTTTCGCCTGGGGAAGTGGTTGGCTTTGGCGGTGGTGCCCGGCGGAAATTCCGAGATCATGGCGCCGGTATTGACGATTTCAGTGGCCAGGTCTTTATGACAGGCGGGATAAACGCGATCCAGGCCTGTTCCGGCTACCGCAATCGTATAACCTTTTGCATTTAATGCGCCTTGATGACTGGCGGCATCAATGCCTAAAGCCAGCCCGCTGGTGATGACAAAACCGTAATGGCTGAGCGTCTTGGCAAAGTTGAAGGCGGTTTCCCGGCCGATAGTCGACGGGTTGCGGCTGCCCACGATGGCAATTTGCGGCAGCGATAACAGCTCAGGGTTGCCGCGCACAAACAGGAGCGGCGGCGGGTCGGAAATTTCCTTTAATTGCGGCGGGTAGTTGGCATCATTGAGCGTGATGACGCTGTTGTTGCTCTGTTCCAGCCAGGACAGGTCGTAGTCGATAATCGACCAGTCGGGGTTCCTGATGGCATTAATAATGTCACTTTTCAAGCCCAAGGCTGTGAGTGCCTGTGCCGATTCTGCAAATAACTGCGGCGGGGTATGGCTTTCGAGTATGCGGAGAAATGTTTTGCAGCCGACACCCGGCGTGCGCAACAGCGCAAGCCAGTATTTTATGTCGTTGTCAGGCTGCTTGTTCAGGGGGTTTGGACTTTATCTAAAATGTGAAGAGCTTGAGTAGCTTTCATGACCAAAGCGTAACTGACGCGCTCAAAGGGGCGAAAAACCATTAGCGTGCCGGCCTTTTCATCAGGAAGATTAACGGCATCATTTTTAATTGGGCTGTAAGCGTCTTTGACAAGCTTGCCGTGTTGATAGATGTTCAGCTCATGACCGGTCAGAATACCGTCTTTAGTGCCTTTATCTATGACTACCACGTTATACCGGCCGATTTGAGTGACGCCACCGAGTACGCTGATAATATTGCCTTTTATGCTTTCTTCAGGCGGACGGGGGAAGTAATTGATGGTGATCTCCTCTTCGGAATGAGGCATTACCCTGTCGCCAATGCGAATCTCGCTGTCTGCTTTGGTAATGGCTAAGGTCGCCGGGTCGCCAGGCTGTTGCAACGAGATGTCGGCAATATACTGCGCCTCATAACCTAAAATTTCTCCAGTTTCCGGGCTGACGTAGGGCTTTCCTGCCCGGTAAACAATATAAGACAGGTTTTCCGGATCGGTTATGGAACGCACATAAAGTCTGTCGCCTGTGCCGGCAATAAGATGTTCACCGGCAAAGTCAACGACATAAGGCGCGTTGTTCAGTTCATTCTCTCCGACAACTTTTGGGGATGTCAGGTATTGCGCTATTGCGCCATGAGGGAGCAGTCTGATGGCCTGTTTGATGTCGGTTTCCCTAATACACGGCAATACCTTCCCGTCTTCGGACACAGCGAAGTTTTTGCGGCCATGTTTATAATCTTCTTCCCGAAGGACGCAGGGTGAATCGGCGCCGGATTGGGGTTGGCCGCTTCTGGAAAGGCTAAGCTGCGGCTTGCCGTTTACCATGGAAAAATAGACGGTATCGCCAGGATAAATGAGATGCGGGTTTTCGATCTGGGAGTTGTAGCTCCACAATTCAGGCCATTGCCAAGGGTGTGTTAAAAACTTGCCGGATAGTTCCCACAAGGTATCCCCTTTGACTACGGTATATTGATCGGGATGCGACGGGTTTATTTGTATTTCATCGGCCCATGCGCCTGCGCTGATGAAGATAGAAACTATCAGTCCAATGAATGTTCGAAAAGCCATGCGGGGTTCCTGTCGGGTCTTTTTATGCTATCTGAATTCAAAGTTTAGATGAATTCAGATAGAATTCCAGTATTCAGGCGATATCCAAGAATGGATATATTTGAATTGCGCAGGATTTTTGTTTATTTTCAAGGCGTAAAAATGGGCGCATAGTGAGCTATGTAACCGGTTTTACAACGCGGAAAATGGACAAAAAGACCAGCAAGTCGGGTATATTCTTCGCAGGAAATCGCCTTAACTATTATAGTGGAGAGTTTGTTGAGTATTCTAACTATTCTCGAGTTTCCGGATGAACGCTTGCGCAAGAAGGCCGCAGTCGTTAAAACGGTCGATGATAAAATCAAAAAACTGGTCGATGATATGCTTGAGACCATGTACGAGTCGCGCGGGGTAGGGCTGGCCGCTACCCAGGTGGATGTGCACCAGAGAGTTGTGGTTATTGATGTCAGTGAAGAAAAAGATGCGCCGATATTTTTAATAAATCCCGAGATCACTGAAAAAGACGGGGTTGAGGAGTCCGAAGAGGGCTGTCTTTCCGTGCCCGGTTTTTTTGAGAAAGTAAAACGGGCCGAGCATATCAGGGTGAGGGCGTTAGACAGGGAAGGCCAGCCTTTTGAATTTGAAGCCAGAGATTTACTGGCTGTGTGCGTGCAGCACGAATTGGATCATTTAGACGGGAAATTGTTTGTTGACTATATTTCACCATTAAAACGGCAGCGGATTAAAAAGAAACTGGAAAAAATGCATAAGGAATACAGCTGATCATGAAGATTATTTTTGCCGGAACGCCTGAGTTTGCCGTGCCGACTTTGCAAATGCTGCTGGATTCAAAGCATGAGGTTTGCGCCGTATACACTCAGCCCGACCGTCCTGCCGGCAGGGGGCGCAAATTACACCACAGTCCTGTCAAAGAGCTGGCCTTGAATGCCGGAATCCCCGTTTTCCAGCCGCTTACCATGAAGACCGACGAGGATTTGCAGCAAATAAGCGCATTTAATGCGGACTTGATGGTGGTGGTCGCCTATGGTGTGATTTTAACGCAAGCCGTCTTGGATGCGCCAAGGCTGGGCTGTATCAACGTGCATGGCTCGTTGTTGCCGCGCTGGCGCGGGGCGGCGCCTATTCAGCGGGCGTTGATGGCGGGCGATGAAAAGACCGGCGTCACCATTATGCAGATCGTGCGCAAACTGGATGCAGGCGATATGCTGCACAAGGAAGAGTGCGTTATCGGGCCTAAAGATACGGCCAGCGATTTGCACGACAAATTGGCTGAGCTTGGCGCAATAGGGTTGGCTAAAGTCCTGGCGGAAATAGAAGCCGGAACGGTGCATGCCGAAAAACAGGATGAGGCCTTGGTGACTTACGCCGAAAAGCTGGAAAAAAGCGAGGCTATAATCGATTGGACTCAATCGGCGGCAGATATAGACAGAAAAGTAAGGGGTTTAAATGCATGGCCGGTCGCTCAAACGCTTTGTCGGGGAGATGTATTGCGAATCTGGCAGGCCGAGGCGATAGCTGCGGATACTGATTTGGAACCCGGTGTGGTGAGTTGTTCAAATAAGCATATGGATGTGGCAACCGGCAAAGGCTTGTTGAGGCTGCATGAAGTGCAGCTGCCGGGCGGGAAACGCATGCCTGTCCAGGCTTTTCTCAGCGCTCATGACGTTAATGGAGTAAAACTCGGTTGAATACACAGTGAATTCAAGATTGGTCGCAGCCCGGATACTGTCCCGTGTTTTGCAGGATGGACAGTCTTTGACTGCCGCGCTGGATAACGCGCTCCAGACCATCGAATCCGGTAAAGACCGGGCGTTTATTCAGGCGCTTTGTTACGGCGTTTGCAGGCAGTACCATCGGCTGGATTTTATTTTAGGCCAGTTGCTGGATAAGCCGCTCAAGGATATGGATGTTAAGGCGCTGGCTCTAGTGGGTTTGTATCAGCTTAAGTTTATGCGGGTAAAGCCGCACGCCGCAGTATCCGAAACGGTTCTGGCGGCGCGTAAAAAACCGTGGGCTAAGTCGCTGATTAATGCGGTGCTTCGAACCTATCTGAGAGAGCAGGAGACCCTCGAGCAGAAGGCGGATAATGAGCAAACAGCAGCCGTTGTTAGCCATCCGGCATGGCTAATCAAACAAATTGAACAGGATTGGCCTGAGCAGGCGCAGAGGATTTTATCGGAAAACAACCTGCAACCGCCTATGGTGTTGCGGGTGAATCTGGCGCGGACTAACCGGGATCATTATTTGCAGGCGCTTACAGAACAGGATATAGCCGCCGAAGCAGTCGATTTTTGTCCGTCGGCAATTATTCTGGATAAGCCGGTGCAGGTAGAATTGTTGCCCGGTTTTGGCGAGGGCCTGGTATCGGTTCAGGATACCGCCGCGCAATTGGCGGCCGGATTGCTGGATGCCCGGCCGGGGCATCGCGTGCTGGATGTTTGTGCAGCGCCTGGCGGCAAAACCGCGCATATCCTTGAAAGCCAACCGCAACTAAAGGAGCTGGTGGCCGTCGATATCGACGAGTCCAGGATGCAGCGGGTCAGCGAAAATTTGCAGCGATTGGGTTTGCAGGCCAAACTGGTAGTGGGTGATGCGGCAAACCCTGAAAAGTGGTGGGACGGCAAGCTCTTTGACCGGATTCTATTGGATGCGCCGTGTTCGGCATTAGGCGTTATACGCCGGCACCCCGACATCAAATTGTTGCGCAGAGCAGAGGATATTGAATCGTTACAGGCTTTACAGAAAGCCATTTTGCAAGCAGTATGGCCGCTTTTGTCTCCAGGCGGCCTATTGATATATGCGACCTGTTCGATTTTAAAGCAGGAAAACGAGCGGCAGGTTCAGGCTTTTTTAGCGGATCATGGCAATGCGGTCGAGTTGCCCATTGTCGCAGACTGGGGTTCTGCCGGGAAATGCGGTCGACAGATTTTAACGGGTGATTCCGCAATGGATGGTTTTTATTATGCGCGCATCAGTAAGCAATAAGTTACCTCTTCGCTATTCATTGCTGTGCTGTTTTTTTGTATGGCTGCTGCCTGCTTCAGGTTTTGCCAGCACATCTTTCGTGGCAGTGAAAAATGCCGAGATTGCCCTGCAAGGCGATAGCTATGTGTTGTCTGCGGATATAGATTACCAACTCAGCGCACGGGCAAAGGAGGCGTTGCAGAACGGTGTGCCGTTGTTCTGGGTTTTGCAGGTCAAGCTTCACCAGCAACGTGATTATTTCTGGAATAAGACGCTGATTAATAGAAGTGTCCGTTACCGGATTCAATATCATGCCTTGCTAAACATGTACAGGGTCAGGATTGAGAATGGCGGCGAAATGTATAATTTTTCCACATTAGCTGCAGCGTTGGACATGCTGTCAGCAGTGCGTAATATACGCATCATAGATAAAGCCGGAATTGTTCCCGGAAAACGATATTTTGCCGAAATGCAAGTCAAGCTTGACCGTGATGCTTTGCCTTTGCCGCTGCGTCCTGTTGCTTACACTAATCCCCAATGGTACTTATCCAGTGACTGGTATGTATGGTCCTTGACAAAATAAAACCCCCCATCAGCCTGACTGTTTTAATTCTGTTTGGATTGATTCTGCTGTCGCTGCAGCTTATGAGTTCTGCAACGCAGGAATCTTCGCAATTGAGTGAGATGTATTCATGGCTGCTTTTGGTCAATGCACTGGGCTCCGTGGTGTTGCTGGGACTTATCGGGGCCAATATTTATTCTCTGGCGCGGCAATTAAAAAAACGGGAAGCAGGCTCGCGCCTGACAACCCGTATGGTGTCGCTGTTTGTGGTGCTGGCTTTAGCGCCTGCCGTGATTGTGTTTTATTTTTCCATGCAATTTCTGCATCAGGGTATCGATAGCTGGTTTAACGTGGAAATTGACCGGGCGATGGAAGATGCGCTGGAGCTCAGCCAGGAGGCGTTAAATCAAAGAATGCGCTGGCATTTGAAAAAAACTCAGCAATTGACCGAGAAGCTGTCAGACTCATCGGCAGCGCTGGCGACACTTGAAATAGAGAATCTGCGTGAACTTTCGGGGGCATCTGAAATGACCCTTTTCTCCCGGCAGGGAAGGATTATCGCCTCAAGCAGCATTAATCCCAGTGATATTTTGCCGAGTTTGCCGGATGAGCATGCCTGGCTGCAGTTGCGGCAGGGCGGGGAGTATGTTGCTTTAGCGCCGGTACGTAAAGCGGAATTGATGATCCGGGTTATCGTCACGGTTAACGGCAAAGAGCCGCAATATTTGCAGGCGTTATATCCAGTGCCGGTAAGAATTGCCGACTTGGCGGACTCGGTGGAATTTGCCTTTGTCCGTTATCAGGAGATGAATTTTTTAAGAGACTCATTAAAATTGAGTTTCTCCCTCGCTTTATCGCTGGTTTTATTAATGAGTTTGCTGGCGGCCATCTGGGTGGCTTTTATCAGTATCCGTAATATTATCGCGCCGGTAAAAGAACTTGTTAAGGGCACGCAAGCAGTGGCTTCCGGGCAGTATGATCAAGAATTGCCGGTTATTGCCCAGGATGACCTTGGTTTTTTGGTGGAGTCTTTCAACGAAATGACACACCGTATCGCCAGGGCCAGCGATGAAACCAGAATGGCCGGTATTGAGGTGGAAAATCAACGGGCTTATCTGGAAACGATATTGGCGAACTTGACGGCAGGAGTGATAAGTTTTGATGCTGATTATAAGATTCGCACGGCTAATCAGGCGGCTTACAGGATTTTCCATATCCATGTGAGTCATTTTGTCGGTCAGACTTTGATGGAACTTGTTCAGGGGTATGCCGAGCTGGCAGAGCCATTAAAACTAATTCAGCGTTTAGTGGAGCAAGCAGACGATATCTGGCAGCAGCCTATTGCTTTTTTAGGGGCCAATGGCAGGCAGGAGTTGCTGTGCAGGGGGACTCCCCTGTTTTCTCAGGAAGGTCGCCGGGTTGGAGCGGTGGTGGTTTTTGATGATGTGACTGATTTGATCCAGGCACAGAAGAATGCGGCTTGGGGTGAGGTGGCTCGGAGACTGGCTCATGAAATCAAGAATCCGTTAACGCCCATACAGCTTTCGGCAGAAAGATTGCAGCATAAGTTGGCTGACAAGCTGGCTGCTACCGATGCGGAGATTCTGCAGCGCTCAACCACAATTATCGTGCAGCAGGTTGAAGCGATGAAAGAAATGGTGGATGATTTTTCCGAATACGCCAAACCCTCCAGGAGGCAAGCTATAGATATTGATTTGCCAAAATTAGTGCAGGAGGTTTTATCGCTTTATGCATTGCAGTCGGGGGTTAAATTTAAAGCGGATTACGAAACAGGATTGTTGATGATTAATGGCGACCCGGTCAGTATCAGGCAGGTGCTTCATAACCTGATAAAAAATGCGCTGGAAGCCATAGATGCCAAGGGATTAATTGAAATAAGCCTGCATCGGGTGCAGAAAAACAATGCTGACTTCATAGAAATAGCGCTTTATGATGACGGGCCGGGCATTAAAGATGAACAAATCGAGAAAATTTTTGAGCCCTACGTTACAACTAAAGCCAAGGGAACAGGCTTGGGTTTGGCTATTGTAAAGAAAATAATTGAAGAACACGGCGGTGCAATATGGGTCGACACCAGTCGTAAAGTGGGGGCAGGATTTATCATTCAGCTTCCGGCGTGTAACTTTTAAAATGCCGTGAAAATTATGAACATACATACATCTCATATATTAGTTGTAGATGATGAGCCTGATATTCGCCGTCTGGTATGCGAAATTCTTGAAGATGAAGGCTATCAGGTTTCAATGGCCGAAAACGCAAGCGAAGCGCGGGAATTAAAAAAGTCTAAATCTCCCGATCTGATCCTGCTGGATATCTGGATGCCTGATGCCGACGGAATTACCTTGTTGAAGGAATGGGTCGCTGAAGAAGCCATGCTTTGTCCGGTGATCATGATGTCAGGGCACGGTTCCGTTGAGGCGGCTGTTGAAGCGACCCGGCTTGGTGCTTATGATTTTCTTGAGAAGCCATTGTCTTTGGCAAAATTATTGTTGATTGTGGAAAGGGCTTTGGAAGCCAGCAATCTGCAAATAGAAAACGCGGGACTTAAGCAGCAGCTGGTTGCTGATATTGAGCCTGTTGGCAAGAGTGCCGCAGTTGCCAGAACTAAGGATCAGTTAAAGCGGTTGGCTCAGCATGATGCGCGGGTATTGTTTGTCGGCGAGGCGGGTGTCGGCAAGGAAATGTATGCGCGTTATTTGCATAACAACAGCGCGCATCGGGATGGCCCTTTCGTTGATGTGGCAGTGGGTAGCATATCGCCGGAAAATTCGGCGGTAGAGTTTTTTGGTAAAGAAGATGCCGGTAAAGTTTATCCGGGCTTGTTAGAGCGCGCGCATAAAGGAACGCTGTTTTTGGGCGAAATTGGCGATATGGACAAGGAAACTCAGTTAAGGCTGCTCAGTGCTCTGGAGTCGAGTTCTTTCCTGCGCGTAGGGGGCAGTTCTGCTGTTCGTGTCGATGTCAGGATAGTTGCATCAACCCGGATTGCATTGGACGAGGCGGTCAAGGCAGGACGGTTTAGGCAGGATTTATATTATTTGCTTAATGAAGTCACACTCGATATTCAGCCGCTTAGGGAGCATAGCGAGGATGTGCCGGCGTTGCTGAGTTTTTATGTTGATTACTTTGTTACTCAGGATAAATTGGCATTCAGGAAGTTTTCCATGGCGGCACAGAATTTTTTACGTAATTACAGTTGGCGAGGGAACGTACGGGAATTAAAAAATTTGGTGCAACGATTGATGATTCTTGGTGTTGGCGAGGATATAGAATTAGATGAAGTGAAGTCGGCACTGGGATCAGTGATTGGGGATGCAGTTATTTCTGCGTCAGTTCCTGAATTTTTCAATTTACCGTTAAAAGAGGCCAGGGATCATTTCGAGAAGGCTTATCTGGAATATCATTTTGAAAGAACAGGCGGCAGTGTTGCAAAATTGTCGGACGCAGTTGGCATGGAACGAACCCATCTTTACCGTAAATTGCATTCGTTAAATATTAAGTTATGAGTAAGCTTATTGATTTGGTATAATTATTAAATAAACATGAATATGGGCAGAGTAGTAAATAAACTTGAACAATTCAGTAATGTTTAGTAGAATTCTCGCTCTTTTATTGAGCCTTTAACAGAAAGCCTAAGTAACGATGAAAACATTTAGTGCAAAGCCAGCAGAAGTTAAGCGCGATTGGTACGTAGTT
>JBAZWN010000050.1:0-8795 GCA_041660285.1 Methylobacter sp.
TTATATTCTAACCGTTATCTATGTCGCTTATGTCATCTATACTGTAGTAACTGATCGTAAAGATTGGACCGACTAGGCACATTAATAAATCTAAAGCCTTGCCAGGCAAGGGATTCTTGGCTTTCGGTCAAGTCCATA
Source organism: Methylobacter sp. (assembly GCA_041660285.1). Classification (GTDB taxonomy): domain Bacteria; phylum Pseudomonadota; class Gammaproteobacteria; order Methylococcales; family Methylomonadaceae; genus Methylobacter_A. Next base: position 139 of record JBAZWN010000050.1, read on the forward strand.
TATGCGAATTGAACTAATTCAGTTTTTTTTACCCGTTAAAAAATATTAACGAGTATAATGTCGCCATGATTTATGAATATGCCTGCAGGTATGTTTTTAAATATACAAAACAACTATCAACAGGTTAATAACCTGCACCAAAAGAAATCACCTGGCTTCGTCATTCAATAACCACCGATACACACCGGCAGAACATTACTGCACAACACTTATCCGCTGTTCTTTGGCGCCCTTTTTTAAATCGTAACATTTACACCTTTTTCACAAAGCTGCAAGACACCTGTCAATAGCGGCCTTTCATTGAGACTCTTTATAATATGCCATTTACCACCCTCGGTTTATCAGACCCGCTCTTGCGAGCCATCGCTGATGCCGGCTATACCACTCCCTCCCCCATCCAGTCACAAGCCATCCCGGCCGTTTTAGGCGGCCATGATGTGCTGGCTGCTGCACAGACCGGAACGGGAAAAACAGCAGGATTCACCCTGCCTATCCTGCACCGCTTATCACAAAAGGCTTACGGCAATAACCGGCCGGTAAGAGTGCTGATACTGACACCAACCAGAGAACTTGCCGCGCAAATAGGCGAATCGGTAAACAAGTATGGGGCGCACCTGCATCCCCGTTTAAAATCCGAAGTCGTTTTTGGCGGGGTGAAAATCAACCCGCAGATGATGCGGTTAAGAGGCGGCGTAGATATACTGGTAGCCACACCGGGACGCTTGCTGGATTTGGTCAGTCAAAACGCGGTAAAACTCGATCAAGTAGAAACATTGATACTTGATGAAGCAGACCGAATGCTGGATATGGGATTTATCCGGGATATTCGTAAACTTATCGCCTTGCTGCCGAAAAAGCGCCAAAACCTGCTGTTTTCGGCAACCTTTTCAGAGGACATACGCAAACTCACCACAGGGCTTCTGGTTAACCCGGTAAAAATCGAAGTCGCTCCGCGCAACACCGCGGCAGAACTGGTTGAGCAGGTCGCTTATCTCGTCAATAAAGCCAACAAAACCGAACTGCTCTGCCACTTGATAAAAGAACAGGACTGGCAGCAGGTGCTGGTGTTCACGACCACCAAACACGGTGCGAACCGGCTCACCGAAAAACTCAACAAGGTTGACATTAAGGCCGCCGCCATCCACGGCAACAAAAGCCAGGGCGCCAGAACCAGTGCATTGGCGGGTTTTAAAGCCGGTGAAATCAGGGTGCTGGTGGCGACCGACGTGGCTGCGCGCGGCATTGATATCGCGCTGCTGCCGCATGTGGTCAATTTCGAACTGCCCCGTGCAGCAGAAGATTATGTGCATAGAATAGGCCGTACCGGACGGGCAGGCGAGGAAGGCCAAGCCATATCGCTGGTATCGCATGATGAATACAATGCCTTGCGCCTGGTTGAAAAGCTGATCGGCAAGGAAATTAAACGCGAACAGATTGCCGGCTTTGAAGCCTCCGCAGTTGCACCGCCGATGCCGGCGGAACCGCCACGGGCTCCGCGTCCTCGCAGAGACGCAAACCAGCCTCGCAAGCCCAGCGGCAATCAGGCCAGAAACAAGCCTAGAGCAAGAAGTGCTTAAGTTTGCACAGGTCGGATTGCGTAGCGCAACCCGACCGCTTCATGCCCATTGGGACTTGCGGACATTGAAACTGCGGCCCTTGATTTTGCCGTTTCTCAAGCAAGCCAAGGCCTTGTCAACGCTTTCGCGCTTGATGGCCACGTAAGCATGGGCGTCAAAAATATCGATCTTGCCCACTTCACTGCCCGCAATCCCCGCGTCACCGGTTAACGCGCCCAGTATATCGCCAGGGCGCACCTTATTCTTGCGTCCGCCATCAATCCACAAGGTCACCATCGGCGGTTCGAAGCGCTTCTCGTGGCTCATTTGGAACGGCGCCACTTCATCCCACTTGGCGGGCGTATTTTGATACTCTTCGATGGCTTTAACCCGGTTCAATTCCTTTTCCGTGCATAAGCTTAGCGCCAGGCCTTTTTTGCCGGCGCGGCCTGTACGTCCGATCCTGTGTACATAAACTTCAGGATCCCAGGGCAGTTCATAATTAATCACCGCCTGCATATCCTTAATATCCAAGCCTCGCGCCGCTACATCCGTCGCCACCAGCACCGAGCAACTCTTGTTGGCAAAACGCACCAGCACCTGATCCCGATGCCTTTGCTCCAGATCGCCATGCAGCGCCTGAACCGAAAAACCGCTGTTTTCCAGGGAACTGGCCACATCCTGGCAATCCCGTTTGGTGTTGCAGAAAACTACGGTTGATTCTGGGCGGTAGTAGGATAAAAGATAGCCCAGCGCGTTGGTCTTTTTGGACTTTTCCACTTGATAAAAACGCTGCTCAATATCGCTGTCGTGATGACTGGTCTCAATACTGACGGAAACCGGCTTGAACTGGAATTTCTGGCTCATTTCCCGAATGGGGTCGGCATAAGTCGCTGAAAACAGCAAGGTTTGCCGGTGCGTCGGTGCATACGAAATCACATCCGTAATGACTTCTTCAAAACCCATATCCAGCATCCGGTCGGCCTCGTCCAGCACCAGCACTTTGAGATTACTCAAACGCAAACTGCGTTTGCGCAGATGCTCCTGCAACCGCCCCGGCGTGCCGACCACCACATGAACACCATGTTCCAGCGAACCCAACTGCGGCCCGAAAGGCACGCCGCCGCACAAGGTCAGCACTTTGATATTTTGCGTAAACCGCGCTAACCGCCGGATCTCCTTGCACACCTGATCGGCAAGCTCCCGGGTTGGGCAAACAACCATCGCCTGGATCCTGAAACTGTTCAAGTCCAGCTTGGACAACAGGCCAATGCCGAAAGCCGCGGTTTTGCCGCTGCCGGTCTTGGCCTGCGCAATCACATCCCTGCCCTCAAGAATATGCGGCAGGCTTTCCGCCTGGATAGGCGTCAGGCGGGTGTAACCCAGGGATTCGATGTTTTCAAGCAGGGCGGGTTTTAAGGCTAGGGATGAAAATTCGGCGGTGTTCACAAGGACTCTTTATATTGCATGAATGGCGGCGAAGTGCCGCAATTCGAATGGTAATGATACCAGATACCGGCGCATTAAGCCGGACGGGGTTGGTTATTCGGGAGAGGCTACAGTTCCCACACTGAAGCATGGGAACGAGACACAACCATTATCTTAATGATGTCTGGCTAGCTCGACACATCGATAAACCCATGCAAGCCGCGCCTGGATTTAACAGCCAGCCAGTCTTTCAGTTGTTTTAACTCTTCCGTTTCTTCCAGCGAATCAAGGCTTTGTTTGTTTTTTAATAATCGGAATGCCGCCGACAGCACGTTATAGCGCTCTCCGGTAATGCCTGCGCGTCTTAAACCCACGGAGTTTAACTTGTAATGCCGGGCGGGGCGTCCGCCGATCAGCATAAACGGGATGACATCCATGTTAAGGCCGGTTGTGCCCTGCACTATCGCGTACGAGCCGATTCTGCAAAACTGGTGCGCAACCACACCCCCACCCATGAAAACTTTATCGCCCACTTCAACATGCCCGCCGATGGCGACATTATTGGCGAATATGGTGTTATTCCCGACTATGCAATCATGTGCGACGTGGCTGTTGTTCATAAAGAAACAGCCTGAACCGATGCGCGTTTCGGCGTTTTCTTTAGAGGCCCGGTGCGCCGTAAAGCCTTCCCTGAAAACGTTATTGTCACCGCAGATGAGCCAGGAAACCGTTTCGGGCTTGAAACTGGTGTCTTGCGGCAATCCGCCTAACACCGCATGCGGATGCAGAATATTTCCGCCACCCATTTTCACATGACTATGCACCACGGCATGAGCGCCAACCTGGCAGTTATCGCCCAGCTGTGCTCCTGTCTCAATAACGGCAAAAGGCCCTACCGTAATGTTGTCTCCCAGTGATACATCCGGCGCTATATAGGCTGTCGGGTGAATATTTCGTGTCATCTTAACTATCCTCTTGGATGATATTTTGAGTGTAATTCTTTTAATCTTTCGCGGGCAATATGGGTATAGATTTGCGTGGTCGACAAATCCGAATGTCCCAGCAGCAACTGCACGACGCGTAAATCCGCGCCATGGTTTAATAAATGCGTGGCGAAAGCGTGCCGTAAGGTATGCGGCGACAACTCTTTATTGATGCCGGCTTTTTTGGCATGGCGTTTGATAATATGCCAAAAAGCCTGCCTTGTCATGTTGTCCGCCCGGTTGGTGACAAACAGATAATCACACTGCCTCTCGCCGAGAATATCCTTTCTGGCCTGGCTCATATAGCTCTCCAGCCAGCTCATGGCTTCTTCCCCGACTGGCACCAATCGCTCCTTGTTGCCTTTACCGATAATTCTGACCACGCCTTGCCGGAAGCTAATCTGTTCAAACTTTAAATTGACCAACTCGGACACTCGAAGCCCAGTGGCATAGAGCATTTCCAGCATGGTTCTGTCCCTGAATCCCAGCGGATTAGTGACTTCAGGCGCATCCAGCAATAGCTCGACGTCTTTTTCGGAAAGCGATGCGGGCAAGGGGCGGCCAATATGCGGCGCATCTATCAGCGCCGTCGGGTCGACTTTTATGCTGTTTTCCCTGATGTAATAGCCATAAAACCGCCGAAGGCTGGACAGAATGCGAGCTGAAGACCTGTTGCCTATGCCTTCTTTATACCGGCTGGCCAGAAATCCCGACAAGTCTCCGCCATCGACTTCCAGCATGGATCTACCCGCCAGCCATTTGGCAAAAATCCTCAAATCACTGCCATAGGCCGAAAGCGTATTCTCGCTCAAGCCCTGTTCTACCCAGACTGCATCGAGAAACTGGTCTATCAGGGCTTCCGCATTCATTGTTTATGGGCCGCCTCAAATTTCAGCAACTTGTATTTTACCGCCATCAAGTCACCCCCGGTTTGCCCGCAATAGCCGCCCATGCCGGAAACGGAAACAACCCGGTGACAGGGGATAAACAAAGCATAGGGATTGTCCCGACACGCATTGCCGACGGCTCGCGCAGACGAGCCTATTTTCCTGGCCAATGCGGAATAAGTCATTGTTTCGCCCAAGGGTATTTGGCACAATTCAGACCAAACCCGGTTTCTGTAAACACTGCCCTGCTTTAGCAACTTAATGTTAATGGGCTGGTCCGTGTTTAGCCAATACCGGCTTAGTTGCTGCTGTATTTCATGCCCATAGCGCTGATTTTGCTCCGGCCGTTCATTCAGTTCCCAGTCCGTTTTAGTGATTACACCTTGCCGGCTATATAAAACAAGCAGTCCCGCCGGGGTTTGGATATTTATCGCTTCCTCGGTTCCCGAGCAGTTTTCTGTCCACTGAATTGCAAATGGCATTAAACGAATCCTGAATGATTTTAATTATCTGGTAATGCTAAAGAAATCTACAGTTTTAGCTTTAAATGTGCAACCAAGCTGAGTAATTATCCATAAAAAAAGGCAGCTCAAAGCTGCCTTTTTCATCCCCTGTAAAAAAGCCTAATTAAAGTTTTTCTTTAATACGGGCCGCTTTACCAGTCAGGTCACGCAAGTAATACAATTTGGCGCGACGCACATCACCGCGACGTTTAACATTGATCTCGCTAATGATAGGGCTGTGAGTTTGAAAAACACGCTCAACGCCTGTACCGTGAGAAATTTTTCTTACTGTGAAAGCCGAGTTTAATCCGCGATTACGTTTTGCAATCACGATGCCTTCAAAAGCCTGAATTCTTTCACGCTCGCCTTCTTTTACTTTAACTTGCACAACAACTGTGTCACCTGGACCAAAGTCAGGAATCTGTCTTAGTTGTTCTGCTTCCAATTCATCAATAATATTGCTCATTACCACACCCTATTTAACATCAACTTCAATTTTAAATTGTTTCAGCAGATTTTCCTGCTCTGCGCTCAAATCTTTTTTTTCTAACAAATCCGGGCGTCTCTGCCAAGTCCGCCCCAAAGCCTGCTTCATTCGCCAGCGCTCTATATCCGCATGATTGCCGCCCAGTAAAACTTCCGGCACCGAACGTCCTTCAATCTGTTCGGGTCTGGTAAAGTGCGGGCAATCCAGTAATCCATTCATATGAGAATCCTGCTGGGCAGAATCCTCATCACCGAGCACGCCCGGCAATAAACGTGTCACTGCATCAATCACTATTAGCGCAGCAAGTTCACCGCCGCTGATAACATAGTCCCCAATGGACCATTCCTCATCGCAATCCAGCTCTACAAAGCGTTCATCAATGCCTTCATAACGCCCTGCAACCAAAATCAATTGCGATACTTCACAAACCTCTGCTAACAAGGCCTGCGTAATCGGCTTGCCTTGCGGACTTAAATAAACCACTTTTGCGGTTCCAGCACCTGCCTGCTTTGCCTCATTAACCGCATCGTGCAACGGCTGATACTTCATGACCATACCAGGTCCGCCGCCATAAGGGCGGTCATCAACGGTCTTGTGTCTGTCGTGCGTATAATCCCGAGGATTCCATACCGACAAACTGACTATGTTGCGCTCGATTGCTCTGCCCGTTACGCCGTAACCGGCGGCCGCTGTCACCATTTCCGGAAATAATGTTACAACGTCAAAACGCATGCTGGTAATTAAAACTCAGGATCCCAATCGACAACAATCCTGCCTGCATCCAAATCAATATTAATTACCGTCTCTCCCTGTAAAAACGGGATTGCCCGTTCTCGCTCTCCCTGAACGACTATGACGTCATTAGCGCCTGTTTCCAGCAAACTATCAACGACGCCTAGCTGGACACCATCAATGGTTTCGACTTTCAAACCGACCAAGTCAGACCAGTAGTATTCACCTTTGGCAGCTGCCGGTAATTGGTCTTGTGTTATAAACACATCCCAGCCCATCAGGTTCGCTGCTTGATCTCTGTCATTAACGCCAGACAACTGAGCGACTATCGTCTTGCCCTGCAGCTGTCCATCAACAACATTAACGGCTTTTATTTCGTCGCCTTTTTTCAGCAACCAGGGAGAATACGTTAAAATGTTTTCTCTTGGATCGGTAAAGGAAAATACCTTAACCCAGCCTTTTACACCAAAAACGCCGGAAATTTTCCCGACATTTATAATTTGTTGCTCTGCCAACAGTTTATGCTGCAGCTTTTAACGCGTCTTTAATCAATTTTGCAACACGTTCAGAAGGCTGAGCGCCGTTTGATTTCCAGTATTCAACGCGTTCGCTATCCAGACGCAATCTTTCTTCATTGCCACGAGCTAACGGGTTAAAAAAACCAACACGTTCAATATAACGACCGTCACGGCCACTTCTGCTGTCCGTTACAACAACATGATAGAAAGGACGATTTTTCGCGCCACCTCTAGAAAGACGAATGGTTACCATCTAAGTTCCTCAAAAACATTTAGTCAAGATTTAATCGGCTTATTTTACGCGATTTTCCATACAAGTAAAGAACAACGCGCAATCCATCGAATTCGTTCACTCCAATCAGCGGATAAGCGGCTATTAAAACAACAAACTTTACCTTCTCATGCCGCGTACATTATTTTTAATGCCGCGTATCATATTAGCCATATTGCCCGTTTTGAAACGCTTCATCATTTTCTGCATCATCATGAACTGCTTCAAAATACGGTTAACATCCTGCAGCTCCTGGCCGCAACCGGCAGCGATACGTTTCTTTCGATTGCCTTTAATCAAATCGGGATAACGCCTTTCCTTCATGGTCATGGAACTGATTACGGCAATCTGCCGCGCCAACTCCTTGTCATTAACCTTGTCTTTCATTTCCTGAGGCATGCTGCTCATGCCAGGTAATTTATCCAGCATGGAGCCAACTCCACCCATACTCTGCATTTGCAGCAACTGCTCACGAAAATCTTCCAGATCGAAGCCTTTGCCTTTTTGTATTTTTTTGACAAGCTTTTCGGCCTTTGCCTTATCGACTTTCTGCTCGATCTCTTCAATCAGACCCAGCACATCCCCCATACCTAGGATACGGGAGGCAATCCGATCCGGATGAAATGGCTCCAGCGCATCTGTTTTCTCACCCACACCAATAAACTTGATCGGCTTGCCGGTAATGTGTCGTATAGACAGCGCTGCCCCGCCACGCGCATCACCATCCGCCTTGGTCAGAATGATCCCGGTCAATGGCAAGGCATCATTAAAAGCTTTTGCAGTATTCGCGGCATCCTGACCTGTCATGCTATCAACAACAAACAAGGTTTCGACAGGATTGATTGCCGCATGCAACTCCTTGATCTCACCCATCATTTCATCATCAATATGCAGACGACCGGCGGTATCGATAATGATTACATCAAGAAATTTTTTCTTAGCGGCTTCAATAGCATTTTTAGCGATATCAACCGGCTTTTGTGAAATATCGCTCTCAAAAAACTCTAAAGACAGCTCATTTGCTAGCATCTGCAACTGCTTAATAGCGGCAGGCCGATAAACGTCGGCACTGACCACACCGACTTTTTTCTTTTGATTTTCTTTTAGCCAGCGGCCCAGTTTGGCAACCGTGGTGGTTTTACCGGCACCCTGCAAACCGGCCATTAAAATGATCGCAGGCGGAGTGGCTTTCAGATTAAGCCCCTCATTCGCTTCGCCCATCACCTTAACAAGCTCGGTCTGAACCAGCTTAATCAGTGACTGGCCGGGCGAAAGGCTGCTCTGGACTTCCT
>JBAZWN010000051.1:0-7637 GCA_041660285.1 Methylobacter sp.
CTCCACCCTGGAGCTCTGCCATGACTTTAGTCAATGCAGCGGTTAAAGTGGTCTTGCCATGATCGACGTGGCCGATTGTGCCAACGTTAACGTGGGGCTTGGTACGTGAGAATTTTTCTTTGGCCATGAGTTAATACCTTTAAATTAAATTCAATTTTATGAAGATTTTTTTATAATCGCTTCCGCAATATTTGCAGGCGTTTCATTATATTTTTCAAACTGCATACTGTATGTTGCTCGCCCCTGTGTTGCCGAACGCAAATCAGTTGCATAACCAAACATTTCCGCTAACGGCACTTCGCAGCTAACTACCTTACCTGATGGCGTATCTTCCATTCCAAGAATTATTCCACGCCGCCTATTGATATCGCCGACAACATCACCCATATAATCTTCAGGTGTGGCAATCTCAACTTTCATTATTGGCTCAAGCAATACAGGACTTGCTTTTCTAGCTCCCTCCCTGAAACACATGGAACCAGCAATCTTGAAAGCCATTTCGTTCGAATCTACATCATGATACGAACCATCAAATAAAGACACTTTTACATCCAAGACAGGATAGCCGGCTAGGATACCACTTTTCAGTTGCTCTTGGATACCTTTATCTACTGCCGGGATATATTCCTTCGGAACAACACCCCCAACAATCTCATTAACAAACTCATAACCGGCACCCATTTCTTGCGGCTCAATACGCAACCAAACATGTCCGTATTGCCCGCGCCCACCGGATTGCCTTACAAATTTACCCTCTTGCTCTACCGTCTTTCGAATCGTTTCTCTGTACGCAACCTGAGGCGCCCCAACATTAGCCTCAACGTTAAACTCTCTTTTCATGCGGTCAACAATAATCTCAAGATGCAACTCGCCCATCCCGGATATAATTGTTTGACCCGATTCCTCATCAGTATTAACTCTAAACGATGGATCTTCCTGCGCCAGCTTACTCAGCGCCACGCCCATTTTATCCTGATCCGCCTTGGTTTTAGGCTCTACTGCGACCGAAATCACAGGATCTGGAAATTCCATTCGCTCAAGCACAATTACGTCTTTAAGGTCACACAAGGTATCGCCTGTAGTCACATCCTTGAGACCAATTGCTGCAGCTATATCTCCAGCATATACCTCTTTGACTTCTTCGCGGCTATTGGCATGCATTTGTACAATACGGCCAATACGCTCTTTTTTCATTTTTACCGGGTTATAAACACTATCGCCCGATTTCAGCACACCCGAGTAAACCCTGAAAAACGTCAAGGTCCCAACAAAGGGGTCAGTTGCAATTTTAAATGCCAATGCTGCAAAAGGCTCATCATCATTGGCAGCACGAACCGCCTCAGTGACATCATCGCCAAGAATACCTTTTATCGCCTCAACATCGGTCGGGGCCGGCATATACTCAACCACGGCATCCAGCATTGCCTGAACACCTTTATTCTTAAAGGCTGACCCGCAAAACGCAGGAACAATCTGATTGGCTATCGTCCTAAAGCGAATGCCACGCCTCACCTCTTCATTTGACAAATCACCTTCTTCAAGGTATTTATCAAGCAATTCTTCATCCGCCTCCGCTGCCGCCTCCACCATATGCATCCTCCACTCACCGCAGAGCTCTTGCATATCAGCCGGAATATCCTTTTCCATGAAAGTCATACCCATATTGGCTTCATCCCAATATATTGCTTTCATTTTAATTAAATCAACAACGCCCTCGAAAGCATCCTCAGCACCGATAGGCAACTGCATTGGAACAGCCTTGCTTCCCAACCGGCCATTGATCTGCTCAATTACGCGCAAAAAATTGGCGCCCGTGCGATCCATTTTATTAACAAAAACCAATCGCGGAACATTGTACTTATCAGCCTGCCGCCAAACAGTCTCAGATTGAGGCTCAACACCTCCGACGGCGCAAAAAACAGCACACGCACCATCTAAAACCCGCAAGGAGCGCTCGACTTCTATGGTAAAGTCAACATGCCCCGGCGTATCTATAATATTTATTCTGTGCCGAGGGAATTGCTTCTCCATTCCACTCCAAAAACAGGTAGTTGCAGCCGAGGTAATGGTAATGCCCCGCTCCTGCTCCTGCTCCATCCAATCCATTGTTGCAGCACCGTCATGCACCTCACCTATCTTGTGAGATACACCCGTATAGTAAAGCACCCGCTCCGTAGTCGTAGTCTTGCCAGCATCAATATGCGCCATGATGCCGATATTACGATAAAGCTCTATCGGAGTTTTGCGTGCCACAACTAAACAGTCTTTAGTATACTTTTACTGTTACCAACGATAATGCGAAAACGCTTTATTGGCTTCAGCCATTCTATGCGTATCCTCACGCTTCTTAGCCGCAGACCCTCTGCTTTCAAAGGCATCCATCAACTCACCAGCCAACTTGGCAGGCATATTTCTTTCATTTCTTTTGCGCGATGCGTCAATCAACCAACGCATTGCCAAAGCCATGCGTCTTGAAGGACGAACCTCAACCGGCACCTGATATGTCGCACCACCAACCCGGCGAGATTTAACCTCAACCCTAGGCTGAACATTTTCCAAAGCCTTAGACAACACTTCCAGAGGCTCACTATGGCCTTTGCTTTCGATTACATCCAAAGCGCCATAAACAATACTCTCTGCAACAGATTTTTTGCCACTTTCCATAATCATATTCATGAATTTGGTCAGCATAATGCTGCCAAATCTTGGATCTGGAATAATTTCTCTTTTCGTAGCGACTCTTCTTCTAGACATTTATCTCACCAACTGACGTTTAGCCTTTAGGCCGTTTTGTTCCATATTTAGAGCGGCCACATTTTCTGTTAGCCACACCTGAAGCATCCAAACTACCACGAACAACGTGATACCTAACACCAGGCAAATCCTTTACACGACCACCTCTTATCAGAACCACGGAATGCTCCTGAAGATTATGACCCTCACCACCAATATAACTACTAACCTCTGATCCGTTAGTTAACCTGACCCTTGCCACTTTTCTCAAAGCTGAGTTTGGTTTTTTAGGCGTTGTTGTATAAACACGGGTGCATACGCCTCTACGCTGAGGACAAGCTTCCAACGCAGGAACATTGCTTTTTTCTATTTTTTTAGCACGAGGCTTACGGACCAATTGGTTGATCGTGGCCATATCTTTGTTTACTCCGATATACAATTTAACTGTCAGATAATAAAAGAACCGCCGTGCACATTAAATGCCGACGGTTCTTTTGTGATTCGACCCGACTCAAGCGCGTTAGCTCTTTTGAGCAGGGTATAATACTTGCTAACTCTAAACGGGTCAAGCCAATTTAGTGATGAATTATCCCTTAAAGGTTTAAAGCCTGTTTAAGGGCTTCTTCTACATCCCCTGCATCCACAGGAAGAGTCTCTTCATTTTCCACCATTTCGTGCTGGGCGAACCTGTTTTTCCTGCTTTCATGGTAAGCCAACCCCGTTCCTGCCGGAATCAATCGACCAACGATAACGTTTTCTTTCAACCCTTGCAGGCTGTCACTCAATCCACGAACAGCCGCATCGGTTAATACTCGGGTTGTTTCCTGGAAGGAAGCCGCCGAGATAAATGATTCTGTTGCCAATGACGCCTTGGTAATCCCTAACAACACGGAATTATAACTAGCCGGGATCTTCCCTTCAGCCTCCATCTTGTCATTCTCTTCACGCAACGCAGCACGCTCAACCTGATCGCCTTTCAAGAATCCGGTATCACCTGATGCTGTAATCTCGACCTTTCTTAGCATTTGACGAATGATAGCTTCGATATGCTTATCATTGATCTTTACGCCTTGAAGACGATACACATCCTGAATTTCCTTCACCAGATAATTTGCCAATTCTTCAATGCCTCTCAGCCTCAGAATATCATGCGGCGTCAATTCACCTTCAGCGATGGTCTCGCCTTTTTCAACATATTCACCTTCAAAGACCGTGATATGACGCCATTTTGGTATCAGCGTTTCAACCTGTTCACCCGCAGAATCAGTGATTATTACCCGCTGCTTGCCTTTCGTTTCCTTTCCAAACGACACGGTTCCACTGGTTTCCGCAAGTATTGCAGGATCCTTGGTTTTACGCGCCTCGAACAAGTCTGCAACTCGCGGCAAACCACCTGTAATATCTCTGGTTTTACTGGACTCTTGCGGAATTCTGGCCAATACATCGCCGACTTTTACTTCGCCGCCGTCTTTAATACCTGCGATAGCACCTGCGGGTAAAAAATACTGCGCGGGTATTTCAGTTCCCGGCAAATAAATTGCATTTCCAGCGCCGTCGAATAACTTCACCATCGGACGCAATTCTTTACCCGCACTTCCCCGTTGCTTAGGATCAGTAACAACCAGCGAACTTAAACCGGTAACCTCGTCAGATTGCTTTTGCACGGTAACGCCATCAACGAAGTCAATTAACTCAACCACGCCGTCAACTTCGGTAATAACCGGATGGGTATGAGGATCCCAGGTAACAATAATATCGCCCGCATTGATTCGAGAACCTTCCTGAACTGAAAGCACCGCACCATAAGGGATTTTATAACGCTCCTTCTCGCGACCATAGTCATCAACCACGCCAACCTCGCCGGATCTGGAAACAGCAACCAAGTTGCCTTCACGGTTAACCACTGATTTGAGGTTGTTAAGACGCACAGTACCCGCTGATCTAACCTGGACATTGCTGATTGCAGCCGATCTCGATGCCGCCCCGCCAATATGGAAAGTCCGCATTGTCAACTGTGTACCCGGTTCACCAATTGATTGAGCAGCAATAACGCCTACCGCCTCGCCAATATTCACCAGATGCCCACGACCCAAGTCGCGACCATAACAGGCGGCACAGACACCATGCCTGTTTTCACAGGTAATAATTGACCGAACCAAAACCTGATCAATACTGTGCTCTTCAAGAATAGACACCCAGTGCTCATTCAATAAAGTGCCGCCAGGAACAACTACTTTCTCGCCCGCAGTATCCATTACGTCATTTACAGCAACCCGGCCCAATACGCGCTCTGACAATGGCTCAACAACATCACCGCCTTCAATAATAGGCGTCATGATCAAGCCATTCGTAGTGCCGCAATCATCACCGTTAATCACCAGATCTTGAGCAACATCCACCAAGCGACGAGTCAAGTACCCAGAGTTCGCAGTCTTCAACGCCGTATCCGCCAAACCTTTACGGGCGCCATGCGTTGAAATGAAGTACTGCAATACGTCCAAGCCTTCTCTGAAGTTAGCTGTGATAGGCGTTTCAATAATCGAGCCGTCAGGCTTGGCCATCAAGCCGCGCATACCGGCCAACTGACGAATCTGCGCCGCAGAACCCCTAGCACCTGACTCCGCCATCATAAAGATAGAGTTGAATGATTTTTGCTTTACCGTCTTGCCTTCAGCATTAACAACCGATTCCTCACCCAGGCCGTCCATCATAACTTTGGCTATCTGGTCATTAGCGTGCGACCAGATATCGACAACCTTGTTGTATCGCTCACCGTCGGTTACCAAACCGGAGGCGTACTGGCTTTGAATCTCGTTAACTTCAGCATCAGAGGCTTTAATAATATCGACTTTTTTGGCCGGTATAACCATATCTTCGATACCAAATGAAACCCCGGAAATCGTTGCATACCTGAAGCCCAAATACATTAGCTGGTCAGCAAGTATCACGGTGTCCTTGTTGCCCAAGTAGCGATAGCTGTAGTTGATCAGCCGTGATATGTTCTTTTTGGTCATGTCACAGTTAACCAGCTCGTAAGGCATACGGTCTGGAACGACTTCCCAGATTAACGCACGGCCTACAGTGGTTTCTACCCGATGGGTTTTATCTTCAGTTTCGCCTTTTTCATTAACCACTTTCTCTGTTATGCGCAACTGAATTTTAGATTGCAATTCAACTGTTTTAGTTTGCAGAGCCTTATGAATTTCGCCGACACTGACAAATATGCTGCCATCGCCTTTGGCGTTAATCTTTTCGCGGCTAATGTAGTAAAGCCCCAATACCACGTCTTGCGACGGATTGATAACAGGCTCGCCATTTGCAGGAGACAAAATGTTATTTGTCGCCATCATCAATGTTCTGGCTTCCAGCTGAGCTTCAATCGACAGCGGAATATGCACAGCCATTTGGTCGCCGTCAAAGTCGGCGTTGAACGCGCTACAAACCAGCGGATGCAACTGAATCGCTTTACCTTCAATCAGAGTCGGCTCAAATGCTTGAATGCCAAGCCTGTGCAGGGTAGGCGCACGGTTTAACAAAATCGGATGTTCGCGGATAACTTCTTCGAGGATATCCCAGACTTCAGCACCCTCTCTTTCAACCATTTTCTTTGCTGCTTTAATGGTTGTGGCTAAACCGCGAAATTGCAATTTGCTGAAAATAAATGGCTTGAACAATTCCAATGCCATTTTTTTCGGAAGACCGCATTGATGCAGCCTTAATGTAGGCCCCACAACAATTACAGAACGCCCTGAATAATCAACGCGCTTACCCAAGAGGTTTTGTCTGAAACGCCCTTGCTTGCCTTTGATCATGTCCGCCAATGACTTAAGCGGCCTTCTGTTGGTGCCGGTAATCGCACGGCCACGACGGCCGTTATCCAACAACGCATCAACAGATTCCTGCAACATGCGTTTTTCGTTACGAACAATAATGTCCGGCGCATTCAAGTCCAACAACCGGTTTAAACGGTTGTTCCTATTGATAACGCGGCGATAAAGATCATTCAAGTCAGAGGTTGCGAACCGGCCTCCATCCAAAGGAACCAGCGGACGCAATTCAGGCGGCAATACTGGCAACACTTTCAGAATCATCCATTCCGGACGATTTCTTGAGCTCAATAACGCATCCATGACTTTAAGGCGTTTCGAGTACTTTTTGATTTTTGTTTCTGAGCTGGTAGAGTTTATCTCTTGGCGCAGAATTTCAACCTGCTCTTTTAAATCAATTGATTTGAGCAGGTCATAGATAGCTTCCGCACCCATTTTTGCGACGAAATCATCGCCATGCAATTCAACCGCATCCAGATAATCGTCATCGGTGAGCAGCTGACCTTTTTCCAGAGGGGTCATGCCGGGATCCAAGACCACGAACGATTCAAAATACAACACGCGCTCGATTTCGCGCAGCGTCATATCCAATAACAACGCGATTCTGGAAGGCAGCGATTTCAGGAACCAGATATGCGCAACAGGACTGGCTAAGTCAATATGCCCCATTCTCTCACGGCGAACTTTGGACAGCGTTACTTCAACGCCGCACTTTTCGCAGATAACGCCGCGGTGCTTCAGTCTTTTATATTTGCCGCAAAGACACTCATAATCACTGACCGGGCCAAAAATCTTAGCGCAAAACAAGCCATCGCGCTCAGGCTTGAAAGTACGGTAGTTGATCGTTTCCGGTTTTTTTACTTCGCCATATGACCACGAACGGATCATATCCGGCGATGCCAATCCGATACGAATGCCGTCGAAATCATCGGCACGACCTTGACGTTTTAAGAAATTCATTAAATCTTTCAAGAGTATGTCCTCTTTAAATACTTTCTGGTGTATTCCAGAACAGGCTATCTGTTAACTTCATTGGAACGGAGCGGGAGTACTATTCCCGCTCTAATTCTATGTTGA
>JBAZWN010000052.1:0-7055 GCA_041660285.1 Methylobacter sp.
CAGGCGCGGGCGCGCAGGTCGGTCCTGAAATACTATTGCCCAGCAACGAGACTAACGCGGTTGATGCGAGCGCTCTCCCGTCTAGACTGGCACCCGTACCAAATGTAATGCTGGTGCCCGCAAGAATGTTGCCTACAAATATACTGCTCGCGCTAAGACTCGCGCCGCTCACAACCCGCCACCACACATTACAGGGTTGACCCCCGCTGGTCATGAGAACCTTGGCGGAAGCGCCTGTAACAATGAGATCGCTCGCTGATTTAAAAACCCAGACATCAGCAATGCCTCCATTGAGGGTAAGTGTTCCCGTCGTTAAATGAAATGAGGTCGCACAGTAGACGCCTGGCACAAGAGTCTCTCCGGCCAGCTCCTTAAAGGCTCCTGCAAATGTAGTATCGCAACCTTGGGAACCGAGGGCGCTAAAGGCCAGATCTCTATCTCCTTGGGCCGTAAGAGCGGCTCCATTCGCGTCGTTCAAAGTACCTAAGAGGGTCACAGAACCCCAGCCTGTGACATTGGGAGGGAGTGCCGCACCCGGGCTAATACCCACATCTCCCGAGATAGTCGTCGCACCTGAGTTAGTTACTGATGTGCCAGCTAAAACTGAGTAGCTGGCAGCCGTTCCAAGACTTGGAGACGTGGCCGCCGCATGCGCAGTCGGCGCGGCCATCAAAATGAACAGCAGGGCTGGAACGTATCTCATTTTAAAGAACAGTTTCATGCTCATAAACAAATTATTTATCCCAAGTGTAAATAGGGATTAAATTAATAAATAAAGATGATTTATAAGAAACATTATAACACGAAACTGCATCTAGATGACGTTGAGTCAATAATTAGTTATCCCCAGCCTGACTTTGTGGATACGCCGTCCCACGATAAGCATCGTGTTATTATAACTACAATCTCATTAATTTTTTCCTTAATATGCGTTTCAAATCTCTCATTCTTACCTCGCTGATGTTCGCATCGCTCGCGCTCGTTGGCGTTGGATGCGGACAGCAGACATCAAACACGACGGGCGACAAGACGTCAGACACTTGTGGCAACCCGTACTATCCTTTTAAACCGGGCATGGCCATTACTTATCACGAAACCTCATCGGCGGGTAGCTCCGATTACACGATCCGGACCGTCAGCGTCGCGGGCACCACGGCCACGATCCGCGCGGAACTCGCGGACGGTTCCACGGCCGACATGACGGCCGACTGCGCCAGCGGTTCAGTGGAGTTGAAGGGCTCATCCAGCCTCGGCGCTGCCATGCAGGGAACCACGTTTAAGACGACCATAGTCTCCTCGACCGGCATGTATATGCCGGCGAACGTAAAGGCCGGCTCTGCGTGGAGCAATTCTGAAACCATCAGGATGGATTTGTCCGGGGATGCGGCCGCCAGCCTTGGTTCGATCACCCTGACCACGACAGAGCAAAGCCGAGCCATCAGCGAAGAGTCGGTTACAGTTCCGGCCGGCACCTTTACGGCCATGAAAGTCGAAATCAAACGCACGTCGACTACGGTCGCCAAGATGGGCAAGATCCCGCCGTCAACTCAGACATCCACCGAATGGTGGGTGAAAGGCATCGGAATGGTTAAGACTGTGACAGTAAGCCAGGACGGGACATCAACCATCGAGGCGAAGTCAATAACAGGACTGTAATGACGTGAGCAGAGACTAACCCTTGCAATTTTTCGCAATATAGACTATACTTCGTCAACTCTGATAAAAGCAGAGATTACCCAATATTATGAAGCCACCTTTTAGAGATCGAGGAAACAGTTCCGGCGGATGGTCGGACAAGAAGAAATTTGGAGCAAGCAAGCCCTGGGAGAGATCCGGGGGTCGTGATTTTGATCGACCAGCCATGCATGACGCTGTTTGCAGCGAGTGCGGCAAGGATTGCCAAGTGCCTTTTAGGCCAACCGGCGATCGGCCGATTTTCTGCAGTAATTGTTTTAAAAGAGATGAAAACGCCGGACCTCGCCGCTCTGAAGGCGGGGACTTCCGCAAGTCATTTGATCAAAAGCCTTTGTTTAAGGCCACTTGTGAAAAATGCGGATCCGCTTGTGAGGTGCCTTTTCGCCCTAACGGTTCCAAACCAGTCTATTGCAAGGCATGCTTTGCCGGCAGCGATACGGCCAAAAACAGCAACACCGAGCAGACCAAGGAGCAGTTTAAGATCGTCAACACTAAACTTGATGCCATCTTAAAGGCTTTAAAGTCAGTGGCTGTCGATCCCATCATGCAAGATGAGAAAGCCATCGATGGCCTAGAGGTTAGAGCCATCGAACAAGAGAAGCCGGCTAAAAAGGCGGCTAAGAAAAAGGCTCCTGCCAAGAAGAAGAAATAAATTTGAAGAACATAAAAAAATCCGCACAAGCGGATTTTTTGTATCCATAAACACGAAACCCTCCGAAGTAGATCCCGTTTTTGCGGGTTCGGAGGGTGTGAGATGGTCTCGCGTGAGTGTCTACGGCTTGGAGGCTAGTAGACGTGCGAGAACCGTGCCCCAGTCTTTGGTTCCATCACTGCACATGGGGGAGTGCATGATGAGGGCGGTGGATCCGTTGATCGTCAGCACGCGGCCCGAGAACCAATCCACCAGCGCCGACGCGGGATGATTGTGATGGTTGGTATCGGTCGCGACTGCGATCCAGGGGACTCCTTTCATGGCCATGGCAAGCACCATGGCAAATCCGACATCCATCTCCTTGCCGAGGTGCTCAACGCGGGCGTCCGTGCCGAGCATCATGCCTTCAACCGGCATGAGCAAGTCGAGCAGAACGGCGTCGAACTTGGTCTCGGATGCGAGCTCGTAGGCTCCGGTGTACTCGCAGATCGGGACCACTTCGTGTCCAAGCGCTTCGAGTTGCTTCTTGCCGGCGCGGCGGTTCTTGACGCTGTCGTCGACGAGCAAGATCTTCATGACTCCTCCTTGGCTTTCTCGTTGATGAGCGTGGCGAGCTTAATAAAGAAATCGGGTTCACCCTTGGCTGCGACGTAGCACCAGGTGAGTACGCGGCCGGGATACCTAGCGGCGAGCGCCTCAGCTTCTAGTTTCATATCCTTCATTAGGTAGGATATGACTACCGTAGTCTTCTCGGTCTCCTTGATGAACCGGAGTGCTTGACTCGATTCATCGACGATGGCGACGTCAGCTTCGACATCGTTCTCATCAACCAGCTTGTCCACGATGGCGCAACTCTGCAACGGAGTCACGACCATCTTGATCGCTTTCGCGACCGTCGACTCACTGTTATGAACTTGGTCCATGATATGCACAAACAGTCTCATCTGCTTCATGTTGTCTCCTGTGGTTGGGGCGTTATAAGCTAATTCCATTTTTTGACTGAAATAAGCCTAATAACAACCCAACCGATTTCAAAGTACGATGTTAAAGAATAGCACAAATTAGCCATTTTGTCAAGCCGGTCAACTGCAAAAATTAAGGTTTGACATCCTTATATATAACCTCTAATCTTTGGCGATGGTATCCGTGATACGCACGGATATTTTACATTGACAAGTGAACCAACGCCGGCAAACCGGCGTTTAAAGCTCAGAGGAGGATCCCCATGTTGACCAAGCTGTTCCGTGCCCATGCTCTGACTGAAGCGCAAGCTGTCCAACTCTCGTCCGCTGCCTCTGACCGCCTTGGTCTCAGTCTCGGACCCATCACAACCGAATGGTGCTACTACATCGAACACAGAGAACCGTTCGACGGCCGAGAGTTGCTGAAACTGAATTGGCTGCTCTCAGAAACGTTTGAGCCTGACGGTTTCAGCGACACGTCGCGCATCTCGGCCAAGACCGTGCTGGAGGTAGGGCCGCGTCTCAACTTCGTGACCCCGTACTCATCCACGGCCGTCGATATCTGCAACGCCTGCGGCTTCTGGAAAATCACACGCCTCGAACGCGCCTGCCGCTACGGTCTGGATGTCGAGCTCAACGATGCGCAGGCCAATCAGTTCCTGGAGCCGTTGCACGATCGCATGATCCAGATGCGCTACCGCGAACCGCTCACGTCTTTCGGCGAAGTCCGCGAACCGGAACCGGTCCGGATCATCGACGTCATGGGCGACGATTGGCGCGCGAACCTGCTAGCGTTCGGGAAAAGCCGCAATTGCCACTGGGATGAACAGGATCTGAGCTTCTTAGGCGATCTGTTCAGAAATGAGCTGAAGCGCAATCCGACCGACGTCGAATTGTTCCAGCTGGGGCAAGCCAACTCCGAACACTCGCGTCACGGGTTCTTCAAGGGCATCCACACCATCGACAACGTCCAAGAAGAAATGACCCTGATGGATATCGTCAAGCTGGCCTGGCGCACCAACCCCAACAACTCGTTGCTTGCTTTCTGCGACGACAGCTCGGCCATCCGCGGCCACAAGGTTCCGGTTTTCGAGCCGGTAGACCAGACCAAGCCGGGTCCCTTTGTGACCAAGATTCGTTACAGGCATCTCACGCTGACGGCGGAGACTCACAACCATCCGACCCTCATCTGTCCACAACCGGGCGCCGAGACAGGGATCGGAGGCGATCTGCGCGATGCCATCGCTATCGCCCGCGGCGGACTGTGCGGCATGCACGGAGCCGGTTACAGCGTGGGAGCCCTCAGAATCCCCGGCTATGATTTGCCGTGGGAAAAGGATGCCTGGCCGCATCCGCCCAATGTCGCGTCTCCCTTGCGCATCCTGATCGAAGGTAGTCGGGGAGTGCACGGCTATGGCAACTGTTTTGGCGAACCGACCACGTTCGGATTCGTGCAGAGCATTGCCATCACCCTGCCCAACGGCGAGCACTATGCTTATCAGAAGCCCATCTTGTACGTAACGGCGGCCGGATCCATGGACGACGCACACTTCAAGAAGGGCGAACCTGAAAAAGGCATGTTGGTTGTCCAGATCGGCGGCCCGGCCTACCGCATTGGCATGGGCGGCGGTTCCAGCAGTTCCGGTATCTCCGGTGCGGGCGATGCCAAACTGGACTTTGATTCTGTCCAGCGCGGCGACGCCCAAATGGAACAGCGGGCTTACCGCGTTGTTCAGGGCTGCGTGGCCATGGGCGACGATAATCCCATTGAGTTCATCACCGATCTGGGAGCGGGCGGCGACTGTAATGGCGGTCCGGAACTCGTCAACCCGGCCGGTGCGCGTCTCGACATGCAAGCCATCCCATGCGGAGATGCCAGCCTTTCCAATCTGGAAAGATGGGGGAATGAATCACAGGAAAGGTTGGTCATTCTCTGCAAGCGGGAGAGGTTGACGCTCTTGATGAGCATCGCCAAACGCGAAGGCGTACCCTGTGTGGTCATCGGCGAAGTGACGGGCGACGGCCAGCTTGTAGTTGTTGATTCACGAGATGATTCAACGCCGGTCAACCTGCCTTTGGAAAAGATCCTCGGCAAGCTACCGCCCAAGCATTTCGAAGACAAGCGCGTGCCGGTCGTAACCAAGCCGCTCGAATTGCCGGAAGGACTGACGGTTCGTGAAGCGCTCGAACTCATCTCCCAAGCAGTGGCGGTCGGTTCCAAGCAATTTCTGACGCGTAACGTTGATCGTTGCGTGCGCGGTCTGACTCCCCAGCAACAATGCGTCGGACCCAACCATCTGCCCTTGTCAGATTATGCGGTCCGCGCTGACAGCTACTTCGGACTGAACGGCGCGGCCCACAGCTTGGGAGAGAGGCCAATGATCGGGCTCATCAATCCCAAGGCTATGGCGCGCATGACGTTGGGTGAGGCGCTGTTCAACATGGCTGGCGCCAAAATCACCAAACTCGAGGACGTGAAGGGTTCTGCCAACTGGATGATGGCGGCCAAGTTGCCGGGCGGAGGCGCGTGGCTGTTTGACGCGGCCGAGGCGCTCAGCCTTTTCTGCATCGATCTTGGCATCGCGATTGACGGAGGCAAGGACAGTCTGTCCATGGCCGTAAAAACCACCGATTTCCTTGGTCAGCCAGTGACAGTCAAGTCACCGTCGACCTTGGTGTTCTCGGCCTACGCGCCCATGGAAGACGTGACCCAGAAGGTTACGCCGGATTTGAAGAAGGCTGGCAACGCGCTGATCCTGATCGATCTTGCGCCCGGCAAACACCGCCTGGGCGGGTCAGCTCTGGCCCAGGTCCACGGTCAAGTAGGGGACGAGACACCGGACGTGGACGATCCCAAACTGGCCAAGACCGCGTTCCAAGTCATTCAAAGGCTCACCGCCGAAGGACGCATCGTCTCTTACCATGATCGGAGCCAGGGCGGTCTCATGATCACCTTGCTCGAGATGGCCTTCGGCGGGAACAAGGGTTTCCGCGCCTACATGAACGAAAATGACAATGCCTTGGCATGCTTGTTCTGCGAAGAGCTGGGAGCAGTCATTGAATGCAAGGATAGGCAATCTGTCCTCGAGATACTTGAGGATGCTGGCATACCAGCCTACTGCCTCGGCAGCGTCATCTCGGACAACAAGGTCGTGGTGGATTTCTGCGGACGAATCGTGCTCAAAGAGAGCATGACCGACATGCGCGCTCTCTGGGAGAGGACGAGCGACGCACTGGATATGCTGCAAGCTAATCCTGATTGCGTACGTTCGGAACAGAAGGCGTGTCACCACCTGCTGACCCCGCCGCCGTATCTCGCAACTTTCAAGCCTCAGCCGACGCCGGAACATATCCTGAACGCAGCCAACAAACCCAAGGTTGCCATCATCCGCGAAAAAGGGAGCAACGGCGATCGTGAAATGGCGGCCGCGTTCTATTCTGCCGGCTTCGAGCCGTGGGACGTGACCATGACCGACCTGCTGGAAGGTCGCGTCTCTCTCGACAACTTCCGCGGCATCGCGTTCGTAGGTGGTTTCGCCAATGCTGACGTCTTCGACGCGGCCAAGGGCTGGGCTGGAGTCATCCGCTACAACGAGCGGGTGAGCCAAGAGCTGGAACGCTTCCGCAAGCGCGCGGACACGTTCTCACTCGGCATCTGCAACGGATGCCAGCTCATGGCCCTCCTGGGTTGGGTGCCTGGATTCGAACTCCTGGCGCTCGACGAAGCGCAACAACCCCGCTTCATC
>JBAZWN010000053.1:0-6278 GCA_041660285.1 Methylobacter sp.
CAGTGAGAGCTGTAGCAAGGCTAATTGCTTTAGTAAAAGCGGCTACGATCGTTGTGCCGAGTGATGCTTGATCAAGAAGCTTTGAATTTATTGGTGATGCGGCAATAGCGGTGAATGCATCGCTGATTGCTTTGGTGATTGAAGCAATGGTTACCGAAGTTGCAGTAGTAGCAGAGGCAAGATCAGTATTTATTTTTGCCTCTGCTGCTTGTTGTGCAGCAAGAGCAGTAAGATTTGCAGCCTTTTGAGTTAGCGCAGAGTTAATGGTGGCAAAGTTTATTGTTGAGAAGAGCGGTGTTGCAGCAGTGATATGGCTTTGGATGGTTGTGCAGTCAGTGAGAGCTGTAGCAAGGCTAATTGCTTTAGTAAAAGCGGCTACGATCGTTGTGCCGAGTGATGCTTGATCAAGAAGCTTTGAATTTATTGGTGATGCGGCAATAGCGGTGAATGCATCGCTGATCGCTTTGGTGATTGAAGCAATGGTTACCGAAGTTGCAGCGGTAGCAGAGGCAAGATCAGTATTTATTTTTGTTTCTGCTGCTTGTTGTGCAGTTATTGCGGCAGCTTTGTTATTGAATGTTGCTTTCAGTGTTGCAAGGTTAGAGCCAAGATATGTTTGCACGTTCGCGTAATTAATCATTGTTTTAATCGTTGCGCAATCTTGCGCAGTTTCCACAAGATCAACAGCTTTGGTGAATGCCAGGGTAAACGCATCGCCGAGGGCTTGAGCGTTTGTGGGCGTTGTGCCGATTGTTTGGTTGAGTAAGGGGATGATTGCTGCCAGGTCTGATAGAGCGCTTGCAGCTTTGAGCTTTTCGATAAGCGTGTCTTCGGTTGTTGTAGCTTTGCTATTAAGTGTGGTAGTAAGTGCTGCAAGGTTAGAGCCAAGATATAATTGCCCTGCGACAGAATTCATAATTGTTCGAAGCGTTTTGATATCTGGCGTGGCTTGTACGAGGTTTACGGCGTTAGTGAACGCTTTTGTAAAGGCGTCACTAACAGCTTGAGTGTATTCTGGCGTTATGCCCATTTGTATCGCTTTGGAGAGCAAGACGATTATTGCTGCTAAATCTGACTGCGTGGCTGCCTTATTAAGGTTATCAATAGCGATGCTTATAGTAGAATGAGCCCACGCACCTTGTATCGGTCCGGTTTGAGTTCCAGTAGTAGGTAATGCGGATGTATTAGGGAGTTTTTTCAGCGAAAAGAGATTGTATGTTTGATCATAAGGTGGATTGTTGTTCCAGTACATACCGCTATGTTGTGGATCAGTTAAATTATTCCAGAACCACAGATTGGTTGAACTTGCATAAGGATATGTACTTGTTGAAGATGTATTCCAATATGGAACTAAGCGGATAGCATCGTTTGCACAAACAGGTGTATGTTCGTCATAAATAGCGGTGCTCGTACCTGGGATCAAGGCACTAGTGACGATAAAAACTTGTGCTGGATCGTCTGTGGTAACAAAATTTCGGTTACTTTGTGTAACCCATCCTACAATGGTATTACCAATAGAACATTGGCGCCATGGATAAATTTCATTAGAAGTATCGGCTGCGCCTGAGAGTATGGTGTGGAGACCGACTATACGTATAGAATCACCATAGTTAATGGTTCCTGCAGACAATTGACTTTGATTTTTACCGTTCAAAATGCACAAGGCTGCGGCAGTAGAATAAGGTCGATCATCCTTAATGCCCGTTCTGAATGTAATATTGCCAAAATTTAATGTTTTTCCGTTGCCATAGTTAACTCCGCAGACCCATACATTGAGAGGGGTTCCTGCTATGAAAATTTGGTAGCAAGAATCCTCATAGATGAGAGGCGTGCCACGAGATGCGGCGCTCTCACGTTTGGCATCGAGAACGTCTATGGTGAAGTATTGTGCGGAGTTGCTTGCAGCTGTGCCGACATTGAGATACGCATAGGGATCGGCTGCGGTTCCCGTGCCTTTTCTGAATGCAACTACATAGGAACCTGTGACAGCCGTTGGTGTTTGTTGCGGGATAACGTCAAAATAAACAGGGTTTACTCCGAAATATGGATTATCAACGTACTTGTCAATATTTTGACTAGCGTTATATCCACCGCCGCCAAATACTTTGACCTTAAGCGCTATTTTATCGCCCTGGTAGTGCACAATAAATAGTGATCCCAAATTGCCATAGCCGAGCACCGCCGCTATGTCTTGTGGATTGACTTTTATATTAAAAAAGTGTTGACCGGTTGGAATTTGTGCCCCAAAAACTGACTTAAATTCTGCTTGCGCCCATCCCCACGTGCTAGCATCACCAGCTGCATTTCGTATTCTTAATCGAGAGCCTTCGTAAATGCCGAGTTTATTAAGGGCGTCTTTGGAGAGTGGCTGTTGGGCCATCAGCGGTCTGCACACGCTGGCAAGAAGCAGAAGGCCAAGTGTTCGTAAAAAATTCATTAATGTTCTCCTTAAGATTGTTGCGCCATTTGTTGCATGTTTTGTAATGTTGCTTTCAACAGAGGTAGATTCAATGTTTGCAGGGTGCCATCAACGATATGTGGGTCAGCGGCAAGCGCTGAGATTGTGGCGCTGAGTGAATTAATAATATGAGTACAGGCGTTTTTAACGGGTGGATTGGAGCTATATGACGCTCGTACAGCGTGCGGTGTTTTCTGTAGCGCTGAAACTGCTTGATTGAGGCGCGATAAGGCTTTGTTGAGTGCAACCGATGAATACAAGAGCGCAATGTTTGATGTCGTTCGTGCTGCTGATGGTATCTTGCGGACTGCTTCTTGCGCTTGATTAAGTGCTCTTATAAGGCTGTGGCATGCGGCTTCTAAGTTATTGCAATTTTCTATAAAAATACGATCTGGTGTTGAACTTACGACGGGTAAGTTTTTTATATCTAAAAATTTAGATTGTGCTGCAGCGATATAGCGTGCGACCTTTGGTTGTTCGGTTGTGTAGTTTTTTTCTGTTACCAGGGTGACTGCTTTATTAAGTGCGGTTGCAACGGCATCGCCAAGATCAAGAGTATTAATGACAAGAGATGGTGCAACGGCCGGTGCGAGATAGGTATACAGATCAGTGAGTGTAGTGGAATCAGTGAGTTTCAAGATAAGTAGAGCTTCTGTCTCGTGTATGCGCTGTCGTTGAGTAAATGTTGTTGTCAACAAGGGGAGGCTGAGGCTCAAGTATGCGGCGTGCTGAGCCGCTGCGAGCACACCTTGAAGCGCGACTATGTCGGCATCGGTTGCTGTAGTAAGGGCAGCCTTGAAGGCAGCCACAAAGGCGCGAGCAAGCTTTGTGTCGTTGTAGTGGTGTGGCGCGTTAAGAGCTTGCTTGAGGAGTTTGATTTTGTTAGGACGTATGTTTTTGGAAGAGAGTGCGGCGATGAGTCTTTCTTCTGATGCTATTGCCTTATACCTGGCGGTTACTTCTGTGGTGAGGGCATCGTGGTTGATGTTAAGATATTCTCTATTTGTAGCTGCGGTGAGTATGGTGCGAATGGTAGTGAGATCAGTGGTATTGTCTGCAGTAGTAATAGCGATGTTTAAGGCGGAGGCAAACGCAGCGGCAAGCTTTGGCGCGTTGTAGGGTTTTTTTATTCTTGTAGCGTGCTGAAGGAGTGGAAGAATTTCGATGATTGTTGTTTTTGTGGCAAGGTTTGCAATAAGGTTTTCTTCTGTTGTTATCGCTTGCTGTTTGTCAACAAACGCAGTCGTGAGCGTTTTAAGATTATTGGCGATGAAACTGACGTTGAGGGCTCTATCAAGTATCGTTTTGAGGGTACGCGTGTCTTGTGTATTTGTTGCTGTAGTAAGTGCCGTGGCGAAGGCGGATGAAAAAGCGGTGGCAAGTTTTTGAGGAGCATATGTTTCTTGTAATGAAGTTGCTTGTGTAAGTAATTGAATGAGTTCAGGGAATGCTTTTACTGTCGTAAGCGAGGCGATGAGATTTTCTTCAGCTTCTGACGCTACGCTCTTTTTTTGTACCGTTGTATCGATTGTGTCAAAACCATTTTTGATTGCGGTAAGAGCAGGTACTTGTCGAAATTTGCTGATGTGTGTTGAGAGTTCTGAAAATTGATCGTGTGTTGTTGCCATGTCGAGTGCTTGGATGAAAAATGTTTCCAGCGCATTATATGTATCGGTTGGATTGTAGGTCTTATCGTTAGCACTCGTCATGTATAAAGTTTCTAAGAGCTTTGGCGTATTATTTTTGGTAGTCGAATTCCAGTTTTTCCAGAAAGTGTTGCGATCAGTTACCTGAGCAGCTGCGATCAGCGTGGCGTTCAATAGAGATTCACGAAGTGTTGCAAAGTCACTATTGAATTTTGCTTCTGCCTGCGCAATATAGTGGTCGATGTCTGATTGATATGTTGTGTAGTTATATGGTGTGATCAGATCAATTGTTCGATAAAGTGCAGCCGCAACAGCATTAAACAAATCGTCATCGGCAAAAATGATTTTTGTCAGAGCCTTGTCGAGTAAGTCACACAGTTCTGTGTAATGCGTGGCTCGCGTGAGTTTGTCGATGATATTTTGTTCACTAAGTTTTGCTTTATACAATTTTGTTATATCAGCAAAATTATGCTTACCATTCCCTTTAAATATAGGCAACTCGTGGAATGTAGTGATATAGGTTGAAAGACGTGGGAGCATGCTTAATGGTGCTTCATTGAGCGCTTTTGTAAGTAAATTGTGAAGAGCGGTATAAAGAGTTGATGTATTGATTGGTTGTACTGTTTTGTACGAGGTAGCGACGGTATCTAATAATGCACCCGTAGCGCTCCAGCTATCCAAAAAATTCTTGGTGCCTGTTACAGCCGCGGCAGAGGTGAGCTTGGCAATAAGGCTGGATTCATTGCAAGTTTTGGCAAGCGTTGTAAAACCGTCGGCAGTTGCTTTGAGCGTAGGTATGCTTTGAAATTTTTTAATGTATGTTTCGAGTGTCGTATAATGATCGGGTGTGGTGACACAACTGAGTGCTTTGACAAAAAAATCGTTAAGTGTGGTGTAAGCAGCTAGCGCGTTGACAGGTGCTTCTTTTTGGTACGTCGTATAAGCCGTATCGAGTGATGCGTTGGTGATATCTCCATTAGTTGTCGACCAAGCATTCCAAAAAGTTATTGCAGGCGTGAGCGTTGCAACTTTATTGATTCTGGCAATGAGCGAGAGTTCCTTTTTTAGAGATGCAAGTGTTGTGGCAATAGGGGTAGCGCTATTTTCAAAATTCCTCAACGTAGGCATTTTTTGAAGTTCAGTAAGGTAATATTCAATAATATTCACAAGCGGTAGCGAAGTTGATGACGGCATTGTTTTTGCAATGTTGGTTGCCTCGGTTAGTACAGTATTAAGCGCAAGGCAGACGTGATTCGCATCGAGCGGTGTGGCGTCATGATACAGCGAGCATGCTGTTGATAAACAGGTGTTTAATGCATCGTAAAAAAGAGCGGCATCTTTTAGATTGGCTGTGGCAATAAGGTTATTGATGAAGTCAGCCTCAGTTTCGGCAACATGTTGTTTGGCGGAAAGCATTTTGCTGACAGTAGAAAAGTTATTATCGACATCTTTGAAGATGGGTACATTTTGTGATTGCATATTCTGAAATTTGGCAATATAACCTGCGAGTACGTCAAGAAAGCTTTTTTGCATTGTGTTGTTAATTGCCGTAATAAAAGCTTCATTAAGTGCTGTGCCAAGTTTGATCGGATCACTTGGCTGGGGGCAGCTTCTATAGATCTGCATTAATAAAGTGATTGTGCGGATTTCACGTATGTGCAATGGGTGAGGTTTTTGGTTTATTGTTGTGAGTTGTGTGGCCAGGGCTTGCTCTATGCTATGTGCTTGCGTAAGCGACATGGTGGAGAAAGCAACATTGGCTATCGATGTGATACTTGCGGTCAACATACACGTCTTTACGAATTTCTTCATGACGCTCTCCTGCAAAAAGTAATAAGGGAACTACGACAAGATTTGATCCTAATAGAAGACAGGTCTTTTTTTCAAGAAGTTACAAAAAGAGAAGGGCACTCAGTTGAGCGCCCTATCTTGAGACGATGTGTTCGAAGCTGTTTTACTTCAGCGTCTTTTGGAAGTTCGACACGTCGGTGCTCAGTTTGTTGCGACTAGTCTTCTGAGCTGTTGTCAAGGACATTGAAGCTACTGCTTTGATAGATCCAGCAAGTTTGTTGCACTCAGCCACTAAGCTTGCAAAAGTCGTTCGTGCTGCATTAACATCACGTGCAACTTTTGATTTTCTTAGCGTTTGTACTTGCGCCCATTGAGCCTTAGCA
>JBAZWN010000054.1:0-5483 GCA_041660285.1 Methylobacter sp.
TCATTAAATATGCCGATGAATTCAGCTATGCAGATTCGGTAGACGGCAGCATCAGCAACAATCAGGGTATACGCATCGGCTTTGAAAACGGCTCCCGCATAGTTTTTCGTTTATCGGGAACCGGAACAGTCGGCGCAACCTTAAGAATCTATCTGGAACGCTTTGAACCGGATGCATCAAAACATGATCAGGATGCCCAAGCGGCCTTGGCAGAGTTGATCAGCCTTGCCGAACAGTTTTGTGAAGTCAAAAAACGCACAGGCAGGACTGAGCCTGATGTGGTGACTTAATTTATTCATTACCTTGATACTTTCTCAACCCAATGAAAACGACAAACACAGAATCTCAAAAAAATCCTGCAAAGGAAAACGAAGACGCTAATCCATCGCAGTGGATGCTATGGCTTGTAGGGATAGCAGTCTTAGGTACTGGTATCGCTCTATGGATGTTTTGGAATAATGTTTATGCCTATGAAGGTCATGTTAGAGATGGGTTTAGTATAAAACCTGAAGACTGGGGAATCTTTGGTAGCTACGTCGGCGGAGTGCTTAGTCCGTTTTTTAGCTTCCTTGCCTTGTTAGCATTATTATGGACGATTAATCTTCAGTCGCGGGCGCTTAAAATATCAAACGATGCTTTGACCGTTTCTAAAGATGAACTACAGCTCACTCGGAAAGAATTGACCAAAACAGCTGAAGCTGCGCAACAACAAGTCGAGCATTTTCAAGAAGAGTCCAAGCGTACCGATTTATACCGTATTATCGAAAAACTTGTTGATCGAATAGACTACAACTACCAAAAAGTTCCTGTACGGGATTCATTCACGTTTATTGATTTTGTACGGAAAAGCAGCAATATTCTTCCGGGTAATTTACCCGCTTTATTGATTCTTTCCAAGGATGAAACATCGCAGGCATTTTTAACAACGAGATTGATTGAAAAAGATTTAACGCACCTTTTAGATTACTTCAAAGAGTACGAGAAATCATCTGAAGTTTTGCGTGATTTTTACCGTGATGAGTATAAAGATCTGGTTAATTTCTTAAACGACAATGATCTACTGCTAGATAAGGAATTTGCCAAGACATTTATATAGGCGTCAGTCGTATGCACCGCATGTTTGGCTTCGTTGTGGCGCAATACGCTATAGCTATTGCGCCTACACTTCCATATTATGCGCAATACCATGCAATGAACAGATCAACAACACACCCATAGCAATCAAGGCAATCTGCTGCAAGGAAGTCTTCATGTCGGTCTTTTTGTGCAATGACGGGATCAAGTCGGCTACCGCGATATAAATGAAGCTTGAGGCCGCCAGTGCTAGGAAATACGGCAGGCTGTCATGCAAATTTTCCAGCCCGAAGTACGCCAGCACGCCGCCCAACACGGTGGTTAAGCTGGCGAACATATTGTAAAAAAGCGCTTTGCTTTTGGAATAGCCGCTGTGCAGCAAAATCGCAAAATCGCCGACTTCCTGAGGAATCTCATGCGCGGCAACAGCCAGACTGGTAACTATGCCCAATTGCACATCGGTCAAAAATGCGGCGGCGATTAGAACGCCATCGACAAAATTGTGGATGCTGTCACCCAAAATGATCAATGCGCCGGCCGACTTGGCCACGCCATGATTGTGGCTGTGGACATGATCATGGTCGTCTTCATCGCCGTGCGCCTCGCAACTGCCGGAGTGGCAATGCCGCCAGATCAGCAGCTTTTCCAACACAAAAAAACCGAGCACGCCGGCTAAAATTGTCCCGGACAACGTTTGAAACTGCTCAGGTTTAATCTCTGCAAATGCCTCGGGAATCAGCCCCCAAAAGGCGACCGCCAGCAATGCGCCAATGGCAAAACTGATCCCATGCGGCAGCACCGCACTTCTGTGCTGATCCGGCAGTAATAAAAAAACTGCGGCCGCCATGACACTTAATACGCCGCCAACGGCTGTAAAGATGATAATTAATATCAATAAATCCACTACTTTATTCTCTCCAAATTAGCGTAGCCATACGCCCTGTTTCCTTATCCCGGCGATAGGAATAAAACCGTTCATGTTCGGTGACGGTACAAAAATTACCGCCATAAACCTTATTGATGCCAAGTCCGGCCAGATCAACCCTGGCCAGCTGGTAAATATCCGCCAGCCATTTGCCGCTATTTTGCTCTTTAAAAGCGCTGCTGAATGCTGCCGACTTTTCCAGAAAAGCAGCACGCACTTCGGCGCCTACTTCAAAACTGCCGGGTCCGATTGCAGGCCCCAGCCAAACCAGCAGATCCTGGGCTTGCATTGCGGTTACCGTATTGCCGATCACGCCAGCCAATAAGCCCCGCCAGCCGGCATGAATGGCCGCCACATGCGTTCCATCCCTATTGCAAACCAGCAACGGCAAACAGTCCGCCGTCATTACCGCACAGACAACTCCCTGCTCACAGGTATAGCTGGCATCGGCTTGTTGCAGTGGCCCGGTTTTTACCGCTTTTACAGCGCGATTACTATGGACTTGCTCCAGCCAAACCGGCTCTGAAGGCAACCCCAGCATTTCTCTGATAGCCCGCCTGTTTTGTTCAACCAAACCAACATGATCACCCACATGCATGGCCGGATTAAGACTGCCGTAAACACCCTGACTGACTCCACCGGTACGCAACGTAGTCGCCGCGTGGACATTAGCAGGCACCGGCCAATCAGGGGTTAGCCAATGGTTAATCCCGCTCATTTTCAGCTAAGGCTTCAAGCAAATTGACCATGTCTTCGGGCAATGGCTGCTCCCATTCACAATATTCACCAGTAACGGGATGAACCAAACCCAGTTTTGCCGCATGCAAGGCCTGTCGCTTGAAACTTCGTAATTCTTTTTCCAGCCGCTCGCTGCAATCCGGCGGCATTTGAAAGCGCCCGCCATAAACCTGGTCTCCCACCAAAGGAAAACGAATATGCGCCATGTGCACCCTGATCTGATGGGTGCGGCCAGTTTCCAGCTTCACTTTAACCAAAGTATGCCGGGTGAAACGCCGCTCAACCCGGTAATGCGTCACGGCGAACTTGCCATTCTCTCTGACGGCATAGCGCTTGCGATCGGTAGGATGCCTGCCGATAGGTTCATCCACCGTGCCGCCCGCCGTCATGCGGCTCCGGGTAATCGCCAGATATTCGCGGGTAATCTCCCTGTCCTGTAGCTGCTCGATCAGGCTGTTATGGGCTTGCAAAGTTTTTGCAATCATCAACAGCCCGCTGGTTTCCTTATCGATTCTGTGGACGATTCCGGCTCTTGGCAAGGTTTCCAGATTTGGATCATGATTCAGCAGGGCGTTTAGCAGCGTCCCGCTCCAGTTTCCCACGGCAGGATGCACAACCAAGCCTGCCGGCTTATTCACAATCAGTATGCTTTCATCTTCATAAATAATATCCAAAGGGATGGCTTCCGCTTCGGATGTCACCACGACCTCCGCCTCGGCATCCAGCGATATCACTTCGCCGCCCTCAAGCTTGTCTTTCGGCTTGAGCGTTAAACCGTCGACCTGCACGCGGCCTGATTTAACCCAGGTTTGCAGTTTGCTGCGCGAATAATCCGCAAACAGTTCCGCAAGCACTTGGTCCAATCGCATGCCGGCCATTTCAAATGGCACTTCTGCCGTCAATCTTGTCATAACAAGTTCTTCTGATTAACTCATTGTTAAGTTATACTCACGCATCACAGTGACATTTCAAGTACCGCCACTTATCCCGCGAGAAAACCTCTTATAATACAACGTGTCGTTAGCACTATGCGATTAATTTTAATTAAATTTTTATTTATCTGCTGTTTAGGCCTGTCCCTTCAAGGCTGTGAGACGCTAAAAAGCCTCGGCTCCAGTGAGACTGATGCGGAAGATGAATATGCCGACTGGAATGCCGAGAAATTTCGCACCCAGGCCAAAACAGCGGTAGATGCCGGCAGCTATGAGAAGGCCATCAAACTATACGAAGCCCTTGAGTCCCGCTATCCTTTTGGCGATGAATCCGCTCAAACACAACTGGACATCGCTTACGCCTATTACAAAAATGCCGATCCCGAGGCTGCAATCGCAGCCGCTGACCGTTTTATCAAGATCAACCCTCGAAACTCCAGCGTTGATTATGCTTATTATTTGAAAGGCTTGGTTAATTACAATCGCGGCATAGGTTTTATTGATCGCTTCCTGCCTACCGATACTTCACAGCGTGATCCCGGTTACGCTCGCGATGCCTATGATAACTTTTCCGAACTGGTTCGCAGGTTCCCGCAAAGCAAATATGTGCCCGATGCCCAGCAACGCATGATTGCGCTGAAAAACAATCTGGCGATGTATGAAGTCCATGTCGCCCGCTTTTACATGAAGCGCAAAGCTTATCTTGCCGCTATCACCAGGGCCTCTACGGTCGTTGAAAAATATCAGCGCACTCCAGCGGTTCCTTATGCGCTGCAAATCATGCAGGAAGCTTACGCTAAACTTGAAATGGTAGACCTTGCCAAGGATACCGCAAGGATCTATGAGCTCAACTACCCGGATGGACCGCCTGTCCTGGAACACAAGGATTCAACCTTCTCCCACAAGGTGTGGGACTTTATCGGCCTGGAAAAATAATTCCGGTAGGAAATCGTTTTTAACCGGCAATAAAAAGGCGAGTCATCCGGGGATGACTCGCCTTTTTAGTTTTGAACGCAATCAGCCTTTCACTTTTCTTTCCAATTCCGCCTGGGTCAAATGGCGCACATCTTCGCCTTTGACCATATAGACCAAATGCTCGCAGATATAGCGCGAATGGTCGCCAATTCTCTCCAATGCCCGCACAGTCCAGAGCACATCCAGCATCCGGGTGATATTTCTCGGATCCTCCATCATCTGGGTAATCAGCTGTCTGAT
Organism: Methylobacter sp.; assembly: GCA_041660285.1. Lineage (GTDB taxonomy): Bacteria > Pseudomonadota > Gammaproteobacteria > Methylococcales > Methylomonadaceae > Methylobacter_A. Next base: position 4,885 of record JBAZWN010000054.1, read on the forward strand.
AACGCTGCCGTATTCCCGGTCAACATTTTCATCCAGCCCGGTAATCATGGTTACTTCCTCTATATTCATCCTGGCGAAGACATCCAGTGCGCCATGCAGCATTTCCTTAACCAGATCGGCCATGTGCTGCAATTCGTAATAGTCGTCATGTTTACCTTCGGTGCTAGATAAATGGATTGCCATATTCGCTATACGCTCAGCCAGGTCACCCACTCTTTCAAGCTCGTTAATGATTTTAATGACCGTCAGCAGCAATCTTAAATCAAATGCAGTCGGCTGCCTCAACGCTATAATCTGCACGCACTCCTGATCAATAGCCATCTCCAGCGCATCGACCTGGTTATCCTGCTTGATAACCAGCTCAGCCATTTCCATATCGCCGGTAGTGAAAGCATTTACGGCCAGTTCTATCTGCCGCTCAACCAGCCCGCCCATAGTTAAAACTTTGTTACGGATATCTTCCAGCTCTTTATTAAACTGGCCCGATATATGATGCCCTATTTTGCTGTTGTCCATTGCTCGCTCCTAATTATCCATACCGACCGGTAATATAATCTTCTGTCTGCTTTTTGACAGGATTGGTAAATAATTCGCTGGTA
>JBAZWN010000055.1:0-2631 GCA_041660285.1 Methylobacter sp.
AGGTCTAGAAGTTACTCTCACTCCCAAATCCGCAAGACTTCATTATATTGTGGACTTAAGGGTGATGCTGAGGCAGCATCAATTTCAAAGCCTTTCGGCCTCAAAATAAATGTAGTTCTGCCTCAGCCGCACCGTTAAAAATTAGGGGTTATTGTTACGCTTGGTCGGTAGATTCTTGTACGGAAGATTTGGGCTCAACATCACTGTTTTGCACCAGGCTAAAAGCCTGAGCCAGCAAATCATTGAGACCTTTTCCGGTCAGTGCTTCCGATTGTGCGTTCAGTTTGGTCAAAAGCTCTGGCAGTTGCGCCATCGCCCCGAAAATCGGGTTACCTTGAGAAGCACCTTCGCTCCCGCCGGTAATCTGAACCAGTTTGATATTGGACCCAATCTGTGCCATCGGCTCTGCCCACGCACGAGTCATTTCCACCTGGGCCGCCAGCAACTTTTCAATTGCCGCCATACGCAGGTTGATCTCGCCTTGAGCGGACAATGCTTCCGCCAGCTTCGCCTGGCCTTCGGCCTGGGCTAACAGCTTTTGCTTTTCAGCATCCGCCTCAGCCAAACCATTGGCCCGAGTTACTTCAGCTTGCGCCAGACCAGCGACCTTTACGGCCGAAGCATCAGCAGCAGCTTTCAATTCGATCACCTTGGCATCAGCCTGACCGCGCGTGGTAAGCGCCTCAGATTGGGATTTTGAAGCTGTCGCCTGGGCAGAAGCTTCAATCTCCAATTTTTCCCGCGCCGCACCAGCTTGAATCTTGATCTTGTAAGCCTCGGCATCTGCCGGTTTTTTGACATCTGTCTCCAACCGTTTTTCCGCCAAAGCCGCCATCTGTTCCTGAACTTCGATCTGCTTCATCTGCCGGGCCACTTCAATCTGGCCTTCTTCAGTCGCCACATTCTGTGCCAACTGATTCTGACGCAATAACACCGCCGCGTCAGCCTCCGCCATACGTGTGCCGGTCAGTTGCCGATATTCGGCTTTTCGCAAATCCAGATCTTTTTCAGCTTCGGCCTGCTGACCTTCAGCCTGAAGTTCAGCTTGCCTACCTTTTAACCTCGCATCGGCAGTCTTCTCGCGGGATTCCCGATCAGCGTCAGCCATCGCCACCTGGGCGTCTTTCTTTACTTCAGCCAACCGCTTGGCCGCCAAAGCTTCGAAATAGCCTTCCTTGTCGGTGACATCCTGAATGGTCAGGGAGACCACGAACAGGCCCATCTGCTTCATTTCATCTGCAATGATGGTCTGCACGTTCCCAATAAAGGCGTCACGGTCTGTGTGAACCTGTTCAACGGTGAGTTTCGAAATCACCTCGCGCAGATTACCACCCAACGTAAGTTTAGCCTTTTGTTGGATTATCTCCTGACCTTTCCCCAAGAATACCTGGGCCGCTGTTTGAATACTTTCCTCATCACTCGGGATGCGGATTTGAGCGGTCCAATCGACATAAATGGGAAAACCTGTGACGGTTTTAACTTCATCGCCGGTAACCTCGATGGTCATAATGTCCAGCGATAGTTCAGCCGTCTTTTCCACGACCGGAAGCACAATCGTGCCTCCGGCAGTAACCATTCGTGATCCGCGCCGGCCATAGACGATCAGGGCCTTATTAGGCGGCACCGGAATATACATCTTGAGTACGGACCGCACGATCACAAAAAGCACGACCACCACCGCGACAGCAATTACGGCGGGTAAAGCATAAGTCAAAAGACTGTCTAACATGTTGAGCTCCTATCCGAATTTTGGTTGAACATTCAATCTGAATCAGACATGCGGAAATCATCCCCATACTTCTTTTACTACTGCGATTGATCCCTCCTTTTGAACTATCTCAACGATCATTCCAGCCTTGATTTCAGATCCGTCCTCGCTTCTTGCCGGCAATCGAACTACCTGCTTTTTGACGCTGAACGATACTCGTCCAACCCCATTTGCAGGAATGATCACCGACACGCTACCAACAGATCCAATATAGTCGTCTTCGGTCAGGTGCCCTGACGCCTGCATCCGATACATTATGGCTATAAACCGCGCGGTAACAACCGCCGCCACAACACCGGACAACAGAGCCAAAAACACACTGCCCAGCACGCTGGTATGAAACGACACTACAGATAACAATCCGACTCCTCCAAAGAGGGTCAAAAATGCCATCAAAGACATCGTTCCAAATCCAGACTTACCGGACCCGCCCAAATCTCCCTCTGGGATTAAATCAATACCAATCCCTTCAAGAGCACTATCGATCGAGTCAACAAACCCGTCGGCAAAATCGAGCAAATCGCCTAGGATAAGTGACAGAATCAGTGGAGCCCCTCCGATAAAAAAGATCACGGAGTAAACACAGATCAGACTTGTCAAAGCATTGCCTCCTTTATGAACAAAAAGTATCGAACCCAATACCATGTGTGTTTGTGTGTGTACTGGGCACACGACAACCTGAATAATCAGGCTCTCGCGTGCCCAGAAATAACAAAACACTTCTATAAACCCCTGTTTTTAAGGTGCATTTATGCTAGTTGTAACTTTATAAAAAGACACCGCAAAAGGCGTCAGTTTACGCAAATTACATTGACGCGGATTATAGGACATAATGTCAAATTATTCAATTCTCAAGCCCCAAT